>NZ_JBHTDL010000006.1:621229-880111 GCF_042675075.1 Nocardia sp. GCM10030253 | reverse complement strand
GTCGGGAGCAGGCGGGGCCGACGGTGTCGGAGTGGTCGGTGTCGGCTGGGGAGTGGGGGTGGGTTGCGGCGTCGATGGTGTCGGAACAGGTTGGGGTGCTTGTGATTCCGGTGTCGACGGAGCCGCGGGCGGACTGGTGGTGCCGGGAGGTGTCTGGACAGGCGGGGGTGTGGGGATGTTCGGGGTGGACGGTACCGGCGGGTTGGTCGGCTGCTGATCCTGTTGCGGCAGTGGGGGATCGGAGTACTCCGGCTGGGTCTGCCGTGGCTGCTGTCCAGGGACGGTTTGCTGCGGGATCGCGCCGGGCAGCCGCGGCGGTTCGGGGAGGGCGGGAACGCTGGTGCCCGCCATTCCGTAGGCAGGTTTGTACACCATGTTCATCGCGAGCACGGCTTCCTGGCGCAGTGCCTCCTGGGCCATCTGCGCGTCGATGATGCCGCCCGCCTCGAGCAGTTTCGCAATGGCGCCGATCGGGCCTGAACTGCCTGGGGGAACCACCGCGATCTTGACGGCCTCTGCGGCCGCGGCCACCCCGCCGAGCCGGGCGCCCACCTGGCCCATAATGGCGGAGAGTTCGTCGACAGACGCGGCGTAGCTGCGGGCGCTGGCATATGCCGCGTCGGCCGCGGCGCCCTCCCATTCCATGGAGTTCATCACCCGATCCGAGCTTGCTCGGGTCAGCGGGAACGAAGTAGCCAGCGTCCCTGCCACTTCCAGCCAGGTGACCGAGGCGCTAAGAATTTGCGCGGCGTCGATCTGCTGGGTCTTGGCGTAGATCTCCTCGTGCCGCATCGACTCGAAGTGCTCCATCGAGCTGATGTAGTCGGGGTCATTACCAGTCATTGCCGCACCTCACCGGTGCTCGGTTCCGCCATGCCTGAAGGGCGCTGCGTCATGGTTCGTTCGCTGCGCTCACTCACCGCGGCACCCTCGTTTCGATGGCCCGCAACGCGGCGGCATTCGCCGCGTCGGCCTCTTCCAGCAGGCCGCCGCTGATCAGGAACGCCTCCTTCATCCGGTAGGCGGCCTCGATGTAGTGGTCGAGCAGCGCGGCCGCGTCGCGGGCCTTGTGGCCGAACCCGGCCTGCAACTGCTGTGCGGAGACGAACCCGCCGAAGCCCTGTGCTTCGGACGCGGCTTCGAGGCGTTGTTGCAGATAGATCAGTCGATCGGCCTGATGGTCGTACATCTCGGCACAGCGCCGTGCCGCGGCCGGATCGAACTTGACGGTTCCTGCCTGCGCCTGCTGCTTGAACCTGGCGATATCGGCTCGGCTGGTCTCGATCGTCATGCGCACCCCTGAGATCGGTCGGTCCGCCCCAGACTAACTGGAAGCCAAGCGTCGGGTCAGTAATAGTTACCCGTCGGCGATAGTCATCCTGCTTGTGCCGGAATACGTTTCTGCAGCTGGGCAGCGAGTTGCTCGGCCGATGCGGGCACAACATGCACGGTCGGACCGGCTTTGATCAGGTAGCGCCCGTCGCCCTTGACGTCGATCCAGGTGTAGTGGATCGGCGGCGCCGGTTCCGGCCGATCCAGCCGCGGCTCGATCCGGATGTGTCCCTCCGCGGTATGCGGCTTCAGCAGCAGTCTGCGGATCGGCGGTACGGCAGGCTGGCGCGCGACCGTCTCTTCGTCGCGAATCGTGTCGGCGGGCGCCGCGCGCGCGGGTTCCCGGCCCGGCGGCGTCTTGGGCAGCAGCGCCGCGATCCTCGCGCCGAGTTTGGCGCTGTGCCCGATCGAAATACGCACTCGGCCACCGAAATCCGAGCTGGTGCCGGGCTCCTGCATGGCGAGCACGGCGTGGTCGAAGATCGCGCCTGCCAATAGTCGGATCTCGGTACCCGGGCTATGGGCCCCGCCGATCGCCACGATCCGGGTGTGCGGCTGCGCCAAAATCCGCAGACATGCGGTCAGGTCCGGATCGGGGCCGGGTGGCAGCCGCTCGTTCAGCTGCGCGCGCAGCGCGTCGGCCTCGCGCTCCGTACGCGGTGTTTCGAGGATCCTGATGGGGTAGGGATGGCGATCTACCTCGGTTTCTCGCCAAATATGGGCGAACTCATCCGGGGTGAAGGTCCAACCCACGCCGAATCACATCCTCACCGAACCACCGAATCAGCCTGAAGCTTAGCGGCGGGTCGAGGGTTGCGACCAACTGTTGGCAAGCGGGCCCGCAGGATTGCGGGCTAACGTCGAGGTGAATTCTCGGATATATCCAGACAGTCCCCTTTGTTTGTTCGGCGTGCTATGTGCCGGAGCACCCGCTCCGGCCTGGTGACGAGGGGGCGATGGGAGAGATACCGTGCAGGTACTTGGACCGTGGACCGATACAGCGACGATCACCGCGTTGGCGGGCGGTAAAGCGCGCGGATTGCACAGTTTGCATACCGGCGGCTTCCGCGTGCCGGATTGGGTCGTGCTCGGCACCGACGCGTTCGAGCAGGTACTGCACGCGGGCGATCTCACCGGAACGTTGACGGACTTTCTTGCCATCGACGATCCGGACATGGCCTTGGCCGCGGCAACGGCACTGCGTGCGGAGATCGCCGCAGTGCCGTTGCCGCCGACGGTCCTCGCGTTGATCACCGACGCCTATGACCAACTCGGCGGCGGCTCGATCGCGATTCGCTCGTCGGTGGTCGCTGAGGACGGCCCTGGCCACTCCTACGCGGGCCAGTTCGACACGTTCCTGAACGTCAACGGCGTCGATGCGGTGACGTCCCGGGTGCGGGAGTGCTGGGCATCGGCATTCTCGGAACGATCCATCCGATACGCCTTCGCGCACGAACTGACCCGAACCGGCGCCGCGGCCGTCGTCTTGCAGCAGTTGGTCGCCGCGCAAGCCAGCGGGGTGATGTTCACGGCGAACCCGATCACCGGCGCCGCGGACGAGTTGGTGATCAGCGCGGTGTACGGGCTCGGTGAAGGCCTGGTGTCGGGCGCGGTGGACGCCGACTCGGTGATCATCGACAAATCCTCCGGTGCGGTGCTGGAAACGGTGCTGGGGGAAAAAGAGCGGTCCTACACACCCGCGGGGGATCAGGGTTGCGTGGTCGGCGAGGTCGACAAGGAGCGTCGGGACCGTGCCGCGCTGTCGGACGCCGAGCTCATCGAGGTGGCCGAGCTGGGACGTAAGCTGGAGGCCGGTCTCGGCGCGCCCCAGGACATCGAGTGGGCGATCGACGACGACGGGATCTGGCTGCTGCAGACCCGGCCGATCACCACCGCGGTGCGCGAGGGTTCCCGATCCGGTGGCGCGCTGCTGCGCGGCGCCGGTGAGGTCCTCGCCGACGACGAGCCGCGGATCTGGGACAACTCCAACATCATCGAGAGTTTCAGCGGCATCACCTCGCCGTTGACGTTCACCACGGCGGCCGATATCTACGGCCGGGTCTACCACGGCTACGCGAGATCGTTGCGGGTGCCCGCCGAGCAGCTGCGGCAGACCGACCGCTGGACTCCGGTGCTGCTCGGCTATTTTCACGGCCGGGTCTACTACAACCTCCTGCACTGGTATCGGATGGTCGGCATCGCGCCCGGCTATCCGCTGAACAGGAAGGTGCTGGAGGCGGCGCTCGGCGTCGACGAACCGCTGGCCGACGATCTCGCGAAGACATTGCGGCCGTTCACTTTCCGCACCTCATTCGCTCGGCTGCGCTCGCGTGCGGTCACCACGGTGACCTATCTGCGGCGGCTGTTCGGCATCGACGACATGGTCGAGCAGTTCATGACCGACTTCTACCGCGTCTACGACGAGTACGACGCCATGGATTACACGACCCTGTCCGGCAAGCAGGCCTACGCGTCCTACCGCACGGTGGACCGAGATCTGGTGCAGCGCTGGGGGCCGCTGATGGTGTTGGACGCGATCCTGTTGACCTGCACCGGATTGATGTACCTGCTGACGAAACTGCTGCTGCCGAAGGCGCCGGAATGGTTCCTTTATGCCGTGGTCGGCCCCGGTGCGGATGTCGAATCGGCGGAGCCCGCCCGCGCGATGACCGAACTGGCACAGTTCGTCCGCGCTGATCCGGAGCTGGTCTCGTTGGTCAATTCGACTCCGCCGGAGCAGATCTACCCGGCACTGCGCGGATCCGACCGGGCCGAGTTTCTGACCCGTGTCGACGCCTACATCGATCGCTACGGCTACCGCAGCCTGGACGAGCTGAAGCTGGAGACGCCGGACCTGCGGGAAGACCCGGCAAGCCTGTTCGTCATGTTGCGCAGCGCCATCGGGCGCGTGGGAGACACCGCGCAGCACAGTCGCGGCGCCGAGGCCGACGACTATCTCGACGCCCACCTGCACGGTCTCCGCCGCCGAATCTATGAACGGTTGCGCGCCAAGGTATCTCGCTGTGCCGCGCACCGTGAGCGACTGCGCTTCTGCCGGACGAGGGCCTTCGGCATGGTGAAACGGATGATTCGAGCGATGGGCCGCGACCTGGTCGCGCGCGCGGTCATCGACGAGTTCGGCGACGTGTTCTTCCTGACCGTGCAGGAGTTGCGCGGTTGCTACGAAGGCGCCGAGACCGCGCCGCTGCGTGAGCTGGTCGCCGCGCGAAAAGTCCAGCGCGCCAGGGACGGCGAGTTGGTCGCACCGGCGCGCTTCGTCACAACGGGCTCGGCCTTCGGGCGCGCCGAGCTGGCGGGCCAGGGCTGGGTACCGATCACCGATACTCCGGCCGCGACGGTCGGAACGGTGCTGCCGGGGACACCGTCGGCCTCAGGGGTCGTCGAGGGCATTGCCATCGTGGTCGACGAGCCACGCGACGTAGCGGGTGGCATCCTGGTGGCCTACCGCACCGACCCCGGCTGGGTGGCCGCGTTGCCCTCGGCATCGGCCCTGGTGATCGAGCGTGGTAGCCCCCTTACACATGTCGCGATCGTTGCGCGGGAATTAGGGGTGCCAACCGTGGTACAAGTCAAGGACCTCACGAAGAAAATACGGTCCAGTATGCGAATTCGGGTCGATGGCACCAATGGAACGGTTACGGTGCTGTCCGAAGGAGATCTCCGCGATGGAACATGACAGATATGTTGCCGCAGTTCGCAATTGGCTTGCCGAACCCGCGCAGAACTCCGGTATTCACCTTGCCGACGAGGCCGACGGCTGGACCTATCGCAGCTACCGCGACCTCGCCGATACGACGTGGTCCATTGCCGCGCTGATGCGCGAACACGGCATGAGCAGCGGCGACGGCGTCTGCGTGATCATGCCGACCGGATTCCCGTGCGCCGCCGCGTTCTACGCCGTGTGGGCCTGCGGCGGAGTCTTCACACCGGTCGCCCCGCCGATGTTCGGCGACCTCGATCAGATCGTCGCCCATATCGCGGCGATCTTGGCGCAGGCCCGGCCGCGGCTGGTGGTGACCTCGACGGAGTTCGAGCAGCTTGTCCGCAGGGCAGCGATCGAGGCGGGGCGCGCCGACGAACCCCTGGTGATCAATGCTCAGACCCTGGGCCCCGCGCCCGCGGTGCGCGAGTTCGGCGAACCCGACGAGTGCGCGCTGCTGCAGTTCACCTCCGGCTCTACCGGCACGCCGCGTGGTGTGCGCGTCAGCTGGCGAAACCTGGCCAACAACATCGCGATGATCTCCACACTGATCGACTGGCGGCCCGGTGAATCGTTGGTCTCGTGGCTGCCGCTCTATCACGACATGGGCCTGGTCGGCGCCTTCCTCACCACCGTGACCAATCAGGGCGATCTGTACCTGATGCGGCCCGACCAGTTCGTCCGCGACCCCGCTCGCTGGCTGCGTGCGATGACACACGCCCAGCACTCGCCGTCACCGTCGTTCGCGCTCGGCTACGTGGCGCATCGGGTGCCGCCGGAGGACATCGCCGAACTCGACCTCTCCGGATGGCGCACCCTCGCGGTCGGTTCCGAGCCCGTCGAGGTGGCCGACCTACAGTCCTTTGCGAATCTGGCTGGTGGACAAGGCTTCTCGACGAACGCGTACACGCTGGCCTACGGGCTCGCGGAGGCGACACTGATGGTGACCTCGTCCGCACGCAACCGCCCCCTCACCGCCCTGCGCGTCGATAACCCGAATCTGCGCTTCGGCGCCCGTGTCACGATCCTGGACGAGCGACTGCTCGACGACACCCATCGGGTCGAGGGTGCTGGTTGGATTACCGGGCTCGGATATTCGACGCCGGAGTCCACGGTCACGGTGGTCGACGAGGACGGGCGCGAGCTACCCGACGGCACGCTCGGCGAGATGGTGGTGGTCGGCGATTCGGTGGCGCTGGGGTATTCGGCGTCGGGGGAGCCCGCAGCGGGTTCGTCCACCCGGATCGCCGACGGCAGGCTCTACACCGGCGACGCGGGATTCCTGTATCGCGGTGAGGTTTTCGTGCTCGGCCGGATGGGGTCGAGCTTGAAGGTGCGCGGCCGTTCGGTATTCATGGAGGACATCGAGTCACGGGTCGCCCAGGAAACCGGGATCACGAAAGGCAAGTTGGCGGCGGTCACGATCACCGAAGCGGGCGCCCAGGGCATCGCCCTGTTCGCCGAATCCGCACCGGGCGACTGGATCCCCGAGGCACGTCGCATCATTCGTGGTGAACTCGGTCCCGCCCAGTCCGTCACCATTGTCACCGGGCCGCGCGGGACCATCCGCCGCACCTCCAGCGGCAAACCGCGCCGCCGCCACATGTGGCAGCTGTTTCGCGATGGGGTGCTCGACGGTGTGATCGCCCACGAAGCAGACGGCACCGCCGCGTCGATCGCCGCTGCGGCGGTTGTGTCCGACAATGCCACCGAAGCGGGCGCGCAGCGAGTCGGCCCGGTCGCGCCCGAACCGACGCTGCCAGCCGATCGGGTGCGTCAGCTGCTCGATCGCGCGTTGGAAACTGTGGCGATACCGCGTGATTCAACGGTGCTCTTCGAAGGGTCGCTGGCCGAGGGTTTCGGCAACGAGGGGTCGGACGTGGACTTCCTTGTGCTCGCGCCCGGTGACGAGGAGATGCCGACGTTGCCAACGGTGCTGTTCATCGACGGGCGTCGGGTCGAGGTGCGTACTCGCTCGCAGGCACAGCTGCGCAGGCAGGTGGAGCGGGTCGCGGGGGCGGAGAAACCCACCGAACTCGACGAGGATCTGCTCAACCGGTGCCAGCGATTCCTGCGGGCGACGGTGGTCCGGGCTGGAACTCCAGATGTCGTCGAATTACGTTCGCTGCTGCCATATTCCAGCTTCACGGCGCTGATGGCGGACTGGTGGACCGCTCGGGCGACGCAGGCTTTGCGGTTCGCCGTCGCGCTGCGCGCATTGGAGGCGCGCGCCGAGGCGGGCGGTTGGGCGCGTGACGGACTGCTGCAGGCGATGAAGGGGTGGGCGGCCCGGCGCGGCGAGAGCTACCTGGAGACCAAATGGCTGCCGCAGCAGCTGGACCGGATCGGTAGTGACGAACTCATCGACCGCTACCGGGACGCCAGCGATCCCGCCACCTGGGCGTTCGACGACCCGGCGCGGAGTTTCGGCGACACCGGGCCGGGCGTGCCCGGGGACCCGCAAGCCAGGGCGCTGGCCGAACAGCTGACCTGGGAGCAGGTGTGGGAGTTGGCCACCGCACTCGGCGTGCATGCGGTGGTGGACGACCCGCATCAGGTCCTGTTCGCTCGCCGTCCCCGGGTCACCACCTGGACGATCGGTGGGCGGGTGCATGTCATTCGCGACGATCGCGACGTCTTCGTGCTGTCGGATCGGGCGGCGCCTGCCTGGCGGTCGGTGGTGTTCCGGCATTCGGTGCGTGACGTGCTTGCCCGTGCCGAGTCCGATATCGCCACCGAACTGGCCGAGTTCGTCCGGCTCGGTCTCGTCGGATTGCAGTGGCGCGGAGATGAACTCATCGAGCCCGCCTTGGCGATGTGCAAGCCGGTGCGGCCCTTCACGCCGGTGCCGAGCGCGCTTACCCCCGCACTCGGCGTGACCGGGGCGGCCCGAGATGACCAGATCGCCACCCTCTCTCCGCTGCCCGCAACGAGATTCACCGAATGCGCGCTGAATCTGGTGTGGTCGAACATCGTGCTGGAGAATGCCAGGGAAGACTTGGCGGGCGCGGTGAAGAATTCCCAGGGCGCGGTCGCGGATATTGCCGCCCACCGGCTGATTGCCATGGGTATTCGGGTTGTGCTGTCCGCCTTCGGTATTCACCCGCTGCCCGCCGACGTGGCCCCGGCCGAAACAGTGCGGCGCATACTTCCGCCGCACGCGCTGCGGCGCGACGAGCTGCTGACACAATTGGAATCCGCTCAGCAGGTGTGCTTTTCGGACAGTCTCCGTACCAGCGGCGACACTATCGCCGGTCTCGAGGTCCTCGACGATTTTGTCGCGCAGGTGCGCCGGATCGCGGGCGGCGTCGACCTTTCGAGCGACCTGCAAGCAGTCGCTACGACGTCTGCGACCGGTTTCCCGGCCTCGTTCGATTCCCGCGAGCAATGGCGGCGCACCTTGGCGATCGGCTACGACTGGCTGCGCATCGCCGGCTACCTGAACACCGACCTGCCGCTCGACGAGGCCCGCGATCTGCTGGCCTCCGGTGGCCACCAGCCCCATCTACGGGAAGGAGAGTCGGCATGACCGCTGTAGCCGATACGGCGACCGCCGAGAAGATCCGTCGGCTCATCGTCGCGATGGCGCCGCAGCCATCGGCGACAGGCAACGCGATGCGGCTGGTGGAAGACCTGGGCTTCGACTCACTGCGCCTGATGGAACTCACCGTCGTCCTGGAGCGAGCCTTCGACCTGCCGCGCTACCGTCCGGAGCAATTGATCGGCGTGCGCCGAGTCGGAGAAGTGATCGCCCTCGTCTCGGGGACCCTGGCCGAAGGCGGCCCCTCATGAGCAGGCAAACCCTGTCAGCGGCTGTCGGCGTGGTGCGGCCGTGAGCGAGCGCAGCGAGCGAACCGTTGATACAGCGCGCGGGGCGCACGACGGAGCCGAGCGTCAGCGAGGCGTAGTCGTGAGTCCGCGCGACACGGTATTGGTGACCGGTGCGACCGGATTGGTCGGCGCCGAGGTGGTGGCGCGGTTGGCTGCCGCCAGCCGACCGGTGGCCGCTGTGCTGCACAGCAACTCGAGCATTGTCCGCAACGACGGCACGGTGCTGGAGGCGGGCACGCCGGTGGCGGGCGATATCCGGTCGCGCGGCTTCGGCATGTCGGAGCGTGACACCGCGGATCTGGCCGAGCGAGTCGGCGCCATCGTGCATTGTGCGGCGACTACCGCGTTCGACGCTCCGTTTGTCGACTACGAGGAACTGAATGTGCGCGGCACCGTCCACGCCATCGCGCTGGCCAGACAGTGGGATATTCCGCTGGTGCACGTCAGCACCGCATATGTGTGCGGAATGCGGGGCGGCGTCGTCACGGAGGACGAGCTGGACGCGGGCCAGTCGTTCGGGAATGGCTATGAGGAAAGCAAGTTTCGCGCCGAACAATTGGTGCACGCGGCGGGCGAGCAGGGGCTGCGCTGGGCGATCGTGCGACCGGGCATCGTGACCGGCGCCGGCGCTACGGGTGCGATCCGCGAATACAAGAACCTGTACACCGTCGTGAAGCTCATGGTCGAAGGCAAACTCCGCTCGCTACCAGGTCGATACGACGCGACCCTGTCGCTGGCACCGGTAGACCATGTCGCCGACATCATCGCCGCGGCGGTACTGGATTTCGACTCCGCCCACGGCCGCACCTTCCACGCGCTCGGCCGGGACACCTTGTCGTTGCGCGAGGTGTCCGACGTGCTCGCCGAATATCCCTCCTTCGAGGTGGCGACCTTCGTGCCGGAGGCGACGTTCGCCGAGGACGACCTCGGCCCGATCGAGCGGGAGTACTACCGGCGCATCGGCTCGCTGTACACCAATTACTTCCAGCGGCGCTTGATATTCGACACCGCGCGGGCCGACGTACTGCTCGGCACGCCGTCACCACCGAGTGGCAAGGACTACCTGCGCCTACTACTCGACTACTGCCTGGAGTCGGGATATCTGGGTGTTCCGCTGCCCTCGATCGAAGATGTGCTGGCGAGCAACGACTTCGGTGGAGGCGGACGATGAGCGATCGACCGTCGACGCCATCGCCGGAGCGGGAGGGGATCGTGCGCGATCCGCTTCGGGAGTTGCTCGCCGGTTCGACCCCCTCCACGGAGAAGGTTCACACCTACCTCGCCGACACCTATGTACAGGAATCGGTGGATCAGCTCGACCGATTGGGCGTCGACGCGGCGAAGTTCGCCACTGGGCATTCGCTGCTGCTGCTCAAACCGGATGCGATCGTCGCCCGCGCCGTGGAACCGACGCTGAAATGGCTCGCCAACAACGAGTTTCGCGTTGTCGGTGCCTATCGTGTCCCGGTCGACAGGCATGTGGCACGTGCGCTGTGGTACTTCGCGTGGAATATCGCCTCGCCCGAACGCAGGCGTCTGGCGGACCTATTGGTCGGGATCTCGGATGTGCTGGTGCTTGTGGTGCACGGCCCGGAGGGTGAGCTGCCGGTCTCGGTGCGGCTCACCGAGGCAAAAGGCGCGACCGATCCACGCAAACGCCGACCGGGGGAACTGCGCTATCTGCTCGGCAGGCACAACTATCTGCTCAATCTGGTGCACTCGCCCGACGATCCCGCCGACGTGCTACGAGAGCTTGCCGTCTACTTCGACGAGCGGCGTCGGGCCGCGGTCATCGAAGAAGCGGGGACGGGCGCCGACCGCTCGGCCGATGCCATCACGATCGCGCAGGACCTGTACGCACAGGCTCCCGCCCGTAGCTTCGACCGTTCCGACGCGCTCGCACGGCTGCTCAGCGATCTCGAACGGGCATACTTCACGCTCCCGCCCGAGCTCGACCTCGAATCGGACACCGGCTGCGCGCAGTTGCTGTACTCGGCATGGGACGCGGGCCAGGAGCTGGATCCGTGGTCGGTGATCGTCCTCGGCTCATACGTACTACCCATGCGGACCGGCACCCAGCCGCAGACCTTGCGGCCCGTGTCCGCGAAAGAATGGTTGGAGGGTCGACCGTGACCACAGACGCAGCATCGGTGCGGGCAGCAAGCCACGTCCGCACCATCTCCCGCGAGCTGGCGCACCGTTGCGCGGTCTCGGAGGTCTTCGTGACCTCGCTGGACACCGTCGCGCCTGATGTGTTCGTTGTGGGCGCACAGCTACCGAGGATGCACGCCTACTACGGCGACCACGCCGGATCGCTCGCCATGCGGCACGACCCGCTGCTGGTGATGGAGGCGGCCAGGCAGGCCGCGATCGCGCTGACCCACGAGTTCTACGGTGTGCCGCCCGATATGGGATTCGTCGTCAGGACATTCAACGGCACCGCCGCCGACACCACGGCATGGGAGGTCCGTATCGCGCCCGCTGATCTCGTGATGCGGGTGCGTGTGCCACAGCAGCACCGCCGCGGTGGCGTGCTGCACGGTCTCGATATGGTGCTGGATATCGAGTGCGCGGGCGAGCCGATGCTGACCGTCGATGGCTCTTTCTCCTGGGTTACCTCGCAGCAGTGGTCGGGCGTGCGCTCCGCGTTCCGCGACAGTCTTGGGCTCGGTCCTTTCCTCGGGGCCTCGGCGCTGATCGAACGTGCCACGCCCGCCGCGGTGGGCCGGGAGAACTGGCGCAACGTGGTCATCGGTCCGCCGCGACGGGAAGGCGGGACCGCCCGAGCCGCGCTGGTCGCCGACCTCGGTCACCCCTTCCTGTTCGACCATCAGCTGGACCATGTCCCCGGCAGCCTGCTCATCGAGGCGTGCCGTCAGACGGCACTGTCGATGATCGTCGACGAACTGCCGCAATTGGAATGCGTCGCAAGTACTTTCGACCGGTTTGTCGAACTCGATCTGGCCGCGGAATGTGTAGCGGAGATCGTCGAACAGGGTGCGGGTACCGTGGTCATCCATTGCGAGATCCGCCAGTCCGACGCCGTCGCGGCCCAGATCGATCTCGAGTTCGCCGAGGACACACTGGATCCCGAGGCCGAGCCGGACTCGTGAATCGTCTGATCGACAGGAGTCCGATGGGAAACGATTTGCTGAAAACGACACGAGCCTTCCGCCGCCGCCTGGACCTGACAAGGCCGGTCGCCCGCCAGGACCTACTGGACTGTCTCGACGTCGCCGTCCACGCCCCGAGCGGCACCAACCGGCAGCCGTGGCGCTTCCTCGTGGTCGAGGACCCCGACATCAAACAGCAGATCGCCGAGTACTACCGAAAAGGCTTCGCCGCTTACCTTTCCGCTCGCACCCCGCGTCCCGACCAACTCGGCGACCTCGCCTCCGGTCGATACCTCGCCACCCACCTCCACGAGGTCCCCGCCCTTGTAGTCGTCTGCTCCCTCGGCCGCCCACCCGCGAACGCCGCAACCCTCCAGCTCGCCAGCTTCTACGGTTCCATCTACCCGGCCGTCTGGAACTTCATGCTCGCACTGCACGACCGCGGTTTCGGCTCCACCATGACCACCGCACACCTGGCCTACGAACACGAGATCGCCGACCTGCTCGGCATCCCATTCGACCAGGTCACTCAGGTCGCCATGCTCCCGGTAGCCCACCTGCTCCCCGGCACCCGAGCCCCCGGCCGGCGCCGTATCCCGGCGGCCGAGGTGACGATGTGGAACGTGTGGGGCGGGGAGTGAGCGGTGTTGTCGCATACCGCCCTCGCAGGGCCAGGCATGACGATGCGTAACCACAGGGGCGCGAAGTGAGTGGCGCAGCAGGCACATCGTCCGCTTCGCGTGTGCTCGGGTCCATTGCTCGCATCGCCCGATTCACCGCGGTGATGTACAAGCCGCACTATCTGCTGTACGGCGTGCTCTGGGTGCTTGCACTCGAAGGAACGGCGGCTCTTGTCTCCCAGTCGGATTTGTCCTGGCACCCCACTGGATCCACTGTCGTCCGCATCGTCGTCGTCGCGTTTGTCCTGCTGTATCTGCGCATGGTCGACGAGCAGAAGGACCTCGACTACGACCGGGTGCACAACCCCGACCGCCCTCTGGTGACCGGCGCGATCAGCGCCGACGAGCTGCGTAGTGCCATGGCGGTGATCGCAGCCGGTGCCATCGCGACCAGCCTGACGCTCTCGTTCGGTTCCGCAGTGCTGATCGCCGCTGTGCTCGCCTATGGACTTGCCCTCTGGGGTCTGGAGAATCTCTCGGCGACTGTGCGCACCGGCATCGTGCTGAACCTGGTCGTCACCTACCCGGTGCAACTACTCGTCACCGCATACGTCGTCGTCTCCGCGATCGGGACAGGCGAAGTCCGATCCCATTGGCAGACAGCGGCCGTAGCGATCATCTTCGCTGGAGCTTTCCTACAATTCGAGTTCGCCCGCAAGACATCCAAGGCGCCCCGCCCCGGCGAGATGTACTACTCGAATGCCTTGGGCGCCAACGGTAGCGCGACCGCTTCGCTGGCGTGCGCGGCAGTGGCGGTGCTCGCCGACTTCGTCTTGGTTCAACCGTGGAGGCACGCCATGCCGCAGGCGCTGATCGCCTGGATTCCCTTGGCACTATTGCTGATTCCAGTCATCGGCGCATCGAAGTTCCGGCGCTCGAGCACACCGGACTACCCGGTACTGCCCGCAGTCCTGTTCATACTGGCCCTCTACATTGTGCTGATTGTCCAGGCACTCGCCCTCACCTGAGCAAACACCTCTGAGCCCTCCGTGAGCGGCACCCGGTGGAGGGCGCCTCTCGAGGTTTGCCGCAGCCGTGTGCCGCTCGGCGGTCAGCTCGGGCGGGCTTCGAGGATGTTGTCGGGGGCGGCGGTGGGGACGCGGCGGAGCAGGGTGAAACCGGATTCGGCCAGGAAGTCTCGGTATTGGGATTCGGTGCGTTCGCGGCCGCCTGCGTTGACGAGCATTTCGAGGTCGATGATTTTCCCTGGATGCGGTCGATCGTCCTCGGGGAGCACGAGTTCGATGAGGATCAGCGTGGCATCGTTGGGCATGTGCTCGCGGAGGGTGTGCAGGATCTGCGCAGCTTTGTCGTCGGGCCAGTCGTGGATGATGTGTTTGAGAATGTATGCGTCGGCGCCCTTGGGTACCTTCTCGAAGAAGGAGCCGCCTTCGACGGTGCAGCGGTCGGTGAGGCCGAGTTCGGCGATGCGGGCGGGCGCCGGGGCGATCACTTCCGGCAGATCGAACAGGATGCCGCGTGGTGTCGTTGTGCGAGTGAGGATCTCGGTGAGCAGAGTGCCCTCTCCACCGCCGACATCCACGATCGTGCCGAACTGGGCGAAGTCGTACGCGGCGAACAGCGGCTCTATCGACAGAGTGCTGATACTGGTCATGGCGCGGTCGAACAATTCGCCGACCTCACGGTCTTTCTGCATGTAGTCGAAGAACGACATGCCGTCCAGGTCTGTGCCGACTGTTTCGCCGGTGCGCACCGCGTCGACCAGGTGCGTCCAGTGGTTGCGGTGCATCGTCGAGCCGAAGAAGAGCACGGTATCGCGCAGCGACACGTTGGCGTCCCACCGAAGCGCCTGTGCCATCGGGGTGAGCGTGTACTTGCCGTCCGATCGGCGAGCGAAGATGCCGTGGCTGATCAGCAGCCGGAGTAGCCGATGCAGCGCGTCCTCGTTCGCACCGGTAGCTCGCGCCAGTTCAGCACCGCTGCGTGGACCGTCGGCGAGCGCGTCGGCCACACCGAGTGTGGCGGCCGCGTGGATGGCCTGGGTCAGAAACCCCGCGACGACCATCTCCAACAGGGCGATATGCCCCGGGACCAGCCTGCGATGCAGTCCGGCCATCGAATTGCGGACGAACTCGATGACCCGCAGCAGCGCCTGCGGCGGAATTTTCGATCGGTTGGACGCCATCGTGCCTCCATCCCGTCGGGTATCGACAGTGTGTAACTGGAGATTACGTGGAGGTCCGCCCCTCTCGCGGACAAATGGGTGGCAACGCCGTCTGGCGAGGATTCGCGCCCAGATCGCGCTTTGGGAGCTTCGGCCTCCGCTGGTGATGCCGAACCCACGCTCAGTCGGCGAGCCGCGCCCGCAGCGCGAGAGCGTCGCGTGGCGCCATGACCTTCGCGTCGTTGTCGAAGTAGACGAATACGTCGTGGTCCGCACTCCACCTGCGGATCTTCTTCGCCCACATGTCGAGGCCCTCGTCGGTGTAGCCGCTGACATAGAGCTCGTCATGGCCGTGTAGCCGGACGTAGACGAAATCCGAGGTGACCTCCTCGATCAGCGGGTATTTGCCCGCGGCGTCCGCGATGACCAGCGCGATGTCGTGCGCACGCAGCAGCTCGAGGAACCGCGGTGTGGCGAAGCTGGGGTGCCTGATCTCGAGCGCGTACCGCATCGGCCGTTCGGCGTCGGTCGTCGGGTACCCGGGGTCGACCCGGTGGTCATGCTGCGCCGCGACCTCTGCGGCGCGCGTCGTTGTGCGGGGGAGGTGGCCGAAGAATGCGGTCAGTACCCCGGGATCGAAGGCAAAGGTGGGTGGCAGCTGCCAGAGGATCGGGCCCAGCTTGGGACCGAGCGCAAGTAGCCCGGACGCAAGGAAATTCGCCAGCAGGGTGTCACCGTCGCGTAGCCGCTTCATATGGGTGATGAACCTGCTGCCCTTCACCGCGAACACGAAGTTCTCCGGGGTCTGGCTCGCCCATTTCTGGTAGCTCGATGGGCGCTGCAATGCGTAGAACGAGCCGTTGATCTCGACGCTGTCGAGCTGCTGGGAAAGGTAGGCGAGCTCACCCTTGTGCGGCACGCCCTCGGGATAGAACGTGCCGCGCCACGGCGGATACACCCACCCCGACGTGCCGATGCGAATCTCGCCCACGCTGTCCATCGTGGCAGACGAGCGCCTTCGCATGTGTCGGTCCGGCGGTCGTCGGCTCAGTCGTCGGATTCCGGGGTCGGGCGGCGAATCGGGTGCAGCACCGCTGGTAGACGGGACGGGGCGGCAACGAAGTCGCGGTTCGACGGTATGACTCGGTAGCCGGTGTCGGGGGTCGGCTGCCAGCGTGCGAAGAGGGCGGCGGTGGCGAGGGTGATGGTCATCAGTGCGAAGTTGCTGCCGGGGCAGTGGCGGGTGCCGATGCCGAAGGGGAGGATCGCCTTTTTGTCGATCTCTTCGACGCGGCCGGGGAACCAGCGATCGGGGTCGAAGGCTTCCGGGTCGGGGTAGTAGTGCGCGTTGTGGTGAATCATGTAGGGGCTGAAAACGATTACCGAACCGTCGGGGAAAGTGGTGCCGCCGATGGTGACGTCGCCGTCGGCGGTGTTGGTGCTCACCCACGGTCCCCAGAAGCGCAGGGTCTCGAGGATGACCAGGCGCAGATAAGGCAGCGTGGCCACGTGTTCGGGCCGGACCGGTTCGGGGCCGACGAAATCGTCGAGCTCGCGGCGAAGTTCGGCCGCGATATCGGGGTGCCGCATCACCTCGTGCCACACCCACGCCAGGATCGAGGCGGTCGAACCCACTCCGGCGGCGAGCATCAGGATGAGTTCGTCGACGATCTCCTCGTCGGACAGGCGGGTGCCGGTTTCCGGGTCGGTATGGCGCACGAGGGCCGACAGCACGTCATGGAAATCGCGGTCGGCGCGACGATATTCGGTGACCACCGCACCGATCTCGGTCCGCAGGCGGGCCGCCTTGGCGGCAAAGCGATGGTTGGCGATAAAACGTAGGCGGCGGACCGGGGGCGGCAGTGCGGCACGTTGGATCACCTGACCGAGCAGCCACGGGATGTTCTGTTGGACTTCATGTTTCGCGTCGGCGCCGAAGTCGGCCGTGAACAGAGTCGAGGAAATGGTGTCGAGCACGAGGCGGTGTGCCTCATCCATCAGGTTCAGCGATCGCCCCGCCGGCAGCGATTGCGACCATGAGTTCGCGAGATCCGCTGCGACGATGGCATATTCATTGAGCCGTCGTTGCCGCAGGGCCGGTGCGATCATGCGGCGTCGCAGCTCGTGCGGCTTGCCGCTGAGCACATTGGATGCGCCACGAATGACATCCTTAACCGCGTCGCGCAGCTCCTCCCGATGGAACTCGCCCGCTTCACCGAAGCTCACTTCGCGAATCAGCTCCGGGGTGGTGAGCACGTATGCCGGTCGAGGCCCGAGATAGATCCGCACGATGGGGCCGACCTCGGCCAGCGATGTCACGAACTTCAGGCCGTTGCGCAGCGCGACCACACTGTGGCCGAGCAGCGGAATGCGCCCCGGTGCGGTCGGTACATCCGGAACAGGCTGTTGCATGCCGTATTTCGATTCATTCGAGATCAGTTCGGCGTAGACCGGGACTATTGTCGCGGTGAGCCGCGACTGCCGTGCGGAATCGGCCTGATCGGCGAGAACTTGGCGCATCGGGACCAAGCGGCCCGGGTCGTCGGCAAGCTCGCGCAGCGCGGCTGCGATCGCCGGGACCGACGCATCGCGGGTGCGCATCCCACCGCCGTCGGGCACGGTCTCGCCGAGGTCCGCATCGCAATAGACAACCGGCAGCCGCATCGCTACGGACTCCAGCAATGCCATGCCCTGGGTGTCGAAACCTGAAGAGGGGAAGAGCAATACGTCGTGCGTCGCCATCGCCGCAAGACATTCGGCCTGACTTACCCCACCGTGCAGCCGGACCCGCCCGGCAAGTCCGCCGGCCTCGATCGCCGCTCGCGCTTTCTCCCGCAGGTCCCCGTCACCGTAGATATCGAAGGTGCATCCTTCGACGCGGCTCACCGCCTCGATTGCCTCGAGCAGCCGCTTCTCCGCCGACAGTCGCGCACACCAGAGGATCCGCAGCCGTCCGCCAGCGATGTCGAACTCGGTGGCGGGCGCGGCGTCCAGGAGATCGTCGTCTATTCCGTTGGAGATCACGTGCATCGGTCGGTCGAGGCCGTGCGCGACCATCCGATCGGCGAAATGTTTGGTCGGCACGATCACCGCGTCCGCGGCTCGGGCTTGCGCGACCATCGTTCGCCAGGCATGTCGGGCGGCGCGGGATTCGTCGTTGGGTGGCATCCGGCCGCGGTGTGAGACGAACCGGCCGTGCAGGGCTCGCATGGTGAGCGCCGATAGGTACGGAACCGGCGAGGTGCGTTCGATGAAGGCGTCATCGCGACTGTGCACGGTCTGCACTACGGGTATGCCGTGGCGCCGGGCGGCCTTCAGCCCGGCGATGGCGACACCATAGGTGGTCTGGATGTGCACGAGGTCGATCGGCCCGCGCTCGGCGAAGGCAGCGTCGATCAGCCGATTGTTCGCCGGAGTCGGCAGCACCATCGAGAACCCGTTGACCACAACACCGGCGAGTGGGGAAAGGACCACCAGGTCTGGGTCCGGTTCGGTAGATTCCGGCGTGGGCGCGGTGAACACCGTGACGCGATGACCGAGCCGTTCGAGCCCGCGGCGCTGCGAATTCACCGAGGTTTGGATCCCGCCGAGGGTGGCGGGATGAAAGTCGGTGAACAGCGCGATGTGCATGGGCACCACCGTACGTAGGCAGGAGGGTCGATGAGTCGCAATCGTGCGGCGGCCCGATCGGTCCACGGCGACGAAACGAGCGTGTCCCCACGCGGACCGAAGATCCAGGAGCTGGCATGAAAGTTGCGATTCCGTTGACGGGGACGAGGGGCGATGTACAGCCCGCGGTGGCGCTTGGGCTCGAGTTGCGGCGGCGTGGGCACGAGGTGTCGGTCGGCGCGCCGCCCAATCTCGTGGACTTCGCCGCGCGCACCGGCTTGACCGCCGTGACCTGTGGTCCGGACGTGCAGCAGTTGTACTCCTCCGAGGAGGGGCAGCAGGCGCTGGCCGCGGGCAGCAGCTTCCGCCTGATGCAGCTGGTCGGCAAGCAGATGGCCGAGTACGCGGAGCAGATGAACCGCGAGGTGATAGGGGTCTGCGAGGGCGCCGATGTACTTGTGTCGACGCTGCTCACCGAGGACCGGGTGGCCTCGGTCGCGGAGGCGATGGAAGTGCCGATGGTGACCCTGCACGGCTTCCCCGGCCGCAAGAACAGCGCATACCCGTTTCCCGGGGCGTTGCCGCCGCACTGGCGTCCGCCCGCCGCCGTCAACCGGGCCACCTGGGCGCTGGCCGAGAATCTGCGCCGCGTGGTGTTCATGCGCTACCTGAACCACTTGCGCAAGGAACTGGGGCTGCCCCGCTCCGCGGCGAGTCCGGCCGCGGTATTGGCACGCAACAACGTGCCGGAGGTGCAGATCTACGATCGGGCACTGGTTCCGGGGCTGGCCGAGGAATGGGGGGAGCGCAGGCCGCTGGTGGGGTTTCTGTCGCTCGAGCGGTTCGCGCGGGAGGCGATCGGTGAACTCGCCGCCGATCACGGCGAGGTGGTGGCCTGGATCGAAGCAGGCGAGCCACCGGTCTACTTCGGCTTCGGCAGCATGCCCATCCGCGACACCCACGTCGTTCTCGACATTGTCGACGAGGTGTCCCACAAGTTGGGGCGGCGGGCTCTGGTCAGCGCCGGTTGGAGCGACCTCGTCGCGGCGGACGCCGAAACCGGACCACACATCAAGGTCGTCGGCCCGATCGCGCACGACATCGTCTTTCCGCTGTGCGCCGCGGCGGTTCACCACGGCGGCATCGGCACCACTTTCGAAAGCCTGCGCGCGGGCCTGCCCACCCTGGTCTGCTCGGTCTCCTTCGACCAGCCCATGTGGGGCGGCCAGGTCGAACGGCTCGGCGTCGGCGCCCATCTGAGCTTCCGCGAACTCGACCGCGACCGGCTCGAAGCGGGAGTCCGGACGCTGCTCGAACCCGCGACCATCCAGCGGGTGAAAGTGCTTGCCGCAGAGCTACAGTCGAGTTCCGACGCGACGGCACACACCGCCGACATCATCGAGGCGGCCGCCGGTTGACGGTCGCGGGCAGGAAGCGGCCGGTGATGGTGGTCGCGGACTGCTACGTCATGTTCCGGCGGGCGGTCCGGCACACGGTGCGTAGCCGGGATACGTTGCTCATCTCACTGACCCTGCCGATCCTGATCATGCTGTTGTTCGTGTACGTGTTCGGCGGGGCGATCGAGGTGGGCATTCCTTACATCGACTACGTGATTCCGGGAATCATTCTGCTGTGCACCGGTTTCGGGGCATCGATCACCGCGACAACGGTGGCGACCGACATGACCTCGGGCGCGGTGGATCGGTTCCGAACCCTGCCGATCTTCCGTCAGGCGCTGCTGGCCGGCCACGTCGGCGAAGGAGTCCTTCGCAACCTGCTCGCCATCGGGATCGTGCTCGTGGTCGCCGTGATCCTCGGATTCCGCCCGAGCGCAAGCCTTTCCGCCTGGATCGCGGCAATCGCCGTCATCGCGCTGTTCGTGCAGGCCATTACCTGGCTGGCCGTAGCCCTCGGCTTGCTCGCGCGAAACCCGGAGGCCGCAGGCGGTTTCACCTACGCCCTCATGTTCATTCCATACATCAGCAGCGCCTTCGTCCCGACCGCCACCATGCCCACCTGGCTACGTGGCTTCGCCGAACACCAGCCCGCCACCCCGGTGATCGGCACCATCCGCGGCCTCCTCACCGACGCCGCCCCAGGCAACGCGACGGCAGCGGTGCTCTGGTGCCTAGCCCTCACCGTCACCGGATACGTCTGCGCCGCAGTGCTATTCGAACGCCATTGATACAACCACCCCCGCGCCTCCCCCCGCCGTCGATCGCCTGCTCAGCGCTCGAACCGGCGAACGGCAGTAACCAGGCCGCCATGGTGCGCATGGGTCTGGGCGCGGTGGGCGTCGTTCGAACACTCTCTGTGCCCGGCCGGACACCCCTGTACACGGGTGTGCGGCCGCAAGGTGGGGTGTTCGGACCGCAGCCACAGCCAGTTCTCATGCTGGAAGCCGTGTGCCAGCCTCAGCAAGCTGCGGAAGGGGGACGCCGAAACGGCACATGACGTGCCCAGCACGGTCCGGTGGCTGTCAGCGGGCGGTGGGGGTGTCGGAGTGTCGCTGGCGTTCGCGCTCGGCGGCGGTGGCGAGGTAGTCGCCGAGTTCCCGGCGCAGGGTGACGTCGAGGGAGCGGGCAAGGGTGGTGTGCACCGAGGCGACGGCCAGTTCGCGCATCTTGTTGAGCATTGTTGTGGTGTCGGCGATTTCGTTGCTGGTTTCGGGAAGCCAGCCTGGTCCGTGTTCGTCGACGATGTGCTGCTTGGCCGCGGTGATCATGATGTGGGTGATGTCGTCGATCCGGTCGGCGACCTTGGCGTAGATCTCGATGAGGGTGCGCAGTTCGATGCCGTACTCGTGCAGTTCGGCGAAGGAGGCCAGCAACTGGGTGTCGGTGAACACCACAGTGTCGCCCTCGAACCGGACCAGCTTCATCTCCGCGAGGCGGTCGACGAGTTCGTCGGTGTCGGCGCCGAGGATGGTGCCGATGAGCTCACGCGAGACCTCGAAGGTTTCGTCCTTGGCCCAGGAGGCCGTCACCGCGTGCTGCAGGCCGAGTACCTCGGTGAGGTCCTTGCCGGTCTCCCAGCTGGTGATGAAGTCGGCGATGTGCGCGGTGGTGAAACCGCGCTGCAGCAGTGCGTCGATCAGGCGCAGCCGCTCCAGATGCGCGTCGTCGTAGATGCTGGCCCGGCCGTCCTTGCCCGCGGGCGGCGGCAGCAGGCCGCGTTCCTGGTAGGCGCGCACATTGCGGGAGGTGGTGCCCGCGGCACGAGCGAGGTCATCGATCCGATATTCCGGCAGCGAAATCACCTCCCTCGCCCACAGTGGCGCCGGTCTGCCGGCAGCCGAACAACACGGTCGTCGATCGACCGAGTCTAACGTCCTGGCCGCCGGCGACCGTCACCCTAGGAGACCGCCGCGATCCGTGGTGTCCGCGCGTCGGCGGGCACGACGTTGTAATCGTCGAGATCGACAGTCCGCAGTTGATTGACGTACTGCGTCGCGAACCCCGGGTACATGGTCGCGTTGAATCCGTCCTCGGTGAGATACCAACTGCGGCAGCCCGAGTTCCACGTGGTCCCGGTGAGCCTGCGCTGCATCGCCGCGTTGTAGGTATCCTGCCGGTCGCGCCGCACATCGAGCATCCGCAGATCCTGATCGACGATGGTCTTGATCGCGCCGACCAGATAATCGATCTGGGCTTCCATATACACCAGCGCCGAGTTGTGACCCGGGCCGGAATTCGGGCCGAAGGTGAAGAACAGGTTCGGGTACCCGGACACAGCAACGCTCTTGTACGCGAAAGCGCCCCGCTGCCACTCCTCGGCGAGCACCCGCCCGTCCCGCCCGGTGATCGGAATCGGTGTGCCGGTCTTGGAGACATCGAATCCGGTGGCGAAGACAATGCAATCCGCCTGGTGCTCAATGCCTTCCGCGGTGCGGATGCCCTGCTCCGAGATACGGGCGATCGGCCAGGTGATCAGCTTGCAGTTGTCCTGCTGCAGCGCCGGGTAGTAGTCGTCGGTCATCAGCAGCCGCTTGCAGCCCGCCCGGAAATCCGGGGTGAGCTGCCGCCGCAGCCACGGATCCTTCACCTGCCGGTGCAGCTGTGCCCGGCCGACGAGCTCGACCACACGGGTCAGCGGCGTATTCCAGACAACACCGAGCGCGACCGACTCGTGCCCGTAGAACCAGGCCCGCCTGGCCAGGGTCTCGGCGGCGGGCACCCGCCGGTAGAGCTCCTTGGTCAGCGAGTTGGTGCGCCGATTGACTCGCGGCAGCACCCAGCCCGGCGTCCGCTGGAACACCTTGACCGAGGCCGCCTTGTCGACGAGTTCCGGAATGATCTGCACCGCACTGGCTCCGGTACCGACAACCGCGACCTTCTTGCCGGTGAAGTCGTAGTCGTGATCCCAACGGGCACTGTGGATCTTGTGCCCCTGGTAGGTCTCCAGACCGGGAATGGCGGGAAAACTGGCGTTGGCCAGTGGCCCGGAGGCGACCACTACCGTGCGAGCGTGGACGGTATCCGCCCTGCCCTCGACGGTGATGTCCCACAGCCCGACCGTCTCGTCGAAGGCGATACCGGTGATGTTGTGGCCGAAGCGGAAATGCTTGTGCAGCCGGAACTCCGCCGCCATCGACTCGATGTAGCCGAGGATCTCATTGCTACCGGAATAGGTGTGTGACCAGTTCGGATTCGGCGCGAAACTATAGGAGTAAAGCCGCGACGGAATATCGCACGCCGCACCGGGATAGGTGTTGTCGCGCCAGGTACCGCCGATCGCGGTGCCGCGTTCGAAGATCGCGAACTCGCTGATCCCCTGCTGCTTCAAGCGAATGGCGGCGCCGATGCCGGCGAACCCACCGCCGATGACGGCGACGTCGAGGGTCTTGGTGCGCATCTCGGTCATGCGGCGGGCTCGTAGGTGAGTTCCTTCGACCAGGTGGGCTGCGGTCGCAGCAGTCGCTTGGGGACCCGCGCGGTGATCTTGACCAGTGCGTCGGCCACCAGGTGGTAGGGGTGATCGCGGTTGATCACCCAGCCGCCGTGCATCTTGACCAGCTGATACATCGGCAGTCTGCGGGCGAACTCGCTGCGCTCACCGACATTCGCGTAGCGCTTGAGCGCGGTGTACAGCTTCTCCTCGTCGACACCCATCTCCACGATGTTGTCGCGCATCTTGTTCAGCAGCGGCACATAGCTCAACACTCCGATGAGCAGCGAGGGCTTGGCCCAGCCGCCGACCAGGTCGACGAGCAGCTTGCGCAGCGTGGCATGGCCGAGCAGATCCATCACCGCGAAATCCACAGCGAGATGGCGTGATTCGTCGGCGTTGATCTTCTTGAACGCCTCCTGGCAGATCGGGTCCTCGATCTCGTCCATGATGAACTTGACCAGCGCTCCGTCCAGGGTGACCTCGAGCATCGGGATCACGGTGCCGAGGAACGACAGCGACATGTCGTCGGAGTACTTGTCGAGGAAGTCGATGACCAGTTTGACGTTCACATTCGGCTGCGGGATCTCGTCGCCGTCGAGCATGCCCCAGCGCCGCATCAGCGCGAGCTCGGCGTTGGCGTGCTTCTGCTCTTCGGCGTGGAAGTAGCGGTAGATCTCACGCAGCGTCTCGGTGGGTGCCTTCTTCGCCATCGCGGCGAAGCCACGCGCTCCGACGTTCTCGATCCACATCAGATCGGCCATGAACGGCTTGAGCTTGGCGTGCAGTTCGGGCGAGATCGTCTCGGCGCCCGGTGCGTCCCAGTCGATGTCGGCCAGCGCCCACTGCCGATCCTTGATCTTGCGGAGCATATCGTCGAAGTCCATAGCGAGTGCCATGTCAGACTCCTGTCTTGTCGGTGACCGTCGCACGGTCGGTGGTGGTCGAGTTCTCCTGTGGCAGTAGCCGATCCAGGAGGCCGAGGGCATAGGTGTATTGCGCGGGGAAGTAGCGTTTGAGCCGCCACACGAGGTGCGCGTCCAACTGCGGCAGCACATACAACTGCCCGCGGTCGTGCGCGTCGAGGGTGGTGCGTGCGACGTGCTCGGGGGTGAAGCCGGTCAATCGCATGAGGGTGTCGGCGAGCCGGGTCGCCTGCTGCGTAATGCGGCCGTCGCGAGCCACATTGGTCTTCACGAAGGTGGGGCACAGCACGGTGACCGCGACGCCGGTGCCGCTCATTTCGGCGGCCATCGTCTCCGAGAGCGACATGACCGCGGCCTTGGACGTGTTGTAGACGGCCATCGAAGGCGCGGCGGCGAATCCGGCCGCCGAGGCCACGTTGATGATGCCGCCGCGCCGGGCTTCGCGCAGTCGCGGAGCGAAGATCTCGCAGCCGTGTACGACGCCCCACAGGTTGATGCCGAGCGCCCATTCCCAGTCGTCGAATCCGATGTCACCGATGTGCTTTCCGCCGATGCCGACACCCGCGTTGTTGATCACCAGCGTGACCGGGCGCTCGAACAGCGATTCGGCAAAGCGCGCAAGGATTTCCACGTCCTCCCGACGGGCGACATCGCAGCGGAACGTATGCGCGGCACCCGGGTGTTTGCGCTCGATGAGGGCGACGGTCTCGTCCGCGCGTGCCTCATCGATGTCGGCGCAGATCACTTGCCCACCGCGCTCGGCGATTTCGATCGCGAAGGCGCGGCCGATGCCGCTGCCTGCGCCGGTCACCACCGCTCGCGCACCGTGCGTGCGGCGCGGGCGGATGCCGAGGGGTATGAGCCGCTCCAGTCCGAACATGTCAGCTCACCTTTTCCGAGACTGTAGTGGGGGAAATCAGTGCGGCGCGCAGGAAGTCGGCGACGCGGTCCAGCGCCCGGTTCGCTTCGGGGGCCAGCAATGGCAGGGCCTGGAACACGTGCACCTGGCCAGGCCAGATCTCGAGTTCGCAGCTGCCGCCCGCGGCGCGCACCATCTCGTGCAGGTGTCGCGCGTCGGCACTGAGCATTTCGGTGCCGCCCGCCTGTACCAGCATCGGTGGCAGCGCCATGCCGGGTGGCACCGTCAGCCGCAGGCGAGCTGCGTCGGCGGGCAGGCCGCGGGTGTAGGCGTGCGGCAGCCTGCTTGCCGCGCGTGCCGAGATGACCGGATCACGTTGGCGCCGTTCCTGTTCGGCGGCCAGCCCGAGCGTGAGGTCGATCAGTGGCGAGAACATGGCGACCGCGGCGGGCTGCGGCCGGGCCCGGCGACCGTTTTCGATCAGCAGATCCAGCGTCAGGTGCCCGCCCGCCGAATCGCCGGCGATCACCAGGTCTTCCGGTGCGATCCCGCGGCCGAGCAGCCACCGGTATCCTGCCTCGACATCGTCGGCGGCGGCAGGAAACCGATGCTCCGGCGCGAGCCGGTAGTCGATGAGGAAGACCGGCAGCCCGGTCTTCTTCGACAACTGCGAGGCCAGTCCGCGATGGGTGCGGGCCGAGCAGAGCACGTAGCCGCTGCCGTGGATGTAGTAGATGGCGCGCTTGCCGAAGTCGACGCCGGGAGCTCGCACCCATTCGCCGCGGACAGCGCCGGATCGGACCTGGGTGACGGCGGTACCGCGCAGCGGTGGCCCGGCCGCGGCCATGACCGTCGCAATCAGCTTGCGGGCGAACCACACACCCGGGGTGTTCATCGGCACCATGTTGTTCAGTGGCCGCATCCCGATCTCCGCTGCCGTGGCAGCGAGCCGGGACCGCGCGGATGGCGCCGAGGGAACGCCGGGGACCGAGGTCCTCATTGACCTTGTCATGCACTAAGCGTCATCTATAAATGTGCCAGTTGTCAATGGCACATTCAAAACAGGCTGATAATTGGCCGACTTGTAGGCTGCGGCGGTGGGGCTGACCGGGCAGTGCGGTGGGCGGGGCCGACTCGACGAGTGCGGCGGAGCAGTGACGGTCTCAGTAACCGCGCTCGGTATCGATCGGCGCGAGCAGGTCCCGACCCTCGACGAACCGTGCGACGTTCGCGGCGACGTGATCGGCGAAAGCCGCGAACCGCAGTTGCGGCGGGTTCGAATCATGGGGGGTGACAATGGCATTGGGCAGCACCCAGAGGGGGTGGCCGTCGGGCAGTGGTTCGGGGTCGGTGACGTCGAGGCCCGCGCCCGCGATCGCGCCGGATGCCAGGGCAGCCACCAGGGCGTCGGTGTCGATCAGGCTGCCCCGCGCTACGTTGATGACCCAAGGAGACGGCTTCAGGCGGGCCAGTTCCTCCGCGCCGATCAGGTGCTCGGTGGCGGGAGTGGCAGGAGCGGCGATCACGACATGGTCGGTGCGCGACCAGACCTTTCCGAGCTGCTCGGCGGGGATCGTCTCGATGGTGTCGGGGATGCCGGGGCCGGTCACCGGGCGGCCCGAGCGGTTGACGGCGATGATGTGCGCGCCGAGCGGGACCAGCATGGGGATCAGTGCGCGGCCGATACCGCCCGCGCCGATAATGGTGACGGTCTTGCCGCGCAAGGTGCCGACGTGTGGGAAGAAGTCCTGCTGTCGCCAGCTCGCCGCCCGCAGGTGCTCGGGCAGGTAGCGCACCCCGGCCAGCAGCAGCATCAGCGTGTGTTCGGCCACGCTGGCAGCGAAAGCGCCCGCGGCGGAGGTGAATCGGATATCCGGGTGCCTGGCGAAGATGCCCGCGGTGAACCAGTCCTCGATACCCGCCGCGGGCAGCTGCACCCATTCGATGCTGTCGGGCAGCTCGTCGGGGAATTCGCGGGGGCCGCCGACCCAGATCAACCCTCGGGCCTGCGCCAGCTCGGTCAGGATGGCCCCGCCTTCGACGACCGCTTTCTGCAGCAGCGTGGGAGCGGGGACGGTCGGACCGATCGCGAGCGGCACCGGTACCTCGGGTCGGCTCATCTCAGGACCTCCTTCAGCAGGCACATCGGTGCGTTCGCGGTAAGCCGGTGGTGGCGGGCCCGCGTCGGCGAACTACGTCGCGCGGATGCTCCGAAGCGAAGGTAGCACTCGGGGTTGTCGGTCTCGGCGGACAGATTCCGCGTGATCGTGACGGAGCCGGACAGTGACGTCGAAGCGTGTCCGCCTGGCCCGGATCGCTTCGTTATTCCTCGTCCAAGTCGACGTCATCGCCGTCGCGTTCGGCCCACTCCAGCAGCGGCTCGATACGGAACACCGCATCGTCGATGCCCGCGTGCAGATCGCCGAGTTCGGCGTAGCGGGCGGGCACCGATTTCATGGTGAAGTCGCGCGGATCGACAGCGGGGATCTCGTCCCAGCGGATCGGTGCGGAGACGGTGGCCTCCGGTACGCCGCGCACCGAATAGGCGGCGGCGATCGTGTGGTCGCGGGCGTTCTGGTTGTAATCGACGAACAGCAGTTTCGGGTCGCGGTCGCGCCGCCACCATGTGGTCGTCACGTCGTCGGGCGCCCGACGCTCGACCTCCTTCGCGAACGCCAGCGCGGCCCGGCGTACCTCTTTGAAGCCGAATTCCGGTGCGATGCGGACGTATACGTGCAATCCCTTGCCGCCGGAGGTCTTCGGCCAGCCGACCGCCCCGAGCTCGTCGAGCACCTCGTGCACGACTCCCGCCACTCGCTGCACCCGCGACCACGGGCAATCCGGCATCGGGTCGAGGTCGATCCGCCATTCATCCGGACTCTCGGTGTCGGCGCGGCGCGAATTCCACGGGTGGAACTCGACTGTCGACATCTGCACCGCCCAGATGACATCGGCCAGTTCGCGCACGCACAGCTCGTCGGCATGTCTTCCGTAGCGTGGGAAGAAGACTCGCACCGTCGGAATCCAGTCCGGCGCGCCCGCGGGGAGCCGCTTCTGGTGCACCTTGTCGCCCGCAAGTCCCTTGGGGAACCGGTGCAGCATGCACGGCCGGTCCCGCAGCGCGTTGACGATGCCGTCTCCGACGCTCAGGTAGTACTGCACCAGGTCGAGCTTGGTCGCGCCGGTCTCCGGGAAGTAGACCCGGTCCGGGTTGGAGATACGAATCGTGCGGTCGCCGACATCCAGCTCGAGAGCGGGCGTCGCAGATTTGCTGGCCACGAGTCCGACGATAGCCGATCCACCTATGCGCCGTTCTGGTATGCATTCGAGTATGAGCAAGGCGACGCGCGTGACAGTCACGCTGGACCCGCAGGTGGCCGCATGGGCCGAACAGGCGGCCGATCGGCGCAAACGCAGCCTGTCGTCGGTGATCAACACCTCGCTGCGCACCGCGCTGGTGTCCGACAGCCTGGCAGACCTGGCTGTCGACGAGGACGCCGAGTTGGCCGCCGCCTACGCCGACCTGGACCGCACCATGGCCGCGGAGGCCGACGCCGACGGCCCACGCGACGTGGCATGAGGCGCGGCGAAATCTGGCGCTACAGACCGACTTTGAGTGACGGCACGCCTTTTCCGCGGCACACCAGGGTGGTATTGGTGTCCGACTCGGCGGTAATCACCTCGCCCTACCGCTGGCTGAGCGCCGTCCCGCTCGTCGACACCGACCCAGGCCACGTCCTGGCCGCCGAGACCGCCCACGGCTGGGCCGACGCCATGGAGCTGCACCGCATCTACCGCCCCTGGTTGGCCGAACACCTCGGCGAACTGACGCCGACCGAAACCGACTCCTTGGACGCCCGCCTGCGCGCAACCCTCAGCCTCTAACCGATCGACGTCAAAGCCGACAGCCTCGGCGCAGTGCAGCAGCTGCTGGAACTGCCACAGCTCGTCGACGTGACCGGCGTGGTAAACCGCTGCACCCTCACCACGCCTGCCACCAGCCGCTTCGCCGCCTGTGAACATCGGTGCTTCGGTCGTGCCGCGCGAGCACACTGGTGAAATGAAGCAAAAACTCTTGCGAGCGATCCGCAGACTATTGGGCCGAAAGGAACCGGCCGGAAACCGCCGTGGCCAGGAGGGTGGCGGTACCGCAGGCGTACGAGAACCACGCCGACCATTTCCTCCGGACGACCGATTGAGCGCAACCCGCCCCTTCGACCCCGACCCGAAGACCATCACCCTCCCCAACCCCCAGGACTGACACCACACCACCTGGCCAAGTCCACCGAGTCCCCACCCCGAAGGTCCTTTGCTTGCTGGTGAAAAGGTTCGACAACGTATCCGCAGTTGGTCGACGCGGTTGGAGTTCGCGGACAGCGCTCGTTAGGTGGGGGTTGCCAGGGCGAAGGGGAGTACTGCGGGGGCGCCTGCGGTGCGGAGAGCTTGGGTGGCCAGGGTCATGGTCCAGCCGGTGTCGGTGAGGGTGTCTACCAGCAGGATGGGGCCGTCTACGGAGCTGAGGTCGGGGATCAGCCAGGAGTCGTAGAGGGCGGCCACTCGGTGGGCGGAGTTGGCGGCCGAGACAGGTGGGCTGTCGGGGCGAGTTTGCAGCGTGCCGAGGTCGCGGAGGCGGCCGACCTCGGCGAGGCGTGCTGCGAGGGTGGCGGTAAGGACGGGGTAGCGCGGGGATTCCAAGGCCATGACCGAGGTGGGGCGGGTTGTCCAGTTCCAGTCGCGCAGGACGGCGATGCAAGCGTCGAATACGGCGTCCGGGATGGGGTCGTCGGGGGCATCGAGCAGGGTGCGAAGGCGTTGGCCCCAGCCGAGATCGGTGAGCCTACCGAGGACTCGGCCGGTTTCGGCGCCGTCGGAGATCTTGCCGGACAACGGAATTCCGAGTTTAGACATGCCCGTCGGCCACTGCTTGCGTGGCGCGAGATCGAGGCCGGGGCGATCGAGGCGGGCCCGAGTCGCGGCGATGGCCTCGGCGTCGACGGTGGCATCGGGGCGGGTACCCGTGCAGTTGTCACAGCGGCCGCAGCCCGGTGAATTCCCTTCCAGCGCAGGCAGTCCCGGGTCGTCGAGCTGACGGCGCAGGAACTGCATCCGGCAGCCGGTGGTGGACTGATAGTCGATCATGGCCTGCTGTTCGACCTCGCGGGCCGCGGCCAGGCGCTCGTAGCGTTCGGTGTCGTAGGTCCATTGCTGGCCGGTGGAGATCCAGCCGCCGCGGACCCGGCGCACCGCACCGTCCACGTCGAGCACCTTGAGCACCATCTCCAGCCGGGAGCGGTTCAGCTCGACCAGCGGCTCCAGTGCGGCGGTCGACATGGCCCGATCGAAATCGAGCGCGTCCAGCACGGCCCGCACGATGTGTTCACGCGGAAAGGCGACGGAGGCGAAGTAACTCCAGATCCTGGCGTCCTCCGGGCCGGGCAGCAGCACCACCTCGGCGCGCTCGGTCCCACGACCCGCACGACCGACCTGCTGGTAGTAAGCGATGGGGGAGGACGGCGCGCCGACATGCACGACAAAACCGAGATCGGGTTTGTCGAAGCCCATGCCGAGCGCGGAGGTCGCGATGAGCGCCTTGACTTCGTTGTTCAGCAGCGCGGTCTCGAGCGCTTCGCGTTCAGCGGTGTCGGTCTGCCCGGTGTAGGCGGCGACATTGTGCCCGTGCGAATTCAGGACGTCGGCGAGATCGTGCGCGGCGGCGACGGTGAGCGTGTAGACGATGCCGGAGCCGGACAGTGCGCCGAGGTGGCCGCTCAGCCAGGCGGTGCGCTCCACCGCGTCGGCGAAACGCACCACCGACAGATGCAGCGATTCCCGGTCCAGGGTGCCGCGCAGCACCAGCGTGTCGGTGCCGATCTGGGTGGCGACATCGGTGACCACCCGATCGTTGGCGGTCGCGGTGGTGGCGAGCACCGGAACATCGGAGCCGAGATCGGCGATCAACGTGCGGATACGGCGATAGTCGGGCCGGAAATCGTGGCCCCAGTCGGACACACAGTGCGCCTCGTCGATGACGACCAGCCCCGCGTCGGCGGCGAGTTTCGGTAGCACCTGGTCGCGAAAGTCCGGATTGTTCAGCCGCTCCGGACTGACGAGCAGCACGTCCACATCGCCAGCCGCCACCTGATCGTGGATCTCGTCCCATTCGGTGACGTTGCCCGAATTGATGGTCGCCGCGACGACTCCCGCGCGTTGCGCGGCCGCGACCTGGTTGCGCATCAGCGCGAGCAGTGGCGACACGATCACCGTCGGCCCGCGCCCCGCCCTGCGCAGCAGCTTGGCCGCGATGAAGTACACCGCCGACTTACCCCAGCCGGTGCGCTGCACCACCAGCGCCCTGCGCCGCTGCACCACCAGCGCCTCGATCGCCGTCCACTGATCCTCGCGTAGCCGCGCCCGCGGTCCCGCGAGTTCGCGCAGCAATTCTTCGGCACGCTCGCGCAGATCTGGCGAGGTGAGGTCGATGGCTTCGCTGTGGGCCGCCGTGGTCATGGGCTCCATCGTGCCGGATGGCACCGACAGCGGTTCAGGCCACCGTCGCCGGGGACCGCCAGCGGCGGACGTGCCCGACGTGATCCAGCCGGCTTGCGGGCGGCGCGATACCCCACGGCCAACCGGTCCGGTGCCGCAAAGGTCCTGCCGTGCGGTCCGAGTACGGTCGGGCACTGACGTGGTCCTGGCCGCCCGCTGTCCTTGCGGGCATCGGCAAGCCCTGCGGCGAACCGGTCCGATACCGCAGGGGTCCTGCCGTTCGATCCGGACAACGGCGGGCGCCGACCTACCCTGCGGCGGTCCCGTTACGAAACGCGAAATCCCGCTGGACAACGGACAATAGGGTGAGAGGATTTCCTCGGCACCGCGGGATCGCGCAGGAGGCACACCATGTCGAGCAGCTATCAGCCACCGCCCGGTTGGTCGCCGCCCGGCGCCCAGTTCCGCACCAGAGGCAACGGTTCCCGGACGGTCGTCGGCGCCTTGTTCGGGTTGGTTGTGACGCCGATCGGGATCGGACTGGCTGCCAACGGCGCACTGGACACCCGGCAGTGGGTCATCTTCGGTGACGCGGGCGCGCGGTGGGGTTCCACCTTCCAGATGGTCGGCGGCGCGCTACTGCTGTTCCTGGTAGCGGCCTTGGCAGGCTATTCCCCGGCGGGCACGGTGATCGCGGGTCTGGTCTGGGGCATCATCCCGGGCATCGCACACTTCACCTTCCCCGACGACACCTGGCGATTCGTCGAAGACCTACCCCGCTTGTCGGGCGAGATGCACCAAGCACTGCACGCCTGGCTGATGAACGGCTTCGCTCTCATCAGCGGCATGCTCCTGGTCGGCTCCGGCATCGCCGCCACCATGAGACGCCGCTGACCCCAGCGCCCGGCATCCCGGGTTCCGGCACACCGTCCTCCATGAACCGCTCAGCGCCGGGGCAGGGAACTCGTCGGTTTCGTCCCGATGTTCGCCCGCAGGGAACGGTGCCGCCGGACGTCGCCTGGCCGCGCTGGACGCCTCGGCCGCGCCGAACCTGAGTGGATGTGCCGGACGCCGCCAGCCGCTGTGGGCCGCGCCCACACTCGGTGGGCGCGACCTCGAGCCGGCTCAGCCCTTGACACAGAGCACTTGGCGCAGAGTGGCCACGATGTCGACCAGGTCGCGCTGGGCCGCGATGACCTCGTCGATGTCCTTGTACGCGGCCGGGATCTCGTCGACGACGCCTGCGTCCTTGCGGGACTCGACGCCCTCGGTCTGGGCGATCAGGTCGGCGACGGTGAACTGCTTCTTGGCCGCGTTCCGGCTCATCCGCCGTCCCGCACCGTGCGACGCAGACTGGAATGAGGCCGGATTTCCCTTGCCGCGCACCACATATGAGCGCGTTCCCATCGAACCCGGAATCAACGCCAGATCCCCCGCGCCCGCCCGCACCGCGCCCTTACGGGTCACCAGCATCGGCACACCGTCGATCAGCTCCTCCGCCACATAGTTGTGGTGGCAATTCCCGGTAAGGATGTTGTCTTCCAGAGCAAAAGAGTGTGTGCCCTCTACGACAGCGCAGAAGACCTCCGCCACGTCCGCAGTCGGCCTGACGGAACGAACGGTCCATCCCCGTCGCTCGACAGCCTTACTGTTGGCGGCCCAACGCAGGCGGTGCTCCGCATGGACGAAGAACTCGGGAGTGAGGTCGCCGCGCGAGATGCCCATGACGAATATTGCGGTCTCGGACCGGCCGAACCCTGTGCGCACCCTCCGCCGGATCGGGAGGGTGAAGATACCCAATACATCGCAGGCAGCCTTGAAGAATTCGAGATCCTTGCGTTCGACGGACCAGATGGCCGGACGGCCGGTCTTGCCGACCTCGCCGTCTGCCGCGAAATAGCCTGCGAGCCAGCCGTAGAGGTCGGAATCCGATCCGTCGAGTGCGGGGTACTCGCGCTTCCACTCGCGCGGAAGTTCGCCGAGCCGCTCATACTCCTGCACCGTATGGCCGTCTCCGAACACGAAGCCGCGGGCGATGCCGTCCCGAGATGGCTGGAGGGCATCCGCGCGCTTCGGGTAGACGTAGGCGAGGCGATCCCCGACGCGCAAGCCCGAAGTGATTGCCTCGGTGCGATGATGTGCCACCTTCGGTCGGAGCACCCAGCGATGGTCACCTGTCGCGCGGATCGTGCGTTCTTGCCCGTAGCGGCCGATGACCACATCCCAGAGTGGTTGATGCCCGAATGACTTGATGGGCGCTTTCACCCACTCGCCGCCTTCTGTGAGCACAGTGTGCGTCCCACCCGCGAGTTCCGCGATGGGACGGCAACCTCGGTCCGTCATGACCGAGGTCTCTCCTGCAAAGCAGGAGATGGGCTCGTCGAAACGCACCTCGCGCCCGGCGAATTCCGCGCGCACCGCACCACATACCAGGGACAGCATGACCGCACGGTTGCGCGCGGCGTATTCCTGCGCCCAGGTGAGATCGCGCCGGTAAGCATCCATTTCCGGTGTGCTGGAAAGGAATACGGCCAGATCTCGATCGGGCAGGTCCTGGTTGTGCGGCAGTGCACGCGCGACGGTCATATGCCGCTCGGCGAGTTCTTTGCCGATATTGCGGCTACCGGAGTGCAGCAGGATCCACACCGAATCGTGCTCGTCCAGGCAGACCTCGATAAAGTGATTTCCGCCGCCGAGCGAGCCGATCTGCTTGTGCGCCTTCGACTCCAATGCCTGCACGCCCGGATTCAACGAGCCGAATTCGGACCAGAAGCGATTCCAGCCGGTGTTGTGCCGGGCCAGCTCGCCGTGTGAGGTGGCGAACTGCGCCCCCAGCTTCGCGACATCGACCGCATTCTTATGCGACTGGAACCCCACCGGTACCGCCGCTTCGATGCGTGAGCGCAGCGAATGCAGATTGTCCGGTAGGTCGGCGGCGGTGAGGTCGGTCTGCACGCTCTCCATTCCGCAGCCGATGTCGACACCGACGGCGGCGGGCGCCACCGCGTTCTTCATCGCGATGACCGAGCCGACCGTCGCGCCCTTACCGAGATGCACGTCCGGCATCACGCGCACGCCGTGCACCCAGGGCAGTTGCGCGATATTTCGCAGTTGCCGCAGCGCGGCCTGCTCGATCTCGTGCTCGTTGGCCCACATCAGCGTCTGCGCTCTGGTACCGCGCAGCTCGACGGGAAACATGGGGAATGTCCTTCTCTCGATTGATCTGTTTCCACGACGCTAGAGGTCGTTGCCCCGACCTCGCATTCCATTATCCGCCGTTACGGCTCCATGAAGACGGCCGCGAGGGCACATAATTCCCAGTCCCCGCCTCGGCGCGCCATCGTTCCGGTGCGTTGAACACCGTGGCCGAATTCACCCAGAATGAGTGCCCGACGTCGGTCTGTGATGCGGGAGGGGCGGGTAGTGATGCTGTGCGTTGCCGTGTGCGACGGCGGCGACCAGCCGTTCGGCGTCGGCGACGGTGATCGCGTCCGCGGCCAGCCATTCGTCGAGCAGCAGGCCGAGACCGCGGCGCCAGAGTTTCGCACCGAGATAGTGCAGTTCCGGCAGTCCGTAGCCGTCGGAGGAGTAGCACAGCGAACGGAATGGCGCGAGCTCGAGCGTCTCGGCCAGCACAGCCGAAGAGCGATGTCCCACATAGGGAATCGCCAGTCCGACGTCTATCAGCACATGCGGATACGCATGCGCGAGATAGGCGGCGTTGCGGTGGAAGGGCCAGCAGTGCAGGAGCACGACGGTGAGCCCGGTATCCGCGGTCGAACGCAGGAAATCGGTGAGCAAAAGGGGATCGGCGCGTGCCAAGCGCAGGTCGGTGTCGCCGAATCCGGTGTGGAACTGCAGCGGGAGACCGAGTTCGGCGCCGAGGCGCGCGCCGAGTCCGACCAGCGTGCCCAGCATGTCGGGGTCGGTGAGGCGCGGCTCGGGCGCGGCCGGTGACGTATGCACGAGCGGGAAGTCCAAGCCGCACCGATACGCGACTACGGTCTTCAATCCAACCGCGTGCCCGGCTCGCTCGCGCAGGGCTGCCTCGACGTGCTCGAACAGCGTTGCGGGCATGCCGATCTCGGCAATGACCTCCTCGGCAACCTGTTCGAGCCGCACGACCTCGCCGACCTCTCCGTCGGCGAGCGCGGCGAAGTCCGCCAGGTCGTTCGACCCGAAACCGGTGTCAAGGAACCATCGAGTCGTGCCCGCCGCACGCAGTAGGCGCGCCGAGACCTCGCGCCAGCCGAGTTCAGCGCGGCGAGCAAGATAGTCGTCCGCTTCGGTGTGTGGCGGCAGGTCGAGGACGGGCGCGCACCAGCGCCGCACCGCGAGGCCGATCGATGACTCGAACGTCCCGCGCGGCCCCTCGCTGAGCAACTCCTCGAAGTGCGGCAGGTCCAGGTCACCAGCGACCACACCGTGACAGTGGTGGTCGGTGAGCGGGACGTCGTCGGTGAGCACCGCTAGAACCGCCAGCGCGTCAGCTCGGCCAACTTTGCCGGGGTGGTGTCCCGATAGCGTTCGGCCTCGGCGCGGCGCACGGTGAGCAGCGCGTCGTGCAGCTCGGGTCCCATGGCCTCGGCGAGCACGGTGGACTCCGCCAGTCGGTCCGCCGCCTCCGCTGCGGAGGTCGGCAGTCGCCGAACGCCGGAGATCATCAACGCTTCGGCATCGAATGCCGCTGGGTCACCTGTGATTTCGGCGGGCAGGCGAATCTCGTCGGCGATGCCCGCGAGTCCGGCGGCGATGACCGAGCCGACGATCAGGTACGGATTTCCGGTCGCGTCGAAGCACTTGACCTCGGCGTTGGCCGCCCATGGTTCGGTGCCGTGGACGCCGGTGACATAGCGCAGCGCCGCCTCCCTGGTCTCGCGGCCCCAACATTGCCAAATCCCGGCCCACCGTGACGGTTCCAGGCGCAGGAAGCTCGCCGGATTACCCGCGCCGACGGCGACCAAGGCGGGCAGTTCACGCAGCACACCGGCAAGGAACGACTCGCCTGCCGTGCGCATGCCGTACGGGCCGTGGCCACTCGCGAACAGTGATCCTTCGTTGTCGTGCGCCGAAAGGTGCAGGTGGGCACCGGAACCGGCGCCCCCGGGTTCGATGCACGGCGCGAGCAGCGCGCGCCAGCCGTGTTGCAGGCTGACCTGTCGAATGGTGTGCCGGACCAGCACCGCGTCATCGGCGGCCGCGACCGGATCCGCCGCTGCGACAGACAATTCCAGTTGTGACAGCGCGTATTCGGGATGGAACTGCTCGACGGTGATCCCTTGCCGCTGCAGCGCGGTGACCAGATCCTTGGCATAGTCGCCGACCTGACCGAACCGAATGATGCCGTAGGCCGGGCCGTGCACCGCGGGGGTGAAACCGCGGGCGTCGGGATCGTCCCGTCCGACCGACCACTCGGTTTCGAAGGCCATCGACAACCGCACGCCCACGCGCTGCGCGGCCTCGGTCTGCCGCGCCGCATAGGCACGCTGACACGCGGTGAAACGCGCGCCGTCCTGGGTGAACTTGTCGGCGGGCGCCCACGCCCAGCCGGGCTGGCAGGCGAGGTCGGTGAGCCTGGACAAATCCGGAACCAGGCGCAGATCGCCGTCCGGGCCACCGAGATACCACCCGACAGCCATCAGGTCGTCGAACGCGAACGTCTCGAAGCACGGCGACACCCCGACCCCATACCGCGCCGCATGCGCGAGACGGGATTTCGGCACCGCCTTCACTCGGGTGATACCGGCGTTGTCCACGAACGACAGCACGACCAGATCGGCATCCAGCCCGCCGATGACGGCCTCCGCGTCGCCGTCGGCGGGTATGCGCTCCGGCATGGTTGGCATGAACCCCAACGATAGTCGGCGGCGGCCACAGTCGGAGGAGGCTCGGCGGCGGCGTGTTCGAGAGTGCGTTACCGCGTCGGGAGCGCCGCCTCGATGCGTTCCTTTGTCGGTATCGAGGAACTCGCACCGAGTGTGGTTGTCGCCAGCGCACCGGCCGTGCTCGCCCACGCCAATGCCGACTCGGGCCCGCGGTGCCAGGCGGCGGCGAGGGCGCCGGTGAAGGCGTCGCCCGCGCCGGTGGTGTCGATCGCCTCGACTCGTGGGCTCGGCTGTGTCAGTTCCCGGCCGTTGGGGCCTCGGTAGACAGCGCCGTCCGCACCGTGGGTGACCACCAGATGCGCGACGGGATCGAGATCCGAGCCGAGTTGCTTGGCCTCGCCCGAATTGACCACCGCCACATCGACGTGCGCCCACAGATCGGCCATCAGATGTTGTGCCGGAGAGGGATTCAGTACGACGACAGTCCCGTTCGCGCTGGCGTGCATGACCGCGGCCGCCACGGCGTCGACCGGAATTTCCAACTGGCACAGCAGAATATCGGCCGCCGCGATGACCGCCAGATCCTCGTCGGTGAGGTCGGTCATGGTGGTGTTGGCCCCGCCGACCACGATGATGCTGTTCTCGCCATCGGAATCGACCACGATCGCGGCGATTCCGCTCGGACCGGTGACGGTGCGCAATCGCCCGGTGCCGACGCCCGAATCGCTCAGTACGCTCCGCAGCTCACCGGCGAACACATCCGCACCGACCGCACCGAGGAATTCGACGGCCCCGCCTGCCCGCTGTGCCGCGATCGCCTGATTGGCGCCCTTCCCGCCGGGCACCATGGTGAATCCGGTGCCGAGCACGGTCTCACCCGGTGCGGGGCGCTGCTCGGTGGTGGTGACGAGGTCCATATTGATGCTGCCAAGCACGACGATCGCGGGCTTGCTCGGGTCGGCGGTCATACGCGCGACGGTAGTCCGAGTCCGCGGGGGTCCGCGTCACGTGGGGCCATGCGGGCGTGTGCCTCGGCGCCCCGGCCGTGTGGTCTGCCAGAGCGTGGCGTGTGCGTCGGCGTCGCCCTCGAATGAACCGGCTTCGTGCCCTCGTCGGGCCGGTACCGCGGGCCTCGAGCGGGTGAAAACGGTGGCAAACCGGATGCGTAGGCTAGTACCCATGACGTCAGGTACGACGACCGAGCAGGATACCCGCGAAGTGGTGCACGAAGCCGCGCGCAAGGCTCGCGTGGCGTCGCGTGCGCTGGCTCAACTCACCACGGCGCAGAAGGATGCGGCGCTGCATGCCGCGGCCGATGCGCTGCTCGCCGCCGCCGACAAGGTGCTCGACGCGAATGTCGAGGATCTGCTGGTGGCGAAGTCGGCGGGCGTGGAGGAGTCGCTGCTGGACCGGCTGCGACTGAACAAGTCCAGGGTCGACGGCATTGCCTCCGGGCTGCGTCAGGTCGCCGGGCTGCCGGATCCTGTCGGGACCGTGCTGCGCGGCTCGACGTTGCCCAATGGGTTGGAAATCCGCCAGGTGCGGGTGCCGCTCGGCGTGGTCGGCATGGTGTACGAGGCGCGGCCGAATGTCACCGTCGACGCGTTCGGGTTGGCGCTGAAATCCGGCAACGCCGTGCTGCTGCGCGGCTCTTCCTCGGCGTCGCATTCGAATGTCGCCCTGGTCGCGGTGCTGCGGGAAGCGCTTGCCACGCAAGGTATTCCGGAAGACGCCGTGCAACTGCTGCCGACCACCGACCGGTCGAGCGTGACCCATCTGATCCAAGCACGCGGCCTGGTCGACGTGGTGATCCCGCGCGGTGGTGCCGGCCTGATCAACGCCGTCGTCCGCGACGCGACGGTGCCGACCATCGAGACCGGTACCGGCAACTGCCACGTCTACGTGCACTCCGCGGCCGATCTGGAGATGGCCGAGAAGATCCTGATCAACGGCAAGACCCGCCGCCCGAGCGTGTGCAACGCGGTCGAGACGGTGCTCATCGACGACGCGATCGCCACCATCGCGGTACCGCGCCTGATCGAGGCGCTGGACCGGCACGGCGTCACCGTCCACGGAGATCTGCCCGGTCTGGTGCCCGCCAACGAGAAGGACTGGGGCGAGGAGTACCTGACCCTCGATATCGCGCTCAAGGTGGTCGACGATCTCGATGCGGCCGTCGCACACATCAACACCTGGGGTACCGGGCACACCGAGGCCATCGTCACCGGCGATCTTGCCGCGGCGCGCGAGTTCACCAGCCGGGTCGACGCGGCCGCGGTCATGGTGAACGCGTCCACCGCGTTCACCGATGGCGAGCAGTTCGGTTTCGGCGCCGAAATCGGCATCTCGACCCAGAAGCTGCACGCCCGCGGCCCGATGGCCCTGCCCGAACTGACCTCCACCAAGTGGATCGTCTGGGGCGACGGCCAGATCCGCCCCGTCTAGATCTGTATGTAGCGCGCGCCGATGGCGGTGGGGGCCGAGCGTGTGCTTCGGCTCCTCCCGTAGCGTGAGGGGTGGGTTTGGATGGAAGGACGCCACGTGGCCACGGATAGCGCAGTGCAGGAGCCGATCTTCACATCGGTCGACGATGTGATCGAACGGCTGGCCACGACCGGGTACCTGGCCGATAAGGCGACGGCGACGTCGGTGTTCCTGGCCGATCGCCTCGGCAAGCCGCTGCTCATCGAGGGCCCGGCCGGTGTCGGCAAGACCGAGCTGTCCAGGGCCGTCGCACAGACCGCTGGTGCCGAACTGGTGCGCCTGCAGTGCTACGAGGGTGTCGACGAGGCCCGCGCGCTTTATGAGTGGAACCACGCCAAGCAGATCCTGCGCATCCAGGCATCGAGCGAAAACGACTGGGAAGAAACGAAGGCCGACGTCTTCACCGAGGAGTTCCTGCTTTCCCGGCCGCTGCTGACCGCGATCCGGCGCACCGATCCGACCGTGCTGCTGATCGACGAGACCGATAAGGCCGACGTCGAGATCGAGGGCCTGCTGCTCGAGGTGCTCAGCGATTTCGCGGTCACCGTTCCGGAACTGGGCACCATCACCGCGGTCCGTAAACCGTTCGTGGTGCTGACCTCCAACGCCACCCGTGAACTCTCCGAAGCGCTCAAGCGTCGTTGCCTCTACCTGCACCTGGACTTCCCGGATGAGGAGCTCGAGCGCCGCATCCTGGCCAGCCGGGTGCCGGAACTGTCCGCCGCGGTCGCCGCCAAATTGGTGCAGATCGTGCATGTGCTGCGCGGTATGCAGCTGAAGAAGTTGCCTTCGGTCGCCGAATCAATCGACTGGGGCCGCACGCTGCTCGCGCTCGGCCTGAAGGATCTGGACGACACGACCGTGCGCGCGACGCTCGGTGTTGTGCTCAAACACCAGGCCGACCACCAGCGCGCGCTGGCCGAGCTGAAGCTGGCCTGACCATGGCGGCGGGACTGGTCCCCAAGGCGGTGCTGTTGTGAACGACCTGCAAGCAGTCGCTGCCGGGACACCGCTCAGTGCGCCGCATGGGCTGCCGGGCCATCTGGTCGGATTCGTCGAGGCGCTGCGGGCGCGCGGCATTCCAGTGGGCCCGTCGGAGACCGTGGACGCGGGCCGGGTGATGATCGTGCTCGATCTGATGGATCGTGAGGTGCTGCGCGAGGGCTTGGCCTGCGCGCTGCTGCGCCGCACCACGCACCGCAGTATCTTCGACGGACTATTCGATCTGTGGTTCCCGATCGCGGTCGGTGAGCGCAGCGGAGCCCTCGACGACCTCGAAATTCCACACAAGCCCTCGGGCGAGGTCGATATCCAGGCACTTCGAGAACTGCTCGCGGACCTGTTGACCCAGGAAGACGCCACCCAGCAACTGGAGATGCTCGCCGCGCAGTTGGTCGAGCAACTCGGCCAGTACCAATCGTCGCGCGGCCCGTCTTACTCCGCGTACAAAGCGCTCAAAGAGGTACAGCCGCAGACCCTGCTGGCCAAGATCCTGGCCGGCCTGTCCATCGGACCGGATACCAGCGAGTTCGACACCGAGATCGCGCGCCGTGCGGCACGCGAGCGCATCGCCGGATTCCGTGCCACCGTGGAAGCCGAGACCCAGCGGCGGGTGGCGGAACAACTCGGCCGCGATCGCGTCGCAAGCTATGCTGTCGCGCGCCAGGCCGAAGAGGTCGACTTCCTGCGCGCCTCGGAATCCGAACTGGTCGAGATGCGCCGCAGCTCCCAGCGCCTGGCCCGTATCCTCGCCTCGCGTCTCGCGGTGCGCCGCAGGCATTCCCGGCGCGGCGAGATCGATCTGCGCAAGACGCTGCGCAAATCCATGTCGACCGGCGGTGTGCCCATCGACCTGGTCAATCGCAAGCCACGGCCGGGCCGCCCGGAACTGGTATTGCTGTGCGATGTCTCGGGTTCGGTCGCTGGCTTCAGCAACTTCACCCTGCTGCTGGTGAGCGCGCTGCGCGAACAGTTCTCGCGGGTGCGGATCTTCGCGTTCGTGGACCGGGTAGACGAGGTGACCCGGTTCTTCGATCCGCATACCCAGTTGGATGAGGCGATGGCCCGCATCTTCACCGAGGCGCAGGTGATCGGCATGGACGGGCACTCCGACTACGGCAGTGCGCTGGCCGGATTCGCGCAGAACTTTCCCGACGCGGTCACCCCCCGCAGCTCGCTGCTGATTCTCGGTGACGCGCGCACCAACTACCGTGATCCGGAGCTGGAAACGCTGCGATCGCTGGTCGGTGTCGCGAAGCACGCGCACTGGCTCAATCCGGAACGGCAAACCCAGTGGGGCTCGGGTGATTCCGCCGCCGACAAGTATCAGCAGGTGATCGAGATGCACGAATGCCGGTCGGCCAAACAGCTGACCGCCGTGGTGTCCCGGCTGCTGCCGGTCTGAGGAGCGAGCATGGATGACGCGCAGCTGTTGCGGTACTGCCTGGCGAAACCCGGTGCCTGGCAGGACGAACCGTGGGAGGGCGACATTGTCGCCAAGGTCGGCGACAAGATCTTCGCGTTCCTCGGGTCGACCTCGGTCGGGCTGAAATGCGGCCGCAACCGGGAGGAAGCCGACGAGCTGATCCGGATCTACCCGCAGGACGTGGCGGCCTCGGCCTATATCGGCAGGTACGGCTGGAACACCATCAGGCTCGGTGGCACGGTGCCCGGCGACGAACTCGGCGAACTCGTCGACCAATCCTATGACGCCGTCGTGAGCAAGCTGCCGAAATCGAAACGCCCCACCGCCTGAAGGCTGTCAAGCTTTCGTTAAGCCAACCATTGGCGTGCACCACCACTATCGGTCGCCATGGTGAACAGAACGCCGGACGGTACCGCGTCGGTGGGGGACGGGGCGGCGGACCGCGGCTATTCGTTCCAGGTGGATCTACGGGGGATCGTCGATCTGCTGTCGCATCATCTGTATTCGAGTCCGCGGGTGTATGTGCGTGAGTTATTGCAGAACGCGGTCGACGCCGTTACGGCTCGACAGCAGCTGGACCCGTTGGCGCCCACCGCGATTCGGATCATCGTCGACGCGTCGGGACTGCGGATCGTCGATCCGGGTATCGGCCTCACCGAGTCGGATGTACACCGCTTCCTTGCCACCATCGGGCGTTCGTCGAAGCATGACGATATCGAGGGTGCGCGGCGAGAGTTCCTCGGGCAGTTCGGTATCGGGTTGCTGGCCTGCTTCACGGTGGCCGAGACGATCCGGGTTGTCACCAGATCGGCCGCGGAATCCGGGGCAGCGCCCGTCGAATGGTGTGCCGCCGCCGACGGGACCTACGCGTTGCGTCGGTTGGAACTCGAGGAGTGTCCGGAGCCGGGCACCACCGTGTTTCTCACTCCGCGTGTGGGCGCGGAGTCCTGGTTCACGCCGGGGCGAGTTGTTGAACTCGTCCGTGATTACGGGTCGTTGCTGCGGTATCAGGTGACGGTCGAGTGGGACGGTGTCGGACTGCGTGCCACAGATGGCCCGCCGGAGTGGCGGCGGACCTATGCGTCCGCGGCGCAGCGGCGGGCGGCGCTCTTCGAGTACGGAGAGCGGACGTTGGGCTTCACCCCGCTGGACATGATCGATCTCGATGTCGAAGCGGCCGGGGTGAGCGGCGTCGCGTATGTGCTGTCGCAACCGGGTAATCCCGCGGAAAGCAGTGCCCACCGGGTGTATCTGAAGGGCATGCTGCTCGGTGACGCGGTGCGCGGGCTGCTGCCGGACTGGGCCTTCTTCGTGCGCTGTGTGATCGACACCGACACGTTGCGCCCGACGGCCGCACGCGAGGGGCTCTACGAGGACGAGCGTCTCGCCATCGTCCGCGAAGCCCTCGGCGATCGGATACACCACTGGCTCACCGAGATTGCCACTGAGCAGCCCGAGCGCCTGACCGCCTTCCTGTCCGTGCACGCGCTCGGCGTGAAGGCAATGGCACGGCATTCCATCGACCTGCTGCGGATCATGCTGCCGCACCTATTGTTCGAAACCACCGACGGCCGCGTGCCGCTGACCGAGTTCGCGCGTCGTCATCCGATGATCCGGGTGACGACGACGGTGGAGGAGTTCCGTCAGGTCGCCGCGACCGCCGCGGCGCAGGGCGTCGGTGTCGTCAACGGTGGCTATACCTACGACGCGGAGTTGGTCGCACAGCTGCCGCGGATCGTGCCGGATGTGACGGTCGCGAAACTCGACGCGGACGCGGTGACCGCCGCACTGGACACCGTCGACCCGTCCGACGAACTGGCGTTGGCTCCGGTACTCGCCGCCGCACGTGCTGCCCTCGAGCCACTGGACTGCGATGTGATTCTGCGTGCCTTCCACCCGATCTCGGTGCCCGCCCTGTATCTGGACAGCCGCGATGCCCGCAACGACCGCACCCGCGCGGACACCGCACTCGACGCTGACGAACTCTGGACCGAAATCCTCGGCGCGATGCAGACCACCGCCCCGCGCGCCCAGTTGGTGTTGAACCACCACTGCGCGGTGGTCCGCGGTCTGCGCCGAATCGCCGACCCCGTCTTTGCCATGACCGCGGTCGAATCCCTCTACGGCCAAGCGTTATTGATGACCCATCGTCCCCTGCGCCCGGCCGACACCGCGCTACTCAACCGAGCTTTCGGTGAATTCCTCAGCTGGGCAACGCAACGCGCGGTCGGTGGGGGTGCGGCGGAGGGGTGACGTGGAGGGTGGATATGAGAGATCCAGGGGAGGCGTGAGATGGATGTGACGGAGATCCGAGGCGCGTTGGCGCAGAGTCGTTCGCTGCCGCACGGGCGAGTACGAACGGAACGATTGGAGATGCTCGCCGCGGCCGCGAAGGTGGGGCCCGACCGGTCCTTGGAGGGGACAGTGCTGTTGGAGTTGGCGAAAGCGTATACGCAAGGGGGAGAACGGGATCTGGTTCCGGGTGCCTACGCCAGGCTACTGCGGATCTACGACGACTTCCCCGCCGAACTCGGCGCCATAGCGCACTCGGTGCACTGGTATCTGAAGTGGATGACCTGGGGGCTGATCGAGAACCCCGCGGTACCGCTGCCGACGACCTATCGGTGGCTGGACGAGCTCGAAAACCGATATCGGCAGCAGGGATACAGTGCCAGGCCGGTGCTTGCGTTGCGCTCGAATCTGGCTCGGGAACTGGGCCACCACGAGAATGCCGCGCGCCTGCTCGACGCCGCGATGGCCGCGCCGCGCGACGGGATGTCCGACTGTGATGCGTGCGAACGCAACGAATGGGGCGCCAACCGCGCGCGGGCCGGTGACGACGAGGGTGCGCTGGCACAGTGGTGGCCGGTACTGGACGGCGAGCGCCGGTGCTCGGAGCAGCCGCACCGGGTGCTGGCGCATGCGTTGCTTCCGCTGGTGCGTACCGGCCGCGCCGTGCGGGCGCGCAATGCCCACCTGACCGGTTATCCGCTGGTTCGCAACACTCCCGATCTTCGGCACTCGGTCGCCGAGCACATCGAATTCTGTGCCCTCACCGGCAACGAAGCGCGTGGTCTCGAGATCCTCGCCGAGCACGCCGCGTGGCTGACCGATCGGGGTGCCGACGCCGCCGCTCGACTGTCCTTCACGGCCGGGGTGTCGGTGCTGCTGCGCAGGCTCGAAATCCGGGGACTCGGTGCTCTCTCGGTCGGTGCGGGAACGGTGCATTCGGTGCGGGCGGACCTCGATATCGAGATCGGCGAGCTGTCCGATCGATTCGACGCCCGCAACGGCAGCACCATTGTCGGTGCCCGCGTTGCGGCGCGGCTGGCGCAGCAACCGCTGCTCGAACACCTTCCGCTCGGCCTCCGAAATACCTTGCCGCGTCACGCCCGTCCGCTGCCCGCGGCCACTGTACCGGCACAGGTCACCGCCGCCGCCGAACGAAAAGCCGAGGCGCTGCGGTTGGCCGACCTGGCAGCGGCCCGACTCATCGATCAGCCCGAGGTCGCCGAACGGCATCTGCGGCAAGCGCTTTCGATCGGCGCGGCGGTATTGCCCGCCGAGCATCTGGCGCGGCTGAGCTCTCAGCTCGTCATGGTGATGTCCGGGCAGCCGGGGCGCGAGTTCGCACTGGCCGACGCGGCACTCGATGCCGTCGCACGGTGGGAGCGGATTTCGGAGGCGGACGCGGTGCACCTCACCTTCGTCGCCGCGCGGGCCTTTCATCGCGCCGGACAGCACGGCGAGGCCGCGGCATTGTTCGAGCAGCCGATCGCGGCGGGGAAGACGCCCTACCCGCCCGCCGAGATGGCGGTCCTGCGCCGCCAGTACGCCGAGTCGCTGCGCAGACTCGGCCGATTCCGTTCCGCGGCAGAGCAATTCGTCGAGGCCGCCCGCCTGGTGCAGGATGATCCCGAGCGCATCGAGCTACAGGCCGACCTGGCATGGGCGGCGGCCACCGCTCTGGAGAACTGCGACGAGGACGACCGAGCGCTGGCCGCTTATCTGCGGGCCGCCCAGCTCTGGGGTGCGCTCGGCCGGGTGGGTTCGCGGGCCAGGTGTCTGCGCTCGGCCGCTTGGGTGCAGATGTGGAGCCGCGACGTCGAATCCGACGAGCGGCCGTGGCAGGCGACGATGCGCGGGTTGCTCACCGAACTGGAGCAGCTCGCCGACACCGCACCGTCACCGGAGGTGGCCAACGAAATCGCGCATACCCGCAGCCAGCTCGCGGACATGCGGCGCGAGGTCGGCGACCCGCCGGATGCCTGACGTCCATTACTCGTTGATAAGCGAATCGATAGGGTGAAGCGGCATGGTCGGGGTGGACACCGAGACGAGCTCGGTGCGTCGTCGATTCGGGAGCTCCCACATGAAGAAGATCGCCGCAGTCGCCGTCGCAGGCGCTGTCACCGCAGTGTTGACGGCCTGTGGGCCAGGGGACGGGTCGGGAGTGGCAGCGTCGTCGGCCAGTTCTAGGCCGTCGGCGGGCGCTACGTCACCGGCGGGTTCCGCCGCGCCGTCGACCGTCCTTACCTCACCCCAGGCCGACCCGCAGGCCGCCTTCACCCCGGCCTCGATCCGGCTCGAAGGCCCGAACTACACGATCGACGTACCGCAGGTGAATGGCGGGAACGCCGCCGCTCGAGCGGAATTCAATGACGGGATGGGCGCGCTGGCGGGCGAATGGATCGCGCAGCTCGTTCCCGGCACCTCGATCACCGGCGGTGAGAGCAAGGTAGTGCATATCGGCACCCATGTACTCAGCGGCGAGCTGGTCGTCATCGTGTACGCGCAGGGCGCGGCGCACCCGAACAACTTCTACGCGACCCACGTGACGAACGTGGACACCGGCCAGCCGATAACGCTGACCAACCTGTTCACCGACACGCGGAGGGGATTGGAGGTGCTGTCCGCGCAGGCCGCCTTGCTGGTGCCGAAGACGAGGGCGGGCGCGGACTTCAGAAAGGAAGCCATCGCCCCAGAGGTTCGGAACTACGAGAACTGGCTGGCCACCCCGGAAGGCATGCGGATCGTGCTCGGTGAGATCGGGCCGCACGCGCTGGGCAAAATCGAGATCACCGTGCCGTGGTCCGAGCTGGACGGCGTGCTGCAGCCGGGCATGCGGGCAATCGTCAGCTCCTGACGCGGAGCGATACGGCGGCGCGACATGCGGGCGGTCGTCCGCCGACGATCCCGCGTCGAATCACTAGGCTGTACCAGCATCGTCTGGGGAGGTACCGCGAATGAAGAAGATCGCCGCCATCGTGGCCGCTGTGCTGGTCGCCGTGCTCACGGCGTGTGGATCCAGCGACAGGGCCGGTTCGGCCGTGTCGGTATCGACCACGTCCGCCCCGTCACCCGCGCCCGATTCGACCTGGGGTTTCACCGCGACCTCGGTGCGTTTGGAAGGCGTGGGATACCGCGTCGACGTGCCGCAGGTGGCCGGTGGAAAAGAGGACGCGCGAACCGAATTCGACAACGGGATGCGCGCCGAGGCGGACAAGTTCATCCGGAACGCGGGTCCGGATACCAATGTCACCGGATTCCGCAGTGAGATCACCCGTATCGGCCGCCACGTGCTCAGCGGCGTGTTGGGGATCGAGGTCGACACCGGCGGCGCGCATCCGGCCACCTTCAAGGCGACCCACGTGACGAACATCGACACCGCGACGGCGATTGCCCTGCCCGATCTGTTCACCGACCTGCAGCAGGGCCTGAATGTGCTCTCGGTACAGGCGGCGGAGTTGCTACCCAAGACACGGGTCGGAACAAACTTCTACTTCAAGGAAGACCTCGAGCCGAAGGTCCAGAATTACGAGCGCTGGGTGGCGACCCCAGCGGGTATGCGGATCTACCTCGGCGAGCTCGCTTCGCACGCGATGGGCTATATCGACATCACAGTGCCGTGGTCGGCGCTCGACAGTGTGCTGAAGCCTGGTCTGCTGGCAGTCGTCAGCAGTTGACGGGAAGTGCGCCGGCGCATGACCCCCGGTCAGCACACGCTCGTCGACGTCGTGAGCGGGTAACCCGTTAAGCTCGGCACTCATGCACGAGACAGGTCGGCGTCGACGCAAGCTGGGGGTGATGGGTGGCACCTTCGACCCCATCCATCACGGTCACCTGGTCGCCGCCAGCGAGGTCGCGAATCGTTTCGACCTCGATGAAGTGATCTTCGTCCCGACCGGACAGCCGTGGCAGAAAGCGGATAAACAGGTCAGCCCGGCCGAGGATCGCTATCTGATGACGGTGATCGCGACCGCCTCCAACCCGCGATTCTCGGTCAGCCGGGCCGACATCGACCGGGGCAAAGTCACCTACACGGTCGACACCCTGCGCGAGATGCGTAGCAAGCATCCGGACGCCGAGCTGTACTTCATCACCGGAGCGGATGCTCTGTCCAACATCCTGACATGGCAGGATTGGGCCGAACTGTTCGAACTGGCGAAGTTCGTCGGGGTGAGCCGACCGGGGTATGAGCTGAATGCCGATCATCTCGCGGAGCATCTGCGCGGCCTGCCGGTCGATGCGGTGACCATGATCGAGATCCCGGCCTTGGCGATCTCGTCGAGCGAATGCCGTCGCCGCGCGGCCGAGAATCGGCCAGTGTGGTACCTCGTCCCCGACGGGGTAGTGCAGTACATATCGAAGCGGCACCTTTACGTGCCTGCAGGAGCGGAAGGTAGCTGAACGTGAGCGAGCGCAGCGAGGTGGCGGCATGAGCGCATCTGTCGAATCGGTGGAGATGGCGCAGGTTGCCGCGCGTGCGGCGGACGAGAAGCTGGCGTCCGACGTCGTTGTCCTCGACGTCTCCGAGCAGCTGGTGATCACCGATTGCTTCGTGATCGCCTCCGCGCCGAACGAGCGGCAGGTGAACGCCATTGTCGACAATATCGAGGAGAAGCTGCGCGAGGCCGGGCACAAGCCGGTCCGGCGCGAGGGCACCCGCGAGGGTCGCTGGGCGCTGCTCGACTACGTCGACGTGGTGGTGCACATCCAGCACAACGACGAGCGCAATTTCTATGCGCTGGAACGGCTCTGGAAGGACTGCCCGGTAGTTCCGGTGGAGGGCATCGGCGCACCGCAGAACCTGCCCGTCGCGAGCAATGGTGAATCCGTGAACAGCGAAGCGGCGAACGGCGAAGCGGGGGACGACGCCGAGTGAGCAGACATGCCGGCGTCCGCACCCTGATCCTGTTGCGGCACGGGCAGACCGAATGGAACGCTTCCGACCGGATGCAAGGCCAGATCGACACCGACCTGACCGAACTCGGCCGTCGCCAGGCGAAAGAGGCTGCGCGTGAGCTGGTCTCACGCAACGCCATCGCCATCGTGTCCTCTGATCTGCGGCGCGCTTTCGACACCGCCTCCGCACTGGCAGAACACACCACGGTGCCGGTCGTTACGGATACGCGGCTGCGGGAAACCAACCTCGGTGACTGGGAGGGTCTGACCCACCTGGACGTGGATGCCGACTACCCCGGCGCACGCGTGGCCTGGCGACTGGACGCGACGTACACCCCGCCCGGTGGCGAGAGCAAGCTCGAGGTCGGCGCGCGGTCACTTCCTGTGGTGCAAGAATTGTTCGCCGACCGGCAGGATTGGCCGGGCCGGACTATCATCCTGGTGGCGCACGGCGGGCTGATCGCCGCCCTCACGGCCGCGCTGCTCGACCTGCCGCCGCGGAACTGGCCTGCCCTTGGGGGCTTGGCCAACACCAGTTGGGTGCAGCTGAGCAGCCACGGTCCGAGCATTGATCAACCCGGTTGGCGCCTGGATGTGTGGAACGCAGCGGCGAAGGTGGCCCCCGATGTCCTCTGAAGAACCGATTCGACAGGTTCCGGACGAACTATTCCGGCGCATATCGGCCAAGCCCGAGCGGGCTGTCCCCGACGCGTTGTTCGGACCCCCGCCGGTCAAGAAGCCCGTCGAGCCCGAGCCGGTCGAGCCCGAGGCTGAATCCGCGGCCGACGGTGCGTCCGAGCCTGCGGCGACCGCGGTGGAATCCGGGCGCGGTGCCGCCGAGTCCGTGTCCGCCGCTGGGGAATCCGCAGCGGGCGCCGGCGAGCAGGCTTCGGCCGCAGCGAAATCCGTGTCCGGTGCAGACGAGTCGGTGGCAGACGCTGGGCAATCTGTATCCGGTGCTGCCGCGACGGTGGCCGGTGCCGCGGAATCCAAGTCTGGTGCTGCCGAGTCCGCGTCCGGTGCTGCGAAATCCGAGTCGGGTACTGGCTCGTCGGTGTCCGGTGCTACCGAGTCCGCGGGCGGTGCCGCTGCGCAGGCGGGTGGTGCCGGAGAACCTCCAGGAGCCACCGATTCGTCAACTCCTGCGGCGCAGCCGGTGGCCGATGCGGCCGCGGCTGATGCCGACTCTGTGTCTCCGGTGGCTGAGTCCGGCTCTGCCGCAGTGGAATCCGCGTCCGGCGGTGTCGAGTCCATCACCGATGCTGCCAAGCCTGATGCGGGCGCTGGTGCGCCTGCCGACGATGCCGGGGTGCTGGCAGATGCTGCGGAGTCCGTGGCTTCGGCTGTCGAGACAGCATCACCCGCGGCGGAAACTTCCCCCTCCATCGCCGAGTCTTTGTCTGGTGCTGCCGCGTCCGTCAGCGGCGGCGAGTCGGCGAACGGAACCGGATCCGTCGGCCCGGCGGCCGACGCCGCGGAATCCGCCGACGAGGTCGAGTCGGCAGGCCAGGTCGGAGAGACCGCGGCTCCGGCAGCAGCGCTGGTCGGCGGTGTCGCTCCCGAGGGGGCTACTGCTGAATCCGCGATGAGCGTGACTACATCTGGGTCCCTCGTAGGAGAGTCGGTTGGGTCCGCGGCTTCGGGCGCCGAGGTGTCCGTTGCCGAATCCGACACCACGGCAAGCGAATCCGGCAGTGCCGTCGACGCTCTGACCGCTGTGACGGACTCCGCTGTGACGGACTCCGCTGTGACGGACTCCGCTGTGACGGACTCCGCTGTGGCGGCGAAGCCGTCTGCGGAGCGGCCGGTGTTGTTGGTGATCGCGGACTCGCTGTCCTATTTCGGGCCGAAGGGTGGGTTGCCTGCGGATCATCCGCAGATCTGGCCGAACCTCGTTGGCGCCGAACTCGATTGGGACGTCGAGTTGGTCGGGCGAATCGGCTGGACCTGTCGCGACGGGTACTGGGCGCTGATCGGCGACCCACGCGTGTGGGCCGCGGTGCCGCGCGCGGGTGCGGTGGTGTTCGCGGTCGGCGGGATGGATACATTGCCCTCGCCGCTGCCGACCGCGCTGCGTGAGCTCATCCGCTACGTGCGCCCGCCCGCCATCCGCCGGATGGTCCGGGGTACCTATAACTGGCTACAGCCCAAGCTGTCGAAGCTCGGTCGTCCGGTGGCGCTGCCGCCGAAGGTGAGCGTGGACTACCTGGAGCAGTCGCGGGAGGCGCTGGCGCACTTGCGTCCCGACCTGCCGGTCGTCGCGGTGCTGCCGTCGGTGCACAACTGTGCTGCCTACGGCCGTGTGCACTCGGGCCGCGAGCGCGCGGTGAAGGCGCTGCGCAAGTGGTCTGCCAAGACCTCGGTGCCGCTGGTCGATCTCGGCGAAGCGGTACGCGACAACATCTTCTCCGGTGAGGCGAACCCCGACGGCATCCACTGGGGCTGGGCCGGGCACACCGCGGTGGCCAATGCGATGGTGAAGACCCTGCAGGAGGTTCGGTAGTTGGCCGTTGTGGTCGTCACCGATTCCTCCGCCAGCCTCCCTGCCGAACTCGTCGACGAGCTGGGCATTGCCGTCGTCCCGCTGCACGTCCTGGTGGGTGATCGCGCGATCCGTGAAGGCGTCGACCCCATCGACATCGACTATTCCTCGGACACCGTGACCACCTCGGCGGCCTCGCCCGGCGAACTGCGCGCGGTCTACGAACGGGCCCTCGAACGCAGTGGCGGTGACGGTGTTGTCGCGGTGCATATTTCGCGCCAGCTATCGGGGACCTGGGAGGCAGGCAGGCAGGCGGTCCGCGATATGGACGCTGCCGACCGTGTCCGTCTGGTCGATTCGCTCGGCGCTGGCCTGGCCACCGGGCTGCCGGTGCTTGCGGCGGCCCGCCGAGCGCGTGACGGCGCCACACTGGACATCGTCTACGACACCGCCGTTGCCGCATCGAGCCGCTCACGCACCTTCATCCTGGTGAACCGCACCGAGCAGCTGCGCCGTGGCGGCCGATTGAGTAGCGCCGCCGCATTTTTCGGCAGCGAACTGGTCACCAAACCACTGCTCCAGATCGTCCAGGGCCGCCTCGAACTCCGTGAAAAGGTCCGCACCCGCTCCAAGGCCTACGCCAAACTCGTTGCCGCAGCGGTCGATGCGGCTGGCGACGACGGCGCGGCGGTCGCCGTCCAACATCTCGGCGCGGAAGAAGCGGCCCACACCGTGGCCGCCCAACTCCGCGACCTCGTCCCCGGCATCCGCGAACTCATCATCGCCGAATTCGGCCCCACCCTCGGCGTCCACCTCGGCACCGGTGCCGTAGGTGTCCTGGTAGTCCCCGGCGGCTGCGCCTGAATCGCTGGTGTGCCATTCGTGAGCTTGTACTCCGCGTGCGGGGCGGCAGGTAAACAATCTTGTTGATCGCAAAGGGTTTCGGTGACGGCTGGTCCGGTTAGTGTCGCGGCATGACGAGTTTCGGGACGTCGCCGACCCGTCCGACACTGTTCGTGGAGTCGACGGACTGGGAGCACCAGGACGCCGTCACTCTTCGTGCGGAGATGGCTGCCGAGGTCGGTCCTCGGTACGCCTACCTCGCCGAGCAACTGGGCGGCAATCCGCAGGCCGTCGATCCCGCGACGGTGCACCGAACCTTCGTCGCCTATTCGGGTGGACCGGTCGGCCACGCCGCGGTCCGATGGAATGCCGGTGACCTGGAGTTGAAGCGCATGTTCGTGCGTCCCACCCACCGCGGCACCGGCGTCGCCGCCCTCCTGCTCACCGCCGCGGAAGATGCCGCACGCGAACTCGGCCAGCCGCGCCTGATCCTGCAAACCGGCCACCTGCAACCCGAAGCCGTCCGCTTCTACGAACGCAGCGGCTACCACCGGATCCCCCTGTTCTCCCCCTACGAACCCCTGCCCCTCTCCAACTGCTTCGCCAAGCACCTCCACTGACACGGTGCGTTGCCACCGCCGGTGGCGTAAACGTCTCCGCGAGTGGCACATGGCTGCGGCGACACGCCGGATAGTCACTCCATAGTGTGCCGCTCGTGGGTGCGGTGGGCATCTACCATTCGCGGGTGACCGGATACGACCACCTCGATGCGTTCGAGCACCTCGACACCTCGACGCTGCCACTGCGGCAGCAGCAGATTCTCACCACGATTCGGGACTGCGTTGTGCGGCACGGGTATCCGCCGAACACCCGGGAGATCGGCGATGCGGTCGGGCTGCGGTCTTCGTCGTCGGTGTCCAAGCATCTGAAAAGCTTGGAGGACAAGGGGTTCCTGCGCCGCAGCGAGACGATGTCGCGCCCGATCGATGTCCGGATGTTCCTGGCCTCTGCCGCGCCGCGGGAGTTGTCCGACGAATCGGTGGCGGTGCCCGTTGTCGGCGACATCGCCGCGGGCAGCCCCATCCTTGCCGAGGAGCACACCGACGACATGATGACCCTGCCGCGCGAACTCGTCGGTCGCGGCACGGTTTTCGGCCTGCGGGTGCGCGGCGACTCGATGATCGACGCCGCGATCTGCGACGGCGACATCGTGGTGATCCGGAAACAGCATGAAGCCCACTCGGGCGAGATCGTCGCCGCGATGATCGACGGCGAGGCCACCGTCAAGGTGTACCGCCGCCGCAACGGACACGTCTACCTCGAGCCCCGCAACCCCGCCTATGCCGTCATCGACGGTGACGAGGCCGTCGTGCTCGGCAAGGTCGTCTCGGTGATGCGCCGGGTCTGACGCCGCGTCGTCCGCGGCGGCTCATGGTGCTCGCCACACTTCGGCGCCGTGGCGCTGAAATTCCGTTGTTCAGCGCTATGACCAGCTGTAACGTCACTTCGGTTTGTCACAGATCAACCGAAGGAGTCGATGCCGTCATGAAAGCCGTCACCGAACGCGACATCAGGTCGTCGTTCATCAACTGTTCCAAGACCACCGCCAAGAAGCTACCGGTGCCCCGCGATCTGGACGATCGTCCATGGGATGACCTGGACTTCCTCGGCTGGGGTGACCCGTCGCTGCCCGGACGCGGCTACCTCGTCGTTCCGCAGGATGATCGCATCATCGGTGTCACGCTGCGCTACGAAATAGGTGGATTCGGTCGGGCGCAGATGTGCGCGATATGCATGACCACGCACACCAGCAAAGGTGTCTCCTTGATGACCGCGCACAAGGCGGGCGAATCCGGCCGCCGCGGTAACTCGGTCGGCACCTACATGTGCACCGACCTCGCGTGTTCGCTGTACGCGCGCGGCAAGAGAACGCCCGCGCTCGGCAACCGGTACCGCGAAGACCTCATTTCCGTCGAAACGAAGGTCGAGCGAGTCCGGGACAACATCAACGCCTTCATCGCGAGGCTGTACACCTAAAACACTGATCTACCAGGCAGTCAGCGCTGCCGACACGAAACGGAGGTAGATGCCGTGCGCCGACACTCAGGAACCGGCCCCCGACGCATCCCGAGTTCAGCCACACCACCAGAACTCGGGATGCACAGGATTGCTCTCCGGTTGAGACGGCCCGGACACCGACCGGGCCACCCCATCCGGAGAGGAACCAGTCCAGAATCGTGGGAAGCGCCCGTCATCCGGTCACTGACCGCCTACGACCACTAACCAGGGTTCGGACTTACTCGTCTAGCTCGGTTCGGAATGGAGTTCGTCCACTGAGCGGGCCTCGGGGGTGATCCACGTCACTGGTTAATGCTGTCAGGAATTCGGGGGCTGTCTCGTTCAGGGAGCACGCGAACCAGACAGGAGCGAATCATGCAGCACCGTATCGTCGTCCTCGGGGCCGGATACGCCGGAGCCTTCTCCGCCGGATACCTGGCCCGCCAACTCCACTCCGACGACTTCGAGATCACCGTCGTCAACGCCGAGCCCGATTTCGTCGAGCGGCTGCGCAACCATCAGCTCGCCGCCGGGCAGGATCTCCGCCACCGGCCGCTGGCGGACGTGTTCGCGGGCACCGGCATCCGGCTACGAGTGGCGCGGGTAACCAACATCGACGCCGAGCACCGGACTGTCGCCCTCGCCGACGGCGAGGGCATCGACCGGCTCGAATACGACACCCTCCTCTACGCGCTCGGCAGCACCGCCGCCGACCACGGCGTTCCTGGCGTCGACGAGCACGCCTTCCACGTGGCCGCGCGGCCGGCCGCGCTGCGCCTGCGCGCACGCCTGGATGAGCTGGGCGAGGACGGGAAGGTACTGGTAGTCGGCGGCAATCTGACCGCGATCGAGGCCGCCACCGAGATCGCCGAATCCCGTCCAGGACTTCGGGTCAGCCTCGTCACCAGCGGCGAACTGGGCGGCTGGCTGGGCATGAAGGCCCGCCGTCACCTGCTGCGTGCCTTCGACCGATTCGGTATCACGGTCCACGAGCACACCACCATCGAGCGCGTCGAGGAGGCGGCGGCGGTCGCCACCGACGGCACCGCTTTCGCCTCCGACGCGACCGTGTGGGCCGCCGGCTTCGCCGTCCACCCGATTGCCGCCGCCAGCGGCATCGAGGTGATAGCCAACGGCCAGATCACGGTCGACCGTCAGATGCGGTCGGTCTCGCACCCGGATATCTACGTTGCCGGTGACAGCGCCTTCGTCATCGGCGAGAACGGTCTGCCGTTGCCGATGTCCTGCGCTTCCGCTGGACCCACCAGCAAGCAGGCGATCGCCGCGATCATCGGCGACCGGACCGGACGCAAGATCACGCCGACCGCGCTGTCGTATGTCGGCAACCACATCAGCCTCGGCCGGAAGGACGGGATCTTCCAGCTGGTCGACGGTGACGCGCGATCGAAGTCTGGGGCCCTACGTGGCCGGACGGCCGCGCGCGTCAAGTCGGCAATCCTCGATACTGCCGCCTGGGCCGTGAGCCACCCGACCTTCGGAAAGCCGAGTCACAAGTACCGCTTGGCCACTACCCGAGAGCACTCGCTCGACGTGGTCGCCGGATAGAGTCGTGCTCATGGACACTGCCACCGTGGCGTGTTTCGAGGCCAGCCGGAATCGGCTGGCCTCGCTCGCCTACCGTCTGCTCGGCTCGTCCGCCGACGCCGAGGACACGGTGCAGGACGCGTTCCTGCGGTGGCAGGCCGCCGACCGGGAGTACGTCGAGGTGCCCGAGGCATGGCTGACCAAGATCGTCACCAACCTGGCGCTCGACCGGCTCCGTTCGGCGAAGATGCGGCGCGAACGCGCGGTCGGCGCCTGGATGCCTGAACCGCTCCTCGACGGCGACCCGATGCTTGGCCCGGCCGACACCGTCGAGCAGCGCGAATCGGTGACCCTGGCGGTGCTGACGCTCATGGAGCGTCTGTCGCCGGTCGAACGGGCCGTTTACGTGCTGCGCGAGGCCTTTGCGTACAGCCACGCCGAGATAGCCGAGATTCTCGGCATCACCGAGTCCGGGAGTCAGCAGCACACCCACCGAGCCCGGCGTCGAATCACCGCCGCCGGCAACGGCACTGACATCGACCACGCCTCCGCGCGTCGAATCGTCGAGGCGTTCGTCGATGCCGCCTCCTCGGGCCGGACCGAACGGCTGCTGGCGCTGCTGACCGACGACGCGACCGGCATCTCCGACGGCGCCGGGCTGGGGCTCGCCGAGAAGCTGATCCGGTACTCGACCCCGGAGCGGATCGCCGGCGCGGTGCGGGCCGGCTTCAAACCGACTCCGGCCAAGCGGAGACTCGCCGGTGGCTCGCCCTCGATCCATGCCGTCGTGGTCAACGGCTGCCCGGCCATGCTCGCCACGCTCGACGACCGGGTCGTGGGCGTCGTGATCCTGGAGATCCGTGACGAGAAGATCGCAGGCGTGCGCGGCATCGCCGCCCCGGACCGACTCGGTCGCCTCACCGAGGAATGGCAGCGGCATGAGCATGATGTCCCGCTGATCGAATCGTGGTAATCGGCCGTCCGACACTCGATCTCACGTTCGTCCGTCAATTCCCGTCGAACCATTCGGCGAGCACCGCGGCTCGGCCGTGGTCTACGTCGTGGGTGGCGGTGAGCAGGGTGACGTGGTGTCGTCCGGCTACTCGATCGCGTGATGAGCTGCGGACCGAGACTGTTGAGTGATATCAGTCACATGCTGTCAGGATGTTCTTCGACGCGGTGTCTTGTGCTCGAGCCCTACGGAGAGAAGGACACCATGAGCAAGAACATCGATGTGGTCGTGATCGGCGGCGGATATGCCGGTGTTATGGCGGCCAATCGTTTGACGCAGTGCGACGACGTGACGGTGACCGTGATCAATCCGCGCTCGGTCTTCGTCCCGCGGCTGCGCCTGCATCAGCTGGTGGGCGGGACCCACGATGCGGTCGTCGACTACACGGAAGTCCTCGCCGAGGGTGTCCAGTTGGTCATCGACAGCGCGACACGGATCGCCGCAGCTGGGCGCAGTGTGACGCTTGCTGAGGGCGGCGGTATCGGCTACGACTACCTGATCTACGCGGTGGGCAGCGGCAGCGCCGGCCCGCGGGTGCCGGGCGCGGCCGAGTTCGCTTACCCGATCTCCACGTTGGAGGCGGCGCAGCGACTGCGGTCAGTGCTCTACGACACGCCCGTGACGGCCGCGGTGACGGTCGTCGGGGGTGGTCCGACCGGCATCGAGACCGCCGCGGAGCTGGCAGAACAGGGTCGCACCGTCACGTTGGTCTGCGGGGGTGTCCTCGGTCCGTACCTGCACCCTCGAGCTCGACGCACCGCCCGTAAGTACCTCGCCGAGCTGGGGGTCGACGTGTTGGAAGGCTCGGATGCGTCGGTCAATGCGGTGACGCGGGAGTCCGTGGAACTCGGTGACGGCCGCACGTTGGCGAGTCAGGTCACCATTTGGACCGCGGGCTTCGGTGTGCCCGACCTGGCGGCCTATAGCGGCTTGCGCACCGATGCCGCCGGGCGCCTGCTCACCGACGAAACACTGACCAGCATTGACGACGAGCGAATCGTCGCGGCGGGTGATTCGTCAGCACCATCTGACCTGCCGTTCCGGATGAGCGCCTACGCCGCGGGTTGCCTGGGCGCCCATGCCGCCGACACCGTCCTGAACCGGATCGCGGGTGAGCAGCCGGCACCGATCGACCTGTCGTTCCCCGCCATGTGCATCAGCTTCGGCCGCCGCACCGGGATCTTCCAGCTCGGCCACAAGGACGACACCGCGATGCGGATCTACTTCAGTGGGCTCGTGGGCAAGACGCTCAAAGAGTTCTCCTGCGCCGCCAGCGTCAAACACCTGGTCACCGAAGCGCGCAAGCCCGGCTCGCACTCCTGGCCCAAGGACGGCAAGCACCGGCCGCAGCTGCTGCAGGCCCAGCGCAGCGACGCGCCCGCACCGATCGCCTGAGACACCGACACCGCCGTCGTCGTGTCGGTCGCCGGTGATCTCGGCTGCACGATGTGCGGCAGTGCCCGAATCGCGGACGCCGCCGCTCATCGTGTCGCATCGGCGAACCGGCGCGGACCCAACGGCCACTAATAGGAGAGGACTCCATGGACACAACAGGTGAACCCGACAGGCAGCGGCGGGCCGACAGCGAGGCAGCGGGCCTCGACAGCGACGACCACGCCACTGTCGACGCGACGGAGACGTTCGTCGTACACCGCAATCTGCTGTTCACCGTCGCCTACGAGATGCTCGGATCAGCCGCCGACGCCGAAGACGTCCTGCAGGACACCTGGCTGCGATGGGTGAAGGTCGACGTGGGACAGGTGAGCGATCAACGCGCCTACCTGGTGCGGATCACCACCCGGCAAGCGCTCAACCGGCTGCGCTCGATGAAACGGCGCAGAGAGTCGTACGTGGGCTCGTGGCTGCCGGAGCCACTGCTCACCACTCCGGATGTGGCCGCCGACGTCGAACTCGCCGAAAGCGTGTCGATGGCGCTGATGCTTGTCCTCGAGACACTGACCCCGACCGAACGGGCGGTGTTCGTGCTACGCGAAGCCTTCGGGATCGGCTACGACGACATCGCGGCCGCGGTCGACAAGACCCCCGCCGCCGTGCACCAGATAGCCCACCGCGCCCGCTGCCATGTCGAAGCCCGCCGCCCGCGCCGCGCGGTCACCGCACGACAGGCCGAGGTGGCTCTCGAAGCCTTCCAGCGTGCGCTCGAGACCCGGGATCTGCAGGGCCTGCTCGACGTGCTCGCCCCCGACGTTGTCGCGATCAGCGACGGCGGTGGTATCAAGCAGGCCACCCCGCGTCCGGTCGTCGGCGCGGACAAGGTGGCCCGGTTCATCGTCGGCGGACTCACCAGGAACGACGTGCCGCTTACCGTCGAGCCGACCGTGGTCAACGCTGGCCCGGCACTGGCTCTGCACGTCGACGGTGAACTCGACGGTGTCATCGTGATGCATATCGAGGACACCCGTATCACCGGCCTGTACTTCGTCCGCAACCCGCAGAAGCTGACACACATCGAATCCGCGACCCCGCTCACCCTGCGATGAATACCGGTCACGGCCCGACTTCGAGGAGTAGACATGACCCTGCGGGCACCACTCGCCACCGACACACTTCCGTCACGATGGTCGACGGTGGCCGGAGCAGTCGTCCTGCTCACGGCGATCACAAGCATGTTGCTCATCGCGTTCGCCTGGCCGTCGGTGCGGTCGTCGGTTCACGATGTGCCGATCGCTGTCGCCGGGCCGGCCAGCGCGGTCGCACAGATCCGTACCGCACTCGATCAACGTCTGCCGGGCGGCTTCGAGATCACCGAAGTCGCCGACACCGATGCCGCTGAACAACTTATCCGCGACCGGCAGGTGTACGGGGCTATAGACCTCGGCTCCGGCCCCCCCGCAGGTCATCATCGCCTCTGCCGCCAGCACCGCGGTCGCCCAAACCCTGCAGACCATGGCGACCGGCCTCGGCCAGGCAGGCAAACCCGGCACACCGGTCGCCGTCCGCGACCTCGCCGCCCTGCCCTCCGACGACCCGCGCGGCTCCGGCCTGGCCGCAGGCGCACTGCCACTGGTCATGGGCGGTCTGCTGGCCGCAGTGCTGCTGACCAGGCTCGTCCACGGCACTGTCCGCCGGGTGAGCGGGGCAATCGCCTTCGCGGCAACCGGCGGCCTGACCGTGGCAGCGATCCTGCAATTTTGGTTCGGCTCACTGAGCGGGTCCTACCCGGCCAACGCCGGCGCCATCGCGCTGACCATCGCAGCCACATCCCTGACCGTCCTCGGGCTGGAATCCCTACTCGGATACGCCGGAATCGGGATCGGCGCCGTGGTCATGATGCTCATCGGTAACCCACTCTCGGGCACGGCGACCGCACCCGAGATGCTGCCAGGCTGGTCCGGCACGCTCGGCCAACTACTGCCCCCCGGAGCAGGCGGCCGGTTGCTGCGATCGACCGCCTTCTTCGACGGCCGCGGCGCCACCCACGCCGTCACCGTCCTGGTCGCCTGGATCGCGCTCGGTGCAGTGCTCTGCGTGGCCGGCGGCCTGCACGCACGCCGGGCCGCCAAAGCCGCAGCCTGACTTCGGACGATCTGCACATCAGCAGCCGACGCCACGTCAGCACCTCACACCTATCGTCAGCCTCTCTCAGATAGGTGGACTGGTCGGTATTATTTTCTCGTTACCGGGCAGCACCGTTCGAGTTCGCGAGAGGACCGGCGATGGTGGCGAGGCGGGCGTGACACGGCTGCCGTATTACGCGGCGATGCTGGCGACAGCCGGCGCCCTTCCCGAGGATGGCTCGCAATGGAACTACGAGGTGAAGTTCGACGGCGTCCGAGCTACCGGATACATCGGCAGTGAGCTGCGGCTGATGTCGCGCAACGACAAGGACATCACTGCGGCCTGGCCTGAGCTGGCCGATATCGCACCCGCAGACCCTCCTTTTGTTGTCGACGGCGAAATCGTCGCATTCGCTGCCGATGGCCGGACCTCGTTCGAAGCTCTACAACCGCGGATGCACCAGCGCAATCCCGCGATGATCCGCGCCCTGACACAATCGGTCCCTGCCACCTACATGATCTTCGACCTGCTCCACATCGGCGACCGTTCCCTGATCGATCTGCCCTACCGGCAACGACGCGAACTTCTGGAACGACTGGATCTGCGCGGCCGACGTTGGCAGGTCCCGCCGCGGTTGGCCGGCACCGGCGCCGACATTCTCGCCGAGTCGAAACGCCTTGGGCTGGAAGGCATCGTCTGCAAGCGACTCGACAGCCCCTATCTCCCCGGTCGCCGCAGCCCGCTCTGGATCAAGGTGAAGAACACCGCCGATCAGGAGGTCGTCATAGTCGGCTGGCGACCAGGAACGGGTCGCCGCGCGGGCACCATCGGCTCGCTGCTGATGGCGGTCAACGACGACACTGGGACACTGCGCTATATCGGCAACGTCGGCACCGGCTTCACCCAGGCGACACTCGCCGACCTACAGGCCAGGCTCCAACCGTTGCAAAGATCGACCGCCACGGTCGACGCCGCCGTCAAAGACGCCATCTGGGTAGAACCCGGAGTCGTCGGCGAAGTCGCCTTCACCGAATGGACGAGCGACGGCCGACTCCGGCACCCGTCCTGGCGTGGACTGCGTCCCGACAAATCGCCACGTGAAGTCACACGCGAGCCGCAACCGCGAGACGAGCGAAACTAGCCTCTCCGCACGGATTGGCTTGCCGATCTCCGACATGACCAAGACCCGCAGCGCGGCCGTTGCCCGTCGGGCTGGGTTCCGCCTCGATCGGATCGGGCCGCGTGAGAAGACCGCTCCAGCTGACTCGGGCCGGGCGATGTGTTGGACCGATGCGGCACCTCGGGTCCACACGTGCCGAATCCGATTGCCCAACAGGAACTTTCATGCTCCGATCATGGTGCACGGTCAGGCTGTGCGCGGCGCCTGCCTCGAGCGTCCGTTGGGACTCCGCCATCGTCATGCGAGATGTTCGGCGCGTGGAGTAGGGCGAGTATCGCTGTTACGCGGGATTTTCGTAGTCGGCGGACGGCCAGATGCCGCGTAGTGGGCGCATGCCGTCCTCGACGTAGTCGGCGATGGGGCGGTTGCCGGCGTCGAGGTACCGCTGCTCGAGGGCGGCGAAGTACCCGAAGACCAGGGCGTTGGTGGCCACGCGAGCCTGTGTTTCGCTCAGCTGTCCGGTCGACGCGATCAGCGGTGTGAGCCGCTGGCTGGTGCGGTCGGCCGAGGCGCAGGCGGCCATGCGCACCGAGGGTTCGGTGAAGTGATAGCGGACGCTGCTGCGGCCCATTGAATAGTACCGACCGGTCCGGATTGATCAGGTCGCCGACGGCCAGCCGAAGCGCGGTTTTCCACAGGGGCGCAGTTATCAACAGACCTATCGAATCCCGTGTTCAGCGTCGATCCCGGGTGCTCGAACAGCACTACCGTCGCCGCCATGTCACGACACGACGAACGCGAGCGGATCCGACAGCGCCTCAGTGCGCTGATGATCAGAGTCGGCGCGAGCAGAACAGCGGGTGCTGGGGTTCGTGGCGTGGTCGAGCCCGCACCATTCCGGGGCGGACGTATGCCTGGCGCGGGGCGCCCCCGCACATCCGGCGGCGCCGGATTGGTGGGCAGCGTTCAGCGATCGGGCGGTGAGCCGATCGAGGGCTCTGCGCAGTCGGGGAGCGGGGAGTGGTCCAGGAAGGGGGAGCTGTCGGAAAGGGTTGGGCGGGCAGGAAGTGTCCAGCGGCCGGGGAGTGTCGGGGTGTCGAGTGGGGATGGGCGTTTGGAGCACGGCGAGCGGTCGGGACGTCGTATGCGGGCGGAGACGGGCGGGGTGCGGAGGGTGGCTGAGCGGTCGGTCAGTGGCGAGCGACCAGGGAGCGCCCAGGGACCAGGCGATGTGGCCCTGTTCGGCGATGACGAGCAAGCCTCGGATCGTGAGTGGTTGGGGAGTGCTGAATGTCCCGGAGCCGACGGGCGATCGGAGGATCGCGAGGTTTTCGGGAGTGTGGGGTTGCCCGAAGACAGCGAGCCATCGGAGGGGCATGAATGGGTGAGGGATGCGGAGTCGGCGGCAGCGGAGCGATTGGGAAAGGTGCGGCGGGTGGGGCAGATCGGACGGGCTGGGGTGATGGGTGGTGGGCGATGGGATGACGACCGGTTGTCGTCGAAGGGGATGGAGTCCGACGAACGGGATGGCGAGTCCGGTGGCGATCGAGACCCGGCAGGCGGGGTTGGTGAGGTGCGGGTGCCCGGTTGGCTGGAGGAGGCGAGCAGCGGCTCGTTGTGGCGGGATCGGCTTGTGCCGGAAAGATTTCGGGGTGCGCGGTTCGATCCGGGGTGGCGGGGTGTGGTGACCTTGGCATTGGTGGGGCTGGCGGCAGTGGTCTTGGCGACGGTAGTGGTGCTGCGGGAACGGCCGGTCGCGCAGCCGGTTCCACCCTTGCCCGCCGTGCGCACGACGACCACCGCTCCCGCCGCGGCGCACCTGTCGAGCTCGGCCGAAGTGCCGAGCGCCGGTGCGCCACCCGGCGCGGCCCCGGCGCCGCCTGACGGTCCGGATGGCGTCACTACGGTCGAACTGGTAGTCAGCGTCATTGGTTTGGTGCACAACGGTGGACTGTTGCGGATGCCCAACGGATCTCGGGTGGCCGACGCCATCGCGGCGGCGGGCGGCGCGAAAGTAGGCGCCGATCTCAGCGGGCTCAATCTGGCCCAGCGCTTGCAGGACGGCGATCAGGTGCTGGTCGGCGCCACCGGCCCGAATCCTGGGCCGCCGCATTTGGGCAGCACGACGGTCAGCGCCGCCGGAGGCGCCGCTGCCGCCTCGGCTCCCCGTTCGAATTCGGCGCCGCCGCCGCCCGCCCCGACCGGCCGCATAGATCTCAACACCGCAACCGAGTCCGACCTCGACGCCCTGCCCGGCGTCGGCCCGGTCACCGCCCGCGCAATCATCACCTGGCGCACCAAGAATGGCCGCTTCACCGATATCGAACAGCTCGGCGAGGTAGACGGCATCGGCCCCACCCGACTCGGGCGCCTGCGTGGGTTGGTGAGGGTATGAGGATCGGAATGGTCGGTCGAGTACCAGTGATCGCGCGGACCAAGGATTACGTGCGGGTGGTGCCTGTGGGCTGCCCGATTCGGCGAGGATTTGTCATGTGCGCCGCAGCGCAAGGAGCAATGGGCACCGCTGCGCCGGTGAGCCTCATATGAGCAGTCGACGGGCGGTAGGCAGTAGACGGGTGCGCGGTGACAACCCCGACGCGGACCGGGGCGAGGGTGGCTCCAACCTGATCGAAGACCGGCCGCGAAGCGCCCGCAGCCTGCCCCGACTTCGCAGTCTCGCGGACGGCCGCGGTGAGCGACGTGCCGGTGCTGTGCCTTGGTTTCGCGGTGTAGGTGACGAGTCGCGGGTCGGCGGGGGAGGGAACACGGAGGGCGCACGAGGGGCCGGCGGCGGTGTCGATGCCGACGGATCTGAAGCGCCGCAGGTACTTGATGCGCGGCTGCTGCCTGCGACGTTGTGTTGTTGGGGTGCGACGATTGTGGCGATCACGGGCGGGTGGGTAGTCGGGCTGGTAGTCGCGGTGGGGTTGTTGGTGCTGGCCGTCGGGTTGTGGGTGTTGCTGTTGTGGGCGGTTGCGCATCGCAGCGAGCGGTGGCGGATTGTTGCGGTCGTGGCGCTAGCCGCGGTGCTTCTCGGGATGGGGTTTGCGGTTGCCGGGGCGTGGCAGGAACATCGGGTCGCCACACATCCGTTGCCCACGGCGCTGGGTGCGTCGGTGCGGGTCGTGGCGACGCCGACGGATGACCCGAGACCGGTGCGGGTCAACTCGTTCGCGGGGGAGCGGCGGTGGACCGTGCGCGCGGAGCTGCGCGAGTACCGGTGGGGTGGGGCGACGGTGCGAGCCGGTGGGATGGTGGTGATTCTCGCCTCGAGTGAGGAGTGGGCGCAGCTGCTGCCGGGACGGCCGGTGGAATTCCGTGCGCGAGTTGATCAGCCCTGGCAACGCGATCTCACTGTCGCCACGTTGCGTGCGCTGGGGCCGCCGGTCGCGGTCGGGCCACTGCCGTGGTGGCAAAGCGTGGCTGCCTCGATGCGTAAGGATTTCGCCGCCGCCGCGTCTCGCGCACTGCCCGCCGAGCCGGCCGGGCTGTTGCCCGCGCTTGTCGTGGGCGACACGTCGGCGTTGCCCGATGAGGTACGCGATGAGTTCACTATCGCTGGGCTGCAACACCTTTGCGTAGTCAGTGGTGCCAATTTCACTATTCTGCTGTCGGTGGTGCTGCTCGTCGTTCGTGCGCTCACCCTCGGTCCGCGTCTGGCTGCCACGGTCGCGGCGGCGGCGCTGCTCATGTTCGTTGTGATGGCAAGACCGGACCCAAGTGTGCTGCGGGCCGGTGCAATGGGCGCAATCACCTTGTTGGCGTTGGTCACCGGTCGCAGGAAGCAGGCGTTGCCCGCGTTGTGTGCCGCCGTGCTCGGACTGCTCGCGGTGTGGCCCGAGCTGGCGGTGCGGGCCGGGTTTGCGTTGTCGGTCGTCGCCACGGCCGGGCTGATCCTCCTTGCGCCCAGCTGGGCCGATTGGCTGCGCGCTCGCGGCTGGTGGCGCGTCCCCGCGGAAATTGTCGCGGTGTCGGCAGGTGCGTTCGTGGTCACCACGCCGCTCATGGTCGCCTTGACAGGACAGCTCAGTCTCGTGGCAATCATCGCGAATATCCTTGTCGCACCGGTCGTTGCGCCGATCACGGTGATCGGCGCGTCCGGCGCCGTGCTGTCGTGCATCTGGCAACTACCGGCGGAGCTGGTCCTGCGCTGTGCGAGACCACCGATGTGGTGGCTGCTGATGATTGCCGAACGCGCCGCCGATGTACCGGGTGCGACCATCGAGGTTCCTGGCGGATTGTTCGGTGGTTCGGTCACCGCCGCAGTCGTCGCGGTGATCGTGTGGTCGCTGCGGTCCGCGACTGTGCGCCGGCTCACGGCCGCTGCGGTTCTCGGGGTAGCGGCCGTCCTGATCCCAGTCCGCATTTGGCACCCGTGGTGGCCACCACCTGTTTGGGTACTTGCCGCCTGCGACGTCGGACAAGGCGACGGCCTTGCTCTGTCGATCGGCGACGGCGCGGCGATAGTGATCGACGTCGGCCCGGAACCCCGACCCATCCGCACCTGCCTGGATCGCCTCGGCATCACCCGAATTCCCCTGCTGGTCCTGACCCATCCGCACGCCGACCACATCGGCGGCCTCACCGGCGCGCTCCAAGGACGCTCGGTCGCGGCACTGGCTGTCGGTCCGGGCGAGCTCCCTGCGACACCTGGCCTGCGTCACCTGGGTACTCCTGACGGCATCGGCGACAACCCGGTCAGTTCAGGGGAACCTACGGCTGACGCGCGCGCCACGGCGGGAGGCTCGGGCACCACGGCCAACGGACCGGCGCGGGTAGCGTCCGTCGCCGTACAGGCGGGGATCCCTGTTCTCGATCTGTCGGCCGGGCAGGTAATGAGTTTCGGCGCAGTCGAATTGACGGTGCTCGCGCCGACGGCAACGGCGCGACACCCCGCAGGCAGCGCTCCGGCCGACGATGCCAACGACCGGTCGATCGTCATCGCCGCCACGACACCCGCCGGCCGGATCCTGCTGACCGGCGACATCGAAGGTCCTGCTCAACACCGCCTACTGAACTCCGGAGCCCACGTCCAGGCCGACATCCTCAAGGTCCCACATCACGGATCACGAACCACCGCACCGGAATTCCTGGCCGCCGTCGCCCCTGGACTCGCGATAGTCAGCGTCGGCGCGGACAACACCTTCGGCCACCCCCATCCCGGCCTACTCGCCGACTTGGCGCGCGTCGGCAGCAGCGTGATCCGCACCGACCAGTTGGGCGACGTTGTGATCACAGGTGCAGGATCGAAGATGCGAGTGGTGACATCGCAATCGGCGAGATCTCGATAGCGAGCGAGGAGGCAGCTCAGGATGCATGGCTGAGCATTCGGGCATTACGACCGCAGACCGGAGCCGAAACAATCGCTGGATTAGTCACAACGACGAAGTTGCGCGCTGAAGTGCTGACAACCGGATCGACGTGACCGGCAGTTCATGTGAATGCGCCGCCCGATGCAAAATGGATGTCCAAGGCACTAGAATCGCACTCGGGCGCATTGTCCGGAAATATTCCGGCACCTCCATCCAGCGCGTAACGCACTGGATGCGGTGTAAAACATGTCCGGAGAAGATTATATTCGGCTCACCTGCGCGGGCTGCTCAGCCGGTGGTCTCAGAGGCAGAGGATGACACTGCCGAGGTCGAAACACAGATTGATTGATCCCCCCGCGGGGGTGGCTGAGGTCGACGTGGGCCCAGCGGATGGAATCGTGCTGGCCGAAGCTGCGGGAGCTGCGACGACACCCAGAGACAAGGCTATGGCGGTCGCGGCGAAGATTTTAATGGTTTTGGTAGACATTTTGCGTCCTTCGATTTGGATAGATTCTTTACTTCGATCGCTCATCACCCTCCATCACCCCCCCCAGTGTTCACCCACCCGACGTCGAATGCCAGACAAGGGAAAGAAATACCTCTGGTCTCTTTTGTCCCCCAACAAATCGGTCGAAGGCGATCACCTGGAGTTCAGCGTATGATCGTTGCGCACTGGAGACCGAAGCTTATTCAGAATGTTTCTGAGCAAAACTGAAAAGAAACACTCTTTCACCGAGCAGGACGCGGTCGCCGTCCGGCTGGTTTCACAGACCGTGCGATACCGGACCCGTATTGCCTCGATCTTCCCCATGACCGTCTTGATCGCCACGATCAACTCGCGCAGCGTGGTGGTTCGCCGTGGGAGCTTCTTCGCCACCGTCGAGCCAGTCGGCGATCTGGTTGGCCAGTTCCGCGCCGGGCTCGGCGGATCTCGCCGCCCGAGTTGCTTTCTTGCCGTCGACGGTGGCAGGTCGGGTTCGGACCGCGCGGAGTGGCCGTCGCGGCAGGAGGTGTCGGTGGCGGACCGTAGGATCGGGCCCGTGAGCGAGCGAGCTGCGGCGGTGCACTTGGTGCTCGGCGAAGAAGAGCTGTTGATCGAGCGGGCGGTGGCGGAGATCGCCGCGCAGGTTCGGGCGGGATCGCCTGATGGTGATGCGGTGCCGGTCGATCGGTTGCGGGCAGGGGATGCCAGCACGGCTGAGCTGGCCGAGTTGTTGAGCCCCTCGTTGTTCGCCGAGGAACGGTTGATCGTGTTGGATTCGGCGGCCGAGGCGGGGAAGGACGCGGTCGCGGTGATCACCGAGGCTGCCGGGGATCCGCCCGAGGGCGCGGTGCTGGTGGTGCTGCACTCCGGAGGCGGTCGGGCGAAGGCGCTGGCGCCTGCGTTGCAGAAGCTGGGCGCCGAGGTGCACAACTGCGCCAAACTGACCAAGGCGGCCGAGCGGGTCGAATTCGTGCGCAACGAGTTCCGGGCCGCAGGGGTGCGAGTGTCGGGTGAGGTCGTTCAGGTGATGCTGGAGGCGGTCGGTTCGGAGCTGCGTGAGCTCGCCGCCGCCTGTTCGCAGCTTGCCGCCGACACCGGCGGCAAGATCGACGTCGCGGCCGTGCGTCGCTATTACTCCGGCAAGGCGGAGGTCTCCGGTTTCGATGTCGCCGAGCTGGCTGTCGCGGGCGACCGTCCCGGCGCGATGGAGGCACTGCGCTGGGCCAATGACCGTGGCGTCCCGCATGTCCTACTCGCGGACGCACTCGCCGACTCCGTGCACACCATCGCCCGCGTCGGCTCCGCAGGCCGCGGCGACCCCTTCAAGCTGGCCCAACAGCTGGGCATGCCCCCATGGAAAGTGAAGAAAGCCCAAGCCCAGGCCCGTGGCTGGAGCTCCGCCACCATCGGCTCCGCCCTCCAGGTGGTCGCCACCCTGAACGCCGACGTCAAGGGCGGCGCCGCCGACGCCAACTACGCCCTGGAACACGCCCTCACCCAGATCCTCGACCTGCATTCGGCGGGCTGAGTACCGACGACCTCGACCGCACCCACCGCCAGCAGGCCTCCTCACCTCCCTCGCCGACGATCTGCGCAGCGGGGCACCTTCACCGACGTCGGCACCTGCTGCCCGTCGCGCACCGCACTATCGTGCTCTCCGACGGCTGGAGCGCGACAGACTTCCTGCGCACCGTCGGCTCGGCCGACAGCCCACCGTTGAATTCCGCACCCTCCGGGTGCCGCGCTACGACGTGATCGACGGTCAGGACGTCAACATCATCGACCCGGTCGCCATCCGGCGCGAGGTACGCGCCGCCTTCGGCGCAGCCGACCCGACCACAACGTCGAGCGCCCCGTCTACGACGTCCAAAGCCGGTCAGATGTCTGTCGGAGGCGCGCACTGCGGTGATACGAGTAATGTCGACGCAATTCGATTCGATCCGGGGGGTTTCCTGTGTTGATCTGGGGCTGGCGGCGCACCGTCCAGCAACTCGCCATGCTCACTCTGGTGTGCGGGTACTGCCACAATCCGGCGGCGCACGCACTGCGCAAACTTGTCACCAAGTTCACGCTTTTCTTCATCCCGCTCTTCCCGCTGAAAACCAAGCACATCCTGCAATGCACCTGGTGTGGAGTGGAATCCGAAGTGCCCCAACAGCGCCTCCCCGAACTGCTGAGCCAGGCGCATTCACCGGGCGCCGGGCAGGGTGCGTGGCAGCCACCCGCCTCGGCGACACCGGATCAGCCCTACCCGAGGTAGCGAACAACGGTGCGGTGTTGTCTCACATCGCTTTCGGCGTATGCACCAGCGCGGCGGTCACTCGGCGCACGAGCGGCAGCACCAGCAGCAGTGTGGGAAAGGCGATGGGCCATGACACGGCCCAGGAACGCAGCCACATTCCGACCGCGAGCCCATCGCTCATCAGGGTGCTGATCAGGGAGACGATGCAGGTCATCAGGATCGACAGCAGCATCGGCAGGATCACCGACGCATAGCGCGCCGGCAGCTTGAAGCCGGTGTGGGAGTTGATGTTCGCGGAAGTCATCGGTTCGCTCCGTAAGGTTGTCATAGCAGCGATTCCGCCGGGCGGCGGGACCGGTGCGTTGGTTGACGTGAACGCTTACGGCGACGCGATGTCGCGGATCCGAGCATAGGACAGCGTCCCGCGGCGGGGCAAGCCGATGTCCGCACCGCCGCGGATCGGGTCGAACTCAGTTGCGCCCTCGCACCTTCAGGTCGCCGAAGGTCACGCTCTGCGCCATCGGCCTGGCAAGGAACTCGTGCGGGAAGCCGAGGTCGACGGCGCTGGCCTGCTCCAGTCGGGCCACCTGCTCTGCGTCGAATTCGACGTCGAGCGCACCGAGGTTGTCCTCGAGTTGCGCGGCCGTGCGAGCGCCGATGATCGGCGCGGTAACTCCGGGGTTGCGCAGCGTCCAGGCGAGCGCCACTTGCGACGGCGTCTTCCCCAGTTGCGCCGCAACCGCTTTCACCACATCGGCGATGGCAAGACCGCGCGCGGTGAGCGAGCCGTTCGCGGCGGCCACATTCTTGCGTGACCCCTCGGGCGATGCCTCCGCGTTGTGCGCCAGATCGGCGCTGCTGTACTTGCCGGTGAGCACGCCGCTGGCCAGCGGCGACCACGGGATCACCCCAAGGCCCATTTCCCGCGCCATCGGAATGAGATCGCGCTCGACGGTCCGCTCGATCAGGCTGTACTCGATCTGCAATGCGATCAGCGGCGACCAGCCGCGCAGGTCGGCGATGGCCTGCATGCGGGAGACCTGCCAGGCCGGTGCATCGGAGATGCCGACATACAGCACCTTGCCGGCGCGGACCAGGTCGTCCATCGCGCGCAGGATCTCCTCGACCGGGGTAAGGAAATCCCAGGCGTGCAGGTACAGCATGTCGATGTAGTCGGTGTTCAGCCTGCGCAGGCTCGCCTCCACGGAGGCGAACATGCTCTTGCGGTGGTTGCCGCCCGAGTTGGGGTCCCCCGGTCGGCGCAGCATCGTGTATTTGGTTGCCAGCACCAGGCTTTCGCGGTTGTCCGCGGTGAACTCGCCGAGCAGCTGCTCGGAGGTGCCGTTGGTGTACTGGCTGGCGGTGTCGATGAAATTGCCGCCGCGCTCGACATAGGTGTCGAAGATCTTGCGGGCTTCGTCCTTGTCGGCGCCCCAACCCCAGTCGGCGCCGAAGGTCATGGTGCCCAGAGACAGCGGTGAGATCCGCAGCCCTGAGCGGCCGAGCAGTCGGTAGGTGTCGAGGGTGAGGCCTGCGGACATGTCGCGCTCCTGTCGTCGTTCGGTTCGAAAGCCAGTCTGGAACGACGCAGGGCAGACGATAAGGGAACGTTCTTCCTGGGAAAGCCGGTACCACCCAGCCGTAGGATCAAGATGATGACTGGCACGGTGAACGCGACACGGGAACTGGCGGCTTTCCTGCGGGCCCGGCGGGAGCGGCTGGCCCCCGGCGACCTCGGGCTGCCCGAGCGTAGGCAGGCGCGAAGGACACCCGGCCTGCGTCGCGAAGAAGTCGCCGAATTGGCGGGGGTCAGTATCGATTACATCGTTCGACTCGAACAGGGGCGCGGCTTGCGTCCGTCCGCGGACGTGCTGGAGGCGCTATCGCGTGCGCTGCGGCTGGACACCGACGAGCGCGCCTACCTGTTCGACCTGGCCCAGCAGCGTCAGCCCGACACCGGTAAACCGAGCACGGTGCCTGCGCCTGCCTTGCTCATGCTGGTCGAGGATCTCTCGCCGCTGCCTGCCATGTTGGTGAATCATCGCTACGACATTTTGGCGTGGAACCGGGAAATGGCCAGGTTGATCGTCGATTTCGACACTCTGCCGCCGGGCCAGCGCAACTCGATGTGGCTGTGCCTGATGCACCCGGATATGCGCGAGTTCTACGCCGACCGGGAACGGATCATCCGGGAAGGCATCGCCGATCTGCGGGCCGCATGGGCGGCACACCCCGACGATCAGGTCCTTGCGGACCTGATTGCCGAGTTCATCCGCAGTGAGGAATTCGCGCGGGCCTGGGACAGGCATGACGTGAAGGTGAACGGCCGCGGCAGCAAGCCGTTGCGGCATCCGGTGGTGGGGCCTTTGGTCGTCAACTACGAAGTGCTGATGCCGATCCAGGACCCCGACCAGCGGATCATCATCTACCGCGCCGCGGACGCCGATTCCCAAACGGCGCTGGACCGGTTGGCCGGGTCCTGAGCTCTACTCGACAGAGGTGAGCGTGAGCTCCTCTTCCTCGTCGGACTCCTCGTAGCGGCCGTCCCATTCCTCGTAGAACGGCACGTCGTCGTCACGGGTGACGATCCACTCCAACGAGTACGCGCCCTCACCAGCGGGAACCATGATGTTCTCGATCTTCAGGCCGATCTGGAGGACGTCGGCAGCCCGGATGACATCGGGCAGGTCCTCGGACCGAACTACAGTCTGGTTCGCATACAACGTGATGGTGTTGCGGTCGCCGTCCAACGGTAACTCCAATCATTGGTGAAAACATTGCTGACGAGTGCCCTCGCCTGGCAGACACTACCGCCGATCCGGAGGAAGCCGGGCGTTTGCCCGAAACCGTTCACACACCATTCGCCTGCCCACGCTCGTCCCCGCAGATCACAGCCCCGGCCGACCTCAGGCGCGGGTGCGTACGGCGCCATCGCGGCGATCGGGCACGACAAAAGCCGCCGTGGTCATCGAGGCCACGGCGGCTGCGTCAATAGCAAGGTGCGGTATCCAGCGATACCGGCTGACTAGATCTTGTTGAGGGCCAGCGCGAGGGCCGACTTCTTGTTGGCAGCCTGGTTGGCGTGGATGACGCCCTTCGAGGCAGCCTTGTCCAGCTTGCGGCTGGCGAACTGCAGCTGCTCGGCAGCCTTGTCCTTGTCGCCTGCGGCTGCGGCTTCGCGGAAGCTGCGGATCGCAGTGCGCAGAGCGGACTTGACCGACTGGTTGCGCTTGCGCGCCTCCTCGTTGGTACGGATCCGCTTCATCTGGGACTTGATGTTGGCCACGCCGGTTTCCTCGTGTTCCTGTCGCTGAGTGGACTGTGCTGAAAAGTTCGCGAGCGTGCGACACACCCGATGTAAATCGGTAACGCAACGCCGAAGATCGAGGGTACCAGCCGTTGCTTGGCACACGAAATCGGTGTTTTCGGCAGCCGATAGCGCTGAGGCAGACCCGCCGGTTGGTCTGACAGAATTTTCACACGCAACGCAGGAGTGATGCAAGAAATTTACCTGTGTCTCACACGGCAAAGCCGCTGCATGGCGCACGATTCTTGCATGACTTCCGCCTCGCCGCCGCGTTCGGCCCGATCTCCTGTGCCGCCACCGGTCCGGTCGAACGGACGTTCGGGAGGCATCGGACGGGCGCCGGCCACCGGACTTTTCGAGGGCTATCGACCCGGCCGATACGCACAGGCCTTCGACGAGATGTTCGACAACGCGGGTCGGGTGCGCCAGCCTTACAAGGGCATCTTCTCCGCGCTCGCGCCCATTGATGTCGCGGATCTGGCGGCGCGTTCGGACGCCCTCGACCGCGCATTCATCAATCAGGGCATCACGTTCTCGCTGTCGGGCCAGGAGCGGCCTTTCCCGCTCGACCTGGTGCCGCGGGTCATCGCGGCCGCCGAATGGAACAAGCTCGAGCGCGGCATCAAACAGCGGGTGACCGCGCTGGAGCTGTTCCTCGCCGACATCTACGGCGAGCAGAACATCCTGCGCGAAGAGGTGATCCCGAAGCGTCTCGTCACCTCCTGCCAGCATTTCCACCGGGAAGCCGCAGGCCTGGTGCCGCCGAACGGGGTGCGCATCCACGTCGCCGGCATCGACCTGGTGCGCGACCAGCACGGTGAATTCCGGGTCCTGGAGGACAATCTGCGTTCCCCGTCCGGTGTCTCCTATGTGATGGAGAACCGGCGCACCATGGCGCGAGTCTTCCCGGATCTGTTCTCCTCGCACCGGGTGCGCGCGGTGGGGGACTACCCGAGTCACCTGATGCGGGCGCTGCGGGCCTCGGCCGCGCCGAACGAGGCCGATCCGACGGTCGTCGTGCTGACTCCCGGCGTTTACAACTCGGCCTATTTCGAGCATTCGCTGCTGGCCAGGCAGATGGGAGTGGAACTGGTCGAAGGCAGGGACCTGTTCTGCCGGGACAACGTGGTGTACATGCGCACTACGGCGGGGGAGCGGCAGGTCGACGTGATCTACCGGCGTATCGACGACGCCTTCCTCGACCCGATGCACTTCCGGCCCGATTCGGTGCTCGGCGTCGCGGGCCTGCTGAATGCCGCGAGGGCTGGCAATGTCGTCATCTCCAGCGCGATCGGCAACGGCGTCGGCGACGACAAGCTGATCTATGCCTACGTGCCGACGATCATCGAGTACTACCTCGGTGAGAAGCCCGTGCTGCCGAATGTCGACACCTATCGCTGCTGGCTGGACGACGAGCGCGCGGAAGTGCTCGACCGGATCGGCGAGTTGGTGGTCAAGCCGGTGGAGGGTTCGGGCGGCTACGGCATCGTCATCGGTCCGGACGCCACGCTGCGTGAGCTGGAGGCCGCGCGCCGCCGGATCAAGGCGGACCCACGTGGCTGGGTCGCGCAACCGGTGGTGCAGTTGTCCACCGTGCCGACCAAGATCGGCAACGAGCTGGTTCCGCGCCACGTCGACCTGCGCCCCTTCGCGGTCAACGACGGCGACGACATCTGGGTATTGCCCGGTGGACTGACCAGGGTCGCGCTGCCGGAGGGCTCGCTGGTGGTCAATTCCAGCCAGGGCGGCGGTAGTAAGGACACCTGGGTGCTGTCCGGACGCGACTCGCTCGCCGACCGAGAACTGGCGGGTGCGGAGCTGGTAAGTGAACCGCCGCAGGCGGACTCGCGCGAGCTGGGCCGGGAACTGACTGCCGAGCAGGCGAATCGGCAACAGCAGCAGCAACAACAGGAACAGCGCCAGGGCGGGATACAGCGGCAAGGCCAGGTGCAGCGGCAAGGCCACGGATCGGGGCAAGACCAACAACAACAATCCGGCCCCGGGGTGCACTGATGCTGGCCCGCAACGCCGAATCCCTGTATTGGATCGGACGCTACGTCGAGCGCGCCGACGACACCGCCCGAATCCTCGATGTCGCCGTGCACCAACTGCTCGAAGACGCGACAGTCGATCCGGATCGCACCTCGCGAGTGTTGTTGCGGGTGCTCGGTATCGAGCCGCCCGATGGCGAACTCGATGTCTGGTCTGTCACCGATCTGGTGGCGTTCAGCCCCGAACACGGTGCCTCGATCACCAACTCGATCTCGAATGCCCGCGAGAATGCCAGGGGCGCACGCGAAGTCGCCTCCAGCGAGATGTGGGAGTGCTTGAACGCCACCTACATCGGGCTGGCCGCTGCCGAACGCGCCGCACGCAGTCTCGGGCCGCACGAGTTCTTCCACTACATCAAGGACCGGGCGGCGATGTTCGCCGGACTCTCGGACTCGACGCTGAGTCGCGACGACGGCTACCGGTTCCTGCTGCTCGGCCGCTCCATCGAACGCGCGGATATGACTGTGCGCCTGCTGCTTTCGCGAGCCGGTGACCGTACCTCTTCACCCGCCTGGGTGACCGTGCTGCGCTCGGCGGGCGCACACGACACCTACCTGCGCACCCATCGTGGCGCGCTGGACGCCAATCTGGTGGCGGAATTCATTCTGCTCGACCGGCTCTTCCCACGGTCGCTGTTCCATTCGGTGCGGGTAGCCGAGGACTGCCTCGCCGAACTCGATCAACGGCCGACCAGTCGGGTCGGTGCCAGGCACGAGGCGCAGCGACTACTCGGCCGGGCTCGCAGCGAACTCGAATTCCTGCCGCCCGGTGTGCTTTTGGAAGACCTGCAGAATCGGCTGCTGCTACTGCAGAAGAACTTCCGCGAGGTCAGCGAGGCGATCGCCCTGCAGTACTTCCACGCCGCGCCATGGGTGGCATGGACCGATCTGCGCAGCAGTCACGACAACCACGCGCAGGTGGAGGGAGAACTGTGAGCGAGCGAACCATAGGCACAGCGTCCCAAGGAACGACGGAACCGAGCGTCAGCGAGGTGGAGTCGTGAGTTGGCGGATTCGGGTGGTGCACACCACAGGTTATGTGTACGACGCGCCGGTCACCCGGTCGTTCAACGAGGCTCGGCTCACCCCGCGCGCCGACAGCAGACAGAACGTCATCCTCAATCGGGTGGAGACAGTGCCATCGACCCGCTCCTATCGCTACACCGACTATTGGGGCACCGCGGTCACCTCCTTCGACCTGCATGCGCCGCATACCGAGTTGGAGGTCACCGGCTCCTCGGTGGTGGAGACAGACCCGTTCGCGGGCCCGGCCGAGGAACTCGGTTGGGAAGCACTACACCGTGAGCGGACAGCCGACCGGTTCGACGAAATGCTCGCCCCTACCAGCTATGTGCCGGAAAATCGGAAACTTGCGACGGTCGCGCGGCAGTTGGCGCGCGGCGTACCGCCCGCGAAAGCCGTTGTGCGAGCGGCAGAATGGGTGCATCAGGAGATGACCTATCTGGCGGGCACCACCTCCGTGCACACCTCGGCGGTGCAGGCGTTCGCCGAACGGCAAGGGGTCTGCCAGGATTACGCACACCTCACCCTGGTCCTGTTGCGCAGCATGGGCATACCGAGTCGGTACGTCTCCGGATATCTGCACCCCAATCCCGACGCCGAGATCAATACGACGGTGGCCGGGCAATCGCACGCCTGGATAGAGGCGTGGACCGGCCAGTGGTGGGGCTACGACCCGACCAACAACATCGCCATCAATGAACAGCATGTCTCGGTCGGTGTCGGACGCGACTACGCGGACGTGCCGCCGTTGAAGGGAATCTTTTCCGGCGGCGGTTCCACGGACCTCGAGGTCATCGTAGAGATCACCCGCCTCGCGTAGCTCCGCGCATTTGCCGGTCGCGGGTGCCTCGACGGTGTCGTCGCGGACCGGCGGTCGAATGGTCGGCTGAGTCCCGGGCCTACCCGGCGAGTTACCCATGTGACCGAGAAATCAGCCGTCCCGTGTCGGGGTTGTTGTGGAGCACATCCGCCTCGCGTAACGTCCCGATCGGATCGACAACTTCGGCCAACATCGAACGCAGCAGGACCCCATGCAGAACAAGTGTGCTCCCCGTGCACGCGGGGATGTCCTCTCGGAAGGTGACAGGTATGCCCACTGCTCAGGAAGCTATCGAGGAAGCCACCGAGCCCACCCCCGACTCCAAGAAGTGGGCCGCTGAGGCGCTCGGCACATTCGTTCTCGTCATCGGCGGCGTCGGCACCGCGGTGCTGGCCAGTGAGCGGGTGGGGGCGCTCGGTGTGGCGTTCGCCTTCGGGCTCACCCTGCTGTTCTTGGTCTATGCGATCGGGCCGATCTCCGGCTGCCACGTCAATCCGGCGGTGACCGTCGGCCAGCTGCTGCTCGGCCGGTTGTCGGCGATCACCGCGGTCGGCTATGTGATCGCCCAGCTGATCGGCGGGTTCCTGGCCGGGCTCGTGCTGTTCGCCCTCGCGAAGAACCTGCCCTCCTACGACCGCGCGGCAGACGGGCTCGGCGCCAACGGCTGGGGCAAGCACAGCCCGTCGGCGACGACAGGCCCGCTCGGCGAGGTCGTCATCGAGAACGGCTACGGCCTGTCCGCGGTGATCATCATCGAGGTAATGCTGACCGCGCTGCTGGTGTTCGTGGTGCTGGCCTCCACCGACCAGCTCTCCGATGTCCCGCTGGCAGGCCTCTCGATCGGCGCCGCCCTGGCCGTCATCCATTTGGTCGCGATCCCCGTGGACAACGCGGCGATCAACCCGGTCCGCGCCCTCGCCGTCGCGCCCTACCAGGACGGCGCGATGGGCCAGGTCTGGGCCTTCGTCGTGTTCCCGCTGATCGGCGGTGCCCTCGGCGCCCTTGTCTACGGCCTGCTCTTCGGCCGCTCCCGCGAAATGATCAGCTGAGGTCGGTACCCGACCTGCGAGCAGTCGCTAGCGGTGCCGTTTCGAGCGACCTGCAAGCAGTCGCTAGCGGTGCGTCCCCGATTCGGCCGCCACGCCGGATCGGGGTACCGCGCCGCAGGTCAGCGTGACCAGGGCGGGCAGTGGGAACAGCAGGAGGAAGAGGTTCGGAATCCACCAGGCAGGGCTGAAGTCGCCGCGCAACGCCCAGAATGCGATCGCCTGGAGCCCTGCCGTGCTGGTCAGCGTGAGCGACACCGTCATCAGCGTCCGTGAGCCGTTGCCACGGCACAGACTGGCGAGGCCGGTCGCGCTGGCCGCGAGATCGAGCGCGACGAACGAGAAATTCCAATCGCTGAGCACCGGATCGGCGTAATCCTTGTACGCGAATTCCGGCGGGATCAAGTGGGCGAAGGCGATCGCCCAGTAGAGCAGGAAGCCGATATCGGTGATCAGCATGGCCACCTTGGTCGGCCCGAGTACTCGGTCGATCATCGTCAGCTCCAGTGGTATTCGATGACCAGTCGGTGTGCGACCAGGTCGAATGTCTTGCGGGCCACGATGGCGCCCTCCCTGCGGATACCTGCTTCCGGCACATCGAGCACGCGATCGAGGCGGACCCAGCTCGGCCTGCCCTCGTGATCCCAACTGCCGCTGCCGATTCCGACCCAATTGCGGTCGTGCGCCCGTTCCGGGTTCGACGACAGCATCAACCCGAGCAGGGTGTTGCGGTCGCGTCCGACGACCAGTACGGGGCGGTCCTTGCCGTTGTTCGGGTCCTCCTCGTAGGGAACCCAGGTCCACACGATCTCACCGGGATCGGCGCGGCCGTCGAGGTGCGGCGCGTAGACGATCTGCCTGGCTCGCTCGCCGGTCGGCACGGGGGTGGACGCAGTGGGGCGTACGGCGACGGCGGGCGACTTACGCTGCGCGATCGTGCCGACTGCCCGTTCCAGCAGTGACGAGCGCTGCAGCTTGTCGACCAGCTTCGGTCCCTGCTGCTTGACGATCCTGGGCCCCTGCTCCTTCGCGATGAGGCCGAGCTGCTTGCCGAGCGTGTTCCAACTTCGGGCCATCATTGGAGAATAACGGCGCGCTGCCGTCTTCTCATCCGCACGGATTCCGACTGCGACAGCTCGGTCGCCGGACCAGTGGCGGGCTCGCCGGTCCGCCCATGGGACGATAGACGGCAGTTTGCCGATACCAATGAGGAGTGGAGTGCCCGCCAGCTTCGCCGACACGACGTTCACCGATCCCGCGCGGATCCGGAACTTCTGCATCATCGCGCACATCGACCACGGAAAGTCGACGCTGGCCGATCGCATGCTGCAGCTGACCGGTGTGGTCGAAGAGCGGCAGATGCGCGCCCAGTATCTGGACCGGATGGATATCGAGCGCGAACGCGGTATCACCATCAAGGCACAGAATGTCCGGCTGCCGTGGCAGGTAGACGGCACCGACTATGTGCTGCACCTGATCGACACGCCCGGCCACGTCGACTTCACCTACGAGGTGTCGCGGGCGCTGGAGGCGTGCGAGGGCGCGGTGCTGCTGGTGGACGCGGCCCAGGGCATCGAGGCACAGACGCTGGCGAACCTGTATCTCGCGCTGGACAAGGATCTGACGATCATTCCGGTGCTGAACAAGATCGACCTGCCCGCCGCCGACCCCGATCGCTATGCGAGCGAGATCGCGCACATCATCGGCTGCGAGCCCGATGATGTGCTTCGGGTGTCGGGCAAGACCGGCGTCGGTGTCGCGGAGCTGCTCAACGAGGTGATCAAGACGGTCCCCGCGCCGGTCGGCGATCCCGACGCGCCCGCCCGCGCGATGATCTTCGACTCCGTCTACGACACCTACCGCGGCGTGGTCACCTACGTCCGCGTGGTGGACGGCAAGATCGTGCCGCGCGAGAAGATCAAGATGATGTCGACGGGCGCGACCCACGAATTGCTTGAGGTCGGCATCGTGTCCCCGGAGCCGAAGCCGACCCAGGGTCTCGGTGTCGGTGAGGTCGGCTACCTGATCACCGGTGTGAAAGACGTGCGTCAGTCGAAGGTCGGTGACACGGTGACCGCCGCCCGCAACGGCGCCACCGAACCGCTCACCGGCTACCGCGAGCCGCGCCCGATGGTGTACTCCGGCCTCTACCCGGTGGACGGCTCGGACTACCCCGATCTGCGTGACGCACTGGACAAGCTGCAGCTCAACGACGCCGCGCTGACCTACGAGCCGGAAACGTCTGTGGCACTCGGCTTCGGCTTCCGCTGTGGCTTCCTCGGCCTGCTGCACATGGAGATCACCCGCGAGCGGCTGCTGCGCGAGTTCGATCTCGACCTGATCTCCACCGCGCCGAACGTGGTGTACCGGGTGGAGATGGAGGACGGCACCGAGCACATCGTCACCAACCCCTCGTACTGGCCGGAAGGCAAGGTGCGCACGGTCTTCGAGCCGGAGGTGAAGTGCACCGTCATCTCGCCGAGCGAGTTCATCGGCTCGATCATGGAGTTGTGTCAGCAGCGCCGCGGCGAGCTCGGCGGCATGGACTACCTGTCGGAGACCCGCGTCGAGCTGCGCTACACCATGCCGATGGCGGAGATCATCTTCGACTTCTTCGACTCGTTGAAGTCGCGCACCCGCGGCTACGCCAGTCTCGATTACGAGGAGTCGGGCGAGCAGATCTCGCAGCTGGTGAAGGTGGACATCCTGTTGCAGGGCGAGGCGGTCGACGCGTTCTCCGCGATCGTGCACAAGGACGCCGCCCAGGCCTACGGCAACAAGATGACCACCAAGCTGCGTGAGCTCATCCCGCGCCAGCAGTTCGAGGTGCCTATCCAGGCCGCCATCGGCTCGAAAATCATTGCCCGCGAGAACATCCGCGCCATCCGCAAGGATGTCCTCGCCAAGTGCTACGGCGGTGACATCAGCCGCAAGCGCAAGCTGCTCGAGAAGCAGAAGGAAGGCAAGAAGCGGATGAAGACCATCGGACGCGTGGAGGTTCCCCAGGAAGCCTTCGTCGCGGCGTTGTCTTCGGATGCGGCCTCCGACAAGCCGAAGGGCAAGTAGTAGGCAAGACCTGGCGCAGGCGCCCCCGGACGCGGCGCTGATGGCTGTAGAAGTCACGTCCAGGGACTCGGATATCAATAAGCGTGATCGCGTGGAGAAGCCCGCGGCGTTCGCCGCTCTGGTATCCCGATCTATCTGCTGATCGACCGGGATTCGACCGAGGTCGTTGTCCACAGCGTGCCGGCAGGCAACCGATACGAGGATGTGCACCGGTATGCGTTCGGCCGCGACGTGACGCTGCCCGAGCCGGTGAACGTCACACTGGACACCACGCCGCTCAAAGACTGGGTCGACTGAGTTCCATCTAGGATTTCGGTGTTGCGATCCATACTCGAAGACGGGTGCCGCCGAGATTGCTGTTATCGAGTTCGGCTGTGCCCGAATGGAGTTCGGCTTGCTGGCGGACCAGCGCGAGGCCGAGGCCGGAACCGGGGGAGCCGGGGCCTTTGACGAAACGGTCGAAGGCATCGGTGCGGAGTTCGTCGCGGATGCCGGTGCCGTCATCGTCGATGAGGATCTCGATGCCTGTGCTCGGGCCGGCACTGTTCGGAATGCTGGTGTTCGAGTCGATACGGTTCGAGTCAGCGTCTGACGAGTCGTCACTGGTCGGATCGTCTGCGCGGTAGCGGCGGGCCGCGACGGTGACGGTGCTGGCATGACCGTGCTGCACCGCATTGGCGACCGCGTTGGTGACGATCAGCATGAGACCACCGGGGAGGCCGGTCACTGTGGTCGGCGCGCATTCGGTGAGGTCGATCCGCACCTCGGGATGCCTGCGTCGGGCGTCCTGTACCGCGCGGTCGAGGGTTTCGCACAGCTCGAACGGTTCGAACGCATCGGATTCGGTGAGTTCGCCGACGGCCAGCTGTTCCAGATCGGTGAGTGTGTTCTCGATCTGGCGCTCGGCGAGCAGTACATCGGACAGCACCGCGCGTTGCTGCTCGGCCGGTAAATCCTTGGTGGCCAAGACTTCCAGGTCGGTGCGCATGGCGGTGAGCGGGGTGCGCAGTTCGTGCGCGCAGACCGCGGCGAAGTCGCGGGCGCCGGCCAGCGCGCGGTTGGTCGCGCCGTGCGCCGCCTCCAGGCGCGTCAGCATCCTGGTGATGGCGTCGGAGAGTTCCTCCGCTTCGCGTGCGCCGCGCCCCGACAATGGTGGCAGTCGTTCCAGGGTCTCGATGCCGTGCGTCGCGGTGGCCAGCCTGCGCAGCGGCCGTGCGGCGTACCCGGCCAGGAACCAGCCCAGCACCGCGGCGATCAATATGCCCGCGAGTCCGATCCCCAGCCCGATGAGTTGGCTGCGCCGGATGGCCGAGTCCACTAGTGAGCGGTCGGCTTCGAGCCGCACCACCAGTCCGGGAAGGCCTTCCACGGTGGTGCGGACACCGTCGGGAGTCGCGATCGCCAGTGCGCGCATCGGAACTCCGGGCAGCGGCGGTCCCGGTGGCGGAACTCCGGGTACCGCCGGTGCCAGTGGCGGAAAGTTGGGCAGCGGGGGTCTTGGCGGCGGAAAGTTGGGCAGCGGGGGTCCTGGCGGCGGAACTCCGGGTCGCGCGGGTTCTGGTGGTCGAACTTCCGGCAGGGCAGATCCTGGCGGCAGCGCCGGAATCGTCAGGTGCGGAGGGATTTCCACTGGTTGGGCGACGGCGACGCCCATGGTCGACACCGTCTCGTCGAACTGCCGGGAACCGGTCGCGTCGAGCAGCGCGGCATAGGCGATGCCGAGCGTGACGGCGACGAGGGCGGCCACGACGCCCGAGACCAGTGCCACCCGAGCGCGCAACGACAGCGACGCGCCCTTGCTTCGCACGCTCGCGACGGTGTCTTTCATTCGGTTGTTCACGGCTGCTCCCGCAACACGAATCCGACACCGCGCACGGTGTGGATCACCCGCGGCGCACCCGCCGCCTCCAACTTGCGGCGCAGATAGGAGACGAACACATCGACCACATTGGTATCGGTGGTGAAGTCGTAACCCCATACCGCGGAAAGGATTTGCTCGCGGCCGAGCACGATGCCGACGTTCCTGGCGAGCATTGCGAGTACCTCGAATTCACGTTTGGTCAGTTCCACTATTGCGCCGTTGGCCCGCACGCGGTGTCCCCCGTGGTCGACCTCCACCTGACCGACTCGGCACAGGTCACCGGGCGGCTCGGTGACCGGTGGCCTGCGGCGCAACAGCGCCCGCAACCGTGCGACGAGCTCGCCGAGATCGAACGGTTTGGTGAGGTAATCGTCGGCGCCGCGTTCCAGGCAGGCGATGCGATCGCTCACCGCGGTGCGTGCGCTGAGCACGCAGATCGGGATGTCGTTGCCCATCGCACGCAACGCCGTCACTACGCCTGCCCCATCGAGATTCGGCATGTTCACATCGAGCACCATGGCGTCGGGCGCCGCTGTGCGGACCATCGTCAGCGCCTCGGCGCCGTCGCCCGCGGTGATCACCTCGAAGTCCGAGAGTTCGAGGCCGCGTCGCAGGGACGTGAGAACTCGAACCTCGTCGTCCACGACCAAGATGCGTTGTCCGGTCATGGGGCCACCATAGAGCCGCTGATCGATCAGCTGCCGCTACTGCCGGTAGGCGCGATCCGCGCAGGTTGCGCGGGTTGCGTGTAGACAACGACGGATTCGCCGGGTCCGCCTCTTTCGATGGTCACCCGCGGCCTGCCGGGCTCGGCAGGCCGGACCGAGATGATGCCGTGCGGGCCGAGTTCGGGGCAGTCCGGCAGGGCAACGCCCGGCGGCAGCGGTTCGACCTGCTCGATGCGGACCTGCGGGCCGGGTCGGGTAGGCAGCGGTTCGACCTGCTCGATGCGGACCTCTGAGCCGGGCCCGATGGGCAGCGGCACATCCGGTGGAGCTGGGATGGCGCAGACGATGGTTGGGCCGCCGGGCTCGGCTGGTACCGGCAAGGATGGCTGGGCGGAAGCGGCGCCCGACACGATCGCTGCTGCACCGCCCGCGAGTGCCGTCCCGGTGAGGACGGCCGCGATGCGGGCTCGGCGGCGTCCGATGAGTGCCGTCATGCTGAGGTCTCCTTCGCTGCGATGCTGCCGACCGACTGGTGCGGCGAGATCGACAGTAGGGAGCGGATCTTCAGCGCCTCTCCAGTAATTGTTAGAGATCTCTTAATCTTCGTCGGCACGACTTCGGTGCGCGCTCGCGATGCGAGTCGCCTGCGCGGATAAGGCCCGGTAGGGACACATATTTGAGACTGCGTCCAGTTTGGAATGCCCCGGGAAAAGGGGCTTCCGTTCCGGTTATTGCCATGGCAGGGTTGCCGGAGAATGTGACAGCCGCGATTTCCGGAAATATCGTTAGGTGATCTTCACTCGGGTCTGCCCGGCGTTGGTGAGGATGCTGGAAACCCGAGAGTGGAGCTTGCATGACGAGTGACCTGCCCTTCGACAGCAATGAAACCGAAGCTGCCGACCGCGCGGGCGATACCGCGTACCGCGTCGCCACCGGCGTAGCGCGGGTAGCGAGGGCGGGCGCTTACGTGACCGGCGGCGCTCTGGTGGCCGCCAATGGCGGCGGCACACCCACCCATCCCGGATCGCAGCGGCTCGACAGCTGGCACACCGGCTGGGCGGCGGGCAGCAACGATCCGGAACCCGATGCGCCGAGCCCTGTGGTCACATTCCCGGAGCCGGACTTCCATTCGATTCCCGCGCCGCCGGTCACCCGCGACGTCGGCAACCACGGCTTCCAGATGCCCTCGTTCCCGACCACGCCCCCGGCTCCCAACGGACACGCTCCGTCGGGACCGTACATTCGCGTCGGTGCTCAGGAGGGCCAGGGCCAGACCTCCTCGACCTCGAACTGGCCGGAGTCGAACAACCCGCCCAATTGGCATACACCGTCGACGACCGACTGGCGCGACTCGACGCCCGAAACGCACACTCCCTCAGACCCGCCCGGATTCCAGCTGCCCGAGTGGCACACGCCCAATTGGTGGGACGCGATCACCGGAGGCAAAGACGGGCAGTCGGAAGACGACGACTCGTCCGACAGCGGACAGGGTTTCGGTCTGCCAGGACACGGGTTGGGCCCGGCTGGACACGGTTTCGGCATGCCCGACAGCGGCGGCTTCGTCGCGCCGGGTTCGAATGTCTTCGGCCTGCCTCGGGTTCCGGTCGCCGCGGACAGCACGAAGGCGCATGCGGTCAGCGACGTGGCGGCCGACACGGTGCCGGGCAGCATGTTCGACGAAACGCCGACTGCGGTGCCGGGCCACATGTTCGACGGGATGTCGAACGCGATGTCGGGTCATCACTTCGACGGGATGCCTGACGGAGCGTCGGGCCACCAGCCCTTCGACGGAGTCGGCAACGGGGATTTCGGTGTATTCCTCGGTGTGCAGGCCGGGGTGGACGTGCAGACCGAGTTCAACGTGGACTTCGGAATCGGGCCAAAGGGTGCGTATCTGAGCACCGATCTGAAGGTGGAAGCCGCCGCGGGCCTGAAGGTCGTCACGGCCGCGGGTAGCAATGTCGGCGATCAGGTCGACCGTTTCAACGACTGGCTCGACAACAGCGGTCACGGTACGCATACGGCGAGCCCGTCCGGGCGTTCCAGCGCGGATCAGCACGGGAGTACGCCGGGCACTTCGGGTCTCGGCAGTGGCGGGGTCGGCCACCAGCCGGTGGCTCCCGCGGTGGCCCCTGCGGTGGCACCGCCGGCCTTGTCCACTGTCGCGGCGCAGCCGATCGCGCCGGTACCGGCGCCCGTCGCGCCGCCCGCGCCCGTGGTGAATGTCGCGCAGCCGGTGGCGGCCACCCCGCTGCAGACCACGATCCAGCCGGACGCGGCGAGTACACCGATCGCCAATGTGCTTGCGCCGCCGCCGGGTCCGTCGCCGCTGACCGCGCCCGCCGCGGTGCTGCCCACCCTGTTCGACCAGCCCGTACAGCCGGTTCCGGTGAAGCCGGTGGTGGACATCCTGCCGACCACCATCCCCGTGCCCACCGCGACAGTGCCGACTATTCCGACCACTATCACCCATACGGTGCCGACTCCGGGCAATGTCACGATCGATCCGAAGATCCCCGACCTCGGCACCACCAAGCTGCCGACGGCGGGCATCACCCCGACACCGGGCGCCGGCACCGGGATCGACGTGACCAAGATTCCGGGCGTGCCCGGCACCCAGTCGCCGGGAACGACCGTCGTTCCGACGCGTCCCTCTACACCGGGTGACGACATCACGCTGCCGAGCACCGGTGGTGGCGTAGGTGCGGGCACCACCGGCCACACCGCTCCTACCACGCAGACCTATCCCAGCGCGGAGATTCCGACGGTGGCTGTGCCGACTCAGCAGCCTTCGCTGCCGCAGCCGACGGTCTCGCACGCCGCGCCCGCGCCGACGCTGGTACCGATCACGCCGCCGATGGACATCGAACTGCCGACCGCGCAGAATCCGCTTCCCACCGGGCAGAATCCCTTTCCCACCGGGCACGGCCCTGCCACCCCCATGCAGCCGCCGATCGGCTTGGATCCGAAGCCGCACGGGATCGCGGGCGACCTCGACAACCCGATGAGCGCGCTGCTGGCGCACACCGACGCATCGATGTACGCCACGCCTGTCGCCGACGACCATTCGGCGTTCACCCTCATGGCGGCGGGCGGCTTGTCCACCCCGCTGATGCCGGAGGCGAGCATGTACGAGGCCCATCACCTGCTGCCCGGTGGAGTGGACAGCGCACTGATGTAGTCGGAGAGCACCGAGCCCGGTACGGGGTGCGTGCATGAGCGCACGCACCGCCATGTCATCGTTGAGCGAAGCGAACCAGAGTCAGGAGGAGTGTTGTCTGCCGCAGCCGGGCTCGAGGCCGTGACGGTGAAACACCCGGACGCGATGGCGCCGCTCATCCGGATTCTCGACGAACTGCGGGAGATGACCAGGTCCGCCGGCCGCGACGATCTCGGTGGTCGGCTCAATATGGTGCGGGCCAGGGTCAGCGATCCCCGGGTTCGGCTCGTGGTCGTCGGCGATTCCAAGAACGGCATGAGCACGCTGGTCAACAGCCTGGTCGGGGCGCAGGTCAGTGCTACCGACAGTGCGCTGAGCGTTCCGGTGATCGTGGAGTACGCACCCGAATCGACTGCGACCCTGGTGAAGTCGGTCGGCAACGGGCGCACCGAACGTCAGTCGGTCGATCCGCTCGACCCGGTCCCCGCGCTCAACGCAGAGGGCGTGATCCGCGCCGAATTCACCGAGCCGAGCCCGTTGCTCGCCGACGGTGTCGTGGTGATGGACGCCCCCGGCGCGAACGGTGACGACCACACCACCTGGTCGATGATCGCCGCGGCCGACGCCGTGCTCTACGTCGGTGAGGCGGGCGCCGAACTCGCTCAGCATCAGATCGCCCATTTGCAGCGCATCCAGCAGGTGTGCCCGACGGTGATCTGCGTGCTCAACAAGATCGACCTATACCCGCAGTGGTCGCACGTTCAGCAGCGCAATCGGGACCTGCTCGACGCGGCCGGGCTCGGTTTCGCGGTCGCGCCGGTTTCCGCGCGGCTGCACCGGGAGGCGGGCAACTACCAGCGCGACATCGAGTCCGGCGTGCCGCAGCTCATCGATCACCTGCGCGACTATGTGGTGGCAAGGGCGGACACCGTCGCGATCGACGCTGCCGTGCAGGACATTCGGCTCGTCACCGACCACCTGGCCATGACGCTGCGGACCGAGGCGGAAACGCTGCGTGATCCGCGCAAGCGGGCCGAGATCACCGAACGGCTGCTCATCGCCCGTGATCAGGCCGACCAACTGCGGCAGCGCTCCGCGAACTGGCAGGTCACCCTCGTCGATGGCAGCACCGAACTGATGGCCGACATCGAACACGACCTGCGACACCGGTTGCGCAGCCTGGTCCGTGATGCCGAGGCCGAGATCGCCGACACCGATCCGGCCCGCCGGTGGAAAGAATTCGGCAGCGATCTGGACGCGCGCATCTGCGAGGCCGTCGAAGAGAACTTCGTGATGGCGCACTACCGCTCGATGGAGCTGTGCGAGCAGGTGGCCGCGCGGTTCCCGGCCGACAATCGCACCCCGCCGCTGCCGGATCTGCGGCTGACCAACCCGGGGGAAGTACTCGAGCCGGTCGCACCGCTGGAACCGCTGGTGAGCGCGAAAGCCGGTGTGTTCACCCAACTGCTGACCGCCATGCGTGGCTCCTACGGTGGTCTGCTCATGGTCGGCCTGCTCACCAGCCTGCTGAAAATGCCGCTGGTGAACTGGTATTCGGCCGCCGCCGCGGTGCTGCTCGGTGTCAACGCGCTGTGGGACGACCGCAAGGCACGTAAGCAGCGCCGCCAGGCCGAGGCCAAGGTCGCGGTCGCCAGACTGATGGACGATGTCGTCTTCCAGGTCGGCAAGGAATCGCGAAACCGGCTGCGCGCCATGCAGCGCACGCTGCGCGACCACTTCACCGACATCGCCACCGACGTGCTGCGGGCGGCCGACGAGGCGTTGCGCACCGCGGAAGAGGCGTCCGGGAAGTACGGCGACCGCAGAGAACAGCGGATCGCCGACCTGGACCTACAACTCGGAAAGCTGCGCGGGTTGCGTTCGATCGCGGACGATCTCGCTCCGGTCTGAGCGCCGGGTTCGATCCGCCTGCGCTCGATTGGCTCGGCGTGATCAGCCAGGGTGACTTGCCGGTGTGTGCGCAGGCTGGAACCCACCGGTGTGCCGCGATTCCTCGGCCCTGATCACATGCATCACCGCGTTGATCAGCGCCAGATGGGTGAACGCCTGCGGGAAGTTGCCAAGATGGCGGCCGCTGCGCGAATCGATCTCCTCGGCGTAGAGCCGCAGCGGGCTCGCGTAACCGAGCAGCCGCTCGCACAGATGCCTGGCCCGCTGCAGTTCACCGATCTCCACCAACGCCGACACCAGCCAGAACGAGCAGATGGTGAAGGTGCCCTCCTGGCCGCTGAGTCCGTCGTCGGTGGTCTCGGTCCGGTACCGCAGCACCAGGCCGTTCTCGGTGAGCCGGTCGGCGATCGACAGCACGGTCGCGCGCACCCGATGGTCGGTGGGTGGCAGGAACCGCGTCAGCACCACCAGCAGCAGTGAAGCGTCCAGGGTGTCGCCGCCGTAGGTCTGGGTGAATACCCCGTCGGCGTTCACGCCGTTGGCAAGCACATCGGCCTTGATCTGTTCGGCGATGGCGTACCACTCGGCGGCGTGCTCGAACTGACTGTGCAGTTCGGCCAGTTTCGCGCCGCGATCCAGCGCCACCCAGCACATCACCTTCGACGAGGTGAAATGCTGTGGCTCGCCACGTACTTCCCAAATGCCGCGGTCGGGATCCTGCCAGTGCGCGATGGCCGCGTGCACCTGGCGTTCCAGTAGCGGCCAGAGTGTCTCGGGAACCTTCTGGCGCGACTTCACATGCAGATACACCGCGTCGAGCATGGTGCCCCAGATGTCGTGCTGGTCCTGGTTATACGCACCGTTGCCGATGCGGACCGGGCGAGCCCCGTCATAGCCGGAGAGGTTGTCGAGGGTGGATTCGGTGATCTCCCGTTCGCCACCGATGCCGTAAAGCACCTGCAGCGGAACGGGTTCGCCGTCGTCACCGGTGGTGGCGTCGTTCAGGAATGCGAAGAAATCGTCGGCCTCGCGGTCGAGTCCGAGCGTGTAGAGGCCCCACAGCGCGAAGCTGGAGTCGCGCACCCAGCTGTAGCGGTAGTCCCAGTTGCGTTGGCCGCCAGGCGTTTCGGGCAGCGAGGTGGTGGTGGCGGCCATCAGCGCGCCGGTCGGCGCGTAGGTGAGTCCCTTCAGGGTGAGCGCGCTGCGTTGCAGATAGTTGCGCCACGGATGGTCCGGAAAATTGCCGAGCGTGATCCACTGCCGCCAGGATTCGGTGGTCGCCCACATCTTCTGGGCTGCGTCCTCGAAGGTGCGGGGCGCGGGCAGCTCCGACCAGGTCAGGGCGACGAAGACCTCGTCGCCCTCCTTCATCCTGGTCCTGGCGCGGGCCTCACGGCCCTCCAATCCCAGTCGCAGATCGGTGGTCAGCACCAGCGTCGGACCCGCGCTCGGGTCGACGCTTCGCACCGCGGTGGCCTCCTCGTACACCTTGCCGGTGTACTGCCAGCTCGCCGTCGCGCTGTGGTAGTCGAAGGCCGGTTCGCAGCTCATCTCGAGCTCCACCGTGCCGTTCACACACTTCACCGTGCGCAACAGGATGTGCTCGGCATCCCAGTCCATCGGGGTGCGGCGATGAGTCTTGCTGCGCTGATCGTTGTTGTGCCACGGCCCGAGCACCAGGGCGTCGCGCACGATGATCCAGCCGGTCTCGGTCTGCCAGGTGGTTTCCAGAATCACCCCGCCGGGTAGATACCTGCGCGCGGCAGGCACGTTGACGCCGTACGGGCCGATCCGGAAGTGACCGGCACTGCGGTCGAGCATCGCGCCGAAAATGCTCGGTGAATCCGGCCGGGGCACGCACATCCACTCGACCGCGCCGTTGCTGGCGATCAAGCAGGTGGTCTCGCAGTCCGACAGAAACGCATAATCGTCGATCGGCGGAAAGGTGGCGTGGTGTTGTGACACCGACATCGCACTGAGCAACGGCAGGCCGTCGGGTTCATGGACGGTCAGATCATCGGAAGACGCCATACCTCATCTTCGTTCCAGCGCGGCCGGACGTCTACCGGCGGCGCTGCGGGCAACGTCCCGCGCTCGTTTACGGCTCGTTTATCCGCCGTGAGTAGGCTGTGGCTGTGCATGCGATTGCTGGTTGGTGGGACGGGTTCGAGCTATGGGTGGCGGGGTTGCCGTTCATCCCACAGTTCCTCGTTGTCCTGGTCGGTATGGTCCCGATCAGTTTCGCCATCGCCTACGGGCTCGACCGGCTACTGCGCGCCACTCTGCACGTACTCGGCCGCGATCGCGCCGTTGCGCCCGCCGTGATCGAGGAACCGCTCATTCCCGTGGCCGAAGTACGCGAGCCCGTGCAGAGCGGGGCCCGTTGATGCCACGCTCACGCGTCCAACTCGCCCTGGTAGCCCTCCTCATCCTCGTCCTCGTAGCCTGGCTGTTCACTCGTTAGGTATCCATTTACCGGGGCAGTGCTCGGCGCGTCAGGTGGGGTACCCGACTTGCTCTTGGATAGGTAGGCAACGGTTTCCAGCGTGGGGACTGGCTGTGGTTGCGTTGTCGAGCATTTGAGGGCAGGCTGCGGCTGAGCCCTGCACCACTGCTCACCCTCGTTCGAGCCGCCTGGCCTGCCGTCTGAGGACTTCGCCCTTGCCGTCTACTCGGCAGGCGGCGGGTTGTCCCGATCCCCGGTGCGCCAGTCGTTGAACCGCTTGCCGATCTTCGACACGGTCTCGCCGACCTCGTGGCCGACGGTGCTCACCGCAGAACCGACGTCCTTGCCCAGGTTGCGGACGGTGCGGATGAGCGGGTCCTCGGATTGGTCGAAGTTCTGCCGATAGGTGCGCGCGGCTTCCTTCATCTCCTCGCTGATCCTGGTGTTCTTATCGTGTTCGCGGCGCGGGTATTCGCCGGCCAGGACGCGGTTGTATTCGCCGGACTGGATCCAGCGGCGCAGCTCCGCGGCCCGTAGCACCGAAAACGGGTGGCTCTGCAACTCCAGGTTGAGTAGTTTCAGCACGCCGTCGCGCAGGTCGCCGGAGCGTTCGTAGTCGTCGGCTTGGGCGAGGAACGCGCCATGGTTCATCTCCTTGATCCAGGTGCCGCCCGCGGTCTTCATGTGCACCCGCACCGACGCTTCGACATCCTGGCCGCACAGCAACCCGGCTCGGTCGCCGGACAGCTCGGATTTGCGACTCCACTCCATCAGCGCCGCCACGATGGCGCGTAATGCCCAGCCGCCCACCGGCATCCAGCCGATGCTGGACGAAAGGCGCAGCAGATGCATGAGCATCGTGCGGTACACCGCGTGGCCGGACAGTGCGTGCCCGAGTTCGTGGCCGACGATGAAGCGCAGCTCTTCGGTGTCCATCAGGTCGATGAGCCCGGTGGTCAGCACGATGAACGGTGTGTCCATGCCGATGGTGAAGGCGTTGACGTGCGGGCTCTGCAATACGAACATCTCGGGTGTGGTGCGGGCGTCGAGGATCTCGACGCAGTCCTCGCGCAACTGATGCAGCGAACGGAACTGCCGCTCGTCGACCCGGACGGCGGTCGCCAGATACAGCAGCCGATGCTGGCGTTCCTGCAGCAACCCAGACATGGCGCGCAGTATCGTGTCGAATCCGGACAGCGAGCGCAACGTCACCAGGGCGGTACGGTCGGCCGGGTGCTCCCACGCGCGCGTGCTGATGCCGGGCAGCCGGGTGCGGACCCGATCGGGGCTGGTAGTCATGGGATGAAACCCCCCTCTTCCTGGAACTCTGTCTTTGCTAGCAGTCTGCAAGCAGTCGCCGAGACAATTCGAACTAGTGGCGCACGCTCTGCTACAGTCTGCCCGTGTCTTCGAGTGCCGTCCCGCAGGTCCGCCATGAACTGGCGTTGATCGCTGTCGGCAACCTCGCGGTCGCGGATATTCTCTGTCGCTGATCGGCGACCCGGGCACTTCTGCGCGTAGTTCCCCATAGACTGGCGTGCACCTTTTTCGCAGATGTGTCCGAACCCCGGCGGCCACTCAGGCCGAGAGCCGCGCCACTGCCGCAGGGCAGGTCTACCGATCAGCATCATCTCCTCCGTCATCGATCGCCGTGCCGGCAGTGACGGTTCGCAGGAAAGGTCCACCCCTGATGTCTCGCAAATCTTGGCTCTCGCCGCGCCGACGCTATGCCGCCGCCGCCCTCACCGCGATCGCGGCGGTTGCGCTCACCGCGTGCGGCGGTGGAGCCAGCGATACCGTTGGCGGAGGTGGGGCCGACGGCAGCGGCGGCACCCTGAACTTGTTCGCCTACGCAGTGCCCAAGCCCGGCTTCGACAAGGTGATCCCCGAGTTCAACAAGACCGACAACGGCAAGAACGTCCAGATCCAGCAGTCCTACGGCGCCTCGGGTGACCAATCGCGCAAGGTCAAGGACGGCGCCGAGGCCGACATCGTGAACTTCTCGGTGGAGCCGGACATCACTCGCCTCGTCGATGCGGGTTTGGTGGACGCGAGCTGGAATGCCGACGCTACCAAGGGAATTCCGTTCGGTTCGGTCGTCGCGATCGTGGTCCGCAAGGGCAACCCGAAGGGCATCAAGGACTGGGACGACCTGTTGAAGCCGGGCGTCGAGGTGGTCACTCCGAACCCATTCAGCTCCGGTTCGGCCAAGTGGAACCTGCTCGCCCCGTATGCGGCCAAGTCCGACGGCGGCAAGAACCCCCAGGCCGGCCTGGACTACCTGAGCCAGCTCATCTCCCAGGAGCACGTGAAGGTGCAGCCGAAGTCGGGCCGTGAGGCCACCGAGACCTTCCTGCAGGGCACCGGTGACGTGCTGCTCAGCTACGAGAACGAGGCACTGTTCTCCGAGCGCAAGGGCGACCCGATCGAGCATGTCGTCCCGTCCAACACATTCAAGATCGAGAACCCGGTCGCGGTGCTGAAGAACAGCAAGAACCTCGAGAAGGCCACCGCGTTCCGCGACTTCCTGTTCACCCCGGAGGGCCAGAAGGCTTGGGCACAGGCCGGATTCCGCCCGGTCGACCCTAAGGTCGCGGCCGACTTCGCCACGGACTTCCCGACCCCGCAGAAGCTGTGGACGATCGCGGATCTCGGTGGCTGGAAGACCGTGGACAAGGAACTGTTCGCGGCGAACACCGGCTCCGTCGCCGTCATTTACGACAAGGCCACCAAGTAGCTCGGTGATCTGAGACACACGGGATACTTGGCAACTGTGACAGACAGCAGCACCGCTGGGACCGGCACCACCCCCGGTCCCAGCGTTTCCGAAGACACGGACAACTCTGTCCTCGAAGGCGGGGACAAACCCGTCGTCCTCCCGGCCACGGATAAGCCCGCGCCGCGCAAGACGGGGCGCATCAATTGGTCCTGGCTGCGGGTGACCGGTTCGGTGGGCCCGCTCGGTATCGCCACCGCGGTGCTGTGGCTCAGCATCATCGTGCTGCTGCCATTGGCCGCGCTCACCGTCGCCTCCTTCGACGACGGCTTGGCCGGATTCTGGGACGCCGTCACGGCGCCGGTGGCGCTGGCGTCACTGCGGGTCACCATCTTCGTCTCGGTGATCGTCGCGCTGATCAACGTGGTGATGGGGACGCTCATCGCCTGGGTGCTGGTGCGCGACGACTTCCCAGGGAAGGGCATCGTCAACGCACTCATCGATCTGCCGTTCGCGCTGCCCACCATCGTGGCCAGCATCGTGCTGCTGTCGCTCTACGGTCCGCAGAGTCCGATCGACATCCATCTCAACGCCACGCAGCCCGGCTTGGTGGTTGCCCTGGCGTTCGTGACCCTGCCGTTCGTAGTGCGCTCGGTGCAGCCGGTGCTCATCGAGGCCGACCGTGAAGTCGAACAGGCCGCGCTCTCGCTCGGTGCGGACAACTGGACGACCTTCCGCCGGATCGTGTTGCCCACGCTGGGGCCCGCGATCATCAGCGGTGGTGGACTGGCCTTCGCCCGCGCCATCGGAGAGTACGGCTCGGTGGTGCTGATCGGCGGCAATATTCCGCGTGAGACGCAGATGGCCTCGCAGTACATTCAGCAGCAGATCGAGATCGACCGGCCGGTGAACGCGGCCGCGGTGTCGGTCGCCCTGCTGGTCATCTCATTCGTGTCACTGCTGGTGCTGCGGCTGTTCGCGGAGCGCAGTGTGCGCAAGGAGCAGGAGGCACGATGAGACTGTCTGCGCTGTCGCGCATTTCACTGCGGACCGTCGCGCTCGGGTACCTGCTGATATTGCTGGTGCTTCCGCTGGTGCTCATCCTCTGGCGCACCTTCGAGAACGGTATCGGCGCGTTCTTCGACTCGATCACTACCCCGGCCGCGATCTCGGCTTTTCAGCTGTCGATGCTCATCGTGGCGATCGTGGTACCGGTGAACGTCGTGTTCGGGATCGTCACCGCACTCGCGGTGGTGCGTGGAAAGTTCCCCGGCCGCAATCTGGTTCAGAGCATCGTCGATCTGCCGTTCGCGGTCTCTCCGGTGGTGGTCGGCGTGGCGCTGATCATGCTGTGGGGCGCGGGCGGCTGGTTCGGTGGCGTCGAATCGCTCGGCTTCAAAGTGATCTTCGGGCTGCCCGGCATGGTGATCGCCACTATTTTCGTGACGCTGCCGTTTGTGGTGCGCGAGGTCGAACCGGTGTTGCACGAGATCGGTGACGACCAAGAGCAGGCCGCGTCCACCCTCGGCGCCTCCCGGTGGCAGACGTTCTGGCGGATCACGCTGCCCGCGATCCGTTGGGGCCTCACCTACGGCGTGGTGCTCACCGTGGCGCGCTCGCTCGGCGAGTTCGGTGCGGTGATCATGGTGTCGTCCGGCTTCCCCGGGGTCTCGCAGACCCTGACGTTGTTGGTGCACGGCCGATACATCAACGACCACAACACCTTCGGCGCCTACAGTGCCGCGACCCTGCTGATGGGCATCGCGCTCGTCACCCTCCTCTTGATGACTCTGCTCGACCGCAAGCGGGGCACCAAATGATCGCCTTTGCCGGAGACAAACAATGATTACCGTGACCAATGCGAACAAGAACTACGGTTCGTTCGCCGCCCTCGACGATGTCACCATCGACATCCCCTCCGGCGAACTGACCGCACTGCTTGGGCCATCGGGTTCGGGCAAGTCGACGCTGCTTCGGTCGATCGCGGGGCTCGAATCGCTCGACTCCGGCGTCGTCGTCATCGCCGGACGCGATGTCACCAGGGTGGCGCCGCAGAAGCGCGACATCGGTTTCGTGTTCCAGCATTACGCCGCGTTCAAACACATGACCGTGCGCGACAACGTGGCGTTCGGGCTCAAGATTCGCAAGCGCCCCAAGGGCGAGATCGCCAAGCGGGTCGACGAACTGCTCGGCATCGTCGGCCTCGACGGCTTCCAGCACCGCTACCCGGCGCAGCTGTCGGGCGGTCAGCGCCAGCGCATGGCGCTGGCGCGCGCGCTGGCCGTCGACCCGCAGGTGCTGCTGCTCGACGAGCCGTTCGGCGCCCTGGATGCCAAGGTCCGCGCGGACCTGCGAACCTGGTTGCGCCGGCTGCACGAGGAGGTCCACGTGACCACCGTGCTTGTCACCCACGATCAGGAGGAGGCGCTCGACGTCGCCGACCGGATCGCGGTGATGAACAAGGGACGTATCGAGCAGGTCGGCACTCCGGAGGACGTGTACGACCGTCCCGCCAATGAATTCGTGATGTCGTTCCTCGGCGCCGTGGCCAGGCTCAACGGACACCTGGTGCGCCCGCACGACATTCGGGTCGGCCGCGACGCGAGCATGGCGCTGGCCGCGCACGAGGGCACCGCACAATCGGCGGGCGTCACCCGCGCGACCGTCGAACGCGTCGTGCACCTCGGATTCGAGGTGCGTGTCGAGCTGCGAAACGCCGCCACCGGCGACCTGTTCGCCGCGCAGGTGACCCGCGGCGATGCCGAGGCACTGCACCTGAACGAGGGCGAAACGGTCTTTGCCCGTGCCACCCGAATTCCGGAGTTGCCCGCCGGGTAAGTCGTATTTCGCCGCGGCTTCCGAAACTCGGTACGGGGGTTGCGCCTGCGCATCTGCTCCCGCACGGTGTCGAGGGATATCAGCTGCATTTCATCCCGAGCCCGGAACACAATTGATCGACCTGCGCTACGCCATCGGCGAATTCCTCTGCGCAGTCCAGTCGCACGTGCCCGACTACATGCACGTGCCGCGCCGGCAGCCTGCTCGAGTCACCCAGCGGTCGGCGTTCCCGACGCTGTATGCCCAGTGCAAGGAGCAGGCGGCGAAATGGTGTCGGAAATCATGACGGACCAGGCGGAGCCTGGCGCACACCCGTGCGGGAGTGCCTGTGGGGTATGAGGATTCAGCCCAAGGTAGGTAACTGGGTCGGTGCTGTGTTGTTGCCGGGTCGGGCGGTGCCGTCGATACTTCCATTCGTTCCCGCGCACGTAATCGTCCGCGAATTCGAGTGGGAGCAATCAGGAATTGTGCGTTTTTTCTCGATGGCCGTACGGCGAGGAATGACGCCCGGACACGCGGTATGGACGGCTGCAATCAATGCGCTCATCCGGGATTCGTAGCGGGCGATCGGAGGTCGGTCCTGGAACGTCATCGCATGTAGGAAGGCGTATCTATGGCCGACTGGGCGGTCTTCTCGACGGCTGGCAAACGCACCGGGCATTCTCGAATTTCGCCGCGCCGTAAGGAAATCCGGCTGCGTGTCAGACAAGTGGCGTAGCGCGGCAGGTGAACGGCGATCGGTGCTTTATCTATGCGACCGGTGTCAGTGCAGGCGGCGTGCGGACAACTGTATGTCCGGTGGTTGGCAGGCGGGTCGCCGAGTGGTTGCGTTGATGGGGTTCGAAGCGACTCGGCTCGGCAATGAGGTGGATTGCGATGGCGGTTGGTCTCGGTTTGAGCATCGGCACGGTGAACACGGTTTCCGCTCTGGCGGAGGAAGGTTCGGCCAAGGCTCCGCCGGGGCGACGCTCCGCCGCCGAGCGTTCGCCCGCAGTTACCCGCCGCACCACCCTCACCTTCGACAGCACCGGAATGGCGCGGGTCGGGATGATTCCGCGGCACGGTCGCGCCATCACCGAATTCGCCGATCTCACCCAGCGCACCACCATGCGGGCCCGGGTCGGGCATCGTGCCCTGTCGCGCGCGGACCTGGTCGCGGTGGTCGTCGAGTGTCTGATCACCGAGGCGCGCCGTGATCGCCGCGCGGTCGATGCGGGGATCGCGCTGACGCATCCGGCGGGCTACACCGACAATCAGGTGGCCGAGCTGCGTGTGGCGCTGGACGCTGTCGGCTTCGGATATGTGGCGCTGGTCGCCGAACCGGTCGCCGCCGCGACCTGGCTGGAAGCCGAACGCGGCCCGCTGATGCCCGGCCTGGCGCTGGTCTACGACTTAGGCGGCTCCACTCTCGACGTCACGCTGGTCCGAGTCGGCGCGGGCTGCCCGCGCAATCCGATCGTCGGTGTGCCGCTGCGCTCGCCGAAGTTCGGCGGCCGCGCGTTCGGCGCGCTGGTCGCCGAGCGGGCGGGGCAGGGTGTCGCCGCGGCCTCGCTATCCGGGGCGGTCACCGGCACGACCGCCGATCTGTTGCGCGCCGAGCATGTGCGCGGCTCGCTCGAGTTGGTGTACCGCTGTCTTCGCATGGCCGACGTGACGATGGCCGACGTGGACTGCGTTCTGGTGGTCGGCGGCGCGGCGCGGCCGGTCGAGGTCTCTCAGGTATTGGCGGGCGAATTGGCGCGCCCGGTGATCACGGCACCCGATCCGGAGCGCACGATCGCCGACGGTGCCGCGATCATGGCGCGGCGGACTGCCGTCGCTGTCGAGGAGGCGGCGGGTGGTCATCACGGGCGTAAGCACCGCAGGGCGACGACCAGAGCCCTGTTGTTGTCGCGGCGGACCAGGCGCAGGCTGACGAAGGTTGCCATCGCGGCGGGGATGTCCGCGGGCGGTGTCGCGCTCGCGCTCGCGTTGCCCGCGGATGCGGTAGTCGCGGGATTGTCGCAGCTCGGGGTGCGATAACGCGGGGAAGAGCGGCAAGGGCGGCGGGTATCCGGCTCGCCGCCGCGGGAATGCCGATTGTGTGCCGGGTTGACTGCCGTCTCCGTTGGTGTAACTATGGGAAACAGATAACTGGTCCCACGAGGAGAGGCAGTGACGACGATGTCTACAGCCGTGACGCCCGCAGTCGATCCCGATCTGGAGAAGGCGCAGGAGTACGCAGCGAAATTGCTGCTGCTCTCCGAGGGCTCGGTCAACAAGCACTTCGACCCGTTCGAGGACATCGACTGGGACAACCCCGACTTCGCCGCGAACGCGGGCGAGGAGCGCTGGATTCTCCCGATGTCGGGCGACGCGCTGGGTCGGCACCCCTGGTACCAGGCGCTGCCCGAGGATCGGAAGATCGCCATCGGCAAGTACCGCCAGGCCAATGTCGCCAAGGTCGGTCTGCAGTTCGAATCCATCCTGATCAGCGGCATGGTGACGCACAGCTTCGGGTTGCCCAACGGTTCCCCCGAATTCCGCTACTGCTCCCACGAGATGATCGAGGAGCACAACCACACCCTGATGTTCCAGGAGATGGTCAACCGGATCGGTATCGACGTCCCAGGTATGGGCCCGCTGGTGCGCAAGTTCAAGTACATCGGCGCTCCGGTGGCCGGGCTGTTCCCGAATCTCTTCTTCATGGCCGTGCTCGCTGGTGAGGAGCCGATCGACCACATTCAGAAGGCAATCCTTCGTTCGGGCGAGGAAGTGCACCCGATCATGCGTGGCGTGATGGCCATCCATGTCGCCGAGGAAGCGCGGCACATCTCGTTCGCGCACGAATTCCTCAAGCGGCATGTGCCTGAGACGAACCCGGCCAACAAGCTGGTGCTCTCGATCGCCATGCCGATCGTCATGTTCATCTTGGGCCGATCGATCTACACCCCGCCGCGCTCGTTCTTCAAGGAGTTCGATATCCCGGAGAAGGTGCGCAAGGAACTGTTCTACGGGGCGAAGGAATCCAAGCAGGAGTTCAGCGACTTCTTCGGCGATGTGCGCACGCTGGCCAAAGACACCGGCCTGATGAACCCGATCGCCAAGGCTGTCTGGAAGCTGCTGAAGATCGACGGCCACACCACCCGATACCGTTCGGAGCCGTTGCGCGCGGTCAAGGCTGCCTGAAGTGCCCTACGTCGTCACTCAATCCTGTTGCAGCGACGCGTCCTGCGTCTACGCGTGCCCGGTCAACTGCATCCATCCCACGCCCGACGAACCGGACTTCCTGACGGCGGAGATGCTGTACGTGGACCCGAAGGCGTGCGTGGACTGCGGTGCGTGCGCCAGCGCCTGCCCGGTCGACGCCATCACCTCATCGAAGAAGCTGACCGAGGAGCAGAAGCCGTTCATCGAGATCAACGCCGACTTCTACCGGCAGGCGCGGCCACGGCCGCTGCTCGCTAAGCCGGTGCCCGCGGCCGAGATCCATACCGAACGGCAGCCACTGCGGGTGGCGATCGTCGGGTCGGGGCCGTCGGCGATGTACGCGGCCGACGAGCTGCTGACCCAGGCCGACGTGTCGGTGACCGTCTTCGATCGCCTGCCGGTGCCCTACGGGCTGGCCCGCCACGGCGTCGCGCCCGACCACGGCAAGACCAGGCAGGTCAGCGAGCTCTTCGACGTTATATCGGCGCAGCCCGGTTTCGGGTCCTACCTGAATGTCGAAGTGGGCAAGCATGTTTCGCATGAGGAACTGCTCAGGCACTTCCATGCGGTGATCTACGCGGTCGGTGCGTCCTCCGATCGCAAGCTCGGTATTCCGGGCGAGGGGTTGGCGGGCAATGTCTCCGCCACCGACTTCGTCGCCTGGTATAACGGGCATCCCGATCATGCGGGCGACACCTTCGACCTGTCGCGGCGGCGGGTCGTCATCGTCGGCAACGGCAATGTGGCGCTCGATGTCGCGCGCGTTCTCGCCAGCGATCCGGAGTCCTTGGCGGGCACCGAAATCGCGCCGTACGCCTTGCAGGCGTTGCGGCACAGCAAGATCGAGGAAGTCGTCATCCTCGGCCGCCGCGGCCCTGCCGAATCTGCCTTCACCGTCCCGGAATTCGTCGGTTTGCTCGGTGCCGACGTCGATATCGCCATCGAGGGTGAGCTGCCCGAAGCGACCGAGGGTCTGCCCTACCAGGTCGAGCAGAAGCTGCGGCTGCTGCGCAGTGTGGCCGACCGTCCGTTCGGCGCTCGCAAGCGGATCGTCTTCCGTTACCTGGCGGCCCCGACCGAGATTCTCGGCACCGACGAAGTATCCGGTATCGAGGTCGGTCGCAACAAACTCGTCACCGATGCGGACGGCCGCGTGAGTGCCGTACCGACGGGGGAGACCGAAAGGCTTGCCGCCGGACTGGTGCTCACCTCGGTGGGCTATCGCGGTGTCGCGTTGCCAGGCTTGCCATTCGACGATCAGGCCGCGGTGATCCCGAACCTGAACGGTCGCGTCCTGCACGAGTCCGGCGGACCGGTGCTATCGGGCGCCTACGTCACCGGCTGGATCAAGCGTGGCCCTACCGGCTTCATCGGCACCAACAAGTCCTGTGCGCAGGAGACGGTGCGGCAGCTGGCCGACGATTTCAACGCCGGTGTGCTGGGTGAACCTCGCAGCAGTGCCAAGGAATTCGATCGCCTGGTACGAAGCCGCCAGCCAGCGGTCCGGATGGCTGGAGCAGTAGCCCGGCCCGGCCCGGTCCGTCGTCTGTTGGCCTGGGCCTGATCCAACTGCGTCCGGCCGCGCCCGTTACGCGGTAGGGTCCTCCGAGACGGTAGTCGGCACCTCGGCTTCGGTCACGCGATGAGGGCGTGTTCGAACCGAGGCGCCGCGCCTATATACGGAGCAGTGTTGTCTACCGTGCCGTGAACCCACCATCGATGGCCAGGGCCGCGCCGGTGACGAAGCTCGCTTCATCACTGAGCAGGTATGCGCAGAACGAGGCGATCTCGTCGGGCTTGCTGATCCGGCCGAGGGGATGCAGTGCGGCAATGGCCGCTTCGCCTTCGGGGGTCGCGCCCATCGAGTTGCGGAAGGCAGGCGTGTCGATCGCGCCGGAGACGATCGCATTCACCCGCACACCCTGCTCGGCCGCCTCCAGCGCCACCGCGCGGGTCAGTCCGACCACGCCGTGCTTGGCCGCTACATACGGAGCTACCTGGCCCATGCCGACCACGCCGAGGTTCGAGGCATTGTTCAGGATCGCGCCGCCGCCGGAGGCGACCAGCGCGGGAACCTGGTGACGCAGACCGTAGAACACGCTTGTCAGGTTGAGCTCGATATCGGCGCGCCAGCCCGACTCATCGATGTCGGAGACCGGACCGAAGGCGTTCACCGCGCCCGCGTTGTTGAAGGCACCGTCCAGGCGGCCGAATTCTGTCAGCGCGGCCTGCGTCAGGCGGGCCACGTCATCCTCGACGGTGACATCGGTCGGTACGAACAGTGCCCGGCCACCCGCCGCACGAATGTCGGCGGCGACCTGCTCGCCCGCGTCTTTGCCACGTGCGCCGAGCACTACCGCCGCGCCTTCGGCGGCGACGCGCAGGGCGACAGCCTTGCCGACTCCCGAGCTTGCGCCGGTGATGAGCACGACCTTCTCCGCGAACCGTGTAGACATTCTCTCTAATTCCCTTCTAGTCCTTGGCATTTCATTTCGGATCAGGTCAACCGCCGGATCTTTGTCCCGGCCGGTCGCCGCATCGCTGTATCCAGTCAAGTCGGGGCGAGAGCGTCGTGCTGGCGGAAAACGGTCGCCACATTTGATGTGTCATCTTTGATTGAACGGCACGCGCGTGCGCGAATTGTGTAGCACTGGCAATGGTTCAGTTACCGACCGGTCGGTGTGTGTTGTCCGGGTTTGATCGGTGACTGTCGAGCGATGGCGAGATGTCGCTCCGGGGATGCATCCGGGATCGCTGTGGAGTAGCGGAAACCGGCTTATCGCAGTCGGATTGCCATCGTTCAGGGGTCTAAATCCCACTCTCGCAGCCCGTCTACCTGGCAAAACCATGGATTGTCAACAGAAGCGAAATTTTCCATATCAATTCGGCATCCGTACTGGCCGGTAAGCAGTTAACCTGTGGGGGCTGTTTGGAAGACGACCGCGGCCACATGGATCTCCTGTGTGATGGACGTGGTCACGGTGCGTTGACGGGATGGCGAATGACTACAGGCGTGGGCTTCAGCATCGGTTCAGTGAACTCCGTATCGGCTTCGGTGAGCGTGGAACGCTCCCGGCCATCGGTGCGCTCTCGGCGTTCGGCGGTGACATTCGACAGCGCCGGCGGCATCAGAATCGGTGGGATTCCCCAATTCACCATGGCGGTCAGCGATTTCGCCGATCTGGCGCGTGACCCGGAGCCGGTGATCGTCGGCGGCCAGATCTGGTCGCCGGCAAATCTGGTGGCCGCCGTGGTGAACGGCTTGATCGATGCGGTCGAGCCGACAGCGGGCGCCGTATCGACCTATCCGGCAGTGTATTCCGATAAACAGGTCGCGCTGCTGCGGCAGGCGATGGATCTATCCGGGGCAAGGGATGTGCCGCTCATGCCCGAGCCGGTGGCGGCCGCAGAGTGGCTCGAGCGCGAGCACGGTCCGCTCCAGCCCGGCTTCGTGCTGGTGTACGACCTCGGCGGCACCTGTCTGGATGTCACTGTCGTCCGGGTCGGGCCCGACTGGGAAGAACACCCGATGGTGGGAAAGCCCATGCGCTCCTACGACTTCGGTGGTCGCCCGCTTGGGTCGATGATCGCGCGATATGCACACGGCGTCGCCCCCGACCGGTCCGCGTCGCTATCGTTGATGTCGATCGTCGACATCGACGGGTTGCGTATCCAGCACATCCGGGACTCCTTCGATGTGGTGCGGGCATGTGTGGAGTCGACCGGCCTCACCCTGTCCGACATCGGGCGGATCCTGCTCGTCGGCGGCGCAGCCCGCGCCGCGGAGGTCGCGCGGACGCTCGCCGAACTCGGTCGCCCCGTGGTGATGTCGGCTGATCCTGGTCAAGTCGTGGCCACCGGCGCCGCCTATTACGCCGCGCGCACTTTGGCCCCCGCCGTCACCGGAAAGCATTTCGTCCCGCACCCCACGGTGTTCTCCAGCGCCGCAGTCGCTTCCGCGATCGCCGTGTCGGCGGTGACGGTGTTCGGCGGGCCGGTCGATACCGGATTGTCGCCAGCGCTCGAGCGATTGCCCGGCATCGATGTCCCCGCCGACGCGTTGCTGTACGAACCCAGCGGCGACATGCTGCTCGACAGCCTCTGGAGAAGCGGGGGAGTGACAACCCGGTCCGTCGCCTACACCCCCTCCGGCCTGGCGATCGCGCCCGCCACCAGGTCGACTCGGCTCGGCCCGACCATGGCCGAATCCGGCCCTCGCTCCCGATCCCACCAGGATCCGCGATCCTGCTGCGACACCGCGCAATCCAGAATCGGCACCTATGCCAACCCGGCGCAATTCATCAACCCACTGCCCTTCTTCCCCGCACCGCTCAACCTACCCGGGGTATCACCCGTCATTCCCCGCATCAGCTTCCCGGCCGACTTCCCCGGTGCGACTCCCGCTCCCGCCCAGCCCGATCCGGCCCCGGCGACCCCCGACGCGACCACCACCCCTGCCGCCGGAACCGACACCGCAGCCACCCCCGGCACGGAAACCCAGTCCGGTGGCGCTACCGGGACGCCAGCCGCTGGTGGAACCACCGACACGCCCGCCTCCGGCGGCACATCCGGTTCTACCTCGGGTGAAACATCTTCCGGAGGTAGCACTTCCGGAGGCGGAACCACTGATACAACCTCGGGCGGCGGCTCCTCCGGCGAAGCCTCGTCCGGAGGGTCGGCGTCCGGCGGACCCGGCGGCGGCGCGTCCTCAGGCGGCTCGGCGTCCGACGGTGGGTCGTCGGGCACATCGGGTGGTACGCCCTCCGGTGGTGCAAGTTCGGGTGGTGCAAGTTCGGGTGGTGCAAGTTCGGGTGGTGCGTCCTCCGGTGGCGCATCGGCCGGTGGAACATCTTCTGGCGGTGCCTCGTCGGGCGGGGTTTCCGGCGGAGCCTCGTCCGGTGGAACCTCCTCAGGTCGCTCGTCCTCGGGCGGAACCTCCTCCGGAGGCGCCTCCTCGCCAGGCGGAGCTTCGCTTGGTGGTGCCTCGTCCGGCGGTGCGTCCTCAGGCCACTTCGGCGGCTCAGGCGGTTCCGGTGGTTTCGGCGGCGGCGCGGGTGGTTCCGGTGGTTTCGGCGGCGGTGCGCGCGGCCGCTGATCAAGGCCGCTATCGCTCCCGACCATCCCTGCGGTCGTCAGCATGATCGGCTATCGCTGAGGTCGTCGGAGCCACCGAGTGCGTCGAACCGATTACCCGACATGAGATCCGGCGTCATTGCCTGATTCGCTGGTGCCGCAGCCTTTCGCTACTCCGATCGGCTGGTGCCCGTCTGCGCAGCGGCTGGTGGCGGGTAGGCCGAGATATCGGTGTTCGCCGAATGGGTGGCGATGCGCGACAGCACCGGCATGCCGCTGGCTCGGCTCCCCACCTCGGATGGTCGGGGACCGGTCTCCTAACTGGGATGGCTATTCGGTTGCCGAGGCCAGGGGCGATATCGAGCTTTTGCGCAACTCGGCAGTGCCGATGATCGCGAGGTGGCGGGTGTCACCGAGGCTGACGACCTGGCGGTTGTGGAAGTAGTCGTCCTCGCGGAGTTCGGTGATGCTGCCGGAAGCGGCTTGGAATCGGGCATAGCCGAGTGATTCGATCGGGATCTTGGTCCATGACGCCACGGCGAATGTGATTGCGCCGCCGTGTGTCACGATGACCTGGTGTTCGCAGTCGCTTTGTGCGATCGCGTGCATTGCCGCGTAGATGCGCTGCGCGAATGCCGCCATGGTTTCCGATCCCGGTATGCCTTCATCGTGTCGCATCCGCTCGCCGACAGCGGGCGGGGGTACGAACCGCTGCTTCAGCCATTCCTGGGACATGCCTTCGGCCTCGCCGTAGGACTTCTCGCGCAGTCTTCGGTCGAGGACCGGACGCACGTGGAGTAGATCGCCGATGACGAGAGCTGCCTGCGCGGCCCGTTGCAGATCCGACGAGAACAACTCCACATCGACCTGTTCGGGGATCTTTGTCCGTAGGGCCTCGGCAATGGCAGCCGCGGCGCGTGAGCCTGCCGGGGTGAGCGGCGAGTCGTACCATCCACCTACCAGTCCCTCGACGTGGTGTGTCGACTCCGGATGCGCGATGACGTAGATGGTTCGCACTGACCTGTCTCTCTCGACGGGGAAGCCTGCTAGTGGGCCGACCATCATCGCACGCTCGTCGGCCGTCATATCAGAATGTATCGACGAGGGTGAAAGTTACGTTCGCCGTTGATGTTCGGGATGTCCTCTCATCTGTGCGGAGCACTACGATTCCGTCCGCGTGACTTGCGCCGGTGTCGTGTCCGGTCTGAGATCGGATGACGTACATCGTCGTACCGATGCACAATGGGCTGGTGGTTGTAGTCGGGGGACCCCAGCTCATCGCGCTGGATGTGGACGGGACGCTGCTGCAGACGGGATCGCCGGTCACCGAGCGCGTGGCCGATGCGGTGCGGGCAGCCGTGGCGGCGGGTGCGCATGTGGTCGTGACGACCGGGCGGACGTTGCTGGCAACGCGCCCGGTGCTGGCGCAGATCGGCCTGATCGAAGGGCATGCGCTGTGCTCCAATGGTGCGGTCCACATCGATGTGGCGAGGGGCGAGCCGGTTACTGTGCAGGCATTCGACCCCGCGCCGGCCGTCACCGCGTTGCGGGCGCTGTTCCCGGACATGATCTTCGCCGTGGAGAAGGTTGGCATCGGTACCTGGGCCACCGGCATCAGCCCGGGCGCGTTCTCCATCGGTGAATATCTGCTCGTCGACGACGGTGAACTGAGCAGGGAGCCGACGCCGCGGCTGAACGGCTGGTGGCCCGAGGGCACACTGGACGAAATGCTGCGATTGCTCCGTTCGCTGGAGGTGCCCGGCGCGAGCTGGGTGCACGGCGAATTCGGTCCGTGGCTGACGGTCTCACGCCAGGGTGTCTCGAAGGGTTGGGCCCTGGAACGCCTGCGCACCTCACTCGGCATCCCTCTCGAGGCCACCCTCGCTATCGGCGACGGCTACAATGATCGCGAAATGCTGTGCTGGGCTGGACATTCCGTCGCGATGGCGAACGCACCCGACGAGATTCGCGGGCTCGCAGACGAAGTCGCCGACGACGTCATGGAAGACGGTGTCGCGCGGGTGCTCGAACGCTGGTTCCGCGACTGACAGACCGGCACGGACACCCTCGCGACGGAGGGCGGCAGCCAGCCGATTCCAGCCGAAAGATGTCTGTGCGGAAGGGTTCTGCCATCCCGCCCGCATCTCACTGGATGGCCTGCGTGGACACCTTCAGCCGGAAAAGTGTCCACGCGCCGGAGTCGGTTACGCGGGCCCGGTCTTGGCCAGCACCTCCATGTAGTGCGGGTTGCGCATCACGCCGAGCACATTGCCGAACGGATCGACCACGGAGGCCACGGCAAATCCCTGGGTGAGCTCGCGCACCGGCTGGTACTCCTTCGCGCCCAATTCCATCAGTCGGTCCAGCGCGGCCTGTAGATCGTCGACGGCCCAGTACAACACCTCGCCGCCCGGCTCGGTGGGTGCGCCCTCCGGCGCGAACTGCCGGTTGAGGATGCCGAGTTCGTGGTGGTAGTCACCGATCCGGAACTCGTAGTAGGCACCGGGCACGTGAAAGTACGGATCGACGCCGAGCAGTTCGGTGTACCAGTCCTTCGCGCCCTCGAAGTCCTCGGCCCAGTACGACACGGTTGCCATTCCACGCAGCATTTCGGATCTCCTTCGTCGGTGTTCATCTGCTTGTAGGAACCATCATCCAACCCAAAGTGCTCACGGAATGAGCACTTTTACGGGCAGAATGAAAAACATGCGAGCGGACAGATTGGTGGCGACCCTGTTGTTGATGCAGGCGCGCGGACGGGTGACGGCGGCCGAGATCGCCGAGGAACTCGAGGTCTCGGTCGCCACCGCGCGCCGCGACCTGGAAGCGCTCTCGGCGGCGGGGGTTCCGGTGTACCCGCAGATGGGGCGCGGCGGTGGTTGGTCCTTGATCGGCGGCGCACGCACCGACCTCAGCGGCCTGAACGAACCCGAGGCGCGCGCACTGTTCCTACTGGCGGGCCCGTCGGCCAACGCGGTACCCGAACTGAAGTCCGCGCTGCGAAAGCTGGTGCGCGCCCTGCCGCAGACCTTCCGCAACGATGCGCAGGCGGCGGCCGATGCGGTGGTCATCGATCCCGCGCGCTGGGGTGCACGCGATCCGGCGCGCCCGGAAATGGTCACCCTGCTGCAGCGGGCCGTCGTCGAACGCCGCAAGGTGCGCCTGGGTTACGACCGCAAGGGCGAGAAAACGCAGCGGCTGGTCGATCCGTGGGGCCTGGTCGACAAGGACGGCATCTGGTATCTCATCGCAGGTACCGATCGCGGTCAGCGCACCTTCCGCGTCGACCGCATCGTCGACGCGGAAGTCACCGACGAAACAGCCCATCGCCCTGCCGATTTCGATCTGTCCGAGGCGTGGGGTGACGTGGTCGGCGAGATGGAGCAGCGCAGGGCGGCCACGTCCGCGACCGTCCTGATCGCGGCGCCGTTGCTGCCTGTCCTGCGCAATCAGCAGGGCAGGCACTGCGTGGTGGACGGCCCGGTCGACGACGGTCGCATCCAGGTCCGCGTCACCGCGCCGACTCCTCGCATGATTGCCCAGCAATTGGCGGGCTGGGGCGCCGAAATAGAAGTGCTCGCGCCGCAATCGGTGCGCGACCAGTTGGCGGTACTCGGCGCCGAACTTGTCGATAGATATCGAACGTGAATCGTCGACCGTCAGAATGAGTCATTCACATCGAATCATCAATTGTTCGTCATCGACTCGTCATCGGCATTGCGGACCGGTGCCGTTCGGGGACGTGTGGCCCGCGATCGTTCAGCAGCCGACCGAGTGGAAAGGGTCCCCGCGCCGGTATTGCCCCGAAAAGAGTTGTGGCAGAACAGTTTGAAATCTGATCAGACGTCCGATACTTTGAGCTGTTCGGATCATCCTGAGCCGAACAGCAATTCGGAGACGTTCGATTCGATATCGGGGGTCGGGGAGAAATGAGAAAGACATGGTCCGTCGGACCTTTGTAAACAAGTTGGTTGCCGCAGTGATGCCGTTGGCGGTTGCCGTCGCCGTCGCCGGAGTGGCTTCGGCCGATCCGGTACAGGTTGCCCAGGCGCCTGCACCGGCCGTGCAGCTGGTCGCCGAGCCGGTAGTCACACCGGTGGCAGCCGGGATCCCGCTGGAAGAGATCGCGACCAACCCGGAAGCGACCAACCACGATCCGCTGGCGAACGGCGCCGCAGGCGGTGCCCTCGCTGGTGCCGCGGGTTCGGGAGTCCTCGCGGGTGTCGCGTGCCTGCCGGGCTTCATTGTCGCCGCGATCCCGTGTGCGATCAGCGGCGCGCTGAGCGGTGCGGTGTGGGGCGCCGTGATCGGCCTGCTGGTCGGTGCACTCGCTCCGGAGATGGTGCCGCAGGTGCTGCCCTGATTCTGGGGTCGAAGTAAGAAATGCTGGGCCGTGCCGGACGAAGTGTCGGGCACGGCCCAGTGTCGTTGAAAGAGCGCCGCTTCGGGATCAGCGTGCAGGTTCTTCGGTACGCGCCGACAGGTGATTGTGGAGTGCGCGCACCATCTCACCGGCTACCACGGCATATCCGCTCGTCGTGAAGTGGATGAGATCGGCGCTCATCAGATCAGGACGCAGCCGCACCGGGTGGTCCCAGAATTCCACCAGGATCGCGTCGTACCGTGCCGCCAATTCGCGCACCACATCATTGAGCGCAGCCATCCGGTCGCGCATCGGGCGCATCGGCAGCATTCGCTCGACCTCCCACACGTCTGCCAGTGTGAAGGTACAGATCTGAGCGTTGCTGCGGGCCAATGCGCCGAACAGCGCATCCAGATTCGTACGTAGTTCGTCGAGACTGCCGCCCTGCAGGAACAAATCGTTGCCGCCGCAATTGAGGTGCACCAGGTCGGGCTCGAAATCGAGGACCGGCTGCAACTGCTCGGCGAGCACCTGCGCGGTGGTGGCGCCGATCCGGCCGGTATTCAAGTAGGCCAGACCGGGATTCGACGACGAAAGCATCGCTGCGACGCGGTCGGCCCATCCTTTACTCTCATAGCCGGGGCTCGGATCGCCGACGCCTTGGGCGATGGAGTCACCGAGCACCGCGTATCGCTGCCACGGCGCATCGGCCAACAGACGGCGCGCTTCGTCGGCGGGCAGCAGCATCGGATCATTGGCTTCGGTACGGATATCGTTGTCGGTCAAGGTAACTCCCAAATCTCGATCGGTAGGTCCGGCGGCGTCTTCGGGTCGAATGCTGTTGTGCGGTACGCATGTTCCTACTGCGTGGCCGATACGGCGGTTGGCGTGCGACTGGGGATCGCGATGAGCAGCGACGCAGCGACGCCGATGCCCGCGCAGACGGCGAATACGGTGTGGAACCCGCCGAGCTGATCGCCGGGATGCGCGGCGAACACGGCGGCAAGTACCGCGATACCCAGTGCGCCGCCGACTTGCCGCGCGGTCAGGTTCATCCCGATTCCCGCGGCAAACTGTTGCGGTGGAAGGGAACTCGCCACGGCTGTGCCGAGCACCGTGACGACGATCCCGACGCCGCCACCGCCGAGCAATCCGGCGGGGATCCACGCCGACCACAGCGCCGGTGTCGTACCGAAGGCATCGGTACTCATCCATGCTGTGCTGGCGGTGTACATCAGCGCGCCGAGCACGCCGACCCAGCGGCGCGTCACGGGCGAGGTGATGCGACCGGCGAGGGTGGCGGTCACCATCGAAGACACCGCACCGACGGTCAACGCGGCGGCCGACTCGAGCACCGAGTACTCCCAAATCGCATCCAGGAAGAGCGGTCCCGTCAAGAGCCAGGCGAACATGGTCGCGCCGAACACGAAGGACGACGCGTTGGCCAGCGCATACGGCCTGCTCTGCCACAACTGGACGGCGATTGCGGGATTGTGATGGCGGATCGAGCGCAGCAGTGCGGCGAGGATCAGCAGGACGCCGCCGATCAGCGCGATCAGGGTGGCCGGTGCGGTCCAACCCCACCGCTGGCCCTCTGTGACCCCGGCGACAAGGCCGCCGAGTCCGAGCGCAATGGCGATCGTCCCGAGCGGGTCGGGCATGGCGCTGCCCGGCTGCCGTGTGTCGGGCACCGGAATGCGCAGACCGGGCACCATGAGCACGATCGCGACCGGAATGTTGATCATGAACACCGAGCGCCAGCCGAAGGCCTCGACCATGGCGCCGCCGATCGCGGGACCGACGACCGCGGCGAATCCTCCTGCGGCAGACCAGGCTCCGATCGCCGCGCCGATCCGCTCGCGTGGGGTGACACTGAGCACCAGTCCGAGCGCGGACGGCACCATGAGTGCCGCCGTCGCGCCCTGCAGCAGGCGACCGGCGATCAGCCATGTCGCGCTTGGTGCGAGCCCGCACAGCAGTGAAGTCAGCGCGAAACCGGCCATGGCGATCAAGAACAGTTTGCGCCTGCCGAGCGTGTCCGCGAACCGGCCCGCTGGGGTGAGCAGCGCCGCGAATGCGACAGCGTAACCGCTGACGATCCAGGTCAGCGTTGTGGTCGGGGTGCCGGGAAAGTCGCGGGCGATCGAAGGGAATGCGATGTTGACTACGGAGAGGTCGAGGAACGCGATGAACGCCGCGCCGCAGGCGATGAGGAGTGTGCGGGCGGCGGCGTTCGTGGTCGGCGGCTTGTCGATCCGTGCGGACACTTCGGTCATGGGGGAGATCCTTCAGCGGGAGAGTGCAAACAAAGCGTACGATCGTTCGTGCAACTAACGTACGACCGTACGTTCGTATTTGCAACCCCAGGTGGAACAATGGAACTCATGGCCGAGTCGACAACCCCTTCGGAACAGCAGTCCGGCACCGACCAACGCTTGGTCAAGGGCGCTCGGGCCAGGGCATCCATTGCCAGGCACGCCGCGGACGTGGCCTCCGTCGAGGGGTTGACCGGGGTCAGTATCGGCAGGCTCGCCGCCGATCTCGGCCTGAGCAAGAGCGGCATCGCGACCCTGTTCGGCACGAAGGAGGCTCTGCAGGTGGCCGCGGTGAAGTCCGCTCGCGAAGCATTCATCGAGCGAGTCATCGCGCCGACCATGTCGCACCCGCGCGGCCATGACCGCCTCCGTGTCCTGATCGACCTATGGTTCGATCACATCACCGACCCGACGTTCCCCGGCGGTTGTTTCCGCGTCGCCACGATTTCCGAATTCGACAGCAAGCCGGGCCCCGTCCGCGACGCCATCATCGACGATCGCCGAGACTGGATGGCGTTCCTGGCCAAGGAGATTCGCCGCGCCCAAGAGCAGGGTCATCTCGGCGAACGCGACGCCGATGTCATCGCCTTCGAACTAGAGGCCGTAGTCAGCGCCGCCAACACCGCCCAGCAGATGGGCGACGACTGGGGTGTCGCCACCGCCCGTGCCATCGTCGACAACCTCATGGGCGAGGCCGCGGACTGATCAGTCGAAATGAAGCGGGCGCCCAGATGGGCGCCCGCTCGAGGTTGGTTCAGTTGTGGTGAGTGAGTTGGATCGTGCGCCGCGCGGCGGGCTTTCAGTGCTGATGTGTGAGAGTAGCGGTCAGTGTGAAAGCGGCGGTGCGGACGGTGTCACCGTGCTTGAAGTCCAGGAAGAGGCGATAGGTTCCGGGGCCGGGAACAACTGTGTGGAAGGTGATTTCGGGTCCGGCCGGGGTGATTCCGTCGCCGGGTTCGCCGTTCGGGTGGACGTGGACATAGGCCAGATCGCCTGCGCGCAGCACCACGAGATGTCCGAAGGCGGCCAGGTAGGGCTGCAGATCGGTCACCGGCTCGCCGTCCTTGCGCACGGTGAGCGTGACCAGACGGCCCTCGCCGGGAACCAGGTCGCCCTCCAGCGCAACCTCATACCCGTCCACCACGAAGGTGCGAGCCGCCTCGGGCGTGGGCAGCGGCGCATAGTCGCCCGCGACCGCGAGATCCGCCCCGAGCGTGATCGTCCGCCCGAGAGCCCGCGGCGCGATATCGGTGAACACTCGATACGCGCCCGCCGCGGGCAGATTCAGCCGCACCGACCAGGTACCGTCGGCCGCACGCTCGGGATGCACATGCCAGAACCCGGTCAACTCGCGCTGCGCGACGATCAGATGCAGCTCTTTGTCGTGGATCGAGGTGTAATCCGTGACCACCTGTCCATCCGGCCCGACAATCCGGAACCTGAAGTCGATCTCACCGGGCAGCGCAATCGTGCTATCGAGCTCCAGCGTGTACCCATCCTGGGTGATCTGCAGTCCACCTGGCCCCGCCGCCGCGTGTCCCGCATGAGCGCCGTGCTGACCGTGCTCGCCGTGACCCGAGTGCTCGCCAAGACTCGCGTGACCCGAGTGATCCGCATCGCCCGCGTGAGCCGCGTGGTCGGCGTGCGTTCCACGAGTGACTCGGTTTGTCTGAACGGTGTTGGCCGCGTGCGCTCCGAGTGCAGCGTGACCGGCTTCAGTCGCATGATTCGAATGGTCGGACGAGCCCGCATGGTCGACGGGGGTGTGGTGCTGCGTGGTGTTCGCCTTGGTGCTCATTGCTCGGCCTCTCTTGCCTACATCCTTCGTTCCGACAACCAAAACATATACCCCTAGGGGGTATCTGACAATCCGGCCTGATGTGAGCTGCCTCACGTCAAATCGGGGGTAGTCGGCTACATCAACCGATCTCCGCCGCGCGGTGAGCCAGCTCGGTCAATCGCTGTGCCGGAGAACCAGCAGTCGGATCCAATGACATGGATGGAGGCTGACGAAGTCCGGCAAGGTGCTCGGCCGGCTCTTGCCACTGCCTGCAAACCCGCCAGACCTTCGACCCCGCCAAAGCCTTCGAACAACCTGCCGACACACCGACAGAACGTTCCGCCGACGCTATCCGCTCAGGCCGAAAGGTCGAGGGCCGCGGTGTGCGCTGTGGCGTAGCGATCCAGGATTACGTCGGCGAGAAGGGGATGGGCGCCAATGGTGTTCGCGTGCACGAGGTTTGGTTCGGCGGCGCAGAGTCGGTCGGTGAGGAGGCCGGGGGCGAGGAACCAGGGGGCGACGAGGACACGGGTCGCGCCGCGGGCTCGCAGGCGGGAAACCGCTTGCGTCAGTGAGGGTTCGGTGGTGGCGAAGCAGGTGGTGGTATGCCAGGCGGTGCCGGTTGTCAGCACGCGGGCCACGGTGGTGGTGCGGGCGTTCGCTTCGCGTGACGAGGAGCCGACGGCGGCGACCGCGATGCCGAGGCGGTTGTCGGTCGGGTCGGCGCCGGCGGTCAGCGCTCTGGTGCGGACCGCGGTGATCAGTCGGGCGTCGGTGCCGAGGACGTCGGCCTGGGTCAGCTGCAACTGTGGATGCCGGGTCCGCGCCGAGGCGAGCAGGCTCGGCAGATCGACCCTGGCGTGGAAGGCGCTGCCGAGCAACAGCGGCACCACGACCGCGTGCGTGTACCCCTGTTCGGCAACCTCATCCACGATCTGCTCCACGGACGGGGTGTTGAGATCGAGGAACGCCAGCCGCACCGTGAGTTCCGGTCGCGCGGCGGCGATCTCCGCGACGACAGCGGACATGGTCGCGGCCGAGCGTGGATCGCGGCTGCCGTGCGCGACGGCGATCAGCACGGGCGGTGAAGATGCCGTGATTTGTACTGCTGCTGGTGTGGGTGGTGATGCTGTGGTGATTCGTGCCGCCGCAGTCGGTGTTGCCGTGTTCGCGGTTGGTGGTTGGGCTGCCGTGACCTGTGCCGGTACGGCTGCGGGCATGCTGGTCCGCGCCGGCGCGGGGTCGAAAAGTGCTGGCGCGGACCACATGTCAGACTCCGGTTCCGACCTCGACCGTCGACAGCACGTCGCCGACCAGGCCTGCGGCCAGGGTGTTGCCGCCTGCGGGATCGATGAGCAGGAAGCTGCCGGTGTGCCGGTTCACGCGGTAGTCGTCGGCCGCGACGGGCTCGGCGACGCGCACGGAGATGCGGCCGATGTCGTTGAGTTCCAGCGACTCCGGGTTCGGGTCCGCGGCAAGGCGCTGCTCGTCGAAACGCTCCAGCAGGGCACCGACGATGGCCTGTGTGGTGCGGGTGCCGTGCTTGAGCAGCAGCCGGGCGCCGGGGCGCAGCGGCTTGTCGCCCAACCAGCACACGGTCGCGTCGAAGGCATCGATCGGCTCGGGGGCATCGGCGACGGAGGCGATGATGTCGCCGCGGGAGATGTCCACGTTGTCGGCGAGGATCAGCGTGACGCTGCGCCCGGTCTGTGCCACCGCGAGCTCACCGTCGGGAGTGTCGACCCGCTCGATCGTGGAACGGATACCCGAAGGCAGCACCACGATTTCGTCGCCGGGAGCCACCGAGCCCGCCGCGATCTGACCGGCATAACCGCGGTAGTCGGGGTATTCGGCGGTGCGCGGCCGGATCACGTACTGCACCGGAAAACGCAGGCCGAGTGAGTGCGCGCCCGAGCTGTCGGCGTCCACCGGAACCGATTCCAGATGCTCGATCAGCGAAGGCCCGTCGTAGTACGGGGTGTTCGCCGAGCGGGTGGCGACATTGTCGCCGTTCAGCGCGGAGACCGGGATCTCCTGCACATCCTCGCTTGACCACCCGAGAGTGCTGGTGAGCTGGTTGAACTCGGCGGAGATCTCGGCGAATACGCTCGCGGCGTCGTCGACCAGGTCGATCTTGTTCACCGCGAGTACCAGCTTGGGCACTCCGAGCAGCGCCAGTACCGCGGCGTGCCGACGCGTCTGCTCGATAACACCTTTACGAGCATCGACGAGCAGGATCACCAGCTGTGCGGTGGACGCGCCGGACACTGTATTGCGGGTGTACTGCACATGCCCAGGGGTGTCCGCGAGCACGAAAGACCGCTGCGGCGTAGCGAAGTAGCGGTAGGCGACATCGATGGTGATGCCCTGCTCACGTTCCGCCCGCAGCCCGTCCACAAGCAGCGAAAGGTCCGGGGTGGCAAGACCCTTGTCCACCGACGCGCGGGTGACGGCGTCGATCTGATCGGCAAGCACGGACTTCGTGTCGTAGAGCAGGCGTCCGACCAGAGTGGACTTGCCGTCGTCGACAGAACCGGCGGTGGCCAGCCTCAATAGGTCGGACATATCAGAAATAACCCTCTCGCTTGCGGTCTTCCATCGCGGCTTCCGACACTCGGTCGTCACCACGGGTAGCACCGCGTTCGGTCAGTCGGGAGGCGGCCACCTCGGCGAGGATCGCCTCGTTGTCGGCCGCCTCGGAAAGAATCGCGCCGGTGCTGGATCCGTCGCCGACGGTGCGGTAGCGCACCGAACGGGTCTCCAGTACCTCGCCGTCGCGCGGGCCGCCCCACACGCCCGGCGTCATCCACATGCCGTCGCGCTGGTAGACCGGGCGCTCGTGCGTGTAGTAGATGCTCGCCAGGTCGACATCCTCACGCGCGATATAGCGCCAGATATCGAGCTCGGTCCAGTTGCTCAGCGGGAATACCCGCACGTGCTCGCCTGGTGCGTGCCGCCCGTTGTACAGGTTCCACAGCTCGGGGCGCTGCCGCTTCGGATCCCACTGCCCGAAGGCGTTGCGCAGCGAGAAGATGCGCTCCTTGGCGCGGGAGCGCTCCTCGTCACGGCGGCCACCGCCGAACACCGCGTCGAAGCGGTGCTCGGCGATGCCGTCCAGCAGTGGAACGGTCTGCAATGGGTTGCGGATACCGTCGGGGCGCTCGGCCAGCCGCCCGTCGGCGAGATAGTCCTCGACCTTCGCGACATGCAACCGCAGGCCGTACTTCTCGACGATCTTGTCGCGGAACTCCAACACCTCGGGCAGGTTGTGCCCGGTGTCGACGTGCAGCAGTGCGAACGGCAGCGGCGCGGGCCAGAAGGCCTTCAGCGCCAGGTGCAGCAGCACCGTCGAGTCCTTGCCGCCGGAGAACAGGATCACCGGCCGCTCGAATTCGCCTGCCACCTCACGGAAGATGTGGATCGACTCGGATTCGAGCGCCGCGAGGGTGTCGAATTCGGTAATGCCAAGGGCACGTTCGGCAATGTTCGATGATTCGTTCACAAATTCACCCACGATGGTTTCGGTCATGACTGATGCAACCCGCATTCGGTCTTGGCGAGGCCGGCCCAACGGCCGCTTCGCGGATCGGAACCCGGCTCCGGCTTCCGTGTGCACGGAGCGCAGCCGATGGACGGATATCCCTCTTCCACCAGGGGATTGACGAGGATGCCGTGTTGTTCGATGTAGGCCTGCATCTCGTCGTCGGACCAGGCGGCGATCGGGTTGATCTTCACCAGGCCGAACGCCTCGTCGAACGAGATGAGCGGTGCGTTGGCCCGGGTCGGTGCTTCCACCCGGCGGATGCCGGTGACCCAGGCGTTGTAGCCGCCGAGCGACTTCTGCAGCGGCACAACCTTGCGCAGCCGGCAGCACTCGCCGGGATCGCGCGCGAACAGATCCTTGCCGAGCAACTGATCCTGTTCGGCCACCGAGTGTTCGGGCCGCACATTGATCACGTTCACGCCGTACACGGCCTCGACCGCGTCGCGGGTGCCGATGGTTTCGGCGAAGTGGTAGCCGGTATCGAGGAAAAGTACGTCGACACCCGAACGGACCTGCGCGGCAAGGTGAACCAGCACGCCGTCCTGCATGTTCGAGGCGACGATGTAGCCTGCGCGGTCACCCTGCGCGCCGGTCGACCCGGTGCCGAAATTGTCCTCGGTCCACCGCAGCAGCTCGGCGGCTGAAGCGCCGTCGAGCTCCGCGGCGCCGCGCTCGGCGATCGCCCGCAGCTCGTCCTCGGACAGCTTGTCCATCAATGGTGTTGTCATGTCAGATCTCCCGTACCGAGCCATCGCTCAGCTCTGCTCGATCGCCGCTGTTCGCTGCGCTCGTCACTTCAGGTCGGCCTCGTCGGCGCGAACCGCCCACTGTGCGAACCGTTCGCCGCCCTCGCGGTGCTTGATGAAGTTGCGCACCACCCGCTCGATGTAGTCACCGAGTTCGTCGCTGGTCACCTTGTGCTGGCGCAACTTACGACCGAATGCGCTGTCGAATCCGAGGCTGCCACCGAGGTGAACCTGGAAACCCTCGACGTGATTCCCGGTGCCGTCGTCGACCAGCTGCCCCTTGAACCCGATATCGGCGATCTGCGAGCGCGCGCACGAGTTCGGGCAGCCGTTGATGTTGATGGTCACCGGAACGTCCAGCTGTGCATTGAGATCCGCGAGCCGCTCTTCGAGCTCGGGCACCAGCACCTGGGACCGCTTGCGCGTCTCGGCGAAGGAGAGCTTGCAGAACTCGATACCGGAGCACGCCATCAGGTTGCGCCGCCACAGTGACGGACGAGCCTGCAGGCCGAGGGGTTCCAGCGCGTCGATGAGCTCATCGACCTTGTCGTCGGCGACGTCGAGCACGATCAGCTTCTGGTACGGGGTGAACCGGATCCGATCCGATCCGACCTCGGCCGCCGCGTCCGCGATCTTGGTCAGGATGGTGCCCGACACCCGGCCCGCGATGGGGGAGAAGCCGACGGCGTTGAGCCCGTTGCGCAGCTTCTGCACGCCGACATGGTCGATCGGTTTGGTCGGCTGTTCCGGCGCGGGACCGTCGATCAGCTTGCGCTTCAGGTACTCGTCCTCGAGCACCTGGCGGAACTTCTCGATGCCCCAGTCCTTGATCAGGAACTTCAGCCTGGCCTTGGTGCGCAGTCGGCGGTAGCCGTAGTCGCGGTACAGCGAGACAACGGCCTCCCACACGTCCGGCACCTCGTCGAGCGGCACCCACGCGCCGACGCGCTGCGCCAGCATGGGGTTCGTCGACAAGCCGCCGCCGACCCACAGGTCGAGACCGGGGCCGTGCTCGGGATGGTTCACGCCGATGAAAGCGATGTCGTTGATCTCGTGCACCACATCCTGCTGGCCCGAGATCGCGGACTTGAACTTGCGCGGCAGGTTGGAGTACTCCTTCTTGCCGATATAGCGGCGCACGATCTCGTCGATCGCGGGCGTCGGGTCGATGATCTCGTCCAGCGACTCGCCTGCCAGCGGTGAACCGAGCACCACGCGTGGGCAGTCGCCGCACGCCTCGGTGGTCTTCAGGCCGACCGCCTCGATCCGCTTCCAGATCTCGGGGACGTTCTCGACCTCGATCCAGTGGTACTGGACGTTCTCGCGATCGGACAGGTCGGCGGTATCGCGTCCGAACTCGGTCGAGATCTGGCCGAGGGTGCGCAGCTGCTCGACATTGAGCGCGCCCGCGTCGCAGCGGATGCGCATCATGAAGTATTTGGCCTCGAGAATGTCGATGTTCTCGTCGCCGGTCCAACTACCGTCGTAGCCCTGCTCGCGCTGGGTGTAGAGACCCCACCAGCGGAACCGGCCACGCAGGTCGCCCTTGTCGATGCTGTCGAAGCCTTGCTTCGAGTAGATGTTCTCGATCCGGGCGCGGACGTTGAGCGGGTTGTCGTCCTTCTTGGACTGTTCGTTCGGGTTCAGCGGCTCGCGGTAGCCGAGTGCCCACTGGCCCTCCGCCTTGCGGCGAACGGGCTTACCGGTGCGGGCGCGCGGTGCGGCGGCCGCGTCGGTGCGGGGACGGTCCGGTCGAACGCGTCGCTCGGAGGCCGGACGGTCCTGGCGTGCGTGATGCCCGGGCCTGGACTCCGGCGAAGGCTGATCGATCGGACCGGCGTCGGTGCTCGACGTCATGGGGTCGCTCCTGCGGGGTGGGTGAACATCCGTGCTGAGGGCGCCTAGGGGATGGCAGCTGGCGGAGTCAGCGGGGTTGGTAGGCGCTGTGCTGACTCACGCCTGCGGTGTCAGCGGGCCGATGTCATCGAAATCGGAAGATCGCCGGGGAGACCCGGGAATGCGCGCCGCTGAACTACCGGGGAGAGCCGGGCAGACAGCAGGCGCTACAGACGCGCTTGAAGTCGACGTGGCGACGTGCCACAAGTCGTACTCCAGATCCGCGCATGGGCCCATTGTGCCACGTCAGGATGGACGTTCCGACCGCGCGGCCATATTTCCCGCAAAATTGAGGGAAATTCCCTGGATCAACGATGGCAACTGTGATGGCTGTCATAGTTCGCATCGCGAATGCGGGCGGTGATGCGTCTGATTCGCCCATTGTGAGCGTTCGCACATCCCTTGACCTGAAGTTAACTCGAGGTAGCAAGCTCGGCTTCATGAGCACCGCAGCTGTCTACGCAGACATCGAAATCGAAGCGATCCGCCAGGTGGTCGCCACCATCCAGCACTCCCAGCAGAACGAACTCGTCGACGAATTCGTCGGCCTTTTCCGCGAAGACGCGATCTGGACCACCGGTGGCGGCAAACGACTGTTCGGCCGCGCCGCCATTGCCGAATTCACCGCCCAGGTCCTGCCCGGCGCAATGCGGACAGGCACCGCGACCTACGAGGTGGAGCACGTGCTGTTCATCCGCCCCGACGTCGCCGCCGTCAAGGTCGTCCAGCGCTACTTCGACGAGACCGGCCAGTTGTCCGGTCAGGGCTCGCCGATGTACGTCATGTCCAAGGAAGACGGCCACTGGCTCCTCACCGCCAACCAGAACACCGTCGTCGCCGACTCCTGATCCCGCTGAACGCCCCGCCGGCCGGCTCGACACCCGCACTCTCGATTGCCGCACCCCTCGCGGATGCCGAGAAGGGCTGCGGATTCCGGTAACGGGCGAGGATCCTCGGGTAGCCGCCGAGCGGTTGTCGGGCTGCCCGGGGGTGGGTGGCAGGTGGGAGGCGTTCACACTGGTGGGGTGAGTTCAGCTGCTGCCGTGACCGACGCCGAGACCTCTGACCTCGTGCTGCGTGATTTCGGGGGCGGCGCGTTCGGGATCTATGTTCACGTCCCGTTCTGTGCGACTCGGTGCGGGTACTGCGACTTCAACACCTATACGGCGGGGGAGCTCGGGACTTCGGCCTCTCCGGAGTCCTGGCTGGAGGGGCTGCGGGGTGAGCTGGCCACGGCGGCCGAGCAGTTCGCGGCGTTGCCGACAGCGACTCCGGATGTGGCCACGGTCTTCGTCGGCGGCGGGACACCCTCGCTGCTCGGTGGCGATGGGCTCGCCGCGGTGCTCGCCGCGGTGCGGTCGAACTTCACCCTCGAGTCCGATGCCGAGGTGACCACCGAGTCGAATCCGGAGTCGACCTCGCCCGAGTTCTTCGAGCGGATCCGCGCGGCCGGGTTCACCAGGGTGTCGTTGGGCATGCAGTCCGCGGCACAGCATGTGTTGAAGGTGTTGGACCGCACGCACACGCCGGGCCGGGCTGTCGCCGCTGCCAAGGAGGCACGTGCGGCCGGGTTCGAACACGTGAATCTGGATCTGATCTACGGCACCCCCGGCGAGCGCGACGGCGATCTCGACGCCAGCCTGGACGCGGTGCTCGACGCGGGCGTCGACCACGTCTCGGCGTATTCGCTCATCGTCGAGGACGGCACCGCCCTCGCGCGCCGAGTGCGTCGCGGTGAACTACCCGCTCCCGATGACGACGTACTTGCGTCGCGCTACGAACGCATCGACGCGCGACTGAGCGCGGCCGGCCTCACCTGGTACGAGGTATCCAATTGGGCCGCAGGCGATTCCGCACGCTGCCGCCACAACCTCGGCTACTGGGACGGCGGCGACTGGCTCGGCGCGGGCCCCGGCGCGCACAGCCACGTCGGCGGCGTCCGGTGGTGGAACATCAAACATCCTGCCCGCTATGCAGATACCGTCGCCCAGGGCGGTCTGCCCGCCGCAGGCTGGGAAACACTGACCGCCGACGAACGCCACACCGAACGAGTCATGCTCACCGTCCGCCTGCGCACCGGCCTGTGCCTTGCTGATCTCGAGCCGTCCGCGATGGAAGCCGTCGACCAGGTAATCGCAGCCGGACTGGCTGTCCGCGCAGTCGATCGACTGGTGCTGACCGATCGCGGCAGGCTGCTCGCCGACGGCGTTGTCCGGCAATTGCTGGGCTGATCGACGCACCCCGCGGCGTTCACGGGGCTTGTTGACTCGTCGGTGCCCGCGGGTCGCGGGTTGTGGGCGTGTTGGGTTGGTTGCACTATCACGGTTCGGTCAACCCGCGTAGGCTCCGAAGTAACCCAAGGAGTCTTATGCCCCCGGCACGACACATCACTCTTATTCACGAACAAAGCGACTTCGCCGAGGCGCGGGCCGCGGAAAAAGCAGAAACCGCGCGACAGAGCGCGATAGCGGCCAGGACGGTCGCCAGCCATTCCGAGAACGCCGAGGACTGCGTGTCCCTCCTGGCGATGCTCGGCTTGGACGCTCTTGCCGGCAAGCTCGCCAGGGTCACCGCCAGCCCCGAGCTCTAACTCCACCATCGGGTCGCCGAACGGGACATTGCCGAGGCCTTTTCTCGACTGCTACCTCGGCCATGTCCCGCCTCGATGCGGCACGACTCAGGGGACAGCGTCCTCCAGCGCTGCTCGACGCCATTCTCGTGGTGACATGCCGTAGGCGGCGCGGAAGCGACGCGCGAAATGCGACGGGTCGCGGAAACCCCATCGGCGCGCGACCATCGCGATGGAACGGTGCCTGGTGTCAGAGCGAGCGAGTTCGGCACGCACCTGATCGAGCCGCTGGCTGATGATCCACTGCTCGAGGCTGTATTCGGCGCTCGCGCAGATTTTGTACAGATGCCGCACCGACACGCTGTGCGCGCGGGCGATCTGTTCGGCGCTGAGATCGGGGTCGGTGAGGTTGCGCCGCACGTACGCGCGGATCCGGCTCAACATGATGTCGGCGGGGACCGCGCCACCGTCACTGCCGGTTCCGCTCGCCGAAAGCAGCAGTCCGCGAACGAGTTCGATACTGGCGCAACCCGATAGCGGCGCCGCGGGATCAGCGCTGAGCGAATCGGCGTCACGGGTCAGCTGGGTGATGTGGTTGGCGACCAGCCGGTAGTGCGGGCTCTGCTGAACGTGCGGGGCGGCCCGGCGGATCACCTCGACAGGCAGTCCGAGCTGGTCGAGCGGCACATGCAGGCATGTCGACGCGCCGTCTCCGCTCCATTGGAAGTCGTAGGGCGCATTGAGATCCATGACATGCAGCTCGCCGGGCGCGACCACGCGCTGGATCTCGCCCTGCTGGTAAAGCCCGTTGCCGCTCTGCTGTACGGCAACCGCCAGCACCGGCGCGGGCGTGGTCAGCACCTGTTTCGGCGTGCGGATGAGCTGGATGCCCGATGTCTGCGCACGGAAAACGCTGGCGTCGCCGAATTGCCACACATCGAACAGGGCGTGCACGTCGTCGTCCGGATTCTCGTGGATGACATACGACGGGGCCGATGCTTCCTGCATGGCCGTCGACACCGCGTCGGCCCGTTCCTCGGGTGCGATGGCGTCGGAATCGAATACCACTGCCATAGCGACCTCCATCCTGGACAAATCGTAATCGCCGCACGCGCATGGGCGTTTCGGCCGTGCACGCTGAGCCGAGGATCGTGCACACTGAGTCCGTTTTCGCGGTGCGCAGGACCCTACGCTGTCAAACAGGCGTCGACCTGCGTTGATTCCCGTGCCGGTATCGCGCTGGACTTCCTGACCAAGAACGGCTTGTCCGGTCGGGTCGAGGTCTGAATCCCTATTCCAACCCCACCAACAGGAGGACAACCATGCCTGCGATCACCACGTCCGATGGTGTCGAGATCTTCTACAAGGACTGGGGATCAGGCCGCCCCGTGGTGTTCAGCCACGGGTGGCCGCTCAACGGCGACGCCTGGGACAACCAGCTGAATCTCGTCGCGAACAACGGCTACCGGGCCATCGCGCACGACCGTCGCGGGCACGGCCGCTCCAGCCAGGTCTGGGATGGTCACGACATGGATCACTACGCCGACGATCTCGCCGCGCTCATCGAGGAGCTGGATCTGACCGATATCGTCCTGGTCGGCCACTCGACCGGAGGCGGCGAGATCACCCGATACATGGCACGGCACGGCACCGGCCGGGTGGCCAAAGCTGTTCTGCTCGGCGCGGTTCCGCCGCTGATGGTGCGGACCGAAGCCAATCCGGAAGGCACTCCGCTTGCCGCCTTCGACGACATTCGGGCCGGTGTCACCGCGGACCGCTCGCAGTTCTATCAAGATCTGAGCGTTCCCTTCTTCGGCGCGAACCGCGAGGGCGCGACGGTGTCGCAGGGTCTGCGCGACAGCTTCTGGCTGGCGGGCATGCAGGTCGGGATCAAGGGTGCGCTCGACTGCGTCAAGGCGTTCTCGGAGACCGATTTCACCGAGGATCTACGAGGTATCCAGGTACCGGTGCTGGTCGCACACGGTGATGACGACCAGATCGTGCCGATCGCGGCGTCAGGCGCGAAATCGGTGAAGCTGCTGCCCAACGGTCGGTTGCAGACCTACCCTGGTGCACCGCACGGATTGTGTGGCGCGTTCGAACAGACCTTCAATGCCGACCTGCTCGATTTCCTCGAAAACGGATAGGTGGGAACCGATGAACATCGCCCGTAGCCTGCGCGCCGGTCTGGTCGCGCTGACTGTCGCTCTCACGCCCGTCCTGGCGACCGCACCCGCGACCGCCGCGCCACTGCCGACGATCGTGCTGGTGCACGGCGCGTTCGCCGACACGACGAGCTGGGACGGTGTCGCGTCCCTGTTGCGCGCTCGTGGCTATCAGGTGGTGACACCGGACAACCCGTTGCGCGGCCCCGCCAACGACGCCGCGGCCGTGCAGCGGACCCTGGACACCATCTCGGGACCTGTGGTGCTCGCTGGACATTCGTATGGCGGGTTCGTCATCAGCAATGTGCACGACCCGAAGGTCGAATCGCTGGTCTACATCGCGGCCTTCGCGCCGGTGCAATCGGAGATCGCCCAACTCGCGCTGGATCCGATCCGCTTTCCAGGCAGCCGATTGCTGCCGCCGGTGCTGCAGGTCAAGGTCGTTGACGACCCCCAGGGCATCGCGGGCAAGAACATCGACGGTTACGTCGCGCCCGCCAGCTTCCATGAAGTCTTCGCCCAAGATGTCAGTGACGCGACTGCCGCCGACATGCTCGCCCACCAGCGTTCGATCGCCGTGGCCGCGAACCTCGAACCGTCCGGTCCGCCGTCCTGGGCCTCGACACCGAGTTGGTTCCTGGTCTCCGGCGGTGATCGCATCATCCCGCCTGCGTCCCAACGGTTCATGGCGAACCGGATGGGTGCTCGTACCAGCGAAATCGACGCGGCCCACGCATCGTTGGTCTCTCGCCCCGACGAAGTAGCGGCCGTCGTCGAAGCGGCCGCCGCCCGCTGAGCCTGGATAGGGAGTCAAGCGTGGCACACCGTGGCGAGGTTTCCGCCGCGGTGTGCCACTCTGCTCCGTCGGACAACGCTCCGTCGAAAGGCGATATGCGCTGCTGGAAGTGGTCGACACCGGTCGCGCCGGTGTCCCCAGGTGCGTGAACGGGCGCTCGGCGGCCTGGCAATTAGACTGGGTAAACAGCGAACCGGAATTCCGGCCGTGCCATCAGTGCGGGGCGTACCCGTGGACGAAGCGAGGAGGTGGGGCCGATGTCGAGCACCGAGGATCGGCGCTTCGAGGTCCTGCGCGCCATCGTCGCGGACTATGTCGCGACCAAGGAGCCGATCGGCTCCAAGACCCTGGTGGAGCGGCACAATCTGGGTGTGTCCAGCGCGACGGTCCGCAACGATATGGCGGTGCTGGAGGCCGAGGGCTACATCACCCAGCCGCACACCAGCTCGGGCCGCATCCCCACCGACAAGGGCTACCGGCAGTTCGTCGACCGGATCTCCGAGGTGAAACCACTATCGGGGGCCGAGCGTCGGGCGATCATGGACTTCTTGGAGTCGGGGGTCGACCTCGACGACGTGCTGCGCCGCGGTGTGCGCCTGCTTGCCCAGCTGACCAGGCAGGTCGCGGTGGTGCAATACCCGACGGTGTCCGCGTCCACGGTGCGTCATATCGAAGTCGTGGCGCTGAACCCCGCTCGGTTGCTGCTCGTTGTGATCACCGACACCGGGCGCGTCGATCAGCGTCTGGTGGAACTGGGCGCCCTCATCGGTGACGACGACCTGGCCGCACTGCGCGGCATGCTCGGTGGCGCGATGGACGGTAAGCGGCTGTCCGTGGCGTCGGCGGCGGTGGCCGAACTGCCTGAGCGGGCGCCGCAGCGGCTGCGAGACGTGCTGGTGCGAGTGTCGACCGTGCTGGTCGAGACGCTGGTGGAACATCCGGAGGAGCGCCTCGTCCTAGGCGGTACCGCCAACCTGACTCGCAATGCCGCGGACTTCGGTTTCCCCGGCTCGCTGCGCGCGGTGCTGGAGGCGCTCGAGGAGCAGGTGATCGTGCTCAAGCTGCTGGCCGCCGCGCAGCACCCCGGTACCGTGACGGTGCGCATCGGTGAGGAGACCCAGGTCGAGCAGATGCGCGGAACCTCGGTAGTGTCGACCGGCTACGGTGCGGCCGGCGCGGTGCTCGGCGGTATGGGTGTGCTCGGTCCGACACGGATGGACTATCCGGGAACGATCGCCTCGGTCGCCGCCGTTGCTCGGTATATCGGTGAGGTTCTGGCCGAGCGCTGAGGGGATCGGCGTCCGTCGACGGCGCTGCTACCCTCGAAATTTCGGCCGGATAAAGTTGAGTCCATCCGACTAATGCTGTTGCAAACCAAGGACTAGAGAACTCAAGTGGCACGGGACTACTACGGACTGCTCGGCGTCGCGAAGAACGCGACCGACCAGGAGATCAAACGCGCCTATCGCAAGCTGGCGCGCGAACTGCATCCCGACGTCAACCCCGACGAGGTGGCGCAGGCCAAGTTCAAGGAAGTGTCGGCGGCCTATGAGGTGCTGTCGGACTCCGAGAAGCGGCGCATCGTCGACATGGGTGGTGACCCGCTCGAGTCAGGCGGTGGTGGCGGCTACTCCGGCGCCGGTTTCGGTGGTCTCGGCGACGTGTTCGAGGCGTTCTTCGGTGGGATGAGCGGGTCAGGCAACGCACGCAAGCCGCGCGGCCGCGTGCAGCCCGGCGCCGATTCGCTGCTGCGGACCAGGTTGAGCCTCGCCGAATGCGCGGTCGGTGTCACCAAGCACCTGACCGTGGACACCGCCATCCTCTGCGACGTGTGCACGGGTGCGGGCACCAACGGCAATTCCAAGCCGGTGCGCTGCGAAACCTGTGGCGGTGCGGGTGAAGTGCAGTCCGTCCAGCGCTCGTTCCTCGGTCAGGTGCTGACCTCGCGTCCGTGCCCGACCTGTCGCGGCGCGGGCGAGACGATCCCCGATCCGTGCCACAAGTGCGGTGGCGACGGCCGCGTGCGGGCGCGCCGCGAAATCGCCGCGCCGATTCCGGCCGGTGTCGCCAACGGCATGCGGGTGCGGTTGGCCGCGCAAGGCGAGGTCGGTCCCGGCGGCGGGCACGCGGGCGATCTGTACGTAGAGATCGTCGAGCAGCCGCACGATGTCTTCGTCCGCGACAGCGACGACCTGCACTGCACCGTTCGGTTGCCGATGGTCGACGCGGCGCTCGGCACCACCGTGGTCATCGACACCATCCTGGACGGCCCCACCGAGCTCACCATCCCGGCGGGCACCCAACCCGGCGAGATATCGGTGCTGCGCGGCCACGGCATGCCGCGCCTGCGCTCGGGCGCGCGCGGCGACCTGCTCGCACACCTCGACATCGTGGTGCCGACCAAGCTCGACGCCAAGCAGACCGACCTGCTGCGCAAGTACAAGGGCACTCGCGAGCGGGAGCGCGCCGAGGTGATGTCGGCTCAGTCCGAGCACAACAGCGGCCTGTTCGCCCGGTTGCGGGCGTCCTTCAGCGGGCGATAGTCGTTGGCCGCCACGGTCTTCTACCTCGACGACATCCCGGAACCGGGTTCGATCGCGGTACTAGACGGCCCGGAGGGACGGCACGCCGCCACGGTGCGCCGGACCCGGGTCGGTGAGCCGATCACCCTCTCCGACGGCCGTGGCCTGCTCGCCGAATCGGAAGTCGTTGCGGCACAAAAGGACCGACTCGAGCTGAAGGTGCACAATCGAGTGCTGGCCGCACCGGCGTCGCCGCGCGTGACCGTCGTGCAGGCGCTGCCGAAATCGGACCGCTCCGAGCTGGCGGTCGAGCTGATGACCGAAGCGGGCGTCGACTCGATCATCCCGTGGCAGGCATCTCGCTGCATCGCCAACTGGGAAGGCAAGGCGGGCAAGGCCGTCGATAAATGGCGCGCCGCCGCCCGCACGGCCGCGCGCCAATCTCGCCGGGCGTACATCCCCGAGGTCGCCGACCTCCACCGCACCCGCGACGTCCTCGACGCGATTCGCACGGTGGTGGAGTCGGGCGGAATCGTGGTGGCACTGCACGAATCCGGCGTCGCCCGCTTCGTCGAGTTGCCCTTCGCCGGGGCCGCCGAGATCATGCTGATCGTCGGCCCCGAGGGCGGCCTGGTCGATTCCGAACTCACCACATTCGCCGACGCTGGAGCCGCGGTAACCCTGCTCGGCCCGACCGTCCTGCGCACCTCCACCGCCGCCGCCGTTGCGCTAGGCGCCCTAGGCGCCCTGACGCCCCGCTGGTAGTTGTGATGGCTTGGTTGCCCGGGGTGACCGGGTTGCCAAGGTGTACACCAGGACTGCGGCGAGAGCGATGAGTGCGGCGACGCAACCGGCCAGGCCGATCCAGCCGCACTCGGCGTAGGCGAAGCCTGCCGCGCCGCCGATGATGGCGCTGCCCAGGTAGTAGGAGAACAGGTACAGCGATGATGCTGCGCCTCGGTTTTCGGCCGCCATGGTGCCGACCCAGGCGCTCGCCACGGTGTGTGCACCGAAAAAGCCTGCGGTGCAGAGTAATACGCCCAGGATGACGGTGAACATGTGGTTGGGGATGGTCAGCACGAGCCCGAAGCCCATGGTGGCCACCGACGCGGCGAGCACCCGGTGCCTGCCGAGGTGATCGGCCGATCGTCCCGCGGCCGCCGAGGCCGCGGTTCCCGCGAGATACAGCAGGAAAACCAATCCCGTTACGGTTGCGGGCAATTCGAATGGTGGTTGCGTCAGGCGGTAGCCGAGGAAGTTGTAGACCGAGACGAAGCCGCCCATCAGGACGAAGGCAAGGCCGAAGAGCGCGAGTAGACCGGGGTGCCGCAGGGGAGTGCCGAGATCGCCGAGGACGGTACGGATTCCGGCGGGGCGGGCGACGAAGCCGCGGGAGGGTGGCAGCCCGCGCACGAACCAGATGGTGCAGGCGGCCGCTGCCACCGAAACAGCGGCTTCGGCCGAGCGCCAGGAGACCAGGTCGAGTGTGAAGGCGGGGATCAGCCGACCGGCCAGCCCGCCGATTGTCGTGCCCGCGACGTAGACGCCCATGGCGGCGCCGAGCCCTTCGGTCCCGATCTCCTCTGACAAATAGGCCATCGCGACCGCGGGCACTCCGGCCAGCGCGACACCCTGTAGCGCGCGCCCGGCGAGCAGCACATCGAGCGATGGGCTGAATGGAAGCAGTAGGCCGATGACGGCCGAGGTGACGGCGGAGCCGATCATCACCCGGGTCCGGCCGATCCGCGATGACAGCGCGCTCACCGGGACGATGGCCAGCGCGAGAAACCCGGTGGTGAGCGAAACCGCGAGCGCCGCGCGCGCGGGCGTGGCGCCGAACGCGCTGGACAGGCTCGGCAACAAGGCCTGAGCGCTGTACATCGACGCGAAGGTCGTCAGCCCCGCGGCGAACAATGCGGTGGTGATCCGGCGCTCGTGCGACGTTTCGGTGGCGGATACCGCGGTCGTGGTCATGGCTCCTCCTCGAGTCCAGGATTGCCACCCACCCTTATAAAGGGAAATGAATAATAATGAGCCTGTTGATGCATTCGGTGCATATAGGGAGGCGGGCCGTGCTTGGTGAGGATCTGGAGTGGTTTACGACACTCGCCGAATTGGAGCGGGTGGGCGTCGCCGCCGAGCGGCTGCACATCGCGCAGCCCACACTGTCGCGCATGCTCGGCCGGCTCGAACGCAGGCTGGGTGTGGAATTGTTCGACCGCAACGGAAAACGCATCGCGCTCAACGATTTCGGTCGGATCTATTACGAGCACGCGCGCCGCGCCCGCGCCGAGCTCGATGCTGCGGCGCACGCCATTGCCGATCTGGCCAACCCGGCGAAAGGCGTTGTGCGACTTTCTTTTCTGCATTCCTTCGGCGGCTGGTTGGTGCCGCAGCTTATCGGCGGATTTCGCCGTAATTCCGGCCGTGTCACTGTCACCCTGCATCAGGCGGCCGCGGAGGTAGTGACCGCGCAGGTGCTCGACGGCGAAGCCGATCTCGGCATTGTCTCGCCGCGTCCGACCGAAGCCGGTATCGGCTGGCGCAGTCTGCTACATCAACCGTTGGTGCTGGCCGTACCGGCCGACCACCGGCTGGCAGGGCGTCGGCAGGTCCGGCTCGCCGACGTCGCCGACTCGGAGTTCATCACGATGCATCCTGGCTTCGGCATGCGTCGAATCTTCGACGAAATGTGTGCCGCGGCTGATCTCCGTCCCCGCATCGCGTTCGAGTCGAGCGATCTCGTCACCGTCGCGGGTTTGGTGGCCGCTGGCCTCGGCGTCGCGGTACTGCCGCTCGAGGATCCGGCTCCGCTGCCGGGGCTGGTTGCCCTGCCGTTGGCCGACACGGGCTCGGCCCGGGATGTCGGGCTGATCTGGTCGGCGGCGGGCCCGACCTCGGATGCGGTGCGACGGTTCCGTGATTTCGCCGAGGATTGGGCCGTGCGCAGGCGGGGAATCCCATTACCACGGCGGTAATCGGGTGCCCTGTGGTAGCGGCTTATTCACTGTGTGTTGTCAGTGGGGCGCGTTAAACTTTCATCAAACAAAGCAGTCGAGACCGGAAAGCAGGCTGTAGCCACTTTTGAGAACACAAGGCGAGATCGGCGACCCATCCACATCCACGGCAGGCATCGGTGCCGGTGACGACGGTACGGGTCCCGCAGCACGCACCGTGCGTTCCAGCATCGAACTCGCTCCAGAATCCGTGTTCCCGTTCCTCGGTTCGGCTGATCAGAACCTGCGTGAACTCGAGCGGCTGCTGGATGCGGACATCCACGTTCGCGGCAACTCCGTGACCCTCACCGGCAAAGCGGCCGATGTCGCGCTCGCTGAGCGGGTCATCGACCAACTCATCGCGCTGACCGGCCGCAATCGGGTGGTAACACCGGAGGCGGTGCGGCACACCTTCTCGATGCTCACCGAGGGCGCCTCGGAGTCGCCCGCGGAGGTGCTGAGCCTGGACATTCTGTCCCGGCGCGGCAAGACGATTCGGCCCAAGACACTCAACCAGAAACGCTACGTCGACGCGATCGATGCCAACACCGTCGTGTTCGGCATCGGTCCCGCCGGTACCGGCAAGACGTATCTGGCGATGGCCAAGGCCGTGCAGGCGTTGCAGACCAAGCAGGTCAACCGGATCATTCTCACCCGTCCCGCGGTGGAGGCAGGCGAGCGTCTTGGCTTCCTGCCCGGCACGCTCAACGAGAAGATCGACCCGTACCTGCGCCCGCTCTACGACGCACTGCACGACATGATGGATCCGGAGGCCATTCCGAAGTTGATGGCGGCCGGTGTTATCGAGGTCGCCCCGCTGGCATACATGCGCGGTCGCACGCTGAACGACGCTTTCATCATTCTGGACGAGGCGCAGAACACCACGGCCGAGCAGATGAAGATGTTCCTCACCCGCCTCGGCTTCGGCTCGAAGATCGTGGTGACCGGTGACGTCACCCAGGTCGACCTGCCGGGTGGCGCCCGCTCCGGCCTGCGGATGGCCAGCGAAATCCTCACCGAGATCGACGATATCCACTTCGCGACGCTCACCAGCAGCGACGTGGTGCGGCACCGGTTGGTCGCGGACATCGTGGACGCCTACGGTCGGTTCGAGGAAGAGAACAGGCCACAGGTCGCTCCGCACTATGCGGGCAACCGGGCGCAGCGCCGCGCCGCGGGCCGCAACGATCGGCGATAGTCAGCGCACAACGGCCGACGCCACCTCGACGAGGCGGCGTCGGCCTTCTTGTCGGCCGTGATTTCGATGCGCCACGCAGCCTCCGGTCCGATCTCACAACCGCCGGGCCGTAGTCTTATCGGGTGAGTATCGAGATCGCCAACGAATCGGGTATGGACGTACCCGAAGAAGACCTCGTCAGTGTCGCGCGCTTCGCCATCGCCCAAATGGACGTGCATCCGGCGGCCGAGCTGTCGATGGTGCTCGTCGATCTCGACACCATGGCGGACCTGCACATGCGCTGGATGGACCTACCGGGTCCGACCGACGTGATGTCGTTCCCGATGGACGAGCTGGAGCCGGGCGGACGCCCCGACAGCCCGGAACCCGGTCCCTCCATGCTCGGCGACATCGTGCTGTGCCCCGAGTTCGCGGCGGGCCAGGCCCGTAAGGCGGGTCATTCGCTCGATCACGAACTCGCGCTGCTCACGGTGCACGGCGTGCTCCACCTGCTCGGCTATGACCATGCCGAGCCGGAGGAGGAGAAGGAGATGTTCGCGCTGCAGGCCCGACTGCTCGAGGAGTGGTACGAGAGCCTGCGCGAGGAGCAGCGCCGCGCCGAACTCGCCGCCCGCGACGCCAGGTTGCTGGGGAAGGCGGGTTTCACCACACCGGGTGACACGCTGGGCCCCGCGTGAATTCGCTGACCCTCATCCTGTTGGCAGTCCTGCTGGTTCCGGTGGGCGGCGTATTCGCCGCCGTGGACGCGGCGCTGAATACCGTCTCACCCGCCCGGCTCGACGATATGGTTCGCGTCGAACGGGCCGGCGCGGTCCGGCTGAGCCGGATCGTGTCCGACCGGCCCCGGTACGTGAATCTCCTTGTGCTGCTTCGTATCCTGTGCGAGATCAGCGCGACGGTGCTGCTCGCGGCGGCGTTGATCCCGCTGTGGCAGGACGATTGGGCGCTGCTGTTCACCGCCGTCGTGATGGTGCTTGTCGACTACGTCGTGATCGGGGTAGGGCCACGCACGCTCGGTCGCCAGCACGCGTACTCCATCGCCTTGGCCGCGGCGCTGCCCTTGCAGTTCATCGGCGCCCTGCTCGGCCCGGTGAGCAGGCTGCTGATTCTGCTCGGCAATGCGATCACGCCGGGTAAGGGATTTCGCAATGGCCCCTTCGCCTCCGAGATCGAACTGCGCGAGGTGGTCGAGATGGCCTCCGAGCGTGGCGTGGTGGCCGACGACGAACGCCGGATGATCCAGTCCGTCTTCGAACTCGGCGACACCCCGGCCCGCGCGGTGATGGTGCCGCGCACCGAGATGGTCTGGATCGAGGCCGATAAGACCGCGGCCCAAGCGATGTCGCTCGCGGTGCGCAGTGGGCACTCCCGTATTCCGGTGATCGGCGAGAACGTCGACGACATTCTCGGCGTGGTGTACCTGAAAGACCTTGTGCCGTACGCGGATCGGAGCAAGAAGGTGCATGTGCTCGATGCGATGCGCCCGGCAGTTTTCATGCCGGACTCCAAGCCGCTCGACAGCCTGCTCGACGAGATGCAGCGCAGACGCAACCATATGGCGCTGCTGGTCGACGAATACGGCGGTATCGCTGGGTTGGTGACCATCGAGGACGTGCTGGAGGAGATTGTCGGCGAGATCGCCGATGAATACGACACCGACGAGACCCCGCCCATCGAAGACCTCGGCGAGGGCCGGTACCGGGTGTCGGCTCGGCTGTCGGTGGACGACCTCGCCGAGCTCTACGGTCTGGAGATCGAGGAGGAGGACGTCGATACCGTCGGCGGCCTGCTCGCGCACGCGCTCGGCAGGGTGCCGCTGCCCGGCTCGAAGGCCGCCGCCCACGGCCTGTTGCTGCGCGGTGAGGGCGGCCCGGACGCCCGCGGTCGGGTGCGGGTGAACACCGTCGTGGTGCGCAAGGAAAAACCACCGAGCGACAAAGCCGAGACCGAGAAATCGAACGGCAGGCGCAAAGCCAACGGATCGGAGCGGGAGATCGTGCCCGATCGGGACCAGGATGGAGACAGCGATGACTGAATTGGATGCCGAGGACAGCAAACTCGTGGTTCTGGCGCGAGGTGCGTTGGGCCGCACGGGCGGCGCCAGCGGCGCGGCGATCCGCGACACCGACGGCCGGACCTACGCGGCGGGTGAGGTCGCACTGCAGTCGCTGCGGCTGACCGCACTGCAGGCCGCCGTCGCCGCCGCGATCTCCAGTGGCGCAGAGGGGTTCGAGGCGGCTGTGGTTGTCGGCGGCAGGTTCTCCGACGCCGGAGTCATGGCGGTCCGGGAAGCGTCCGCCGAGGCGCGGATCGTGTTCACCGACCGGGACGGCGCGGTCTTCGAGATCGTCGACGACGCCGACACCACCGAGGTGCACGGTGGCTGAATTCCGTTCCGGCTTCGTCTGTTTCGTCGGTCGCCCGAATACCGGCAAGTCGACGCTGACCAATGCGCTGGTCGGCTCGAAGATCGCGATCACCTCGTCGCGCCCGCAAACCACCCGGCACACCATCCGCGGCATCGTGCACCGCGAGCACGCCCAGCTGATCCTGGTCGACACCCCCGGTCTGCACCGTCCGCGCACCCTGCTCGGCCAGCGACTCAACGACCTGGTGCGCGACACCTATTCCGAGGTCGACGTCATCGCGTTGTGCATCCCGGCGGATGAGAAGATCGGCCCGGGCGACAAGTGGATCGTGGCGCAGATCAGGCAGATGGCGCCGAAGACCACCGTCCTCGGTGTGGTCACCAAGATCGACAAGGTGAGCCGCGACCAGGTTGCCGAGCAGCTGATGGCGCTCTCGAGGCTGCTCGGCCCCGACGCCGACGTAGTGCCGGTATCGGCCGTCAAGGGCGAACAGGTCGAGGTCCTCGTCGACGTCATCGCCTCGAAAATGCCTGAGGGACCGGCCTTCTACCCCGACGGCGAGCTCACCGACGAGCCCGAAGAAACCCTCATGGCCGAGCTCATCCGCGAAGCGGCACTCGAGGGCGTGCGCGACGAACTGCCGCACTCGCTGGCCGTCGTCATCGAAGAGGTGCTCCCGCGCGAGGAGAACGAGGACATGCTCGACGTCCACGCGCTGCTCTATGTCGAACGGCCCAGCCAGAAAGCCATCATCATCGGCAAGGGCGGAGCCCGCCTCAAAGAGGTGGGCACCAACGCCCGTCACCAGATCGAACACATCCTCGGCGTCCGCATCTATCTACACCTGCACGTGAAGGTAGCCAAGGACTGGCAGCGCGACCCGAAGCAGCTCGGCAAGCTAGGCTTCTGAAACACCCCGCAGCGCTGGGGGTTTGCTGAGCGCCGATCCATCTTGTCCGATGTGGCGGCGCGGGTGCGCTGCTATAGTCGGCCAGTGGTCGGCTGCTCGGTGGCGTACCCGGGGAATGGTCGGTTCTCGTCCCGTAGAGCAGCTCGATTGTGCTGCAAGTATTTCGGCAGGCTGCCGAACGCGGGAGGGAAATCTGGTGGGTGTGGTCGAGGGGCAGATCTTTGCCGGGTACCGCATAGAGGGTCGTTTGGGGATCGGGGGGATGGGCACGGTTTTTCTCGTGCAGCATCCTCGGCTGCCGCGCAAGGATGCGCTGAAGATTCTGTCCGACGCGCACGCGGACGAACCGGAATTCCGGGCCAGATTCCTGCGTGAAGCGGAGGTTGCCGCACGGCTGCAACACCCGAATCTCGTCGCCGTTCGCGATCGTGGCGAACAGGACGGGCAACTGTGGATCGCCATGCAGTACGTCGAGGGCACGGATGCGGCCGAATTGCTCCGGCGCGGATCGGGCGGTCTCGATCCGGAGCGCGCGGTGCGGATCGCCACCGAGGCGGCCAAGGGCCTGGACGAGCTGCACCGAGCGGGACTGCTGCACCGTGACGTGAAGCCTGCCAATATCCTTGTCTCAGAACAGGACGGCAGGCTCGACCGCGTGCTCGTCACGGATTTCGGCATCGCCCGTCCTGCCGACGATTCGCCGACGCTGGCGGGCTCCGGCGGGTTCTCGGCCAGTCTGGCCTATGCCGCGCCGGAGCAGATCGGCGGTGACCCGATGGATCATCGTGCCGATGTCTACTCCCTCGGCTGCACGCTCTACCAGATGCTCACCGGGGCGGTTCCTTTCCCGAGGGACAGCCCGGGTTCGATCTTGTACGCGCATCTCAACGAGCCGCCGCCGCGGCCGACGCTCACGAATCCCGAAGTGCCCGCTGGGTTCGATGCGGTGATCGCCACGGCCATGGCCAAGGACCCGGCGCGGCGGTATCCGAGCTGCGGCGCGCTGGCCGCCGCGGCGGCAGCCGCGCTGGCCGGTACCGAGCTCATCGACGGTGTCCCCGATCGAGGACACTCACCCTCCCCGCGACGGGACAGGTTGCTTGCGATCGGCGCGGCAACGATCGCCGTTGCGGCGGTAGCGGTTTCGGCACTGATCTGGATCGGTCGCAGCGGGTCCACTACGCCGTCGCCGACTCCGGCCGCGGCTCCCCCGATACGCGTGAACGCCGCCGAGTGGGGTGCGTACGCCTACGTAGTCCAGGCATTTCCCGAACTCATGCCCGCGTCGCCCGCCGCATCCGGCTATCAGGAGATCGCCAGCTGCCTTCCGATCGACGAGCGGGGGACCCCCGTTTCCTTCGATCTACCCGCGCCGAAAGCCAAATTGTTCTGCATTGGTAACAGAGACCCGGCCATGACGGTGTCCCTTGTATGCAACGCCGATCGGTCGCCCTTCCTCCCCGGACGCTACTTTGCTCGCCAGGAGGGCAATGAGGCCTGGACCAGGACCTCCGGCACGGGGCATGTGAACTGGGGCACCGACACCGGCCTCGACGGGAAACCTCAGGGCCGGTTGGAGGTGTACTTCGACGATTCGAGCCGAAGCTTCTGCGCGGTGCAGGTGATCGGCGGCGGGTCGGGTTCGGTACTGCGCAGTGATTGGTGGCCTGATGCGCCGCTGTGACGAGGTGAAGAGATGAACGCGCGCATCGGCAAGATCCGCGCCGCTGTGGCGCTCACGGCGGCCACGCTGGCTTTGGCCACCGGCTGTACCGCGCCGGGGAATCCGATACCGCGACTCCCCGACCTGAGCGCGCTCGATGTCGGCGAGTTCGGCCTCGAACCGCTCGCCGAACCGGCCAACGGCAATGAGGGGTACGGGCGAGCGCTGGAATCGGTGCGGCTGGCGGAGGTGATGGCCGATCCGCTCGAGGTGGATCCGACGCTGAAATTCTCCAGCGGAGGATTCGGCGCCACTCCGCTGCCGACTCCCGCCAAAGCTGTTGCCTTTCTGGCGGATCCAGTCCGCGCGGTGCTGCAGCGGAACGGGATGGTGGCCGGTTTCGCGGTCGGCGCCACCGACAAGGATTCTGGTCGCACTCCACCGGTAGGCAGTGCCCGCCTGCTGACCATCATGGTGTTGCGATTTCCGGACGCCGCGACCGCAACCAGGGCCGCGGAGGAGATCGATACCGTCGATGCCGCGGTGAATCCGGAGAATGTGGCGGTTGGAATTCCCGAATATCCGGCGGCACACGGGCATTGGCGTCCGAATGTGCCGACGCTCGCCGTCACGGTCGCGCACGAGTCGTTCGTCGTCAGCGTGCTCGCCGGTCTGACCGCGCCCGATCTCGGCGCACTCACCGCGGTGGCGCGCAAGGCATTCGCCGCCCAGCTGCCTCGGCTGCGCGATTTCGTCGCAACGCCCCGCGAGGAATTGGCCGCCATCCCGCTCGACCGCGACGGCATGCTCGCTCGAATGGTGCCGCATGCGCCAGGGCGATGGCCGTTTCCCGCAGTGAACTATGGGAGCGGACAGCAGGATGCGGGGTGGGATTCGGCGGTGCAGGGGACCGGTGTCGTGTACGGCCCGCGCGGCTCCCTGCTGTGGACCCCGGAGAAGAAGGCGAAGCCGGAGCTGATCGCGATCAACGGTCTCGATGTGCTCTTTCGGTTCCCGAACGTGACTGCCGCCCGCGAGAGCTTCACCGCTGTGGCGCGGAAAGACAAAGAGGATCCAAAGACCGGTGTGTCCATTCCGAGTCCGGCAGGGGTCGATGACGTCTCGTGCATTCAGGACCCGACGATGACCGAACCGGCGGTGTTTCATTTCATCTGCCGTGTTCTGTACGGCCGGTACGTCGCAACGATTTTCGGTCGGAGCTCGAAGTCGATTCAGCAGCGGGCCGCGGCACAGTACGCCCTGCTGGTGAACAGTGAGCGCGGCGAATGACCGAGATCATCACCCCCGGTTCGGTGTTCGCGGGCTACCGTATCGAGCGCGTGCTCGGCCGCGGTGGCATGGGGACCGTGTATGTGGGCGTGCACCCGAGGCTCCCGCGCATGGACGCGCTGAAGGTGCTGTCGGAGAATTTCAGTGCCGACGCGGAGTTTCGGGCACGGTTCGTCCGTGAGGCCGAACTCGCCGCTCGGCTGGAGCATCCCAATATCGTTGCGGTACACGACCAGGGTGTGGCGAACGGTCGACTGTGGATTGCGATGCAGTTCGTGGACGGGCCCGATGCCGCCGAGCTCATCCGCCGCGGTGCGGCCGAGTTGCCGCCGGAGCGGGTGCTGCACATCATCGGTGAGACCGCGCGTGGACTCGACGAGGCGCATCGGGCAGGGATGCTGCACCGGGATGTGAAACCGGCGAATATCCTGCTCGAGCCGAGGCCAGGGCAGCCGGAGCGCGTCTACGTGACGGATTTCGGGATCGCAAAGGCAGTAGGGGAAGCCACCGCGCTGACCGATGTGGGGTCGGTGCTGGCAACCCTCGCCTATACCGCACCGGAACAGCTGATGGCGCAGGCCGTCGATCATCGGGCCGATGTCTACGCGCTGGGCTGCACGCTGTACGAACTGCTGACCGGAGGGAAACCGTTCCCGCGCGCCACCGCCGTTTCGGTGATGCAGGCGCACCTCCAGGACCCTCCGCCGTGCCCGACCGCGGTGAATCCCGCGCTCCCACCGGCCATCGACAATGTGGTTGCCCGGGCGATGGCGAAGAACCCCGACGACCGATATCCCTCCTGTGGTGCGTTGGCGAACGCGGCGGCGGCCGCTCTGCGCGGCAGCGCGGACACTCCCACCTACCGAGTGAGCCGCCCGGTGCGTCGGCGGCGTCCCGTGCGCACCATCGCGGTCGCCGCAGCGGTCACCCTCGCCGCAGTGGCTTTCGTGAGTCTGTTTGTGTTGAGCCGGAATTCGGATGTAGCCGCGCCGAGCCCGAGTGCGCGAGGGACGACAAGCGCCGGGGCGGCCGCCTCGGCAACGACGGCGGCCGCCGGACCCGTGTCCTGGGGCAATTACAGCTACATAGCGCAAGCGTTGCCCGAACTCTTACCTGCTTCGCCATTCGACAGCGGCTATCAAGGCTTGCGATGTGTTGCGGCGGACAAGGACGACAATCCGGTCGATGTGAACCAGCCTGCGGCTGCGATCGGGACGATGTCGTGCACCGGGAATCGGGATCCGGTGTTGTGGATTCGGGTGGGCTGCAACGCGAATCGCAATCCGACGTACGTGCGTCCGTCCGTCGACAGTGCCCCCAGCGGCGACCAGCGATGGGAACGCGCATCCGGTCGCGGCCGGGTGCTCTGGCAGGACAGTGTCTACGCACAGGGTGGGTCGGCCGGTGTGTTGAAGATCGAATTCGAAGGTTCGACTCGAAACTTCTGTCAGGTGACCGTATTCGGCGGGAACTCGGGACAGGACCTGTACGACCGCTGGTGGCCCAGCGCGCCGTTCTAGAGCCCGAGGACGAGAGGAGACGTCGTGGATTTTGCCGAGGGCACGGTATTCGCCGGGTATCGCATCGAGCGCCGCCTTGGCGGCGATGGGATGGGCACGGTCTTTCTTGCACAGCACCCGCGGCTGCCGCGCAAGGACGCGCTGAAGGTCCTGTCCGATGTGCACTCCGGCGATGCCCGGTTTCGCGCTGCCTTCCTGCGCGAGGCCGAGGCCGCCGCTCGGTTGCAGCATCCTAATCTGGTCGCCGTTCGTGACCGGGGTGAGCAGGACGGCCTGCTGTGGATCGCGATGCAGTATGTCGACGGCGTCGATGTCGCGGAGCTGATGCGGCGTGATTCGGAGGGGCTCGATGTCGCACGTGCGGTCCACATCATCGGGGAGGCCGCGCGCGGTCTCGACGAGATCCATCGCGCGGGATTGCTGCATCGCGATCTGAAACCGGCGAGCATTCTCGTCGCCGCACAGTCCGATGGTCCGGACCGGGTGCTGGTGACCGGATTCGGAATCGCAAGGTCCGCCGATGATTCGACGACGCTTGCGGCAGGCGGTACGACAGCCACGCTTGCCTACGCCGCACCGGAGCAGATCAGCGGTGACCCGACGGACGATCGCGCAGATGTCTACGGCCTCGGTTGCACGCTCTATCAGATGCTCACCGGCTCGGTCCCGTACCCGAGGGACAGTCCGGGGGCAGTCATGTTCGCGCAGCTGAACGAGCCGCCCCCGCGACCCTCGCTCGAGAACTCCAAGGTGCCTGCGGGATTCGATGCGGTGATCGCCAAGGCGCTCGCCAAGGATCCCGCGGACAGGTATCCGAGCTGCGGCGCGCTCGGTGCGGCGGCAGCGGCGGCGCTGCACGGGGTGTACGCGGTTGCCGCCGCACCGAAGTCGGGTGCCGTCCATCCCGCGAGGTGTCGTGGTCCACTCCTCGGTGCGGCAGCAGTGGTGATTTCCCTTGTGATGGTTGTGGTTTCGGTGCTGTTGAACATGGACCGAGGCGAGCGGAGCGGCACCGCGTCGGCAGTGCCTGCCACGACCGCCCCCGATCCGTCGGCCGTGTCTTCGGCTCGATGGGGCAACCATGCCTTCGTCGTGGAGGCTCTGCGTGAGCTGCTACCCGCGACGCCCCTCGGCATCGGCTATCGGGAGCTGAACAGCTGCCGGCCTGTCGACAGCAGGGGTAAGCCCATTCCGTTCGGGGCGGCGACTCGGGTCGAGCGGCTGTCCTGTATAGGCGACCAGGATCCGATGGAGGCGTTGGACATCGAGTGCAACACCGACCGTTCGCCCATCGGACCAGGGCCTGCGGTCGAGCGGATCGAGGGGGAGGAGCGCTGGACGCGGCCCTCCGGCGCGGGCCGGCTGCAATGGGGCAACTTTACGAATATTTATGGAGATGTCTTGGGCGAGCTGGAAGTGTCATTCGAGAATCCGAATCGGAACTTCTGTCGGCTGCGCGTCGTCGGCGCCGAGTCCGGTGCTCAACTCCGCACCAAGTGGTGGGCCGATGCGCCGCTCTGACACGATTCGCGCGCTCGTAGCCGTACTGGTTGCGGCCACCGCACTCGCGGTCACGTCCGGCTGTGCGGTGCAGGGGAATCCGCTACCCGCGACGCCGGATCCGCGATCACTCGACATCGGCTCGAACAGCAGCGAACCGCTGGTCGAGCCGCGCAACGACAACGAGAGTTATGGGCGGACACTGGAATCCATCCGGATGGCCGAGGTAATGATCGATCCGGTCGAGGCCGACCCGGCCCTCGGCTTCGAAATCGTCGGCGGTATCGCTCCGCTGCCGACTCCCGCGAAAGCGACCCGATTCCTGGCGAAGCCGGTTCGCGCGGTGCTCGAACGGCATGGCATGCTCGCGGGTTTCACGGTCGGCGGCAGTGACAAGGAGGAACTCGACGCGCTGCCGATGGCGGGGCGGGCGCGCTTGCTGACGGTGTTGCTGCTGCGGTTCCCCGACGCCGCCGCGGCGCAGCAGGCGGCTCGCGAGATCGATGCGGTCGATGCCGCGGTCAGTCCCGACAATGTCGCCGTCCAGATCGCGGGCCATCCATCGGCACTCGGCCATTGGCGCCCGACCTTACCCACGCTGGCGGCCACGATCGCGCACGAGTCATTCGTCGTCACCATGCTCATCGGGCATACGTCGCCGGATCTCACCGCGCTGTCCGGACTGGCGCGTAAGGCGTTCGACGCTCAGTTACCGCGGTTGCGTGAGTTTCAGGCCACTGCGCCGGACAAGCTCGCGACCCTGCCGCTCGACCGCGATCGTATGCTCGCCAGGATGCTGCCGGAACTGCCTGGGCGATGGCCTTTTCCCGCGGTGATCACGAAGGCCTATGACAAGAATGCGGGATGGAAGGCCAGTATCGCCGTGACAGGTGTCGTATTCGGCCCGCGTGGCTCCCACCTGTGGAGCGAGCGTGGGAAGAATCTACCGATCGAACTGGTCGCGGTGAACGGACTGAACAGTCTGGTGCGGTTTGCCGACGCGCGTGCCGCCCGCACGTATATCTCGGATCACGCGAGCGTGGCGGACCCCGCGTTGCGGCCCGTGCCAGGACCCGAGGGGGTCATCGACTCGAGGTGCGCTGAACAACTCGACGTACCACCACAGCTCCCGCTGGGGTTCACCTGCGAGGTTATGTACGGTCGCTATGTCGCGCTGACTCGCGGCCGTGATCTGAAAGACGCCCATCAGCAGGCCGCGGCGCAACTCGCGTTACTGGTGAACGGCGAGTAGAGCGCATGGCTGGGATGTTGCTTCCTGGAACGGTTTTCGCCGGATACCTCATCGAGCGGAGGCTGGGCAGTGGTGGCATGGGCGCGGTATATGTAGCCAAACATCCGAGGCTGCCGCGTCGGGACGCGCTGAAAGTGCTGTCGGAGAACTTCAGTGCGGACGCGGAATTTCGGGCACGGTTCATCCGTGAGGCCGAACTGGCGGCCCGGCTCGATCATCCGAATATCGTTGCGGTGCATGACCGGGGCGTCGAGTACGGCCGACTGTGGATCGCGATGCAGTTCGTGGACGGGCCCGACGCCGCCCAGCTCATCGCCCGCGGTGCGGCCGAACGGCCGCCCGAGCGGGTGCTGCACATTGTCGGCGCGGCGGCGCGTGGTCTGGATGAGGCGCATCGGGCCGGGATGCTGCACCGAGATGTGAAACCGGCCAATGTCTTGCTCGAGCCCCGGCCTGGTCAGTCGGAACGGGTCTTCGTGACCGACTTCGGGATCGCAAGGGCCGCAGCGGAGACCACCGCGCTGACCGAAGCGGGATCGATCCTCGCGACACTTGCCTACGCCGCACCCGAACAGCTGACGGCGCAGGCGGTGGATCATCGCGCCGATGTGTATGCGCTCGGCGGGACGCTCTACGAACTTCTGACCGGCGTCAAGCCCTTCCCGCGCGATACGCCGACCGCGGTGATGCAGGCGCACCTCCAGGAACCGCCACCGAGCCCGACCTCGGTGAATCCGCTCTTCCCACCATCGATCGATGACGTGATCGCCCGCGCCATGGCGAAGAATCCCGACCATCGCTATCCCTCGTGCGGCGCCCTCGCGGCCGCGGCGTCGGCGGCCTTCGGGCTCGACCCGGATCAGGCCGCGCTCGATCCGCGGCCACCCGTTGCCGCGGGCCGCATGCGCAAGCGGGGCACGAAGTTCGCCGTCGCCGCCGGTGTCGCCCTGACGATTGTGGCGGTGGCCGCCGCGAGTGCTGTTGCGCTGACGAGGAATTCGAGCGGGACCAGGGCGCAGCAGAGTGTGGCGACGTCGACGAGCAGCACGACCGCGGCCACTCCGTCCACCAAGGCCGCCGCGGTGGCGTCGTGGGGTAGTCACAACTACATGGTCAAGGCGCTATCAGACCTGCTCCCCAAGACGCCTGCGGACAGCGGCTATCAGGGAATCCGATGCATAGCGGTCGACAAGGATCAGCGTCCGGTCGAGGTGGACCAGCCTGCCGGGCCGACAACCATACTGTCGTGCAACGGAGACCGCGACCCGGTGTCGATCCTCCGCGCGGAGTGCAGTTCCAGTCGGTCTTCCCGCGAGATCCGGCCGTACGCCAATGCTCCCGTCGGTGGCGATCAGCAGTGGGAACGCCCATCCGGCCGGGGCAGGATGATCTGGCAGGACGTCATCGACCCCGTCGGTCGGTCCGCGGGGGCGCTGCAGATCGGGTTTCAAGGTGGCGGCCGAGCATTCTGTGAGCTGCGGGTATTCGGCGGTACCTCCGGTCAGGATCTCGTCGACCGCTGGTGGCGGGACGCACCCCTCTAGTGCCGGGCGACAGGTCGGTTTCACCACCACAGATCGGGACGGTGCCGGTCCCAGCGCAGTTCTGATTCCAGTTGGGCCGCAACGGAAACGAGCATCGGCTCCGAGTTCGCGGTGCCCATCAGCTGGGCGCCGACGGGCAGGCCTGCGTCGGTGAAGCCCGCGGGGACGTTCACGCTCGGCCAGCCGAGGACGTTCCATGGCCAGGTGTAGGGGCAGGCGGCGGTGATGAGGTTGTTGGTGGCGTTCACACCGATGCCGTCGATTTCTTCGGCGCGGGGTGGTGGCGTTGCGGTGGTCGGGGCGAGGACGAGGTCGAAGTCGCGGAAGAAGCCACCGATTTGCTTGTGCAGCAACGGTTCCGCCTGACGGGCCGCGAACAGGGCCGGTCCGCTGAGTAGTTGGCCGAAGCGGACGTTGGCGCTGGTGCGTGAGTCGACGACAGCGCCTGGCATCTTGTCGTGCCGTTCCCGGATGCCCGCCATCGAGCGTGGCAGGAAGGTGGCGCCGATCATGACGCCGTAGTTCACGTCGGCGACGGTGACCGAATGGCCGAGCCCGCGCAGCGCGGTTGCGATGCCGTGTACGGCGGCTTCGACCTCGGGGTGCAGCGCAGTCTTGGTGGCGGTGAAGGGAATGCGCAGCGACAGCGCGATGCGCAGCCGTCCGGGATCGCGGCCGACCGCGTCGGAGACCTGCAGTGGGGCTGGGGTGTGCTTATCGCCGGAATGCGGGCCTGCGGCGAGGTCGAGCAGCAGTGCGGCATCGGCGACGGTGCGGGCGAGTGGACCGTTCACCGTGAGCCCGTAGAACGCTTCGGCCTCCGGCCAGGTGGAGATTCGGCCGCGCTGCGGCTTGATGCCGACGAGGTTTGTCCACGAGGCGGGGATCCGAATCGAGCCCGCGCCATCGGAACCCAGTGCGGCGGGCACCAATCCGGCGGCGACCGCGGCCGACGAACCGCCGGAGGAGCCGCCGGGCGTGTGCGCGGCGCTCCACGGGTTGCGGGTGTGCCCGAAGGCGGCGCCGCTGGTGAAGGGCAGCTGTCCGAGTTCGCAGGTGTTGGTCTTCCCGACGATCACCGCGCCGGCCGCGCGCAGTCGTCGAACCGATTCGGCGTCTTCGGTTTTCGGCGTGAAGTCGCCACCGCAACCGAATGCCGTCGGCGTACCGGCGATATCGGTGTCGTCCTTCACCGCGATCGGCACGCCGAGCAACGGAAGTCGTTCGCCCGCGGCCAGCCGCCGATCCGCCTCGGCCGCTTCGGCGAGCGCCGCTTCGCGCCGCACGATGCGAAAGGCGTTGAGTGTCTTCTGGCTTGCTTCGATGCGCTCGAGGACCGAGCCGACCGCCGCGGCGGAACTGACGGTGCCCCGTGCGATCGCGGCCGCGAGGTCGGCGAGTCCGAGGTCGCCGATCGGCGACCGGTCGGCCCAGCGGGCAGTCTCCGGCGGTAGTGGGGTGTGGTCAGATACCGCCATGTGAGCTCCGTCTCCTCGTTCTCCAGATGTGCACCGTAGCGCGCATCTGGTCAACCGTCCACATCGTCGCGGTCTGTTGGATCTACGTGCGCACAAGGCTGAAGGTTCGCACCGATTCTATAGACATACATACCGTATGTATGTAACAGTGGGCGGGTACCGCGAGCACCTTGGAGGAACCATGGGAACCAGTACGTCACTCGGCCGCATGCATGAGGTAGATCTGCCCGGCGGCCGCATCCGATACCACGACACGGGGGCGGGAGCGCCGGTTGTTTTCGTGCACGGACTCTTGGTCAATGCCGATCTGTGGCGCAAGGTCGTCCCGGCCATCGCGGCCGCGGGCTATCGCTGCCTGACGCCGGATCTGCCGCTCGGCTCGCATTCGATCCCGGTCCCCGATGCGGACCTCACCCCGACAGGCGTCGCCGATCTCATCGCGGCCTTCCTGCAACAGCTCGATCTCACCGACGTCACCATCGTCGCCAACGACACCGGCGGCGCGATCACCCAGGTGTTGCTGACCCGCAAACCCGATCGCATCGGCCGCGTCGTGCTCGCCTCCGTCGACAGCTACGAGGGCTTTCTGCCGCAGCCGTTCACCGCGCTGCCCCTGCTCGCCCGCATCCCGGGTTCGATACGCCCGCTGACCGAAGCCATGCGGATCCGGGCATTGCACCGGCTGCCGCTGGCCTTCGGCTGGGTGGCAAAACGCCCCGTCCCGCCCGAGATCGCCGACTCCTACCTGCTGCCGAGCCGCAACTCGGCCGCCATCCGAAAAGACCTGCGCCGGTTCCTGAAGAGCGTGCACCGCCGCTACACACTCGAGGCTGCCGCCCACTTCCCTTCGATCGAGATTCCGGTGCTGATCGCCTGGGCGCGCGAGGACAAGATCTTCCCCGTCTCGTTCGCCGAACGCCTGGCCGAGGACCTCCCCAACGCCACCCTGCGGCTCATCGACGACTCCTACACCTTCCTGCCCGAAGATCAGCCCGAGTTGCTCACCGAAACGATTCTGGAGTTCACTCGGCTGCATGCCACGCCGTAGCCAGGAGGATCGCTCCCGCACCACGAAAGCCGCGCTGGAGCGGGCAGGCCGCCGCCTGTTCGCCGAGCGCGGCTTCGCTGCTACATCGGCGGAGGAACTGGTCACCGAGGCGGGCGTCACCCGAGGTGCGCTCCACCACCATTACGGTGACAAACGCGGCCTGTTTCTTACGGTGCTGGAGCAACTCGAGATCGAGAACACCGCCGAGATCGAAAACGCCATCGGCGCGGTAGGCACCGACGACGTAATGACCTCCATGGCGATCGGCCTTGGTGTCTTCTTGGAAATCTGCCAGCGCCCCGACATGATCCGGATCGCCCTGTTCGACGCCCCCGCGGTGCTCGGCTGGCAGGCCTGGCGCGAATTCGAAGCCCGCCACGGACTCGGCCTGATCATCTCCGAGCTGGAACGCGCCCGCGCCGAAGGCCTGATCCCCGACGTCTCGATCCCCGTGCTCGCCCAACTGATCCTCAGCGCCGTCAGCGAGGCAGGCCTGATCGTCGCCCACGCCACCGACAAGGACGCCGCCCGCACCCGAGCTCAGCAATCCCTGATGCTCCTGGTCGGCGGTCTGGTCCAGAACGGGTAGCCGCCGCCGACCGGGCCAAGTCCGTGGCAGATGAGCATGCGGTGGGGTGCGTCGGAGGGTGCGTGTCGGGTGGGCGTGGGAAGATGGCCGGGTGCGGTTGTATCGGGACGAGGCGGTGGTGGTTCGCCAGCACAAGCTGGGCGAGGCGGATCGCATTGTCACGTTGCTGACGCGACAGCATGGGTTGGTGCGAGCGGTGGCCAAGGGGGTGCGGCGGACCAAGTCGCGGTTCGGGGCCCGGCTGGAGCCGTTCGCTTATGTGGACGTGCAGTTGCATCCGGGACGCAATCTCGACACGGTCACTCAGGTGCACACGATGGAGGCGTTCGCCTCCGACATCGTCGACGATTACGGGCGTTACACGACGGCGTGTGCGGTGCTGGAGACCGCCGAGCGGCTGGCCGGTGAGGAGCGCGCACCCGCGCCGCGGTTGCATGCGCTGACCGCGGGGGCATTGCGGGCGATCGCGGCCAAACAGCGTCCGCACGAATTGATTCTGGACGCGTTTCTGTTGCGCGCCATGGGTTTTGCGGGATGGGCGCCCGCACTGGACGAATGCGCCCGCTGTGCCACCCCAGGCCCGCATCGCGCGTTCCATGTCGCCGCCGGCGGCGCGGTATGCGTGCACTGCCGCCCGCCGGGTGCGGCCACGCCCGCGCCGGGCGTGCTCGACCTGCTGATCGCACTGCGCCGAGGCGAGTGGGACCACATCGAAACCACCTCCGACGGGGTTCGCAGGCAGGCCAGCGGCTTGGTCGCGGCCCACCTGCAATGGCATCTCGAGCGCCAGCTGCGCACCTTGCCCCTCATCGAGCGCTCGCAGCCACGGCCGGTAATCGCGGAGCCCGCAGCCGCCGGCCACGCGGGCTGATCACCCCGCACTCGCCGGCCCGCCCCGGGGTCCGGGGTGAATGGCACATCATGGTGAGCTCCACTCGACCGTCGGCGCGACCAGGTATCACTCGACCACTGATGGTGGAGGGCTTTCCGGCGCACAGGTGGCATCAGGCAGGATGGAGGCCGTGATCCTCCGTCGAGACTCTTCCGCGACCAGGTCGAACAGCGCGCGCTCGGATGCCGAGCGCACCGTCCGTCCGCCGTCGCAGCATCCCTCGGGGGCGCGGCCGCCGGAATTGCCGCCGGAGCTGGTGCCCAACCACGTCGCATTGGTGATGGACGGCAACGGGCGGTGGGCCCAGGAGCGTGGGCTGCCGCGCACCGCGGGACACGAGCGCGGCGAGGCGGTGCTGATGGACACCGTCGAGGGCTGCATCGAAATCGGGGTGAAGTGGCTGTCGGCCTACGCCTTCTCCACCGAGAACTGGCGACGTAGCCCGGAGGAAGTGCGCTTCCTCATGGGCTTCAACCGCGACGTCATCCGGCGCAGGCGCGACGAGATGCACGAGATGGGCGTTCGCGTGCGGTGGGCGGGGCGGCGACCGCGGCTGTGGCGCAGCGTGATCAACGAGCTGGAGACCGCGCAGGAACTGACCAAGGACAACACGGTGATGACTCTCACCATGTGCGTCAACTACGGTGGCCGGGCCGAAATTGCCGATGCGGCAAGGGAAATCGCCCGGCGAGTGGCGGCGGGCGAGATCGACCCGGAGAAGGTCACCGAGGCGACGATCGCCAAGTACCTCGACGAACCGGATATGCCGGATGTCGATCTGTTCCTGCGTCCCTCGGGTGAGTTCCGCAGCTCGAACTTCCTCATCTGGCAGTCGGCGTACGCCGAATTCGTCTATCAGGACACGCTGTTTCCCGATTTCGACAGGCGCAACTTGTGGGAGGCCTGCCTCCAGTACGCTTCGCGTGACCGCCGCTTCGGCGGCACCAAGTGAACGGCGGCACGGATATGGACGCAGCGGTCACCCCGGAGCAGGAGCTACAGGCGCGAGCCGGTGCCTGCATGTCGCTCTACGACATCGACGTGCGTGTCGACCCCGAGGGTTCGCTCGGTTTCGAATACGAAGGCGCGCTGTGCTCGCTGCGCGCGGTCAACCTGGCGCCCGGACTGGACGTACTGACGCTGACCTGCGTGCTGGCCTGGGATCGTCCGCTGAAAACGCAGCTGCACAAGCGCGTCGCGGAGCGCAACAGCTCACTGCAGTTCGGTTCGATCACCCTGATCGCACACGGTCAGCTCGCCGATGTGATCCTGCGCTACACCTTCCCGGCCGCGGGCCTGGACGATCAGGCATTGGCGACCATGCTGTTGCTGGTGCTGTCCGGCGCAGGCCGCGCCAGGCAGGGCCTGCTGCCCTGACCCTGCTGTCCCCATGACATCTGTTTTGCCGGGCGTGACAGCCGGGATATCGAACCCCGGGCTGTTCGGTCAGATTGTCGCGGGTTGTGCGGCGGGCTCGCCGTAGGGGAGCAGGGTCTTGACGCCGCGGGCCATTGCTTCGGGGTCTGGATCGCCGATGATCAAGTGCTGCAGCATGAATCCGGGGAGGAAGCAGATCATCGCGCTCGCTACCGCGTGGGTGTCGGCATCCGCGGGCAGCCAGCCCGCCTCGCGCATCAGCTCGGCGTACTCCTGCCATAGTCCACGCATCGCGAGGATGGCTCCCTTGACGTACTCGGACGCCTCGGGATGGACAAGTGCCAGCGCCCAGACTTGCGGAGCCAGCCGGATCGGGCCATCCGGTCCGCTCTGTGCGACCACGAGCTCGGCGAGGGTGGTTACCAACTCGGCGGGGGTGGGCAGCTGGTCGCCGTGGATCAGTTCCGACATGGTTGCGCGCACGGTGACCATCGTCTGCGTGGCCAGCGCCGTGATCAGGTCGTTCTTGCTCTTGAAATATCGATAGACCGCCCCGGACGACAACCCGGATTCGGCGAAGACATCCTGCATGGAGGTCTCGTGGAAACCCTTGCGGGCAAAACACAGCTGCGCGGCGTCGAGGATCTGCTGCCTGCGGCGTTCCAGATGTTCTTCGCTGACTCTTGGCATGCCACCAAACTAAAACGAATGTTCGTTCTTGACAACAGTCGCGGCCCGTGCGACGGTGTTCTCGTCGAAAAAGAACGAACATTCGATTTTTGGGAGACCGTCATGACCACCACTCAGCGGGCGCTCGCTGCCGGCCTCGGCGCCGCCCTGCTCCAAGCGCTGATGCTGATCGCATTCGCGTGGCCCGCAGCCAATATCGCGCCGCGCGAGGTGCCGCTCGCCGTCACCGGACCTCAGGCCGCCATGGTTGCCGGCAAGCTCGGGCAGTACAGCCCCGACGCCTTCGATATCTCGAACCCGGCCGACGAAGCCGCCGCCCGCGCCGCCATCGAAGACCGCGAGGTCTACGGCGCGATCATCACCGGCGGCGGCGCGCCGCGCGTCATCGTCGCCTCCGGCGCAAGCCCGGCCGTCGCCCAGCAGCTCACCGCGATTGCTCAGCAGCTGTCCGGCACACCGGCCGCGCAGGTCGAGGACGTGATCGCCGCCGACTCCGACGACCCGCGTGGGACCGCTTTCGGCGCCATGGTGCTGCCCCTCGTCATGTCGGGCATCGCGGCAGGCGTGCTGCTCACACTGCTGGTTCCCGCGGTCGGCGGCCGATTGGTCGGTCTGGTGACCTTCGGCATCGCGGGTGGACTGCTCAGCATGGCGATCGTCCAGGGCTGGATGTCGGTCGTGCCGGGTCCCTACCTCGGTCTGGCGGCCGTCGCCGGTCTGGTGTCCTTATCGGTCTCCGGTGCGGTCGTCGGCCTGGCCACCGCCATCGGCCGAGCGGGCATCGGCATCGCCGCGCTGACCATGCTGCTCATCGGCAACCCGTTCTCCGCGGCCACCTCGGCCCCGGAGCTGTTGCCGCAGCCGTGGGGCGCCATCGGGCAGTTGCTGCCGCCGGGCGCTGCCGCTTCGCTACTGCGCTCGGTCGCCTACTTCGACGGTGCTGGTGCCGCGAAACCCCTTGTGGTCCTGCTGATCTGGGCTGCTGCGGCGCTGGCTCTGCTCGGCGCCGGCGCACTGCGCGGCACCCGCGCGGACACCCCGCAGGCGCAGGCCGCCACACCCGAACCGGTCGCGGCCGTCTGATTCGCTCGGCACAGCCCGCAGGCCACCACCGCTCGGTCCGCCGAGTGCTGGTGGCCTGCAACCATATTCAGCTCAGAACGGTCCGAAAGGTGACCGAGACACGGCGTCCGCGGGTGACCCGGCCGCTCGGGGTCATATCGGACTTCCTCGGTGCGATGGCGTGGCGCCACCGATAGCGGGACGGGCCGGTCATCACGATCAGGCTGCCCGCCTCCAGCCGGACCGGAATGCGCATACGGGTGTCGGGGTCGAGGAAATCCATGGTGTAGGCCGAGCCGAGGCTGATCGCGGCGACCTCGGGGCCGAAGCACGGAACGCAGTCGACGTGCGCGCTGATGCCCTGGCCCGGCTGATATTCGTTCACGATGACCTGATCGGCGCGCTCGTTCAGCTGCCGGTCGCGGTGCAGGCGCGCTGTCGCCGAGAGTGCCCAGTCCGGCAGCGGTGGCGCGGTGGCGCTGTGCTGCTCCTGATCGGTGACCGCTCGACGTCCGTAGTCGTAGCGATGGCCGTAATGCTGCACCCGGCGTCTGAGTTCGGTGGACCAGGTCGCGGCATCGATGGCAGCGAGCATGCCGGATTGCTCGTCGTCATCGAGCCATCGGGGGAGGTACCGAAGTCCGGGCACGATCTCGTTATCGGTAGGCACCGTTGTATTCTCGCCGACCCCCGCGGTGTGGGAACAAGGCGAAGGCCACCCGGGGACCACGAACGACACGTGGTCCTGATCCTTGTCAGACGGTGCGACCCGCTTTCGCGCAGGACTTGCAGGTGCCGAAGACCTCCATAGTGTGGCTGACCTCGGTGAAACCATGTTCGCCCGCAATGGATTCGGCCCATGCCTCCACCGTGGGACCTTCCACCTCGACAGTGCGCCCGCAATGGCGGCAGACCAGATGGTGATGATGCCCGGTGGAGCACTGCCGATAGACGGACTCTCCGGTGTCGGTGCGCAGCACGTCGACGAGACCGGCATCGGCGAGCGACTGCAGGGTGCGGTAGACCGTGGTCAGCCCGATGCCCTCGCCGCGGCGGCGCAGTTCGTCGTGCAGTTCCTGTGCGGAGCGGAACTCCTCGATGTCACTGAGCAGCGCGGCGATCGCACTGCGCTGGCGGGTACTGCGGATACCTACCGGCTTTTGCGGGAAGACCGTCTTGTCTGACACGAATTACCCTTCCTCGGCATGTGCGACGGCGTCGACAACGATGTGTGCCAGATGGTCGTCGACAAGTTCGTACAACACCTCGCGACCCGATCGTTCCCCGTGCACGACGCCCGCGGATTTGAGAATGCGCAGATGCTGGCTGACCAGCGGTTGGGTGACGCCGAGCGCGTCGACGAGCTCGTGCACACAGCGCGGCGACTCGCGTAGCTGCAGCACAATGGCGATGCGGACCGGCGCTGCCAGGGCGCGCAGCAGCTCGCCTGCGTCCTCCAGGACGGTCCGTGCGGGCACCGGCGCGGGCGCGGGCGACCGATACGGGTTGTGGGGATGAGCGGTGGCGGTCTCGGCGGTCATCGAACCAACTCCTTATTGGAAAGCGATTCCATTTTGATATGCACAGTTGCGCATGTCAAACGGGCTCGCCGCCGGTGTCGCCTGTGCGGTGGAAATCCCATTGGCCGATGCCGATAGGCTGGTGACACTTGCAGCGTAGTGACTACGCGATCGCGTCGTCATTACGAATCCGACTCGCAGTGGATGGAGAATTCTCGCGTGGCACCCAAGTCGAAGGTGGACACCGTTGCCAACCTCGCCAAGCGCCGGGGTCTGGTGTACCCGTGCGGTGAGATCTACGGAGGCACCAAATCGGCGTGGGATTACGGTCCGCTCGGCGTCGAGCTCAAGGAGAACATCAAGCGGCAGTGGTGGCGCTCCATGGTCACCAGCCGCGAAGATGTCGTCGGCCTCGACTCCTCGGTGATCCTGCCGCGCCAGGTCTGGGTGGCATCCGGCCACGTCGGCGTGTTCAACGATCCGCTGGTCGAATGCCTCAACTGTCATCACCGGCACCGGCAGGACCACCTGCAGGAGGCATACGCCGAGAAGAACAACATCGATGACCCGGACAGCATCTCGATGGAAGCCATCGTGTGCCCCAATTGCGGCACCCTCGGCAAGTGGACCGAGCCGCGCGACTTCAACATGATGCTGAAGACCTACCTCGGCCCGATCGAGTCCGAGGACGGCCTGCACTACCTTCGCCCGGAGACCGCGCAGGGTATCTTCGTCAACTACAAGAACGTGGAGACCACCGCGCGCAAGAAGCCGCCGTTCGGCATCGCGCAGATCGGCAAGAGTTTCCGCAACGAGATCACCCCGGGCAACTTCATCTTCCGCACCCGCGAGTTCGAGCAGATGGAGATGGAATTCTTCGTCAAGCCGGGTGATGACGAGCAGTGGCACCAATACTGGATCGACACCAGGCTGGCCTGGTACACCGACCTCGGCATCGACCCGGAGAACCTGCGACTCTTCGAGCACCCGAAGGACAAGCTCTCGCACTACTCGACCCGCACGGTCGATATCGAGTACCGCTTCCGCTTCCAGGGCAGCGAGTGGGGCGAGTTGGAGGGTGTCGCCAACCGCACCGACTTCGACCTGAAGACGCACTCGGAGCACTCCGGCACCGACCTGAGCTTCTTCGATCAGACGACCAACGAGCGGTACACCCCCTACGTCATCGAACCTGCGGCCGGTCTGACCCGTTCGCTGATGGCGTTCCTTGTCGATGCCTACGCCGAGGACGAGGCGCCGAATGCCAAGGGCGGCGTGGATGTTCGCACGGTGCTGCGGCTCGATCGCAGGCTTTCGCCGGTGAAGGCGGCCGTGCTGCCGTTGTCGCGCAACGCGGATCTGACACCGAAGGCGAAAGACCTTGCCGCGCAGCTGCGTAAGAACTGGAACGTCGAGTTCGACGATGCGGGCGCCATCGGCCGCCGCTACCGTCGCCAGGACGAGATCGGCACCCCGTTCTGCATCACCGTCGACTTCGACACCCTCGACGACCAGGCCGTCACGATTCGCGAGCGTGACTCGATGGCGCAGGAACGGATCGCGCTGGACAAGGTCGAGGGCTACCTCGCCCAGCACCTGATCGGTTCCTGAGCACGGCGTTCGACTTCGAGGCCGTCAGCCCCGTGCTGGCGGCCTCGCGGTTATTCCGGGGCAGTTCCGCGGCATTTCGCCGCCGCCGTGTGCGAGCCGACGGTGAGCCCGATGGCGGTCGGGATCAGCAGCGCGAAACCCCATGGCACCGCTACCCAGAACGGCCAGAAATATCCCGCACCGGTCGCCACCCAGATCGTCAGGCACAACGCGTTGATCGCGACCCACGGAATCCACATGATCACGACCCACGGCGGCACGCGCGCCCCCGCCTTCGGTGAATTCCGCTGAACGGGCAGATCGGACAGCAGCGGAGTCAGCTCGCCGTAGGTCTTGGCCGCGTACGCCTGCTGGATTCGGTCATCGTATTCGTGCAGGGACAACCGCCCGTCGTCCATCGCCAGACGCAGTTGCTCGACGATCTTTTCGCGGTCCGCGTCCGATGCGCGCAGCCTGTCCTCACCCACGAATGCCAGCTTAGGTGCTAACACCTTCCACGGCAGGGTGATTCGAGGTCGGGCGCAGACCGGGGCGACGAAGCGCGGAACGTCTCGACCTGGGGTCCCTATATCGGCGGCGCAATCCACGACTACCCAGTCGATGTCGGACACCATCAGCTGACGGCCCCGGAGGCGCTCGCGGTGATCGGCCCGAAGATCGCCGAATACCTACGCGGCAGAGGTGGCTGAGTAATCAGTGGCAGTGCGGTGCGCCGGCTTCGTAGCGGTCGTGGTGGGGGAACTTCGAGACGTGCCTTTGCCTGCCGAGCGGCGTCAGATCCAGGTAGTTGTGGGTGCCGATGAGGATGTCGCCGCCGCGGGCGTAGGACGAATAGGTATGGAATACCGTGTTGTCGTCGTCGCGCCAGAAGACACTGGTGCCAGGCTGTTCGCCGTCCACGTGCCAGGGAAGTCCCCTGGCTTCCAGCTGCGCCTTACCGAGATAGTTGTAGTCGACGGGCGCGACCGATTCGTCCTGTGTCGCATGGAAGTCGTAGTTGAAGTCGCTGCCGAACGACGAATACATCGGGAACCGCCACCCCATCCGCTCCTGGTACCGGCTCAGCGTGTCCCACGGCCCACGGGATACGGCAACGAATCTGGTGTCGGAATGTTCGAGATGCGCGGTGTGCCCGACATTGTCGAGCAGGAGCGCGCAGCTCGGACAACCCGCATCCAGATCCCAGCGCCACATCATGTGATACACGATCAACTGCCGCTGCCCGTCGAACAATTCGGCCAGGCCGACCGTGCCCTTCGGCCCCTCGAACACATACTTCTTGTCGATCACGACCATCGGCAACTCCCGTCGCCGGGCAGCCAGCGCGTCCTGTCGACGCGTCTGTTCTTTCTCCTCGGCCAGCAACCGTTTGCGCGCCGTCAGCCATTCGTCGCGGGAAACCACGGTCGGACGATTCATGACTATTCTCCTCAGGCTCCGATGACACAGGTCTGCTTGTGTAGACCGGACGGCAGTCAAAAAGTCATCGCGGCTGCGATCAGCTGTTCGGTACCGAGGGCGCGGGCAGTGCGGCGGTGGTCGCTGGCGCCATGATGCGCTCCATACCGGCGAGGGACTCCAGCAGCGGCAATCGCGCGATGATATTGCGCACCGCCGCGGCTATCACGCCGTCACGGTGCGGGAAATCGCCGAGGATCTCGGTTTGACGAAAACAGCTGTGCTCTATCACTTTCCGAGCAAGAGTGACATCATTCCCGCGGCTGCTCGGTTCGGCTGTGCCGCAGGAAATTTCGTCCGATCCGGCGGCGGTCATGACGACGCCGCAGGCGACTCCGGGCCGTCCCAACGTTCGAGGCAGGCCGGGCACGATGAGTAAGGAGATGGTGGAATCCGCGCGGCAGATGCGTGCCTCCGGTGCGTACACCGTCGACGGCATAGCCGCCGAACTGGGCGTTTCGCGCGCCACCCTCTACCGTCACCTGTCGGTGCACGGGAAGTCTCACGCGCCGGGAGAATAATTATGAGACGGTTTGTGAGACGCCAATTGCCGTAGGGATTCGGTATCGCGGGTCGCTCAGTGGAAGCAGGTCACCTGTGCAGCGGCCTCGACCACTTTCGACATCAGCGCGGCACGTCCCAGAAAGCGATTTCGTGGTGCATGCCTGCAAGGAAGAGCTCTTCGGCGCGGGCCGGTTCGACGTCGGCCTCATCGATCATCTGCGCGCAGCGGCGGGTCAGCGCGGCGAAGCCAGGGTCGGCGTAGGTGTCGACCCAGCGGCGATAGCGTGGCTCGGCCGGTGGGTTGCGGGCGAGGATGCTGCCGAGGGTCGAGTACCCCCACATGCACGGGTACAGCGCGGCAAGACCCTCGCCGTAGGCGGCGGCCGACTCCAGGAGGAACGTCGTATAGGCCGCGCACGGAGCGCCTTTGGTCGCGCCGTCGAGGTCGGCGCCGAACTCGGCGGCCAGCGAACGGTGCAGCGACAGCTCCTCGTGGTAGGTGGCGTGGGCCAGATCCACCAGGTCGCCGAGGTGTGCCGCAGGGGCCTGCCAGGCCAGGCGGGAGAACACCCGGACATAGTCGAGCAGGAATAGGTAGTCCTGTTCGAGCCAGGATCGGAAGATCGGCTCGGCCAGGTCGCCGGTGGCGATCCCGGCGACCGTTGGGTGCGCGAGTTGCTTGACGACCAGTGGACGGCCGAGTTCCTCCAGTTGTGCCGCGAGACTCATATGTGCAGTCTCTCGCAGTCCGCACGGTTTCCGGTTTGCACCCTGGTCGTAGTTGCCGCACGCTTGCGGTGTGTTGCGGGATGAGGACGATGTGGTGCGGGTGTTGGCGCCGTCGGAGGAGCGATTCGTACGGCACGGGACCTACACCGGTCGGTCCGTGTCGGTTGTCGGCGATCTTGATATCGATGCGGTGAGAGCCGCCTTCGCCGCACTGCGGCGGGCGTATCCCGTGGTGATCTGCCGCATCGAGGAGGACACCGCCGGGCGCGGCTACCTCCTGCGCCCCCGGCAGCGGCCGCCGGTCGGCGTGTGGGCCAACCTCGGCGATCCCGATACCGTGCGGCTGCCTGCCGAGCCGATCGATCCGGCGGATCAACTCGTCTACCTCGATGTGGTGCTGTCGGATGCTGGTCGATCGCGCATCACGTTGTTCGCCCATCACAGCATCGCGGACGCGGGCCACTGCGTCGAGCTGCTGGCACGGCTGTGGGACCACTACACCGATTGCGTCGAGTCGGGAACGACAACCGTTGTGCCGCACGACTATCCGCAGTCGCTGGAATGGCATGCGGCGGCGCATGGAATCACCCGAAGTGAGCTGTCCGGGTTCGACGACGTCGCGCGGCCACTCGATCCCGAAGAACAGTCACTTCCTGCCGACCCCGCCACTGCGGCACCCAGTGTTCTCGTCCGACCCCTGCGAGCGGTGCTGGACCGCGCGGCGACCGCGCGGATAATCGGACTCGGCCGCCACCAAGGCGTCACGGTCAACGGGCTGGTCACCGCCGCGCTGCTGCGCGCCTACGTGTCCGAAAAGGACAGAGCCACCGGCGATCCGGTCTCGGTCGGCTGCCTGTACCCGGTGGATATGCGATCGCGCCTGACCCCACCGGTGCCCGCCGCCGCAGGAACCAACATGGCAGGCCTGGCCTCCTTCGCCGCCGAGGTCGATGTCTCGGCAGGAGTCATCGAACTGGCCCGGCAAATCTCGTCCCGACTACACCACGACCTGGCCGAAGGCATTACCCAACAGTCGGTACTGCACTTCCCGGATTTTTTCGGCCCCACCAGGATCCACTCCCTCGCCGGCCACGTCGCCGTGACCAATACCGGTGTTGTCCCCACCTTCCGAGTCCCCGCGAACATCGAGCTCTCCGACTACGAAATCGTCTACGTCTCTGCACACCCGAGACCATCGGCAGGCGCCTCCGCCGCCGTGACCTTCCTCGTCTACACCTTCACCGGCTGCCTCACCGTCGGCATCCTGGGCGGCGGCCCCACCGCCGGCCGTCTCCTCAACGCCGTCCGCAAAGAACTGACGGCGTTATCGGAGGAAGCAATCGGCGCCTGAGTCTCGTGTCAGTCGATGCGCGACGCGGGCAAGGCGACTCGTGGAGAATGCGGGATAGCACGGCACGGGTAGTGATCGATGGAAGCGGGTGTTCGAACGGTGCGGACTAACGGAGACCGGAGACACGGTGGCCTCGGTGCCGCAGCGGTCGGCGTCGCGGCGCTCGGCGTCGGCGAAGTGATCGCCGCGACACGGGGCGATTCGCTGATCGATGCCATCGGCCGAGTGCTGACCGATACAGTGCCGGTTCCGGTTGTCGAGGCAACTGTCGCGCTGTCGGGCAGGCACGATAAGCCCGCCGTCCGAATCGGCGTGGGTGCGGGCGCGGTCGCGGCTGCCCTCGGTCTAGGCGCACTGCCCGAGCGGGCCCGCACCGCCGCCGTCGCCACGTTCGGCGCTGTCGCGGCCGCGCTCGGGCTGCGGCCCGCGACCCGATCCGCGGCCACCGTCGCCGGTGCTGTCGCGGCCGCGGGCGTGCTCGGTGTCGGGCTGAGCAAGCGGCCGCGTGGACTGATCGGCTCGCTCGCGTGGGCGGGTGCCGGCGTCGGACTCTTCGCGGCTGCGCGGACGCTGCATCGCGACCTCGACCGTCGACAGGACGAGGCGATCCAGAAGGTCGGCCCGATGGGCGGTCTCGCCGCGGTGCCGCAGGACGGGCTGGAGGACGAACCGGGGCTGTCGTCGCTGATCACCCGAAACCGCAGTTTCTACGTCGCCGACGTCAACCTGAGCCCGCCCCGGATCGACCCGACCCGCTGGCGACTGTCGGTCACCGGCATGGTCGCGCATCCGCTGCGGCTCTCGCTGGCCGAATTGGTCACCGACGCAGTGGAGTTCGATGCGGTCATGGTGTGCGTGCACAATCGGCCCGGCGAGCGGAGGGCGAGCAACGCCCGCTGGTTCGGTGTCCCGCTGGCCCGGCTGCTGGAACACACGATCCCGGAAGCCGGTGCAACCAGGCTGGTGACCAGGGCCGTCGACGGCTACACCATTTCGCTGCCGGTGGAGCCGCTGCGCTCCGGGGAATGGCCCGGGTACCTGGTTGTCGGTGTGAACGGCGAACCGCTCGCACCGGAGCACGGGTTCCCGGCCCGCGTCTTCGTCCCCGGCCTGTACGGCCAGTACACCGGCGCGAAATGGCTTGCCGAACTGCAACTCACCGATGACAGCCACGCCGACTACTGGGTGCGGCGCGGCTGGCCGTCGGATCCGATATGGATCACGCCCCAGGCGCGTATCGACGTCGCCGCTCCCGGCCGCGCCGCGGCGGGCACCACCACCGTCGCGGGCGTCGCCTGGGCCCCGCCGGACGGCGTCGCGGGCGTGGAGATCCGCGTCGACGAAGGGGAGTGGCGCTCAGTCGATCTCGGTACCGAACTCGCCCCCGCCGCCTGGCGTCGCTGGCACACCACGATCGAAATCCCGGCGGGTGAGCACTCCGTGCAGGCGCGCGCGACCGGCCACTCCGGCGAGGTCCAAGACGGCACCCGTCGCGCGCCGTTCCCCACCGGCCCGACCGGCTTCCACACGGTCACCGTCCGGGTCTGAGGGCGGTGACACCCCTGGACGAGATGCGGTCTGCGCTCGGTCTCGACTGAAGACGGTCACGCGCTGGTGATCGGCTCCTGGAGTTCGGTGACCCAGCCGCTCGGATCCTCGGTGTATTCGAGCGTCACCTCGCGCGCGTAGCCCGCCGACTTGTAGCCATTGGCGTCGATCCAGCGGCCCAATGCTTGCCAGGGCTCCAGCACGTCGTCCATGCTGCCCCGATGCACCACCGTCGCCGCTTGCGCGATGGCGGGCAGGTCGACGACAGCGAAGTCGTGTGCGGCATCGGGCTCGATATTGACGGGCACGGCGGCGTGCACAAGTACCGAGCCATCGCCTGTCGTGTTCTCCTCGTAGTACGCGATCGCGGGGCCCGCGATCGCCACCCCGGCCTGCTCCAGGCGTTTGCACACTTCCTCGAACAGCGGCCCGACCACCGGACCGATCGACTGCGGCTCGAAATCACCGGCGACACCGGTCAATTCGGCCACCCGTACCGCCGGAACAGACTTGATCACCACATCATTGGCAGGCATGGCGCCCTCCTTCTCGATGATGCGGAGCCTCGTTTCGACCTGGACGAGCCGGGCGCGATCGCCGATGATCCGCTGCTCCAGTTCCGCGTGGCGCAGCCTGAGCATGCCGCGTAGCGCGGCGCTGTCGACCCGGTCGTCGAGGATCCCGCCCACCTGTTCCAGCGTGAAGCCGAGATCTTTCAGGGCGACAATGCGATTGAGCCGAGCCAGCTGCCCGGCCTCGTAGTAGCGATACCCGCTCGCGGCGTCGACCCGATCCGGGCGCAGCAGCCCGATCGCGTCGTAGTGACGCAGCATGCGGACTGATACCCGTCCGTGTCTGGCGAAGTCTCCGATACTGAACATGACGACTCCTGGTCTATGGCCTCACACGGTGTCAGGGTCAAGGGCGCCGTCAGAATCGCCCACCGCGGCTGCTCCGGCGGGATCCGGAGGAGCCGCCGTAGGAGCCCGCGCGGTAACCGCCCGACCCGGTCCTGCTTCCGCCCGCCGCGCCACGCAGCAGTCCTTCGATGAGGATGCCGCCGAGCACCGCTCCCGCCTGCGCCGTGCCCGACGGCCCCTGACTGCTCTCCCAGGCTCGCACGCTGGCCTGCGCCTCCTGCATGGCACGTCCGGCCATGTCGGCGGCGGCCTGCGCGTGGGCGAGGGCCTGCGCGGGATCGGTGGCGTCGAGCTGTTGGGCCGCATCGAGATTGCGCTCGGCCTCCGAGAGCCGGGTGCGTGCGTCGGCGTCCACGCCGCCGCGGCGGGTAGTGACATAGTCGGTCGCCGCGGCGAGCCGGGACCTGGCGTCGGTCAGCGCCCGCTCCAGCCTGCGCCGCAGGTCCTCGGCGGCCAGTTTGCGATCCGTTGCCGCCGCGTTGGCGCGGTCCAGCTCCGTGTCGGCCGCTACCGCGTCGTGGAAGGCGTCGAGTGGATCGCTCGTCGCATTGGCCGTTGCCTTCGTCGCTGCCGCCTCCGCCGCGGCGATGGCCACGGCCGATTCCGGACCACCATAGGACGCAAGGGTTCTCGCGGTGGCGATGTCGGAGCGCAGCTCCTCCAGCGCGGCAGGCAGCCCGTCGGTCGCCTGCTGAATGTTCGCGGCCGCATTGTCGACGGCATCGAGCAGGGTGCGGGCCTGGCCGACCGCCGCCTCCGCGGCACGGATCGCGGCGACCGCGCCGCCCTGCTTGCCGACCGGCTGGGTCAGCGCGGCGCGGCCGTTGTCGATGTTCTGTTCCGCGAAGGTGATTCGCTCGCGCGCCATAGTCACGTTGTCGCGGATCGGTGCGAGCACGCTGGCCGGGTACGCGGTAGTGAGCCGGGTCAGCTCGGCCGCCGAACCCGGTGTGCGCCCGGTGAGTTCGACCAGATCCCTGGTCAACGCGTCCAGCCGGTCCGCTGCGTTGATGAGCAGGTCGCGCATCGCATCGAACTCGGCGACCTTGGCGTCGAGCTCCCGATCGGCTCGGCCGACCGTGCCGATCAGATCGACGAGCATCGTCCGCTGCTGGTCCGGGGTTTCCGGGATATCGTCGTCGAGCTGCTGGCGGATCGAGAAAGCCTTGGAGACCGCCGTTTTCGCGTGCGCCAACGCGGTGCTGAACGGGGTGACGGCGGTGGCGCCGAACTCGCCGGTCGCAAGCTCCAACTCCTCGTCGCTGGTCCGGATCGCATTGTCGATCTCGACAAGCACCTCCCGCGACCGCACCTGGAGTACCTCCAGCGACAGTGCCCCGAGCGCGACGCTGTTATCCGGATCCAACTGCCGCGCGGCCCGCAGTTCGGCGGTGCTCCGGTCCTTGCGCCGCTTGCGCGAGTACAGCACCAGCCCGCCGCCGACGAATGCGATCGCCAGCGCGACGATCAGTGCGACGATCAGCAACGCGCGGACGCTGACACCCCCGTTGCCGCGCATGGCCGAGTCCAGGCCTTCGGCGGTCGCGATCCCTGCCTCGGCCCATCTGCTGTCCCGCAGCGCGGGCTCGACCTCCGTGGTGAGCAGGCCGTCGAGCTCGGAATCGCTGACGCCGCTTGGCAAGTCGCCGTAGAACCAGTAGTCGCGGGTTTGGGTGGCGACGGCAAGCAGCAGGTCACGCCTGCCGAAACCGGACTGCGTCGCAGTGCGCTCGGCCCAGGCATCCGGGCCGAGCTCGCCGAAGTCCCGCACATAGACGATCCAGAGTCGAATCTGCTGGTTGGCGTACAACTGGTCAACGGCATTGCGCACATCGTCGAACTGCGCCCGGTCGAGCACCTTCGCCGAATCGACCACATAGGTCCCTAACCGAGTCGGTGGCTCGGCCGACGCGGTCGGAGTACCGACCAGCGCGACACCCGCGAGCAGCATGGTGATCGCCACCCGGACAGACCAGCGGGCTCGACGATTCGGCAGCAGCATGGCACGAATGTATCGCGAGGTCCCACCTGTCGCAGACACCCTCGATACCATCGATGGGTGATCACGATCGATCTCCCGTACAGCGGCCATGTGTCGCCGGGATCGAATCCGCAGCAGCGCGATGTCCCTGGTGCCCGAATCGTCAAAATGTCCGTCGGTGGCATGGACAACAACTGTTATCTCGTGCAGTGCGCCGCCACCGGCGCCGCCCTGCTCATCGACGCCGCCAACGAACCCGCCCGGATCGAGGCGCTGATCACGCAGGAAACCCCCGGTCAGCTCGCCCTGATCGTCACAAGCCACCTGCACCGCGACCACTGGTCGGCGCTGAAGGACATCGCTGCCGCCACGGGCGCGCCCACCGCCGCCCACCCCCTCGACGCCGATTCCCTGCCGATCCGCCCCGATCGCCTGCTCGACGACGGCGACATCATCGACATCGGTGACCTGGCCTTCGAAGCAATCCACCTCCGTGGACACACCCCAGGCTCACTGGCGCTCGCCCTCATCGACGATGCCGGTGGCACCCACCTGTTCACCGCCGATTCCCTGTTTCCGGGTGGGGTGGGGAAGACAGCAGGCCCGAAAGAATTCGCGTCGCTGTACGCGGATGTCACCCAGAAGATCTTCGACCGGTACCCGGACGACGCAATCGTCTATCCGGGTCACGGTGACGACACCACCCTCGGCACCGAGCGTCCACACCTGGCCGAGTGGCGCGAAAGAGGTTGGTAACCGCCCTGTTTACGCGCGCGGCCGGCCTACCGGCGGCGGGTTGAGGCCTTCGAACATCCGCTCGGTGCTTTCGGCGCCATAGCCGTCGGCGACCTGGCGGTCGACGAGATTCTTGAGTGGGCCGACGATGTCGAGGTCGACGCCCGCGTCGCGGCTGGCCGACACGATCGCGTCGATCGCGGCCTTGGTGAAGTCGAGGGATTGGAACACCGTGGTGTAGTCACCGGTGTCGATCTGGGCTCCGGCTCGGGGCAGCGACGTGGTCATCGCACTCAACCACCCCGCGGACCGCTGCCCGAAGTCGGCCGCGGAAATTCCTACCGTCCGCACCATCGCCGCGCCGTGATAGAAGCCAGCGAACATGGCGTACATCCCGGCCAGCAGCGCGAAATCGACCACCGAAGCGCTACCCGCGTCGGTGCCGAAGTATTCGGCGGAGCCGAACAGCGTCCACACCTCGCGGTGATCGTCGAAGATTCGCTGCGATCCGCTGTAGAGGATCGAGGACCCCGGCTGTCCGATCATCGGGGGCGTGGCGATGATGCCACCGTCCAGATAGTCGATGCCGTGCCGCTGCGCCCATTCGGCGAGCTCGCGCGCACCCTGTGGTTCGGTGCTCGTCAGGTTCACCAGCGACCGCCCGGACAGCTGATCGGCCACCGCGTCCAGCACGTCGTGCACGGATTGATGGTCGAACAGGCACGCGACGACGAGGTCGCCCGCCGCGACCGCCTCGGCGATGGTCGTTGCGCTCTTCGCCCCTGCGGCAACGAGTTCGGTGTCTTTGCCCGGGCTGCGATTCCAGACCGTCGTCTGGTGCCCGCCTCGTACGAGGGCCGCGGCCAGCGCTTGGCCCATCGCGCCGAGTCCGAGCACCGTCACCGTTGTGCGCGGAGATTCCGTCATCCTGTCCACTCCTCAGTGTTGTCGAATCGCTCTGCCGTCCGTGAAGCCGGTTCGGTCGAGCGGAAGAAGTTCGGTGTGGCGCGCCGGAACCAATTGTCAGCACATACCGTGGCACCGGCAAGTACCTACTATTTGGTCTGGTACTTACCTATTGGTAAGTGTCGGTCGCGGTGGTGCGATCGCGCCGTCGAGATCCAGCGGTAACCCGAGGCGCATCGACACCGCAGGTGACCTGGCAAACTGGGTGGGGTGACCATGGCTCCCCAGCGCACCGCGACGGAACCCGGCATGCAGCGTGGCTGTGGCGCCGGGTTACTGCGGTGGGCGCGACGGCTCGTTGTCGGCGTACTGCTCGTGGGGTCGGTGTTGGTGGGCGGCACCGCCTTCCGGGTGTGGCAGGTGGCCCGCATCGACGATTACACGAAGGCCGACGCGATCGTGGTGCTCGGGGCCGCGCAGTACTCCGGAACACCCTCGACGGTGTTCGAGGCGCGGCTGGACCAGGCCTACAAACTGTTCAGGGCCGGTGTCGCGCCACGAGTCATCACCGTCGGCGGCAAGCAGGAAGGTGATCTGTACACCGAGGCCGCCTCGGGCAAGAACTATCTGGAGGCCAGGGGGATACCGGCCGACAAGATCCTCGCGGTGGAGACCGGATCAGACACCTTACGCAGTATCGAAGCGGTCGCGACGGCCATGCATGCCCGTGAGATGTCCGCCGCGGTGCTGGTCAGTGATCCGTGGCATTCGCTGCGCACCCGAACCATGGCGCGCGACGCCGGGTTGGCGGCATGGACCGCCCCGACCCGCACCGGACCTGCGGTGTACACCAGGGAATCGCAGGCCCACGGCATCCTGCGCGAGACCGGCGCATTGCTCTGGTACCAGCTCACCCATTTCTCGGCGGACTTCAAATATACAGCGGGGCAGTGAAATTCGATGACCGACGGCTACACCGAGCACGACCGGGAGCGGATGGTCGTCGAGGGAACCAAGACGGCCGGACTCGGCCCGCCGCGCAGCGAATTCGAAACCGGGCATCGCACCGAATTCGCGCGTGACCGCGCCAGAGTGCTGCATTCGGCGGCACTGCGAAGACTCGCCGACAAAACCCAGGTCATGGGCCCGCGCGACGGCGACACCCCACGCACCCGGCTGACCCATTCGATCGAGGTCGCCCAGATCGGCCGCAGTATTGCCGACGGCCTCGGCTGCGACCCCGACCTCGTCGATCTGGCCGGCCTCGCCCACGACATCGGCCACCCGCCCTACGGACACAACGGAGAGACGGCCCTCGACACCTTCGCCGACGCCTACGGCGGATTCGAGGGCAACGCCCAGAACCTGCGCATCCTCACCCGCCTGGAACCGAAGGTGCTCGATGCCGACGGTGTCAGCATCGGCCTCAACCTGACCCGCGCCGCACTCGATGCCGCCATCAAATACCCATGGGGGAGAACGGGACCCGGCACCAAGTTCGGCGCCTACGACATCGATACCGACCGTCTCGAATGGGTCCGCAAAGATGCGCCGGACCGCAAGAAGAGTCTCGAATGCCAGATCATGGACTGGTCCGACGACGTCGCCTACTCGGTGCACGACGTCGAAGACGGCGTGATCGCCGGTCGGATCGAACTGCACGCCCTCGCCGATCCGACCGAGCAGGTGTCGTTGGCCCGACTCGGCCACGCCCGGCACGCCGCGCTCTCCGTGGACGAACTCGTCGCCGCCGCGCAACGCCTTTCGGAACTGCCGGTCGTCGCCGCGGTCACCGACTACGACGGCACTCTCGCCAGCTCGGTAGCCCTGAAACGCTTGACCAGCGAACTGGTCGGCCGCTTCGCCACCGCCGCCATCATCGCGACCCGCCGCGTCGCTGGCCCGAATCCGCTGTCCCGCTACGCCGCCGACCTGGAAATCCCGCCCATAGTCGCCGCTGAAGTAGCCATGCTCAAAACCGTCGCCCTCCACTACGTCATGTCGGACACCGACCACAAACAACGCCAAGCAGCCCAACGTGACCTCATCCTCGAGGTAGCCACCCGCCTTCTGGCCGCCGCCCCGACCCACCTGGACCCGCTCCTGCTGCCCTGGTGGGAAGCCGCCCCCGACGACACCGCCCGCGTCCGCGTCATCGTCGACCAGATCGCCTCCTACACCGAGAGTCGCCTGGAGCGGGTCGCCGCAATGCTGGCCGAATAAGGGCCGGCCGGCTGCTGCATCGGCGATTGACGTAATCATTACGTGAATACCGGCCGGACCAGGATGTCGCCAGTTGGATCCGGTTCAACCTGACCGCCTATCACCAGCAGGCGCAATCCGTGCACGCTCGCCTCGATCGGTCGAGCCGTGCCTGGGAGGTACTGGCCGAATTCGCTCGGCAACACAAACTGGATGACCGCATCGTGACCGCGCTGCATGACGTTGCGATGGCCGGACGTGTCCGCCGCACCCGATACGAACAGTCCGAGGGCCTCAGTATGCAACAGGCGCAACGGGACTTGCGCGACCTGGCCACTGCCGGGGTGCTCGAATCGGTCGGGCGAACCCGTGCACGGTATTACGTCGCGGGATCGAGGTTCCCCGAATCGGCCCTGGAGATCGCCCGCACCCCGATGTCGCTGACCGAGCCATACGCCAACGGTGCGTAAGCCGGACCAAAGTGGCATGACCAGCCACTGGGCGGGTCGGGGGCGGACTGGCCTAGACTCTCTCCGTGGCCGGACGACTTCCAGATCGCGATATCGCGGCGATACGTGAACGCGTTCGGATCGAGGATGTCGTGGGGGAGTACGTCGCACTGAAACGGGCGGGCGCGGACTCCGCGAAGGGGTTGTGCCCGTTCCACGACGAGAAGTCACCGTCGTTCCATGTGCGGCCCAACCACGGGCTTTTCCACTGTTTCGGCTGCGGTGAGGGCGGCGATGTCTTCGCGTTCCTGCAGAAGATCGAGCACATCGGGTTCGTCGAAGCGGTCGAGCAGATGGCCGACCGGCTCGGCTACCAGATCAACTACGAGGGTGGCGGCACCTCGGTGCAGCGTGATCGCGGCACCCGATCCCGGCTGGTCGCCGCCAACGCGGCCGCGCACGAGTTCTATATGGCCAGGCTGCGCGAGCCTGACGCCGAGATGGCCCGCAAATACCTCACCGAGCGCAACTTCGACGCCAACGCCGCCCAGCAGTTCGGCTGCGGCTACGCGCCTGCGGGCTGGGACGTGCTCACCAAGCATCTGCTCCGTAAGGGCTTCGACTTCAAGGAGCTCGAGGCGGCGGGGTTGTCGCGCCAAGGGCAACGCGGCCCGATCGACCGCTTCCACCGACGGCTGCTGTGGCCGATCCGCAATCTCGGCGGCGACGTCATCGGCTTCGGCGCGCGCAAGCTCTTCGACGACGACACCATGCCCGGCAAGTACATCAACACGCCGGAAACGTTGCTGTACAAGAAGTCTCAGGTGCTCTTCGGCCTCGACCTGGCCAAGCGCGACATCGCCAAGGGTCACCAGGCTGTCGTGGTCGAGGGCTACACCGACGTAATGGCCATGCACCTGGCCGGTGTGAAAACCGCCGTCGCCTCCTGCGGTACCGCCTTCGGCGACGAGCACCTCGCGCTGCTGCGCCGTCTGTTGATGGACGACAACTTCTGGCGCGGCGAGATCATCTACACCTTCGACGGCGATGCAGCGGGCCAGGCGGCGGCGCTGAAAGCCTTTGCCGGCGACCAGAAACTGGCCGGCCAGACCTACATCGCCATCGCCCCCGACGGCCAGGATCCGTGCGAGCTGCGTCAGCACTCCGGCGACGGCGCCGTCCGCGATCTGGTGGCCCGGCGAACACCGCTCTATGAGTTCGTGGTTCGCGGCCTGCTCGCCGAGCACAACCTGGACACCGCCGAAGGCCAGGTGGAGGCATTGCGCCGCGCCGTGCCGGTGGTCGCCCAGATCAAGGACAACGCACTGCGCAAGGCATATGCGACGAAACTGGCGGGTTGGGTCGGCTGGGACGATATCCAGACCGTCGTGCGTCGGGTCGGTGAGGAAGCCAAGCGGAACCGAAATGGCGGGCCTCGCAGCGGAATACCGAGCCGTAGTGCCGCGCAATCGAGCGCCGTCGTCGCCGAGCACCCCGCGGCGCGCCCGAACCCGAACGATCCCACGCTGCTGCCGCAGCGCCAGACGCTCGGCGCGGCCCTGCAGTATCCGGCGATGGCCGGTGCCGTGTTCGACTCGCTAGAACCCGAAGCCTTCACCCACCCCGCCTATGCCGCGGTTCGCGCGCTGATCGCCAAGGCAGGCGGCACGGCGGCCGGGCTGGGCGGTGCGGAATGGGTAAACGCGGTCTGTGACGGTACCGACGACCTCACCATGCGTGCACTGGTGTCCGAGCTGTCGGGCGAACCGCTGCCCGTGAAGTCGGCCAATGGCATTCCCCGATTCATCGCAGGCGTGCTGGCCCGCACCCAGGAGGCGTGGGTAGGCCGTCAGACCGCCGAGCTGAAATCGAAACTGCAGCGAGTGTCCTCGACCGAGGAGCCGGAGGCGTACATGGCGCTGTTCGGTGACCTGGTCGCGCTCGAGCAGTACCGCAAGAGCCTGCTGGAGCAGGCCATGGGCAACCACGACGACTTCGCCGCAGGCTGAAACACCCGACTTGCTCAGCGCCGCAACTGATCCTGCGGGACCAGGATGGTGGTCCGCTCATCGAGCGGCTCCATCGGCTCCAACTGTGGCCGAGTGCTCAACTTGTCCGACAGCTTCTGCCTGCCGACGAGCACGAGCTTGCGAGTCACCGGGCTCTCGGTCACAGCACGGGTCGCCGCACTGATCTGCTCATAGCGAACCCGCCCGGCCTTCGTGCCGAGCACATACCCGGCCGCGACACCGATGATCAACCGCAGCATCTCGTAGAGCTCCTCCCAATAGCCTGTCCGCGCCCACCATCCTGCCCGACGCCCCACACCCCTGTCGATCCGGATACCCGTCACCCCCGCGCCACTCCAAGACACGCCGAACTGGACGCATGTCCCCAGGTAGTGACACGATTTGGGAAGCCGCGCGGCAATACGCTAAAGTTTCTCCTCGGCGCGCCCGACACGGACGAGCCAAGGATAGTCCCCTATAGCTCAATTGGCAGAGCAGCCGACTGTTAATCGGCAGGTTTCTGGTTCGAGTCCAGATGGGGGAGCTTTGACCAGGGCGAACGTATCAGTTCGACCCTGGTTTTAGTCGTTTTAGGGGTAGAACGACACGCTTTCAGCCTGCGAGGCGTCCCAAGGCCGCCGTGAAGTCGGGTGCTTCGGTGGGTTGGTCGATGTAGTGGCGTTTGGTGACGGAGTCGTTGGCGTGGCCGAGTTGCCGGGCCGCGGCCTGGGGGCCGTACTGGTCGGCTATGAGGGATGCGACGGTCTTGCGGAAGGTCTTGGGGGTGACCCAGGCGAACTTCTCGCCGAGGGCTTGGCGCCACAGGCGGTTGAACCACCAAGGTGTCCCCGGGGCGCAGGTAGTCCAGGCATGCCCACAGTTCTTCTCGCTCTGCGTTCTTGCCGGATTCTTGTCGGTGAAGATTCGCTGGCATCCGGCCGCGGTGAGGGCGGCGATCTGGCGGCCGAGCAGCTGGCCCTTGGTCGAGACCCGTCCGTAGCCGACGAGGGTGCCGCCTCCGCCGATCGGATCGAGCGCATCGCCGTCGAGGGCGAGCGGTTCGGCGATGTCGAGGGAGCGAGTCTGGCTGGCCATGCCCGGAACTGTACGAATCCCTAGCACGCCACCTCTGTGTGCCGGTCCCGAGCCGAGGTTGCTGGCCAGCTTCAGCGCGCCATGTGCAGGGTGTCGAATTGATGGGTGGACCAGATCCGGCGTGAGGGTTCCTCGGGGTATGGCTGGGTGGTCGGTTCGGCGGTGTAGACACGGGTGGAGCGGCTGGCCGGGTTGTAGCGGGCCCAGCCGGGGCTTCCGTTGGTGGCGAAGTTCAGCCAATCGGTTCGCATGTGTTGGGAGACGGCGGTGACCTGGTCCGCAGCGTCCGGATGCGCGGACCGGTGTTTGCGAACATCGTCGGAGTGGAGTGTGCCGAACACGAGCAGGAAGTCGAGGCTGTGGGAAGCGCCCTGCTCGTGGTTGAAACTCCAGCACAGTTCGTAGAGCCAGGCGGGTCCGCCACCTGCATGCTGAGCGTGGGCAAGATGCAGGCTGGGCATGCGGAACAGCCAGTCAGCGTGAACGAGTTCGTATAGCTGTGCGGGGGTGGCCTGGGGGTAGAAGCCGCGATAGCCACGGCCGCCGTCGGGGCCGGGTGCGAGCCACTCGAGGGTGGTGTTCACCTGTTCGTCAGTCATCTCGATGCCGAGATGGGAGTTGAAAAGCCGGTATTCGTCCCGGGTATGTCCTACGAGCAGGTCGATGTCTCGTGCGGCGCCAGCGGCGAGCGCCCGCCACGGCGCCTCGGGCAGGACGTTACCGTCGACGACAGGTGAGAACGGTGACGGCGTCAACGCCATCGGCCCCCACGTTTCGACGAACTCAGGCATCTTTTCGAGGATCGTGTCCTTGGCGTCCGCCAGTGCGCGTGGGTCGATGCCGACCAGATCCTCGACGGTGGCCCGCGCACCGACTTCGGCCGCGATCGCCCCGGAGATCGCGGCAGCGAGCTCCGGGGAGAAGAAGGTGCCCGGCACACTCTGAGGAATGGCGCGGCGGAACAGCCCGGCAGCTGTCGGCATGGTGAGCAGCGCGGCGATGCATCCCGCGCCCGCGGACTGGCCGAAGACGGTGACATTGCCCGGATCCCCACCGAAGGCGGCGATGTTGTCCTGAACCCACCGCAGGGCGGCGGCCTGGTCGAGGATGCCGCGGTTGGCGGGGGCTCCGATGATGTGGGCGAAACCCTCCACACCGACGCGATAGTTCAGACTGACCACAACCACCCCCGATCCGGCCAGAGTCGTCCCGTCGGCGTGCGGGTTGGCGGAGCCACCCTCCTGGTAGCCGCCCCCATGGATCCACACCATCACCGGCAGCCCGGCAGCCCCGGGGTCAGGGGTCAGGGGTCCAGACATTGAGCGTCAGGCAGTCGGCGGCTCGATCACCGGCGCCGCCGACCACTGACGACATCGCGAAACCAGCCTGAGGAACCGACGGACCGAACTCCAACGCGTCTCGGACACCGTCCCACGACTGCGCCCGGACGGGCGCCATGAACCGCAGCGCACCGAACGGCGGCTGGGCGTAAGGGATACCCCGAAAGACTGCAGTGGCGCTCTCCCACCTTCCCCGCACAGCTCCAGCAGTAGTGCGGATTTCGGGTCCGGCATTCACTCGCAATACTCACTTCCGTGTGGTTTCACCGGCCGTCGTGTTGCCGAGGCCATGACCGCGTGCGATCAGCGGCCCGCTGAGAAGGCTAGAGCGAACGGCCGTGCCCAAGCGAGCGGTTTTGTTCGGCGTGTAGGGCGGTCACGACAACCGTATCCATCTGGAACAGACCCAACCCGGCATATCGAATCGGCTCAGCCGGTGTCTCGTCAACGATTTCTCGACACTGTGATTACTGGCGCACAAGTTCGGTTGCCGCGTGGGACCGCCCGGCTGCGAGCACAATCAAGCGATACTCGGGTGGGTGAGCGCCGTTGGCGCACAGGCGCGTACGAAGTCAGCCGCGTTGCGGGCCCGGATGAAGGGGAAGAACCGGGCGGCGCTGAGTCGCCGTGCGGGACGGATCCGGTCATTCCCTGCGGTCTGGCTCGCGCTCATCGTCGGATTAGCCATGGCGTTCACCGCCTATGGGTTCCTACGCCGGATCACCCCCGTCGACGCGACTAAGGCTGCCGCCGAAATCGACATCACCCGGGTCGCATTGACGTTGTCGCCAGGGTCGGTGGTGTAGTCGCGTTGGTGATCGCCTACCGCCGCCAGCGTGATCTCCAGCAGAGCCGGTTCGTGGAACGGGTGATCGAGGGCATGGCCCTGCGCCACCCACGCCCGTCGCTGGCGACGATCACCCGCCGTGCCACCCGCCGCGCCTACCGGCGCCGGGTCCGCGACCAGATCAACGAACGCATCACCGTGGTCACCGACTACCTGCCCGCACCCGAACGCGTGCCCGCGCCACCGAAACCGGCGAAATCCCCACCGGCACCGCCTCTTCGCGCCTACCTCGAGGACTGATCATGTCGCCGCCGCGGAACTGGCCGTTCATCGCCACCAAGGAACACCGCCGGTTCGTCGAGTTCGCCGACACCGTCAAACGCGACCGAACCATCGGAATCTGCTACGGCGCAGCAGGAATCGGGAAAACCCTGTCGGCCTCTCGCTACGCACGATGGGACAAGGCCGAACACCTGCTCACCACCTGGGGACCCCGCGAAGAATCCGACAAAGACGTCACACATAGGGCGGTATCCCACCCCAAGGTTCATGTCACCGAACCGATCAGTTACTCCACTCCCAGGGATTGACCCCCGCCTCATATGCGGCTGACTCGTCCCTATCGTGCTGGAAGCGCGGGTTCACCATGCCCTGGAGCGAGCTGTCGCTGATCGGCCACCGCTGCCACTCGTTGCGCAGGAGCTTGAGCAGGAACTCGGCCATACCGCACGGGTACACCGACCACTCGAGGTCCCCGCGCGAGTACACCGCGACCGGCCATCGGTCCGGGTCCGGATCCGTCGTGATCCAGCACATGGTGTCGCCCGCGACAGTGCCCCCCAGATGAGCAGGTCCTCCCGCCGATACCGGCCCCTGTCGGCGGGAGCCCACTTACTCTCCCAATGGGTCTTGTCCATTGCCTCCGAGATCCTCGAGAGCGCGGCCCCCTGCTGCTGGGCCGAAGTGACGACGGGGATGACAACGCCGACTATGTCCTCGATCGAGCCGCTGCCGAAGGCTGCCACGAAGGCCCGGTAGTCGGCCGGGAAAGAGGTTCCGCAGGCACTCCAGTCGATAGTGTCCCCGCAGGTCGGCCCGATGCACGACAGCACTTCTGCGAGGCCCGCCATCGCGGCGGGCTGATCCTGACTCACGCTACAGCTCCCATCAGTTCGGGACGTCCTGCCCCATGTTGTGCCATTGCCGGATTCCCTTCACGGCTTCGGCCGCGGATGCCGCTGCCGGACGGAACCGTCTAGCAAACCACACTGGAGTGCAACCAGCGTGGCCACCAGCAGGGGGTCACTTATCGGCGGTCAGAAAACGCCGTTTCGGCAGGGTCAGTGAGATGGGAGCGGGACGGACAGAGCCATATGGTTCGGCTTGCCGATTGCATCACGGCAGAGGCGCGGCGTCGGTTCACCGATCTGTTCCCCACGCCCCAATCAGCCTTCCATGACCGTGAAATCACTGACCCGCCGACGGCTCACGGCGAGCGTTTGTGTGCTGACCGATCCAGCCACGCCCTTGATCCGGTTGGTGCTGATCGTGCGCGTCTTTCGGTCATCGCGAACGAGATTTCCTTCAACCCGAGTCCATCGCCTCGCAGCTGGACGTGGTGCGGCCAGCCACGATCGGTGGTCGTTACCGGCACGATGAAGACTAGCCCACGCGCGGTGCGCAGGTAGTCGGTGGTGGAAATGATCACCGCCGACTCACCAATGTTGACGGCAGTTGCTCATGGATTCTTATGGCAGTCGGGCAGATTGGGGTGTCGAGTTGTTCGCGAATTCTGACGGTATCGGTTGAAGTTGCGACCCCGGACGGTCGCGGGACTCGGGGCGGTTGACGAGCGACTGGCACGAACTCTTCGCGCGACCGGTGGCCGAGTAGGGGACCATGGATTGGTGAATACAGGCGAGCGGTCACGCTGGCAGCAGGATCTTGTCGCGTCGGCGAATGAGCTGATCGGGCATACCATCGCAAAGGTCTACTACATCGGACTATGCACGGACAAAGGTGCCTTCGACCGCGATTACGGTGAATGGCACGATCCGATAATGGACGTCGAGTTCGTGACGACCGAACGGACACGCTTCTGGGCCACGTGGCAGCAGAATCCCCTCGACGATTTCCACCTGACGTTGAGCAGGAGACCAGTGCCCGACAAGGTCGTCGGCGATCGCCAAGTCGAACCGGCTCCTGCCTGGGATGAGATACCGACTCCTCACTGGGATATGACCACACACCCCCGTTGGGCGACGCTGATCGGCCAGTCGGTTGAGGCTGTGACACCTATCTGGTCGCCGTGGCCGGACTCGGGTCCCTGGGCGATTCGGCTCGACTTCACAGCAGGGACCGTGTGGCTCGTTGCTGTTTGGGAACTAGACGACGGCTACTGGCTCGGTGGCGACGACATCGCCGTCGTCTTCGACGAAAAGGTGATGGCCCGGATGCGAATCTCCTCTCCCTAGCCAGCGAGGACACGTTCTTCAGACATCTCCTGACGCAGCATCTGTCGGTGCGGCTTGCCGGTGGGCATGGTCGCCTTGGTGTGGCCGAGGCGGTAGCTGGCACCACGAACCGACCGCGATGTCCAAATTGGTGAACAACGACTTCCCCGACACGCCGATGCCGTCAAGATTCGTGAACAACCGCCGTCACAGTTCGTGAACCGAGCCACTGCGTCGACCGACGTCATAGTTCACCGATGATTGACGTCGGAATTCACCAGCGTAGCCAGACAGGACACGCAATAACGCGGCCGGACTCGGTGTCTTTCGCCAGTTGATCTGACACATTGCCAGCGTGGTCTGACGCAAACACGCGGTTTCTGCCACCAACTCTGACGCAGGTTGTTGGTAGTTACCTGCCTGGAGTGGTCGTCGTGGGTCGTGTTGTCGCCGCTGCGAGCGGGGTGGACGAGGGCTGCTGGGCCGAGTTCATCAGCGCGGCCGCTGCACTTTCAGGATTCGCGTGCTGCGATTGCGGCTTGGATTCGTCGTAGCGTGCGGAGGCCTTTCTTCGCGGCGACGCTCACCATGCCGTCGAAGACTGTTGAGCCCCGGTCGTGAGCCATCAGCCGTTCCAGCGTCGGCACGGCACGATCGTCGCCGGTCGAACCGAGCGCGACAGCCGCCCAGTATCGCTGGTCCGGGTCGTCGCTGTCGGCCACCTCGCACAGCCTCGGGATGACGTCCGGGGCGAATTTGGCCAGCGCGCTGGCGATATAGCCGATGCGGTAGTACCGGCGGTTCTCGAGTTCGTCCCATAGTGCAGCGAGGGCTGCATCGCCGCCGATCATGCCGAGGGCCTCGGCGGCACGTTCGCGCATTCCTCCGATCGAGTCCCGCAGCACGGGCGCGAGCGCCGGGACGACCGTTTCGTCGCCGAGCGCGCCCAGAGCGATCACCGCTTGCTCTCGAGCCATCTCCTGTGGGTGGTCCAGCATCGCGACCAAGCCGGGAACCGCGTCGCGGAAGCCGAGCGCCGCGCAGCCCATCGCCGCCCATGCCTGGCAGTTGTACCGAGTGTCGGCGAGTGACGCGAGCAGCGGTGCCTTCAGAGTGTCGTCGCCGAAGACCGCCGCCCGGTTCAGCGCCCGGCTGTAAAGCGACCGGTGGTAGTCGGGATAGTCGCGGACGAGCGCGCACAGTGCTTCCTTGGCGGATGTGTCGCCGTCAGCAGCCCGCACGAGCAGGAGCCGCAGATTTTCCTCGCGGGTCTCGAGATCGCCGTCTTTGAGGCGTCGCGCATCAGCTGGGTTCACCGCCCAACGGTACCTGGCGATGATCTCGTCCCCGCGGCCACGTTTGGGTGGTCAGTGCCGCCCGAAACGCAGGTGAACCTGGACGGTGACTTGCGTCGGCAATCTGACAGAAAACCAGCCATCACGGTCTGCCATATACCTGACTGAGGTTCCCCCGCTTGGCCGGAGAGCGAATTACCTGGTCCCAGCCGGAACCTGTTGATGGTAGCTGGCTTCGAACTCGTCGGGTGATCGCCAACCCAGCTTCTTCTGTATGCGCTGGCTGTTGTACCAGCCGTCGATGTAGGCAAACAGCGCGTTCTCGGCCTCGTCGCGAGTCCGCCACGCCCGGCGATAGACCAGTTCGGTCTTCAGGGTGGAGAAGAAGTTCTCCATCAACGCGTTGTCGTAGGAATCCCCGACCGAACCCATCGATTGCGCAATCCCGTTGTCAGCCAATCGATTAGCGAACCTGATCACGGTGTAGGTCGACCCCCTGTCGGAATGATGGACCAGTTCACCGTCGCGGACATCGCGCGACCAGACACCGTATTCCAGGGCGCCGAGCACGAGATCGGTGTCGCAGCGGTCGGAGGTCTTCCAACCCACGATCCGATTGGAGAAGGCATCGCGGACCGCGGCCAGCCAGAACGCGCCTTCCCCGACCGGGATACGAGTCGCATCGGCCACCCACAGCATGTTCGGGGCGTCCGCGGTGAAGTTCCGCTCGACCAGATCCGGCGCCGGCCTGGCCCTCGGATCCTGTTTGGTAGACCCGATCCGCCACTTGCGGCGCAGGAACGCTCCCTGCAACCCGGCCTGGCGCATCAGCCGCTCCACCCGTTTGCGGCCCACGCAGATCCCGCGCCGCGCCAGCATGGCATGCACTCGCGGACAGCCATAGGTGCCGCCAGAACTGCGCCCGCCGCTTCCACTCATAGAACGTCGAGGACGCAATCTCGAGCACCCGTAGTACGAGCTCGACCGGGTACTGCGGGTGGTCTTTCACGAACCGCACGATCACCTCCGGGTCTGGTCGAGCTCCGAGGCGAAATACGCACTCGCAGAACGCAACACCGCGTTGACCTACCGAGTAGCTCGGAGACGAAGCCGAGCGCGGGTGGCGAAGTGCCCTCGACGAAGGCGGTCGGCTCGGCCGGCTCGAGGTCGAAGTGTTCGGCCCTGATCTACTGCCCCGGATTCGGCATAGCTCGAGTGTCGATCTTCTGGGCTAATCGCCGAAATTTCTGCGGAGCGGGGTCGCCCAGATGAATCCGTCCTTGTCGAGTTCGTACAGATTATTGCCACCGAAAACGATCTGATTGATCCTCGGCTTGCTGTCGAACCCGGCGAACTCTTCATAGATTCCGCCCATGAATTTTTGCACCGTGCCGTCGCTCAGAATGCGGAACAGGCCGTCATGTCCGGCCGCTATATGCGTTGTGTAGATGTTGTGGTCTTCCAGTCTGTTCCAGCGGCTTCCGGTCCATATGGAGATACTCTTGTCGCGTCCCATTATGTAGGGCGTCGTGGCCGCACCTCCGGTTCCCGCGACGAGCTCCTTGATGTCGACGGGTTTGTCGAGCTCTTTCCATCCCGGGATCGGCCTGCTGTTATAGCTGTAGATATGCTGAAAGATCCTTCCCGTAGAAGTTCGTTGATAGACCGTGTTTCCGGCGGCGACGATCTCGACGGTATCCGGATTCTTGTCCATATTGACCCAGCCTGTAGCGGAGCCAGTGTATTCCCAGACACTTCCGTTGTCGTGTAATTGATAGAGCTTTTCTGTGCCGAAATAGGAAACCGCCGCGATTTGTTTCGTGTGCGGATTGCCGTCAATTTTCTTCCATCCGGATTGGTTTGTGCGCTCCCAGATGCTGCCGGTCTTGTGCAGTTGGTACAGTCTCGGTCCGTCTGCCGAGATCTGCACAGTTTGCGGGTTGTTGCCGATTCTCTTCCAGCCGGTGAGGGGAGTGCCGGTGTATTCCCAGATACTTCCGTTCGCGTGGAGCTGGTATAGCTTGTGAACCTGCTCCGTGCCCTGCGGATGGCCGGGGGTCTTCGGGCCGATCCAGTGTGCTGCGCCGCTTGTGACGATCTGTCGTGTCGCTGGGTTGTTGTCGAGCATATTCGTGGATCCGATTACGGATCCGGAGAGGCTCCAGATGCCCGCCGGGCCGCGCCAGGTGTGGTAGATCGGCCGGACTTGTCTGTTGCGGAAGTCATCGGAATCGACACGTTCTACGAAGTTTCCGATCCGCTGATCCGGATCTGCTATTGCGAAGACATTGAAGCTGAAGAGTGTCGCGAGAATCAGCGTCCTTTCCAGATCCTGGGTGAGCCTGGCCTCGATCGCTTGGAGCCTTTCTTCGATGGCCGCGTCCGTCGGCTGGGCCCCGGTGGTGATGTAGATGGTCTGCAATTCTTCGACAAGGTTCGACAATTCCTTTCGCAATCCACTCACGAGTTTGTCGTACCCCTTGCCGAGGATGGCGTTGGTGGTGCCGTCCTCTTCGAGGAGGGCGCCGATGACGCCGGCGTAGGCCTTCATGTCATTGCCCAGGACTTCGATCGGCCGCAGCACGGTCGACCAGGTGCCGACTTCGGCTGGCACGGCCACGTCCTGGAAGGGGAAAACGGTGTCACCGGACTCGGACTTCCCCAGATTTCCGTGCCGGAAATTCCGCGGCTCGATCACCGGTTCACCGGTGAGCCGCCCGTTGACGAATCGATAACATTCGCCGTCGACCTTGAAGAACAATGCCCACAGGTAAGGGGCGGCGCCACCCGCGTCATCTGCCTCTTCGAGACAGTGAACCTTTTCTATGACGATTTTCAGACCGAAAGTCGGTAAATGGCTCATTGCTGATCTCCTTTTTCACGCTGCCCGAGCCTGTGGTCGGTCGCCACGCAGCGATAAGAGCCATTCTGCCCGCATCGGCCCGATCTTGACACCCCTCCTCGAACGAATCCCGGTACGCTTTACCACCTGGCACCACGAATCACCGCCTCGCCCGACAGCTCTCACCTCGACGCCGAGCCACGAGAAACCTGATGACTGTGCATTACGTAGTCCACCCGACCTGGGTACCCGGAAGCCTTCCTTGTCGGGTGATCGCAAAACTTCAGCCGCGGACATGGCGGGTGATCGTGGGCGACGGGGTCGGCCAACTCGATTTTGGCGTCCATCAGGATTGGCCGGACACCGACCTGCCGTTCGAATTCCGTAGACCGAATGCTGTTTTCTTCGCAACCGGCCCCTACTGAGCCGGCCGAATCGTCCCCTCGGCAATGCACGATGTTGGTGTGACAGTTGGTCACCAGTTCCTGAAGGACGTTCTCGTCGCGGGGCTCACCGCGCCGGTTACCGACGCGGAGCGAGAAGCGGCTTGTCGTCCGCCGTATCCGGTGCCGGCTGCCATGGCTCCTCTTCGTGACCAGGTTCTGCGGGAACTCAGTGCTCGGCTTCCTGATGAAGGGGACGGGCCGCCCGTGGTAACACGCGTATTGGGCCCGGTCGCGAGGTATCGCGGCGCAGTGCGTCTGCGGTCTGGGCCTCCGCCGGGCGCGATCCTGACACCGTTCCAGCCCGACGGTCGCATAACCGCACGAACCGGGCAGGAACGGAGCAATGTCCTCGACCGCGGTCACGTTTGACCACCGACCGGGCGATGCCGACCGTGTACCGGTCGCGGCCCACGCTGAAAGCCCTCGACTAGCATTCGCCTCATGAGCGACGACGGGGGGACGCCCACTTCTGGCCAAAACCTTTCGGTGGTGCCCGAGAAGGTGCGCGAGGTCGGCAAGTATGTCTACGAGCTGTCCGAAGCACTGCGCAATGCACTGGACTCCGCCGCGAAGGAGGTCGCCTCGCTGACCGATGGCAGCTGGACCGGCGATGCGGCAACGGAGTTCTCCGAAGGTTGGACCGATGTCCGTGACGGCGGCACCCAGATCATGAGCGCCCTGACCGGGATGGCGGAAAAGCTGGGCGTCACCGCCGACACCTACCAGGCCCGCGACGAGTCCAACGCCGCCGGACTGGATACCTCGAGTTTGGATCTGCCATGAGCTCAGAGTTCACCGTCGACCTGGACCATCTCGACGAGATAGTGGCGAAGCTGTCTGGGCTGGCCGGGTTCATCGGAGAGCATCTCGATGAAATCGACGACCGCGTCACTGCCCTGACCGACACTGGATGGGAAGGTGTTGCCGCGCAGGCATATGCCGAAGCCCACACCCAATGGGTCACCGGTGCACGCGAATTTGTCGAAGGCGTGAAAGAAATGAGCGACGCCGCCAAGGCCGCGCATACTCGCTACACGCGCGCGGTCGATACCAACTACAAAATGTTCAACCAGGGGTAAGCAGCATGGGCGAACTGGCCATCAACTGGCAGATCTACTACGACGCAGCCACGAAATGCCACGCCCTCGCCGCCGATCTCCGCACCGCCGACAAACCGGTCCACGATGCACTCAAAGGCGAGTGCGCGGGCATGGCCGGTGACACCGCGGGCTGCGAGAGTTGGGGCAAGGAGTACGACCGAGCAGTTCAGGGAACGTTGCAGACCTGCACGAATCTGGCTGACGCACTGACCAATTTCGGCTATATGCTTTCGGCCGCCGGATACAACTGGGCGCTGTCCAACAAGTCCAACCCGATGCCCGACCGTCCCACCGTGACCGCGATGACCGAGTACAAGGTGTTGTTGCCGACCTCGGTCGGCGACAACGGTGACGGCATCACCGAAGGCGACAACAGCGTCCCTGGCTTTTATGACGCCTTGGTTGGGAAGATCCAGGAAGAATTCGGAAGCAAGCTGCCGAATGGCCGCAAAGAAGATCTCGCCAAGGCCGCGTCCGTCTGGAAAACCTTCTCCGAACACGCCACCATCAAGGGCGCCCCGGGCCGGATCACCGAGATCAGCAACCTGTTCGCCGACATCAAGGACAAGAAAGGAGGCCTCGATGGACTCCTCGGACACCTGACCACCTTGAACGGCGGCGCCACCCAACTTGCCGCCGCAACAACGAACATCGCCGCACCCGTGGCGGCATACAGCGAAGGCACCTCCGAAGTCCGCGACAAATTCAAAGAAGCGGTCACCAATGCCTTGATCGCGGCCGGAGCGACCGTTGTCATCGGCATCGCCGCCGCCTGGATCACCGCCGCCCTCAGCACGGCCGCCGCCGGGGCCGGCGTCGTAGTCATCGCCGGCAACACCGCCCGCGTACTCAAGACCACCTACGACATCAGCAAGCTCTACCGAATCATCGGCGCGGCAGCGGCCGTAGCGGGCGCCGGTGCCGCGGCAATCACCGCGTTCAAAGACGTCGACCTCACCCAAGAAGCCCTCAAGCTCTCCGCCCTCATCGTCATGAAGGTGTTCCTCGACGCCGACGACGCGGAGGACATCAACTCGAGCAGCCCGAGTGGTGCGTTTACAACTGCGTCGCTTACGACCAAGGTGAACAAGATCGCCAGCCATTACGGGGTTCCTGCGCAGGAAGTGAGAGAAGCCATCCACAAGATCAAGGCACAGGGGGCCTGGCGCGGGGATGGCGCCAACAAGAACCCAGATGTCGTCGTGGACTTGGATACTGGCGAGGTGTATGTGAAGCTCCCCGGCGGTGAAGTGTCCGAAGACAGCCTCGGAAACATTCTCGACGAGTTGGATGAGTGACGTGGACAAAAATCGGCGAGAGACGATAAAGGAATACGAGGACAGGTGGATCATGCAGCCTCTGCGTGGGAGCCGTGTCGTTCGTACTACTTGGCTGCCCGAACAGGTCGAATTCGAGACGGACACGCCATTCCGGATAGTTGTCGGATACGGAGCCGAGATGGCGCCACGCTCGATCGCCGAAGACTCGCCTGAACGTCACATGATCAGCCACTGGACAAGAGCCGAAGTTGAACGCAATGTCTCCGCGCCGATTCTCTCGCCGGTATTTTTCAAGTCTGGAAGCCTGCGGCTCGGATTAGGGAACGGATGGAACCTGTTCGTCTCCAACCGGCACCCTCAGGTGACAGCCACTGTCTTCTTCGGTGACACCCTGATGTGGAATCGATCCGGCATGCTCTCCCCGGCAGGATTTTCCGTGGTCACGCTCGACCCGTGGACCGGACAGCGAATCGACGCTCCACCGTGGCCGCCACGTCCAGAAGATCTCGACATCGACACAGACTCAGACGACATCAACGGGTGAACGGTCCGGGTCGAACATCTTGAAACGCCAGCTCACCGAATCCGAAGCTGGACCGACGAAATCGCGCGACTCGACCTGGCCGTGGCCTTCATAGTTGCAAACGTGTCGACAGGACTGGGTGGCACCCCCACCAGCCAATACAGCCGTCCGCACCTTCGTGGACCCCAACGAGGCTGCGGTATTCGCCGTTGTGGGCGGTCCCGTATTCGGTGTGGACCTGGTGCTGCCCCGCCGATCACGATCGGCGGGACACAGCGGTGCGGAGGTGCTTGACCTCGGGCTCGAAACCGAAGGTTCAGTGGAGAATCGGGAAGTTGGCGCGGAATACGCCGTGTGGGTCGCGGGCCTGCTTGAGCTTTCGCAGCCGGTCCAAGGTGCTGGTGTCGAAAACCTCTGTGACACTGTCGCCGGCGGACAGGACGGTGTACGGCTTGCGGCCGCTGACTCGCGCGCCCAGATCGGCGATGATGCGCTTCTGAGTGGAGCGTACCGCGGCGACGGTGTCGAGGTCCGAGCCGATGGCCTGCAGAGACAGTGCGTAGGGCTCCGCGAACGGCGGGACCGCGCCTCGGGTGGGCTCGGCGAGCGCGCCTCCCAGCTGCCGGAGTTGGATGCCCATCAGCGGATCGATCGGTGCGTGCAGCAGAATCTCGACGGCGGCCTCGTCCAGTGTGGTCAGCAGCTCGGTTCGCACCAGTCCGGGGCCCGGCGTGGTGGGCTCGTTGACGATGGTGCCCAACTCGGCCGGGGACAATTCCCGGCGCGTGTCCGCGAGGATGCCGTCGATCGCGTCCAGCCGTCGCAGCAGTTCCCGCCCGCGCGCCGATTCGCCCAGGTAAGTGGCGGCGATCGTGATTACCGGCGGAGCCTGCGGCAGCTCCAGCCGATTGAGCCAGACCGTGAGCTCCGCCGGTGCGTGATCGGTGATGTCCTGGAAGGCATCACGGACCGCCTCGGTCTGCTCGGCCGGCCAGGCGACTAGGCCGCCGAAGAGGGCCGGAGCCGCGAACAGATCGAACTCCACCGCCGTCACCAGTGCGAAATCCCCACCGCCGCCACGCAATGCCCAGAACAGCTCCGGGTCGGATTCCGCGGTGACCCGGGTCTGATGACCGTCGGCATCGATGATGTCGAAAGCCCGGACGCTGTCGGCCGCCCAACCGTATTTGCGGCCGAACCACGACAATCCGCCGCCGAGGGTATAGCCGACAACGCTGATCACCGGGGAGCTTCCGGCCAGCCCGGTCAAGCCGTGTGGGGCGGCCGCCGCCTGCAGTTGGCCCCAATTGGTTCCCGCGCCGACGCGGGCACGTCGCCGCGCTGGATCCACCTCGACCCGATCGAGTCGGCGGGTGCGCACCAGGATGGTGCCGGCGGTATCACCGGAAGCGCCGTGGCCGTTGGGCTGAGCTGTCACCGACAGACCCGCGTCGCGCGCGTAGCCGACCACGGCGGCCATATCGTCCGCGTCCTCGACGTGCACGACCGCCGCGACCGGCTGGTCGATATTCAGGTTCCACGGCGTCCGTGCGGTATCGAACTCCTCGTCGTCCGGCAGCAGTACTCGGCCGCGCACGGCGGATCGCAATGTGTTGTGTGACATCTGGATTCCTTCGCTACGAAATATTCACCGCGTCGTGCCCGAGCCACTGGACGGAGCCTGGCTCGGGGCAGGGCGCCGGGTGGTCGGGTTGGTTGCCCAGGAGATGGGTGTGGGCATCGGAAAGGCCGCTTCGATATGGGCGGCGGCAGTCAGCGCGCGGCGTTCGGCGAACGGGCCGGTGATCAACTGGACCCCGATGGGAAGACCCTCGACCGAGACGCCCGCAGGGACCGTGACCGCGGGCAGGGCCAGGTAGTTGGCGGCGATCGTGAGGCGGTGCGCCGCATACATGGTCGCGACCTGTGCGGAGCCGCCCAGGTCGTAGCCGACCGGCCAGGGCAGTTCGGTCGAGACCGGGCCGAGCACGATCGGGTGCTCGGCGAGGAAACGGGACCAGGCCGCGCGGCGGGTGAGTCGCTCACTCAGCGCGGTCATGTAGCCCGCCAGATCCAACGGCGGGAACAGGTTGATCGCGGCGTCTACGAAGGTGTTCAGTCCAGCGCTGCCGACACGCCGCATGGCTTCGCGGCGCTGGACCATCACCTCGGTGGAGACCAATCGGCCGTAGTCCGCCGCCACCTCGCCCAAGTGCGGCGGATCCAGTTCGGCTACCGGATATCCCGCGCGTTCGAGGGCGTCGGCGCAGCCGAGCACCGCGGCCCGCACCTGCGGATCGATATCGTCACCGAGCGTGACGGCGACCGCGGGCAGAGTGGTGTCCGTCGTGTCACACACCGGAATCCATCCGGGATCGCGCACGTCAGCGCTGTCGCGCAGGACCTCCAAGGCGGTCGTCAGATCGCGCACGCTGCGCGCTAACGGCCCTGGCGCGGCGAACAATTGGTTTGTCGGTGCGGGTGCGGCCCCGGGCAGGCTCGAGGCCACTGCCACCCGGCCGGGTGTGGTGCGCAGGGAGGCGACTCCGCAGAACGCGGCGGGTACGCGCAGTGAACCCCCGAAGTCGGTGCCCAGGCCGAGGGGTGTCATGCCCGTCGCTACCGCGGCGGCGTCACCGCCGCTGGAACCGCCCGGGCTGCGGGTCGGGTACCACGGATTCACCGTCGGTCCCGCCTCGTCGTTGTCGGTGTGCCAGCGAGTGGCGAAGTCCGGCATGTTCGTTCGCCCGATGACGATCGCCCCGGCTCGCCGTAGTGCGGACACCGCGGGTGCGTCCGCTGTCGCGATGGCCTGTCCGAAGGCCGCCACGCCCCAGGTGGTCGGGCTGCCCGCGACATCGAGGTTGTTCTTGACGGTGACCGGAACCCCGTGCAGCGGCCCGGTCGGCCTCCTGCGGTCGGCCGCGGCCGCCTCCGCACGCGCGGTCTCGGCGAATACCCTGGTGAGCGCGCCGATTTCGGAATCGACCTGCTCGATGCGCTCGAGATGCGCCTCGACGACCTGGGCCGCGGTGACGGCGCCCTCGGCGATCAGCGCAGCGAGCGAGACCGCGTCTCGCGTCCACAGCGCGCTGTCCCGGCCGGTGGTCACGATGCCTCCTGTTCGGCAAATATCGCTGTGGTGCGCGGTGTTCGGCTGTCGTCGATGGATTTGCCGAGGGTGATGAAAAACAGGACCAGCCCGGCGGTGAGCAGGATGTGGCCCACACCCGAGACGAGCGCGATCGCCGCACCGCTGCTCTTGCCCAGCACGGTGAAGGTGCCGTGCAGCGTCATGGCCGCGACGGTGATGACCAGGCCGATGTTGTACAGCCAGAAGAACCAGCCGTACAGGCTTTTCCGGGCGCTGAGCGTGAACTGCTTCTCCAAGGCCAGCACGATGAGGAAGAACAGCATTCCCAGCGCCAGCAGGTGGGTGTGCACGACACTGAGCTGCGACTTCCCGGTGAAATGTTCGATCTTGGTGATCTCGCGGTAGTAGAACCCGGAGATCAGGCCGATGATCATGTAGATGTGAGCGGTATTGACCAGCGTCTTCATCGGGCGCTCAACGGTTTTCACGGCGTAGCAGCAGCGCGCCGCTGGCGGCCACAAGGGCGGCGGTGAAGCCGTGCACGCCCAGGGCGGTGGCGGTGGAACCGTGGCGCAGCAGGATGGTGAGCATGTCGCCGGTCGGGATGAGGGCGACGGTGACCGTGGCGACGCCGACGGCGCGACGCTGCCCGGCCGCGAGCAAGGCGAGCAAGATCAGGCCGGAGACCACATCGCGGACGCCTTTGACGTTCAGGAAACCGTCGGCTTCACTGTGCGGCCAATCAGTGAAGCCGAACCCCTGGGCCATTTGCTGTGGGACGAGCAGATAACCGCCGCCGACGGCAATGATGAACCCGGCACCCAGTACGGCGCCGGCCATGCCGACACGTTCGCCGAGTCGGCGGGAATTACGCACGGAAACAACTGATTCCGTATTCGAGGGAACGGACATGAGCACTCCTGGATCGGTGGGATACGCGTCCCGAGCATCCAGTGCGGCCCGTACCGTTCGCTGACAGTCGTTGTCAGCGAACGGTACGCAGCAGTTCGAGCACCGCCTCGTCCGGAAGCCGGGCGCCCGCAAGGAACTCCGCGCCCAGGCGCACGGGCCCGAGCGCCGCTTCCGCCTGGTCGAGCGCTCGCCGCCGTAACGGGCCGATGCGAATGACCCCGGCCCTGCGGTTGATCCGATCGGTGGCGCCGAGAATGCGGGCCGCGCGCTCCGGGGCACCCTTCGCCAGCGCGACCAGGGCGTAACCGATTCCGACCTCGGCCAGCAGCGCCGCCGAGGTCTGGGCGGCCAGATCGCGAGGCATGGCCAGTTCTCGCAGCGCATCGTCCGGCTGCCCCGCCGCGACCAGGGTCGCCGCGTGCACGGTGCTCACGAAGACCGGGTTCACGAAGCGGACGGTGTCGTGGCGTCCGGCGGGCGGCGGGCCGGCGGGAAGCGGCTGCTCGGACATCCGCCGGAACAGTTCCATCGCGCGGTCGTTGTCGCCGCGCAGGTGCGCCAGGTGCGCCTGCGTCGCCGCCAGGAAGCGCCCGGGTGCGGGGATGATGTGCGGGGTGATCAGGGGCTCGGCCCGGTCGAGATATGTTGCCGCGCTGTCGGTATCGCCGCCGACCAGGTACATCTCCGCCGCGAAGAGCAGCACGCCGATGCGCTCACCGGCGCCAAGGTCGGCGCTGAGCAGTTCCAGCGCGTGCGCGATCAGCGGGCGGGCGCTGTCCAGGCCGAGCATCCGGGTCCGGTAGCTGGCCAGGGAGATCAGGGCGCGGCTGTGTGACCGGGCGTCACCGTGCGCGCTCAGGCAGGTCAGCGCCGCCTCCAACGTGGGCAGGGCGCGGGCGGGATGGTCGCCGCCCAGTTCATCGAAACCTTGTGCTATCAGGGCATTTCCGCGTAGCCATGGATCGTCGGAGGTGGTGCAGGCGGTCAACAGGCTGTCGTCGTCGCCGAGCAGGTCACGCAGCGCCAGTACGAGCACGAACATCGGGTGCGGGGGCCGATCTTCGGTGAGGGCAGCACGGGTCAGTCGCTCGAATTGCCCTGTGTTCTCCCGGATTTGGCCCCACCAGATATTGGTGAAGTACGCGAGCAGCTCCTCGCCGTACCGGCAGGCCAGATATGCCCCGGTGCACCCCGGCGGCGGTGTGTCGCCGAGCAGGCTGAGGACCTCGCGGCGGCGTTCGGAGATGTCGCCGTGCAACCCGCGCAGCAGCCAGTACCAGACGAGATTCCCGTACAGGCGAACCGCACGCTCGCCGTCGCCCGCGTCCAGCGCCCACCGCAGCGCGGTTTCGCAATTGGCGTGTTCGGCGATCAGACGCGCAAGCCAATCGGGGTGTGCGGCAGTGCGTAATCCGGGGGCGGCGGCGTCGGTGAACTCCAGGAAGCAGTCGGCATGGATGCGGGCGACCTCGTCCGCATCGCCGACTGCGGTCAATTCCGCGGTCGCATAGGCTCGGATGGTCTCCGCCATTCGATAGCGCTGTCCGTCGAAATCCACCAGCGACTTTGTCACCAGTGAGGTGACCGTGTCGATGGCGTCCGGACCACACACCCTGGTGATGGCGTCCAATGTCGCGCCGCCCGCGAAAATCGAAAAACGCCGGGCTGCTGCGGCTTCCGCATCGGTGAGCAGTTCCCAGCTCCAGGCGACAGCCGCGTGCAAGGTGCGATGACGCGGGACCGCGTGACGAGTGCTGTTGGTGAGCAAACGGAAGCGATCGGTGAGCCGCGCGCTGAGGTCCGGCAGCGGCAGACTCCGCACGCGAGCGGCGGCCAGCTCGATGGCCAGCGGCATGCCGTCGAGGCTGCGCACGATGGCACGGATATCCGCGGAATTGCTTTCGGACAGCGCGAAATCCGGGAGGGCCGCGGTGGCGCGGTCGAGGAACAGCCGGACGGCGGGCGATCCGGCTGCCGCCAGGAAATCCACGTCGGCTTCGGGCAGGTCCAAGGTCCGGACCGGATACAGTCGCTCGCCGTCCACGCCGATCGGCTCCCGGCTCGTGGTGAGGACCCGCAGCAGGGGTAGCCGTTGCAATAGATCGTCGATCAGGCGCGCGGTCGCCTCCACGACATGCTCGCAGTTGTCGAGTACCAACAGCATTCGGCGGCCGGACAGCGTCCGCTCCAGTACTTCGGCCCACTCCGCGCACAGTTCGTCGGGTCGCTCGAACCCGGCGAGCGCGTTCACTATCGCCACTCCGACCGCGGTCACGGCAGGTCGGCCAGCTCGTTCTCGCTCGAGTGCGGCCAGTTCGACGAAGGCGTAGCCATCCACCCAGTCCACGGCGTGCGCCCCGACCGTCTCGGCGGCCAGCCGAGTCTTTCCCACACCCCCGCTACCCGACAGTGTCACCAGTCGGGACTCGCGCAACGCCTGCCGCACTCCGTCCACGTCGTGTCCGCGTCCGACGAAGCTGGTGCGACGCCCGGGCAGCAGCGGCGCGGATACCTTCGATGCCCCGGTGGTCGGGGATGCTGCCACAACTCCCGTACGACCCGATCCGGACGTCGTCTCGGAGACAGGTCCGTCGACGGTGGGATCATGGCGTGCGTTGGTGTGAAGTTCGGCCAGGGCCGAGCGCAGCACCTCGGCGGGTGTTGTGCCGAGCTCCTCCCGTAACAGGGCCTCGGTGCGTTGAAACTGCTGTATCGCCTCGGATGTGCGCCCCGCTGCCGCCAGTGCCAGCACCAGTCGCGCGGCGAGCGTCTCACGGAACGGATGTGCCGCGACTTCCGTGCGGAGCTCACGCAATACTTCGCCGCCTCGGCCCAAGGCTCGCAAGGCGTCCGCTCGCAGTTCGATCGCTTCGAGCCGCTGTTCGGTCAATCGCAGTGCCGCAGCGTGCAATACGTCCGATTCCCCCACATCGATCAACGGCTCCCCGCGCCACAACGCGAGCGCGGTATCGAAGCGCGCGATGGCTCGTTCTGTCTCCCCGGCCGCGAGCAATGTCCGCCCCGCCTCGACCTCACGCGTGAACAGATGCGCGTCGACGTCCTCGGACGCAAGCTCGAGCACATACCCGCCCCCATCCCTCCGCACCACCCCCGGCGCCGCCGCGCGCAACCGACTCGCCAAGGTCTGCAACGCATTCCCTGTCCCCGCCGGCGGGTCCTCTCCCCACACCCCGTCCACCAGTCGCGCCACCGGAACCACTCGCCCGGCTTCGAGCGCGAGCAACCCCAGCAATGCCCGTACCCGCGGCCCCCCGACCGACGCCCTCGTCCCGTCCGCGGCCTCCACCATCACCGGACCCAATAGTCCTACCAGCATGAATCGCTCATATCACGATCGATCCTGCGTGGCGGCGAGCCTCTCGTCAACCCGGGCCAACCTGGGGATCGGTGCGGGCAGTGGGGGCCGTCGCGGGAGGCGCCGTCACGGCGATCTCGGTGGGGAGAGGGTCTCATGACTTGGGGCAACCGATAGTCACCATGCCCAGACCTACTTGACGCTACCGATACCGACACCGCGACAGCGATGTCGGTGATCCTGAAGCTTCGCGGCGAAACCCGCGATATCGACTGTTTGTACTGCTAGGGCACTCAACAGTGAAGACCGATGATAGCCGTAGGGCTGCGCTAAGCAGTGTTGTGCGTTCGGTGACACCGAGGGCGGCGCGTGCGGGGTGGACTGGGGAGGTCAGGTCAGCCACGTGGAGGGGTATGCGGCCTGCCGCCCGGCGGGCTAGGTGCGCTACCTACATGAGGTCGGCCTCTGCCCCGCGGATCAGTACAAGGACGGTAGGGCATCGGTAACCCGCTGCTGAAACTGAAGTCGCAGGGGATGGATGGGCTCGTATGCCTTCTTGCACGATTCGGGGCTCTCCGCCCAGATGGAGTGGTAGGCAGCATCGTTTATCTTGTGCGCGAGTGAGCGCAGATCAGCGTCGAAAACTCGGGCGGCGAACTCCTCTAAGCGAAGGTGAGCGTCTTCCCAGCCGGCGGCTGCTGGCGTCTCCCACTGACGGGCGGGCCAGCGGTTGGTCCGTTCGTATTCGCTGTAGATCCGGTTGAGCTCTTGATCGGCTGCGTTGATCAGATCCCTGACTGCTGACTGCAACGCGAGGATGCTGTCTCGCTGGAAGCTGTCGCGTGCGGTCTTGCGGTCACGCTCGTACTGCTGATCACGCACGGTGATGTCACGTTTCGCCGTGATTCGTTCTTTATAGACAGTGAGTACCGACGTCGTCACGGAGCCGAGAACGACTCCGACGAACCCGAACCATGCTTCCGCAGCCATGCGTCTATCTTGATCCCGGCAACGGGGCCATGGCGGAAGGTCGGGAAGTTCTCTCCGGCTCGGTTGGCCCGGCGGTTCGGAGCCGGCGTCATGACGCATCGCAGCTAGCTGGCGTAGCTGAACGGCACCAGCTGCTCGCTGCCGTGCAATTTCCAACACCTCATCAGATGGCGTGCGCGGGGAGATTGAAGGCAACGTGACCGGCCGACTGCGGATCAGCCCAGGCTGTTGGCCCATCCGGCAATGGCTGGAACAGACACAGCTTCTTGTGCGATCCGGCCATGTGCTGACCGGATAGGTGCGAGCCGCGACCACAGCTCAGCGCCCAGCCATTCGTCTCCCTGTATTCCATTCCAGTCGACAGCGCCTTGGTCCTGGACGGGTCTTTCAGCCATCGCGGCCCAGAGTCCGATGGCCGGTCGAATGGGGATTGCTGTGGCGACGCGGGAGGCAGCGGTGGCGATCGCGATCCCGGATGGGTCGAAATCACCCCAGTACCATGCTGTTCCGGCTATAGGGCCAAGCCCTGCGACGTCGACTTGCAGTGAGTCGACTTGAGCGGGGAAGGAACGACCGCAGCCCCAGGCGACGACCCCTATCGGATGGCCTGGTGAGTTGCGGAGCAGATCGATAAGGACCCAGTACGGATCGCTGTTCTCAGTGATCAGGACATCGGGTCCGGTGCCGACGACCGCACCGGGCAATGGAGGGGCCAGCCGGGTACATGCGAGCAGATCGAGGGTGACCCGGTTCGGACCGAACAGGGTTGTCCGCGTCAGCTCATCGAGGCGCTTTTCCCGACCGAAGATTTCGGCCGAACGAAAGCGCAGGGGAACGATGGGGGTTGTGCTTGGTGGATTGTGGCTCAACCAGTTGTTGATGGTCGTCAGATCGTCGAAGAGATCGTCGGATAGCGAGCGCACCGAAGCGGCCCACCCGAGTTCCGCCCGCCAGGCATACGATTTCCAGGGCTGCGATCTGCCAAAGCTGATTCTCGACGTCCCATCGCCGACCAGACTGGGGAACCGCCTCCTTCATCATGTCGAGAAGCTCGCGGTCGGCTCGACTGAAGGCGATGATCCACTCGCCGTCCATCCCCTCGACTGTGACCCTGGCTCTCACCGGCCCCTCCCATTCCAATCAGTCACCGCACTACTTCGGCAACATTGAGAATGCACGAATTATCCTTGCTTGCAATCTCTTTCATGTGGTTGGGCCAGATCGGGCGTGGGCGCGGCCGACTGTCACGGCCAGCTCGTTGCCCTAAAGGTAAAGTGCCGCAATAGAAGACAGAGAAAACCCTTGAACTGTAGGATGCTTACGCGGGCGGCGGCAGTGAGGGGATGCAATGCTCGATCCACGGGTTGTGGCGGTCGTTATCCGCCGGAAGGAGGACTGGGTTCCCGAGGACAAGACTCTGGAGATCAGAGTATTCGAACCGCGATCGGAGCGGGTCCGGGTGCAGTTCGGGAAGCCCAAGGATTACTCGTTCGGGTGGGAGCGAGTGACGGTTCTCGAACGGCCTGCGCCGGTGCTGCTGGGGCCGCACGTGCTGTTGTTCGTAGACGGATCCGCGGCGGCCGCGACAGAGGCGTACCTGTTCACCGGCCCGCAGGAGGTCGGATCGTGGTGGCATGTGTTGACCGGTACGGGCGGATGGAACGCCTACAGCGCGGACCGGGTGAAGGTGCTGCCGAATGCCGTCATCACCCCGCGCTCCCGTGATGTGCTGACGTACTGGCGCGCAATGGCGGAGAAGCTGACCGGCGATTCCGGAGTTCTGCTCCGAAACCATCAGAGCCTGAACTTCATTCACTCCGAAAGCGCGTTGGCCCGCATTCTTGAGCATGAGCCGATCGAGCCCAGGCCCGATGACGAGATCCCGCTGCCGGTGTATCCGTTCCGTACCAACATCAGTCAGAGTGCGGCGGTGCTCAATGCGCTGCGGTATCCGATCTCAGTAATCGACGGCCCGCCCGGAACCGGGAAGACGCAGACGATCCTCAACATCATCGCCTCGGTGATCTGCCGACCTGGCGCGACGGTCGGGGTGGTGTCGTTCAGTAACTCCGCTGTCGACAACGTTTTCGAGAAGCTGAGCAAAGAAGGCTTCGGGATGGTGGCGGCCAATCTGGGGCGCGCCGACAAGCGGGATGAGTTCTTTGCCAGCCAGGGGCCACGCAACACCGTGGTCGATGCGATGTTGCGCGCCAGTTCGGTGGCTGTCCCGGAGGCCTCGGACCAGCTCGGCAAGGTGAATCGGCGCCTCGCCGCACTGCAGGAGCAGGATCGCCTGCGCGCCGAGCTACGGCATCAGCTGCACGGATATCAGTTGGAGCAAAGGCACTTTCAGTCGTTCTTCGACCGCGGTGAGGTACCGAACGTCGACGACCTACCGCTGTTGCATCGCTACAGTGCGGGCAAACTGCTCGATTTCATCGCCGACACCGATCCGCGGTGGAGCCGCGACCGCGGCTGGGGCCGGATGGTCGACATAATGAACCGCTATTTCAAGTACCGGGCGCTCCGCAAGGTCGATGCCGGCGACATCGACGTCGTGCTGCAGATCGAGCGCCTGTACTACGAGAAGAAGATCGCTGAACTCGCGCGACAGATCGAGCAGCTGAGCAAAACCTTGGCGGGCAAGAAGTTCGACGCATTGTCGGCCGACCAGGCGCGGCTGTCCGGGCAGATGCTCCATGACGCGCTGTGCGCTAGGTATGCCGCAGTGTCCCGTACGGTCTACGACCGGCGGTATCGGCGGCAGTTCGGGCAGTTCACCCACGACTACCCGCTCATCCTGAGCACCTGCCATTCGCTTCAGAACAGCATCGGGCCTTCGGCCCTGCTGGACTATCTGATCATCGACGAGGCATCACAGGTGGATCTGGTGACGGTGGGCCCCGTCCTGGCATGTGCGCGGAACCTCATCGTGGTCGGTGATCTCGAGCAGCTCCCGCCGGTCACGAAGGATCTCACCGATGCGCCCGCGGCACCCGATCCGGTCTTCGACTACCGGCGCAGCGTCCTGTCCTCGATCATCGACCGTTACAGCGATCAGATGCCCCGGGTGATGCTGCGTGAGCACTATCGATGCGATCCGGACATCATCGAGTTCTGCAATCGAAAGTTCTACGACGGCAAGCTGATTCCGTACACGCGCAGCGCGACGAAGTTCGCTCCGATGACAGTAGTGCGGACCGCTCCCGGCAACCACATGCGCTATGTCTACGGCGACGACGACCCGAAGTCGAAGGGGCGCAGCAACGAGCGCGAGATCGACGTGATCCAGCACGAGGTCCTTCCCTGGATATCCGCCGATATCCCGCCGCACGACATCGGCGTCACCACCCCCTACCGCCGTCAGGCCGACAAGGTGACCGACGCCCTGATCGATTCCATCGAATCCGATACCGTGCACAAATTCCAAGGGAGGGAAAAAGACGCGGTCGTCATGACCACGGTGTTGGACGACACCCGGAGCAGCCGGTCAGCTCTGGAGTTCGCCGACGATCCCAAATTGATCAATGTGGCTGTATCCCGGGCGATGCGCTTGTTCGTCCTGGTCACCCATCCCTCTGAACTGCCGAAGAGTCGGCACCTGCGCGATCTGATCGGTTACATCCGATATCGGGATCCGGACAACGCCGTCGTCGACAGCGACGTGGTGTCGATCTTCGACCTGCTGTACACAGACCGCGAGGAGCGGCAGCGCAAACACCCGCATATCGGTTGGGGGCGTACCGAGTTTCCGTCGGAGGACATCGCACTCACGATGCTGGAGGAGGTGCTCACCGAACCCGGTCGCAGCCACCTGGCGATACATCGACAGGTCTTTCTTCAACATGCGTTCCCGCGCGGTCTGGACCGGCTCGACGATCAGCACCGCGAGTTCGTCCAGCGCCGGGCGTCATTCGATTTCGTCCTCTACAACCGGATCACCAACGCCAACATGTGCGCCATCGAGGTGGACGGCTTCCGTACCCATGAGGCGGACCCGAAGCAGCTCGCCCGTGATGCGATGAAGAACGAGATCTGTCGGCGCTACGACTTCTCATTGCTGCGCTTGGCAACCACCGGAAGCAACGAAGCCGCACGGGTCCGCCGCTTCCTCGACCGACTGCCCTGAACACCACCGGAACGGACACCAGAACGCCCGCCCGAAGCATCACCGACCTACTACCGCGGCCTGCCCTGAGGATCCCGCCACGCGATCCCCAGCCGTTCCAACACAGCACTGTGTGAGTGAAGTCGGCCGCAGCATCATGGTGCACACGCCCACGGGCCATGTACTTGCGCTGAGTCACCGCCGGGTCGGCGTGTTACAGCATGTCCGTAGTCACCCGAGCGGACGATCCTTGATCGTCGGGGAGAACCGCAACCAATTTGCGGAACGCGTACGGACTCACATCGTCAGGCAACCCCAGCGCCTCGCGAACCTGCTGCCACTGGTGATTGACGTTCACCGGGTCCCGCAGCGTCCAGTCGAACGACGGAAAGATCAAATCCACTTCGTAGTCATCCGACCGCGGATTCTCCCGCTTGCGTAGCTGCAATCGCCAGGACCTCAGACAGTGACAACCACCCTGAGACCTCGAGATCCGGCCCGAATCTGCCTCTGGAGCAGACGCGCGAGTCCTCATGTGCCACCAGCACGTTCCGTAACGGCTGGAACGCACGTAGACAGCGGTCGTTCACCTCATAACCCAGAGGTCGCAGGTGATCGACTGATCTTCTGGCGCAGAAACGACATCCGCCCGACACTGACGGTCGGACCGATGCGCTGTGTGACCCCGATTTAGCTGCTGCCGAACACACCACCCGGTATGAGATTGTGGAACAGACGCCACAACGGATCATTGCCGCGACCGCGGTCGTGATCCCCCCACCAATCTTTGCCCCACCAATCTTTGCCGTGGCCGTTGCCCTGGAAGCCAGGACGGTCGTCCCAACGGTCATGCCTGATTTCGGTGCCGACCGTGACGGACGTCGCCGGATCGGCCGAGGCCGGAATCGTCGATATTGTCAAGGACGCAGCAGCAATTGCGCCAGCGACAGCTGCGCGGGCCAATATCCGGCGCGACGTAGTGCATGTGGTTGCCATGAACACGGCAGCTCCTTTCTAACGACAGTGAACGTGTTCACCATCCCCAATCTGCCCGAAGGAAACCGGGGCAGGTTGGAGATCGACAGTGCCGACGTATAGGTGTCCTGTCCCCAACCCATTATCGGCCGCAGGTCCCACGCTAGTCCGACGACAACGCTGACGACAGTTGCAAACCGGTATCCCTGCAACTCCATCAGGAACGGCGTCCGATTTGCCCCTGATCGTCGACCGTGCCCGCGCCTGGGAGTGTGGGGACCGGTTGGGGACCACACGTCATGTGTGACCACGAACAACCGGCCGATACGGGGGGCACCCGACCAGATACAGACCGTGTGTCACGTGCACGGATGCATGACTGCGATTGCTGGGGGTCAAGTTGGCTCCCGTCGACCGACGCGGCTGACAACGTGCCTGTCGGTAAGGATGCTCTCGTCGGGCACGGTCATACCCTTGGAGAAAGGGCGCTATACTTCGTTACTGTTGTCGTAGCCTTCCGTCCAATAGTTTTTATCTATCTCGTAGGATTGGACGACAAAATTGTCGGGATAGTCGCAGAATCCTGGCTGCGTGCGAAGTCTGTCGACAGCATTCCGGGCGTCGGCTTCCGACTCGTATATGCCGATGCGTTTGCGATCGTCTGCATCGTCGCCGACTGGACGTACGTGTTCGAGAAGAAAGAGTGATTCCATCGAGTCTCCTTGGCTCATTAGTCTGGGGTGAAGAATCCCTCTGTCCAGTGATCTTTGCCTATTGTGTATCGGTCTATATGAAAACAGTCAGGACGATCGCGGAATCCCGGCAGATCCTGCGTCTGCTCCACGGCCTCTTTGGCCTTGAGTTCGGTGGAATACAGCCCTATTGTTCTGACAATTTCGGTGCCATCGTCAAATTCATACCAATGGTCTAAGACATAGATGTAACTCACCGGCACCTCGTACATTCTCTAGTTTGGATTCTTCCAGCTTCGGTCGCCGTATTTCTTGATCTTGTTGAACTCGCTGTTGGGACCGGTACCCTCCCAGTTGCCAGGTCCATAGTGTTCGTCCATCAGTCGGCGTGCATAGGCTTTCCCGCTTTCTCCCACGTAGGGCGCCTTGCCTTTGGCCCAGCTCGGTGCGTCGCTGGCTTTGTCTTTGCCGGAGCCCGATGCCGGAATCTTCTTGGGGCGATCGGTGCCTCCAGCGGCCTCGTCACTGTCGACATAGACCTTCATCGCGATGATGGTCGCCAGAGCCTGGATGCCATCGGTGAGGCTGGGAACCTTGTCGAAGGCGTCGATGACTCCGACGGTGACGCTGACAGCCAGGGTGACCTTGAGGATCTGGAAGAGCCGCTTGGTGGTATAGAGGCCGCGGATGGCGGAGACAGTGTCGGCAGCGGCGGCTCCGACGCCGACGCCGGCAACTGCGATGGAGCCTCCGAAGCTGAACAGAGCGCCGATGACTGCGCCAGTGACAAGTAGTCCGACGGCCCAAGCGAACCCCGTCATCAATGATTTGATGGCGTCGCCGACCTCGTTCATCGAACTGTGGTAGTCCGCAACAGGTGCTGCGACGTTGAGGGAGGCGGCTGAGAGGTTTTCGGCTCCGGTTTTGAGGGTGCCGAAGCTGTCCTGGATCAGCTGCCGATTCTCGGGCTCGTCCATGCCGTCGAACAAGGCCGAGATCGCGGAGATCTTGGCGCTCGCCCCAGTGATTGTTTCATTGTCGGCGAAGGTTTTCCATGTAGTGGCGGCCTTCGAAAGCTTGTCCACATCGCCATTGGGAAGCTTTTCGAAGGTATCGATGATCTTGGCGACTAGTTCGTTGAAGAACTCTTCCACACCGCCGTTGTGTTTGACGCCATTACCGTTGTCGTGAACCGACGTCGGTATGGTGACCTTGTACTCCGAGACCTGCTGGATGGTCGGTGCCTGCGGTGCCGGATTGCTCTCGTTGGCTACACCATAGTTGTAGCCGTTGGCGTAGAGCACATTCCCGAAGTTGGTGAGTGCATCGGCCAGGTGCGTACAGCTTTGCATTGTTTGCTGCGCGACACGGTCGTAGGTTTCACCCCATTGTTTACATCCGGGAGCGTCGCCAGCCATTCCTGCGCATTCACCCTTGACGGCGTCGTGTACCGGCTTGTCGGTGCGGCGCAGCTCGGCGGCGAGGTCGTGGCATTTCTTAGCGGCGTCGTAGTAGGTTTCCCAGTTGACATGCACCGCTCATCTCCCCTTGAGCATCTTCAGATTCAGTTCGATCGCCCGGCTATAGCTGGTATGAGCTTTTCGGGCAGCTTCGCTCATGTCCTGGATGCCCTCGGTGAATTCCCTCGCGCCCGTGACCCATTCACGATGTGCCTCCGTATAAGCCTGAGCCGCAATACTTTCCCACCCAGTATTTGTGAGGGTAGCGACCCTGTCGTCTATCTCGTCGAGGTGCTCGGATATGAAGCCTGCAAGCCCTGACAGCCTTGCCACGATCTCGTCGAGATGGTCCAGATCAACCTGAAACTCTGAACTCATGGTAGATCCAAACTGGAGGTATTCAGTCCGGACGCGTTGCTTTCGTCGCGAGCCTGGTAGGTATCGGCGGTGACGCCGAGCTTCTCGGCCATCTCCGATAGTGCGGTGATGATCTGACCGCCGCCATCTCGGACGTCGGTCCAGCCGTCGGCGAACTTGACTGCCAGGTCGCCCGTCCACGTTCCGTTGGCCAGCGCATCGACGTCCTTCGCAGCAGAATCCAACGCGGTGCGTAGCGCCTCGGCCAGTTCGTAGACGTACTTGCCGACGTCGCGCACCTTATCGGGAACCACCGAAAGGTTCTGTCCAGAGGCTGGAATCCCCCCATCACTCATGGAGACGGACGCTACCTGACCCTGGGCGGCCGCGGCAACGGCGATCGAACGCGCGGCGTCGGAGTGAATTGCGCAGGGGGAGTTAGGTGTATCTCTCTTCCGCCGATGAAGCGGATGCTTGCGTGGATGGCCTGGCAGTTGCTGGCCCGGTTGGCGGCGCCGACAGCGGATCGGCTCGGACGAGAGCATGCAGGGAGCCGCTCCGGGCGCCTGCGTACCGCCGAGGGAATCGCAGTGGCAGTTGTGGTGAGCACCGATTTCGTTCCGACGGGAGCGCGCCCGGGTAGGTGGCTTGTCTGCGACTCAGTGGCTTTGGTGGTGAAGATTCGAGTGCGACCTCCTTATCCGGTCCGTTCGGCAACTGGTCCTGGCGGCTGGGCCCAATACTTGTGGTGCAGCGGTGGCGGTTCGGGAAGCTCACATCGGGTACACCGGGTGTTTGCGTGGGTTGAACTCCGGCTTGACCGGCGGCTTGTCGCGCAACAGGTGCAGTGCGCGCCGGATCTCCAGTCGGGTGTGCGCCGGTTCGATGACCGCGTCGATGTAGCCGCGTTCGGCGGCGATCCACGGGGTGGCGATCGTCTCGTTGTACTGGTTGATCATGAACTCGCGCGCCGCTGCCCGATGCTCCTCCGGCACCGCCGCCAATTGCCGCCTGCCGATGAGGTCGACCGCGCTGTCGGCGCCGATCACCGCGATCCGGGCCGTCGGCCAGGCGAAACTGATATCGGCACCCACCTGCCGGGCTGCCATCATGCCGTAGGCGCCGCCATAGGACTTGCGCACGACCAGGTTGATGATCGGGACCGTCGCCTCGATGATTGCGCGCGGGACCCGGCCGCCGCGGATGATCACACCATTGGCTTCCTGCTCGAGGCCCGGCAGCACGCCCGGGGTGTCGGCGACGAACACCAGCGGGATATTGAATGCGTCGCAGAGCCGGATGAAGTAGGTCGACTTGTCCGAGCAGGCGGCGTCGATGGAACCACCCAACACCAACGGCTGGTTGGCGATGACACCGACCGGATATCCGTCGACCCGGGCAAACCCGGTGATCAGATTCGGGGCGAACGCGGCGCGGATCTCGTGAAATTCACCGTCGTCGAAGATCCGTAGCAGGATCTCGTGCATGTCATAACCGGCGCGATCGGAATCCGGGATGATCGTGTCGAGCTCCCGATCGGAAGCAGTGATCTCCGGCTCCAGACCGGGGTTCACGATCGGCGGCTGCTCGAGACAGCTCGTCGGCAGGTAGCTGAGGTAGTTGCGGGCCCAGTCGTAGGCTTGCTGCTCGGTGTCGGCCACGTGATGCAGGGTGCCGCGTTCGGCCTGTACCTTGGCGCCACCGAGCTCCTCGGCGGTGATGTCCTCACCGTTGACGGCCTTGATCACCTCCGGCCCGGTGACGAACATGTAGGAATCCTTGGTGCCGATGAGCACATCGGTGTTGATCGGCCCGTACACCGAACCCGCGGCGCACTTGCCGAGAATGATCGACACCTGCGGCACATAGCCGGACAGTTTCTCCAACACCCGGGAAATATCACCGAACGAAGCGATCGAACCCACCGCGTCCTGGATACGCGCACCGCCGGAATCATTGATCGTCACCACGGGGCACGCGTTGTCGAACGCGAATTGCAGCGCCCGCATGAACTTGCGGGCGGAGGTGATACCGACCGACCCGCCGTACACGGTCTGATCGTGGGCGATCACCACCACCGGACGACCCCCGATCAGCCCGCGACCGGTGACCAGCCCGTCACCGTAGAGAGCATCCGGTTGGCCGGGCTGACGAGCAAACGCACCGGTCTCGATGAATGTCCCACGGTCGAGCAGCATGTTCACACGCTGACGAACGCTCGGGATGCCCTTCTTCTCCCGCTTGGCGGCACCGGCCTCACCTGCCGGTTCCTCAGCGATCGTCAGGATCTTGACCAGTTCATCGATCTTCGCCTGGGTACCTGCCACGCTCGCTGCCACCTTCCAAACCAACTGTTATGCCGTCGCGACGTTAAGCGGTATCGACACGGGACGTGTCATTGAACCGGATATACGGGAGAAATCACAGTCGAGGCCGGGCGCACATCACATCTCACCCAACAAGTTCGAACACAGTCAGAGGTATGCCTCTCGCTGACCATCTCGAGAGGGTCGCCCGAGCGGCGGCAGGATGCCAGCCCTCAGGCCAACCCTCTTTTTATCCCGGGCTGCCAACCCGATGCCGCACACATGAGCCCGCCCGTCGGTGGGCTAGTGGCCACTGACAGTCGACCTGATTACGGGATCCGCGACGGCGGCGGACAATGTGCAGGCGCACAACGCGTGGGCTCTCGATGAGGCGGGCGCGGCGGTCGCCCAGCTCGGCGAGGTGTCAGCCGAAACCCTTCGCAACGCTGTTGCTTCGCTGCTCGCCGGCATGCCAAGGAGGGTGCTGCCCTTCGAGATGAAGTGGTGCGATATCGGTCAGAGCTGCGCCGAGACCTTCAGAGGTGCGCGACCAACTTGAGGCGGTGCGCCGAGTTTCCGCGCGCCACGACACGGCTCAGGAGACATGACGTCTGAAATCCAATCTCGGCGCGTCGATAGCGACTCGCCACGGGCCACGTAACAGGACTCGGCAGCGCGCGTATGTGCAGCCAACAGCCCGCAATCGGGCTGCCATCACGGGGAACGACCGCTCTCGCTTACCCAACCCTCAAGGGGGACAACATGACCGAACCGAGTCAGCCCTACCCTCCCCAGCATCCATACCAGGGCCAGCCGCCCCAAGGGCAACCGCAGTACGGGCCGCCGCAACCCCAATACGGATATCGACATCCGCAGCCGCCACGCAAGAAGACGCCCATTTGGCCGTGGATTCTGATCGGTGCCATGATCCTGCTCTGCGGCGGGTGCTTCGGAATCGTCGGCCTATCGGCCAAAGATTCCCCGAAAACCAACGCGCACACCTCGGACGTGGCGGCGCCGGGGCAACAGCCAGCACCGGCCGCGACGACGCCGACCAAAGCTCCCCGCACATCCTCGGTAGCCGCCCTAGGTTCGGAGGTCCGCGACGGCAAATTCGCATTCGTCGTGACTCGAGTCGATCCGCCAGTGAAGGCTGTGGGCGACAACCAATTCCTGCGGAAAGAAGCTCAGGGCGAATACATCCTGGTCCATGTCACGGTCAGCAACGTCGGAGACAAGCCACGTAGCTATTTCGGCAGTAACCAGCAACTGATCGACGATCAGGGCCGCGAGTTCAACAACGACACCGCGGCCGAGATTAACCTGAATGATCACCTGTTCGCGGATATCAACCCCGGCAACAAGATCTCGGTGGTCATCGCCTTCGACGTCCCTCAGGGAGCCGTTCCCGCTGCTATCGAGTTCCACGACTCGGCGTTCTCCGGCGGCGTCCGGGTAGCTCTTAAATAGCCGAGCCGAGGATATCGCGGCAATGGCCCACCTGGCATGGATAAAGTGTGGGAACCCGATCCGGTCCCTTCCGGATCGGGCTCTCGCAAACACGAGTCAGCCGTAGCGCTCCAGCGCGGCCGTGATGAGCGCGCGAGCGGCGGCGCTGTAAGCAGACTGTTCGGATATTGACTTGAACGCACACTATCTGTGCCGTTCATTCGATTCCGGCGTATTCACCGGCCGTGGCCAGTGCGGGGCGTCCGATCGTTGAGCGCACGCCATTGGACAAACTCCTTGTCGGAGGGCCAACAGGTACGGACAACTCCATCGGACGGGTGTCCGTACCTGTTGGCCCGTACTTTCGAGGCCAACAGGAGGTCAAGACTCCGCCAGCCGAACCCATTGCAGATCACGGCAGGCTCAGTGTGCGTTGGTACATGCCGGGCCGCCCATCGGCTGAGGTCACCAGGCCGGTGCCTGGGGAATTCGTTGGTCGCTACTTCGGCTGAGCGGACTGGATGCGAATTCGCCAGCCCGGTCCGGTGAGGTTCACTGGCGTTGCCACGGTGCTGACGGACTGAGGGCGTGTGCGCCCAAAGAAATGAAAGCCCCACGCTGTCAATGAATTTCCCACTGCAGGTTGGTTCTCGGCGTGATTCTTGTTTGAAGCCCTCGGGCCAACCCAGTGGTCCGAAGGCCGTGTGGCTCTCGGCCCTAGGCTAGTGCCAGCACGTCGTTGCAGATTCGAATGTGTTGTCAGCCGCCGGACCAAGAGGATGCGTCGATGTCGTCACCGATACCGGAAGTCGTGGCCTGGGCAGTGATCGGCTATGTCACGGTTCTCCTGTCGGCTCGGTTGTGGCTCGGCGGCGGCGCTGTTATCGATCGGCTCGTAAACCACACGGGCCTGTGGAGCATCGCGGCCTTGCTGATATACCGGTGCGCATCGACGCCGACCATCGATGACCCGGCGAATCAGCTTGCCCTGGGCTGCGTTCTCATGACCACCACATACCAGTACAGCTTCGGTCGGCTCGTCAGCGCCGATTCCGATCCGGATACCGTATGGCGCCACCAGCGCAACGTCGCTCTCCTCGCCTTGGCCGCGACGGCGTCGATAGTCCTGGTCGCGGCATCGGCGAGATACTCGGGACGATCGGTCGACCTGCGCCTCGCGGGGGTTGGACTGGGCATCGGTTGCGCCTTCGCCGTCACCTACAACACGGTCGTGTTGACTCGCAGCTGCCTCGGCGCACTCCGCGATGTCGATACCCCGCGCGCGGCGCGGATCGTGTGTATCGGCCTGATCGGCAGCAATGCCGTTATCTGGGGTGCGCATGCACTCTCGCTTTCCCAGCTGGTCACTGGATGGCCCGACGGACCACAACTGTCGCTTGTCCAGGCTGCGTTCACCCTGTGGGTCGTGGTCAATGCGACACTGCACGCGATACCGCTGGTCGCGGAGCTGGTGCTGCGGGCGGGTATGGATCGCGCCACCAGAACCTGCCGTCGACTATTGCCGCTATGGCGTGACCTCACCGCGGCGGTCCCGGAGATCGTCATGCCCGCCGATGCGCGGCACGGCTCAGATCCAGCCACCCGTCTGATGCGGATGACTGTGGAGATCCGCGACGCAATGCTCCACCTAGGCGCTTACCTCCCGGCCGAAACCGATGAAACGCAACGCAATACCGTGCGAGAGCCCGAATCGGACCGGGGGACTACCGATTACGCCCATCGGCTGATGCGGGCGGCGCAGGCCAGAAAGGCGGGCCTACCGCCCGCTGGCACCGGCGCACCACCGCCCTTGCCCGTGGTCGCGCACGATTTCGACGCCGAGCTCGCGCACCTGATCGACCTGGCCCGCATCTGGCCGCAGGCCAAGGCCGCGGTGGAATGAGCCGATCGCGCCGCGCGCGGTGGATCGCCGGTCGCCATAGGGTGTATCCCATCGCGTTTCAGATCATTTCGCGACAGTTGGCGAACGTCGTAGCGGGCCCGGCTACCTCAACTCCATGCCGAGAGCACGTCAGCGGCGTTCCGCACCAGGTCGACGGTGTCGGCGAGGATGTGCTCGATATCGGCCAAAGACATTACGGCCAACGCTGTTTCGTGCGGAGCAAAGCCGGGAACGCTGGCGACCCCGCGAGTGAGTTCGGCTAGATCGTGGCGGTCGAACCGGGTGCCGAGCCATTTGATCGATCCGGCGAAGATCACCCCGGTTGGCGACGGGGAGCGGTCGGCGCCGATGAGGTCTATCTCGGGGTTGAAGGCGCCGTTCCACCAGCCGCCCACCGTGTGACGTCTTTCCAGGGCAGCGCTCCCGCGAGCGCGGTCAGTTCGAGCGCATACGAGGGGTGCGACGGCTTTGCCGCGCCAGGACGTCCAGCGTCGAGCGAACAACTCGTAGGCCCGTCGCCTCAGCCCCGTCGAACCAGGTCCTGAACCGAGCGCAGGGCCGCGAGGTAGAGCCGCACGTTGCTGTCAGCGACTCGGCAGAGTGCCGGTTTCCCGGGTTTGGCCGACAGTGGCTGGTCTACCGACAGCACCTGCTTGTCGGCCGAAAGTCGATGCAGTAGAGGCGATAGCGATCCGGAAGGCAATGCGCCGCTGTGGCCGCGATGGTGGGAGCGTGGTGGCCAGCCGCCGGAAGGCATCGGGCCAGCCGCCCGCCGACTGTCTCGGGGAGGGTCTCGGGATTCGCTGCGATCCCCGATCCTTTCAATTCCGAGCGCACGTCGCAAGCAATTCGGATACCGGCTTACCCTTCATGGTGGTGAAGCAAACATACGGCACGACACGGGAGCTGCGAGGAACAAGGTGTCGAGCGCGGGGCAGTCGAGGCCTTCGCCGGTGAACGGGGCCCGTGCCCGCCAGCAATAGAGGCGACTGGTCCGCTGTGCGAGTCGCAACCTTTCCGCGAGTGCTCGGCGGTCGCGGATTTTCAAGTCGGACACGACGTCCGGCGCCTGCAACTGCCGATCTCCTCGAAATCGTGCCGCGGCCGGCGTGAACGTCTCGCGGCGGCGATCGATCACCGAGAACATCGGGATGTCGAGCACGGCGACCGCGGCAACGACGCCGCCGATCCATCGGATCCCGGCGAGCGCACTGGTGCCGACTGGTGAGCGCTCGCCTCGATCGAGCCTGCGTCTCGTCTTCAGCCGTGGGGATATATCGGTCGGTTGACAAGGTCAAGATCGGACAAATACTGTCCAGTAACCATGACTCCTGTCCTGCCGTTCGAACACCCGAGAGGGATCATTGTGTCAATCCATATCGCCTTAACGTAGGTGCTACGTACGCACCTCGTTCGGGCGCTACCCCTCTTGTGCGCGCCTCAATCTTCTGGCATGTCCCCGTAGCGCTTCAGTCTTCAGCGTCGTTCGCTGATCAATTGTTCGACTGAGCCCGGCGGCACAGCTAGGTCCAATCTGGGCGTGGCCTGCACCATCTCCTCGGGGCCCCAGTCCGCCTGCGGAAGACGCTCCGCGTCCTTCGGGGCTCTTCGCTGTGCCTCGAGCGCGTCGAAATCCGTTATGTCGAAGCAGGAATGGTCGGAGTCGACCTACTTTTGAACTCGTTAGTTAGATCTACGAATTAACACACTCGTCAGACGCCTACGGGGGGCCACAGCGTGCATTGAGGAAGGATGTTCAGAGGTGACCGGATCGGCGTTCGAGGTCGCTATCGTCGGCATGTCCTGCAGAATGCCGGGCGCGGCCGATCTCGACAGTTTCTGGCAGCTGCTCAGAGAGGGCCGCGCCGCGATCGGCACGGCTCCCCCGAGGCGGGAGAGCATCACCGAGCGGGCCGGATTCGTCGACACCGTAGGGGAGTTCGACGCGGACTTCTTCGGGGTCTCGCCCAATGAGGCGCGCGCAATCGATCCGCAGCAGCTGCTGGCACTGGAATTGAGCTGGGAGGCTCTCGAGGACGCGGGCCTGGCCGCCACGGCGCGCGATGCCCGGCGGTGCGGTGTGTTCCTCGGCAGCACCGGAAGCGATTTCGCCGAAATCCTGGCCTCCCAGGGTGGCCCAGGTGTCAGCCGCCACTCACTATGGGGTGTCGGACGCGGCATCATCGCGAACCGCGTCTCGAACTACTTCGGTTTCAGCGGCCCGAGCATCCTGGTCGACAGCGCCCAGGCATCCTCGCTGGTCGCGGTGCATCTGGCCTGTGAGAGCCTGCGCAGCGGTGAGAGCGATGTGGCCCTGGCCGGCGGCCTGAACCTGATTCTGTCGCCGACCAGCGGTGAGCGTATAGAGCAGTTCGGCGCGCGCTCGGCGCTCGGCGCCTGCTACACCTTCGATGCGCGGGCCGACGGGTTCGTGCGTGGCGAGGGGGGCGGCATGGTGGTGCTGAAACCGCTGGCGCAGGCGGTCGCGGACGGCGACCGGATCCATGCCGTCATCCGTGGCAGCGCGGTCAACACCGGCAACGAACGCCGAGTGCTGACGGCCCCGAGCCGGGATGCGCAGGCGACGGCGATCCGCTCCGCGCTGACCGTGGCAGGCGTCGAGGCGCAGTCGGTGCAGTACGTCGAATTGCACGGCACCGGAACACCTGCCGGTGATCCGGTGGAGGCCGCCGCGCTCGGCGAAACCTACGGTGTGCGCAGGGAGCGGGATGCGCCGCTGGCCGTCGGATCGGTCAAGACGAATATCGGGCATCTGGAAGGTGCTTCGGGTATCGCGGGTCTCATCAAGGCCGTGCTCTGTCTGAGCCGCCGAGAACTGGTGGCCAGCCTGAACTTCGAGACGCCGAATCCGCGAATTCCGCTCGCGGACTTGGGTTTACGAGTGGTGATGGGCACCGAGAATTGGCCCATGGCCACCGTACGCAGGGCAGGTGTGTCCTCGTTCGGCATGGGAGGCTCCAATGCGCACGTGATCGTGGAGGAGGCGCCTGCCGTCGGGTCCGCCGCGTCCACGGCAGATGGCGCGGCCGGTGCGGTGCCGTGGGTGGTATCGGCCCGCAGCGAGGAAGGTGTCCGGGCGCAAGCAGCCAGGCTGCGGGAGTGGCTGCTCCGCCATTCGGAGCCGGATGTGGCCGATGTGGCCTACTCGCTGCTGGCGACCCGAGCCCAGATGGAGTGGCGCGGCAGCGTCGTCGGGCGGGATCGAGAGGAGCTGCTGGCCGGCTTGGCGGCCCTGGCCGACCCGACCGCGCCCGCCGTGGCGATCGACCCGACAACCGAGCGGGCCGAGCAGCGGCGGGTCGCGTTCGTCTTCCCGGGGCAGGGCAGCCAGTGGGAGGGCATGGCGCTGGGCCTGCTGGATTCGGGTGGGGCGTTCGCGGAGTCGATCGCGGAATGTGAAGCGGCACTTGCGCCGTACGTGGACTGGTCGCTGACGGCGGTGCTGCGTCGCGAAGGTGACGCGCCCCCGCTGGACCGCGTGGACGTGGTGCAGCCGGCGCTGTTCGCGGTGATGGTCTCACTGGCCCGGATGTGGCGAGCGGCCGGCGTGGAGCCGGACGTGGTGATCGGCCATTCCCAGGGCGAGATCGCCGCCGCCTACATCGCTGGTGGACTGTCGCTGTCCGATGCGGCGCGTGTGGTTGCTCTCCGGTCGCGGGCGGTCGCAGATGAGCTGGCTGGACAGGGCGGTATGGCCTCGATCGGACTCGGCGCCGACGCGGTCCGGGAACGTTTGTCGGCGTATGGGGATCGGCTGTCGCTAGCGGCGATGAACGGACCGGCGCAAAGCGTGATAGCCGGTGATGTTCCGGCGATGGAGGAGTTTCTCGCCGCCTGCGCCCACGACGGTGTGTGGGCCCGCCGGATTCCGGTGGATTACGCGTCGCATTCGAAGGCGGTCGAGCGGCTACGCGATCGGTTACTCGAGGAACTGGAGCCGATCCGCCCGCACTCCGGGTCGGTACCGTTCTTTTCCACGGTTTTCGCCGACCGGTTGGATACGGCGGAATTGGACGCTGAATACTGGTATCGGTCGCTGCGGGAACCGGTTCGATTCGCCGATGCTGTGACGGCGCTGATCGCGGGCGGCATCAACGCATTCGTCGAGGCGAGTCCGCATCCGGTGCTCACGATGGGCATCGGCGTAACCGCCGAGGCGGCCGGTGCGGCCGAGGGCGTATCCGTTGTCGGGTCGTTGCGGCGCGGTGCGGGCGGTCCGGAACGGTTCATGGCCTCGCTGGCACAGGCCCATTGCGCCGGTGTGCAGGTGGATCCGCGCGCGCTGGTCTCCGGTGGGGGGCGGGTCGACCTGCCGCTCTACGCGTTCCAGCGCCGTAACTTCTGGGCCGGTGCGCCGGTCGCTTCCGGTGGCTTCACTGGTAGCACCGACGTCGTTGCGGCGACCGGGGAGCAAATCTCCGAAGGTAATGAGCCGACCGCAGCATGGGAGAACGGCCCGCTGGCACGCAAACTGCTGGCGGCTCCGGAATATCAGCGCGACACAGTAGTTCTCGATATTGTTCGTGAGCATGCCGCTGCCGTATTAGGCCACGAGTCGGCCCGATCGATTCACCCCGACCTGCCGTTCACCGAGTTCGGCTTCGACTCCGTCAGCGGGGTGGAGCTGCAGAACCGACTGATACGGGCCACCGGTGTGCCGCTGCCGAAGACGCTCATCTTCGACCATCCGACCGCGGGTGCGATCGCGGCGCTGCTACGGGCGCAGGTCACGGGCACCGACCACGGGCAGCGGCGGGTATCGCGGCGCGCTGAGCTAACCCGCCCCGCAAGCTCCGCCGGCCGACCATCCCCGACGTCGGACGAACCGATCGCGATCGTCGGCATGGGTGCCCGATTCCCGGGCGGTGTGCGATCCGCCGAGGACCTGTGGGATCTGGTGGCCGCGGGCCGGGACGCGATCGGCGAATTCCCTGCCGACCGTGGCTGGGACCTGGACCGGCTGTTCGATCCGGACCCCGACAAACCGGGAAAGGTATACACGCGCCACGGCGGATTCCTCAGCGGTGCAGGCGATTTCGATCCTGGCTTCTTCGGTATCAGCCCCCGCGAAGCGTTGGCGATGGATCCGCAGCAGCGGCTGCTGCTCGAAACAGCATGGGAAGCCCTGGAGGACGCGGGTATCGACCCGATGTCGTTGCGGGGCAGCGATACCGGTGTCTTCGCCGGCGCCTGCTCGTCGGGTTACTCGCGGCGGGTGACTGGTGACCTGGAGGGTTTCCGGCTGACCGGCACGTCGCACAGCGTCATCTCGGGTCGCGTCGCGTACGCGTTCGGCCTGGAAGGTCCGGCGGTGACGGTGGATACGGCGTGCTCGTCGTCGCTGGTGGCGTTGCATCTGGCATGCCAGGCACTGCGCCAGGGCGACAGCTCGCTCATGCTCGCCGGCGGTGTGACCGTCGCGGCCAGCCCGACTCTGTATGTGGACTTCGCCCGCCAGCGCGGCCTGTCACCGGATGGTCGCTGTAAGGCGTTCTCGGCTGCCGCCGACGGTGTGGCATGGTCGGAGGGCTCGGGTGTGCTTGTGCTCGAGCGGCTTTCGGATGCGCAGCGGCTCGGCCACAATATCCTGGCCGTTGTTCGCGGTAGTGCGGTGAATCAAGACGGCGCGAGCAATGGCCTGACCGCACCGAACGGTCCGTCGCAGGAGCGCGTGATCGTGCAGGCCCTCGCCAACGCGGGGATCTCGGCGGTCGACGTGGACGCTGTGGAGGCGCACGGGACCGGCACGACTCTCGGTGATCCGATCGAAGCACAGGCGTTGATCGCCGCCTACGGACAGGATCGCGGCGATCGGGAACCGTTGCGGATCGGGTCCTTGAAATCGAATATCGGCCACGCGGTCGCCGCGGCCGGTGTGGCCGGTGTGATCAAGATGGTGCAGGCGATGCGGCACGAGCGGCTGCCGCGGACGATGCACGCCGAAACGCCTACGCCGCACGTGGATTGGGCGGCGGGCGCGGTGCGTCTGCTGACCGAGGCCGAACCGTGGACCGCGGGCGATCGAGTGCGCCGGGCGGGTGTGTCCTCGTTCGGGATCAGCGGCACCAACGCGCATGTGATCCTCGAAGAAGCACCAGCCGCACCGGTAGCGGCTGCCGAGGGCGACATCGAAGACGATGCGGATCGGCAGTCGAATATGCCGGTTACCCCGCTGCTGGTGTCGGGCAAGGGCGAGGCAGGTCTGCGCGCGCAGGTCGCCCGGCTGCGTACCTGGTTGTCGGAGCGACCGGAGATCGACGTCGCGGACGCGGCCTATTCGCTTGCGACGTCGCGGGCGCAGCTGGATTCGCGCAGTGTGATCCTCGGTCGCGATCGGGACGAATTGCTCGAGCGGCTTGCGAATCTCGCCGAATCGGGGACTGGCACCGGCGTCATCACGGGTGCCACCGGTTCGGGGACGACGGCATTCTTGTTCACCGGTCAGGGTGCACAGCGGATCGGCATGGGCGCCGGCTTGTACGAGGCGTTCCCGGTATTCGCGGGCGTGTTGGATTCGGTGTGCGCCCAGTTCGATCCGGTGCTGGAGTGCTCGCTCGAAGACATCATGTTCGGCGGTACCGGTGCCACGGTCCTGGATCGGACCGAGTTCACCCAGCCCGCGCTGTTCGCCTTCGAGGTGGCGCTGTATCGCTTGCTGGAATCCTTCGGCGTCACCCCGGACGTGTTGATCGGCCATTCGGTCGGAGAAGTCGCGGCCGCATATCTCGCGGGCCTGTGGTCGCTCGAGGATGCGTGCCGGTTGGTGGCGGCGCGTGGCCGTCTCATGGGTGCGTTGCCCGAGGGCGGTGCGATGCTGGCCATCGGGGCGTCCGAAACCGACGTGAACGAGGTCATCGCCCGATACCCCGACCGAGTGTCGATCGCCGCGGTGAACGCACCTGAGGCCCTGGTGATTTCGGGTGACGAGGACGCGGTCGCCGAGATCGAGGCGCTGTTCGTCGAGCGCGGCCGGAAGACGGCGCGGCTGCGGGTAAGTCACGCCTTCCACTCGCATCGGATGGAGCCGATGCTGGCCGAATTCGAGTCTGTCGCAAAGGACTTGACGTACAACCGACTACGCCTACCGGTGGTGTCGAACGTGTCCGGTCAGCTGGCTGGGGACGAGGTAATGGAACCCGCCTACTGGGTTCGGCAAGTGCGGGCCGCGGTGCGTTTCGCGCCGGGTATCGAGACATTGATCTCCTCGGGAGTGCGCCGATTCCTGGAAGTCGGGCCCGACGCGGTACTGGCGGCGATGACCCGGCAGACCATTCCGGAGGGTGTGGAGTCGGTGGTGGCCGCGGCCGCGCGCCGGGATCACGATGAGCTCCAACAATTCCTGACGATGCTGGCGCACGCTCACACGTCCGGTGTGAGCGTGGATTGGACGCCACTGTTCCGTCGCCCGGCGGTACGACGAGTTCCCCTGCCCACCTACGCCTTCCAACACCAGCGATTCTGGTTGCCGCCGCGTCCCGAAGCCACCGGCGACCCCCTTGGCCACCCGTTGCTCACCGGCGTGGTGCCGGTGGCCGGTAAGGACGAGTTCGTTTTCACCGGGCGGTTCTCGCTGCCGACCGACCCGTGGGTCGCCGACCATATGACCTACGGCACCGTGGTGCTGCCGAGCGCGACCCTGGTCGAGTTCCTGCTCGTCGCGGGCAGCAGAATCGATTGCGGCGTCGTCGAGGAGCTGACCCTGGAGGCTCCGATACTTCCGACGGAGGACGACGAGGTCGAGCTCCAGGTGTCGGTGCAGGAGCCGGACGGGACCGGGCGACGGCCGTTCAACTTCTACTTCCGTAAGGCAGGCCGCCGAGCGGGTGAGTGGGTGCGCAACGCCAGCGGCGTACTGGCCCCCTCCCGGGACGGCAATGACGCTCTGCTTGACCGGCTGCGGGACGAGGCATGGCCGCCGGCCGACGCCGAAATCCTCGACACCTCATGGATTCCCGAGCGGATCGCCAAGGGATCCGGACTCGAATACGGTCCGGCGTTCATCGGTGTCGTCGCCGCATGGCAGCGGGGCGGGACCGTCTTCTCCGAGATCACCTTGGATACGGCGGCCGCGTCCGAACCGGAGCGGTTCGATCTGCATCCCGCTCTGCTCGACCTGGTGATGCACGCCGGGCTGGCCGGGCTCGTCTGGCACGATCAGGACAGCGATCCGAACACCGGCCGGTTGCTGTTCCGCTGGGGCGGGGCGCGACTGCACCAGCCGCTGGTCAAGGCGACGACGCTGCGGGTCATCGCCGTCGCGAGCGGCCCGGAGACGGTCTCCGTTGCGACCGTTGACGATTCGGGACGGCCCGTGATCTCCGTCGACGCGGTCGTCATGCGGCCATACGACGTGAAACAGATGCGCGCCACACTGGCCGGGGATGACGCCGACCTCTACGAGATCCAGTGGACGCCCGCACCGGCGGCGACATCGAGTCTGTCCGCGGACCGGATGGCCGTACTCGGTTCGGTACCGGTCGCCGGATTCGAAACCTGCTACCCGACCCCATCGGAACTCGTTGCGGCACAGGTGATTCCGGATGTCGTGATCTGGCATCCGGAGGTCATCGGTGTGGCCGAGGATCCGGCGATCGTTCGCGGCCACCTGGAAACGGTCTTGGCGACGGTACAGGCCTGGCTGGCGGAAGAACGCCTGGCCGACACTCGGCTGGTCGTGGTGACGGCGAACGCTGCCGCGCTGCCGGGCGCGGCACCGGATCTCGCCGCGGCAGCCGTCTGGGGCCTGATGCGCAGCGCCCAATCCGAATATCCGGGCCGGTTCATCCTCCTCGACGCCGACCCGTCGGCAGCCGCGTCCATGGATCACCCGACGCTGGTCGGCGCGGTGATCGCGGCAGACGAACCGCAGGCCGCGGTGCGCGACGGAGCATTGCTCGTGCCGAGACTGGCGAGAGCACAAGCCGAGCACGATGCCGAGCCGGGCCAGGCCCACCCATCGCCCGACCGCCACCCCCCATCGAGTCGCTACGCGGCGCAGTCATTTGGCACCGGTACCGTACTGATCACCGGCGGCACCGGTGGCCTCGGCGCACTCGTGGCCCGACATCTGGTCGCCGCACACGCGGTCCGCCGTTTGCTGCTGGTCTCCAGGCGTGGCGAAACTGCCGACGGTGCGACGGAACTGGTGTCCGAGCTGTCGGAAGCCGGCGCCGCTGTCAGGGTGGCGGCCTGCGATGTAGGCGATCGAGAAGCCCTCCGTTCGCTGCTGGATTCGATCGAGTCCGATCATCCGCTGACCGGCGTCGTACATGCGGCGGGTGTCCTCGACGACGGCACCCTCGCAGGCCTGACCGCCGAGCAACTGCGGCGAGTGTTCAGCTCGAAGGCCACCGCCGCTTGGCACCTGCACGAGCTCACTCGCGACCGTGACTTGTCGGCCTTCGTGCTGTTCTCCTCTATCGCGGCAACGGTCGGAACGGCGGGACAGGCCAACTACGCGGCCGCCAACGCATTCCTCGACGCGCTGGCGTACCGTCGCCGAGCCGAAGGGCTGTCTGCGATTTCGCTGGCGTGGGGGCCCTGGAATGCCGCCGTCGGCATGACCGGTGGTTTGGACCGCAGCGCCGTCGCCCGCTGGGAAAGGCTCGGCCTCCACCCACTCGGGAACGACGAAGGTCTCCGGCTGCTCGATGCGGCCACCGGCCGCGCCGCCGCGCACCTGGCAGCGATCGGGTTCGACCCGGCGGAGCTGCGCCGCGAAGCGCGCAACGGTGCGGTGCCGACAGTGTTCCGCGGTTTCCTGCCCCGCACTACGGACCGGACCACGGCCGCGTCGAGTTCGCTTGGCACACGACTGAGCCGGATACCGGAGGGCCGACGCGCCGAGGTGGTGCTCGACCTGGTCCGGGAGCACGCGGCGGCCGTGCTGGGGCACGGCTCCGCCGAAGACATCAGTCCCGACCAGCGATTCGACGCACTGGGATTCGACTCGCTCGGCGGCGTCGAATTCCGCAACCGTTTGTCGAAGGCCACCGGTGTCCCGCTGCCGTCCACCCTGGTCTTCGACCACCCCACCGCCGCGGCGGTCGCGACCCTCTTGCACTCCAAGATCGAGGGAACAGAATCCGGTCCAAGGACCTCACGGGTGTCGCGCCGCGTCCGCGTGGACGAGCCCATCGCGATCGTCGGCATGAGCTGTCGATTCCCCGGCGGCGTCCGAACCCCGGAGCAGTTGTGGGATCTGGTGCGGTCGGGTACCGATGCCACCACCGAATTCCCGAGCGATCGTGGCTGGGATCTCGTGCAGCTGATCGACCAGGACCCGGACAAGCCCGGCACGGTCTACAGCCGCGGCGGCGGATTCCTGGACGACGCAGGCGATTTCGACGCCGGATTCTTCGGAATCAGCCCGCGGGAAGCTCTGGCGATGGATCCGCAGCAGCGGTTGCTGCTGGAAGCATCATGGGAGGCACTGGAGGAATCCGGAATCGACCCGATCACGTTGCGCGGCAGCGACACCGGTGTGTTCGCTGGCGCGTGCGCCTCGGGGTACGTCGACCATGTCACCGGCGACCTGGAAGGCTTCCGGCTGACCGGCACCACCCACAGTGTCGTCTCCGGCCGCGTGGCATACGTTTTCGGCCTCGAGGGACCAGCGGTCACGATCGATACCGCATGCTCGTCCTCACTGGTGGCCATGCATCTTGCGTGTCAGGCCCTGCGTCAGGGCGAAACATCGCTGGCCGTGGCCGGTGGCGTCACCGTGGCCGCAACCCCTTATCTCTCCGTGGATTTCGCGCGCCAACGCGGCCTGTCGCCGGATGGCCGATGCAAGGCGTTCTCCGCCGCGGCCGACGGTGTGGCCTTCGCCGAGGGCGTGGGCGTACTGATCCTGGAGCGGCTGTCGGACGCGCAGCGGCTAGGCCATGACGTCTTGGCCGTCATCCGGGGCAGTGCGGTGAATCAAGACGGTGCGAGCAATGGCCTGACCGCGCCGAACGGTCCGTCGCAGGAGCGAGTGATCGCGCAGGCCCTCGCGAATGCCGGGCTCACACCCGCCGACGTGGATGCGGTGGAAGCGCACGGAACCGGCACTCCCCTTGGGGATCCCATCGAAGCCAACGCGTTGATCGCCGCATACGGGCAGGATCGCGGGGATCGGGAGCCGCTGCGCATCGGATCGATCAAATCGAATATCGGTCATACCGTCGCGGCGGCCGGTGTCGGTGGCGTGATCAAGATGGTGCAGGCGCTGCGACACGAAGCCCTGCCCCCGACCTTGCACGCGGAAACGCCTTCCCCGCACGTGGATTGGTCGGCCGGAGCGGTGCGCCTGCTGAACCATCCGGAACCATGGCGCGCAGGGGGAACGGTTCGCCGAGCCGGTGTGTCCTCGTTCGGAGTCAGCGGCACCAACGCCCACGTGATCCTCGAGGAGGCGCCCGCCCCGCAGCCTGTCGTCTCGCCACCGGCTACCGACGACCCGCACACGGCGGTGCCATGGCTGGTGTCGGCCAAGAGTGAGACCGCCCTGCGGGCACAGGCGGCAAAACTGCAGCAGTGGCTGATCGATCACCCCGACGCCGATCCGGCGGATGTGGCGTATTCGCTCGTGACGACACGTGCGCAGCACGAGTGGCGAGCGGCGGTCCTCGGTTCCGATCGCGACGAACTGCTCGCGCGGCTGGCGAAGCTGGTCGCCGGATCCGCCTCGGCCGGAGTGGTTTCCGGCACCGCGGGCTCGGGGAAGACCGCCTTCCTGTTCACCGGCCAGGGCGCGCAGCGGGTCGGTATGGGCGCAGGCCTGTCCGAGGCCTTCCCGGTATTCGCCGCAGCGCTGGACGAGGTGTGCGCCCGGTTCGATCCGCTGCTCGGATGTTCCCTGAAGCAAGCGATGTTCACCGGACACCTGATCGACGATCAGGGAGTCGCCCCGGAGACCGGGATTCTGGATCGGACACGTCTGACCCAGCCCGCGCTGTTCACGTTCGAAGTGGCGCTGTATCGGCTACTGGAGTCGTTCGGACTCGTCCCGGACATGGTGATCGGGCACTCGATCGGTGAACTGGCCGCGGCGTATGTGGCCGGTGTGTGGTCACTGGAAGACGCCTGCGAGCTGGTCGCGGCACGAGGGCGGCTGATGGATGCGCTGCCGGCGGGCGGCGCGATGCTCGCGGTGGCCGCGTCCGAGACCGAAATCAGCGCGGCGATCGCCGGATTCGGTGATCGGGTGTCATTGGCGGCGGTGAATGCGCCTGCGGCCGTGGTGATCTCGGGTGACGAGGACGTCGTCGACGAGATCGATCGGCAGTTCGCCGAGCGGGGTCGCAAGACGAGCCGACTGCGCGTGTCTCATGCGTTCCATTCCCCTCGGATGGAGCCCATGCTGGCCGAGTTCGAGGCCCTCGCGGCGGGAGTAACCTTCAACGCCCCACGGATTCCGTTGGTGTCGAACATCTCCGGCCGGATCGCCGGCGACGAGATACTGGATCCGGGGTACTGGGTGTCACAGGTGCGCGCCGCGGTGCGTTTCGCGCCCGGTGTCGAGACGCTGGTGGCATCGGGCGTGCGCCGGTTCCTCGAAGTCGGACCCGACGCGGTGCTGGCGGCGATGACGCGGCACACGCTTCCCGCGGAGGTCGAGGCTCGATCGGTGGTCGCCGCGGCGGGCCGCCGGGATCACGACGAGGTCGAGCAGTTCCTGACCATGCTCGGCCACGCGCACACCGCCGGTCTGGCCGTCGACTGGAATCCGCTGTTCGCCACCCGCCAGATGTCGCGAATCGCCTTGCCCACCTATGCCTTCGAGCATCGGCGGTACTGGCTCGAACCCAGCCTCGGCGAGCCGCGGAAGGCCGCCTCGGGCCACCCGCTGCTCACCGACGTAGTGCGAGTGGCCGACCGCGACGAGTGGCTGTTCACGGGGCGGCTCTCGCTGCGCACCCATCCCTGGATCGCCGACCACACCACCTACGGCGTGGTGCTCGTCCCGAGTGCCGCGCTCATGGAGATGCTGCTGGTCGCGGGTCCGCGGATCGGATGCAGTGCCGTGGAGGAACTCACCCTCGAGACGCCGATCCTCCCGCCGGCAGACGGCGAGGTCGAACTCCAGGTACTTGTGCGGGAACCCGATTCCACGGGACGCCGATCGTTCACGTTCCACTACCGCCTCACCGGCGATAGGGCCGACAGCGAGTGGACGCGCAACGCCAGTGGCGTGCTGAGCAGCCGACAGCTGATCGACATCGGACTCATGGACATGCTGCGCAACGCGCCGTGGCCGCCCGTCGACGCCGAACCGGTGGATACCGACTGGATTCCGGCCCAGGTGGCGCGTGCCGCCGGACTGGAATACGGTGCCTCCTTCATCGGCGTCGACGCCGCATGGCGCAGCGGTGACACGGTTTTCTCCGAGGTTACCCTGAACCAGGAATTCTCGGCCGAACGGTTCCAGCTGCATCCGGCGCTGTTCGACATGGTGATGCATGCGGGTATCGCCTGTTTGATCTGGCCCGACCACCAGGGCAATCCCGCCGAGGGCAAACTCCTGTTCCGTTGGGGCGGAACGCAAATTCACACCACGTCCACAGTCAGGACGTTGCGGGTGATGGCCATCCAGCGCAGCGATGAGGCGATCACCGTCGTGGCGATCGACCAGGACGGAACTCCGGTGGTCACCATCGACGAAGCGGTCATGCGCTCCTACGACGTCCAGCAGTTCCGCGCCACGCTGCCGGGCGGACGCGCGGCACGGTACGGGTTGCGCTGGGCGGCGGTGGAGAAGCCCGACGGACACACCCCGACCGGGAGCGCAGCCGTGCTCGGAGCCGCGCACGTGGACGGAATCGACGAGCGGTATCCGGATCTGACCGCGCTCGCTTCGGCTTCGACCGTTCCTGACGTCGTGGTGTGGTCCGAAGCCGCTGCGCTGCACGGTGATTCGCAGACATCCGCGCGCGATCGGGTCAATGCCGCCTTGCGCACGGTGCGAGACTGGTTGGCCGACGAACGATTCGCGCGGTCGCAGCTGGTTGTGATGACCAGCCGTGCGGCAGCCCTGCCCGATGAGTCACCGAATATCGCATCCGCTGCGGTGTGGGGGCTGATACGCAGCGCTCAGACCGAATATCCGGAGCGGATCGTGCTGCTCGACGCGGACGAATCCGGTGGTGCACAGCACATTTCGGCGGACTCGATCCGAGCCGTGCTCGAGACCGGAGAGCCGCAGGTGGCAGTGCGGGGCGACCATGTCCTGATACCGCGACTGGAGGCACTGACCTCAGGAGATGTCACAGAGCAAGTATCGTTCGGGTCCGGAACCGTTCTGATCACCGGCGGGACCGGGGGATTGGGCGCGCTGCTGGCCAGGCACCTGGTCACCACGCACGGTGTGCGGCGACTATTGCTGGTCTCTCGCCGTGGCGAGCGTGCCGACGGTGCAACGGAACTCGCGGCGGAACTGTCCCGATCCGGCGCAGAGGTGCGGATCGCCGCCTGCGATGTCACCGACCGTGACGCGCTTCGAGAGCTGCTCTTCAGCCTGCCCGCGGAGCACCCGCTCACCGGTGTCGTCCACACCGCGGGCGTGCTCGACGACGGCACGTTCCACACGCTCACCGGTCACCAGGTCGATCGGGTGTTCGCTCCCAAGGCCGATGCGGCGTGGCATCTGCACGAACTCACCCGGGACCTGAATCTGTCGGCGTTCGTGATGTTCTCCTCGATTGCCGGAATGATCGGTTCGGCCGGGCAAGCGAATTACGCTGCCGCGAACAGCTTCCTGGACGCCCTCGCGATGCAACGCCGCGCCGCGGGACTACCGGCGCTCTCACTCGCCTGGGGGCCGTGGCAGCAGGACATCGGCATGACCGGCGCGCTGGATCGCACGGCCATGAGCCGGTGGGAGCGACTGGGCCTGGCTGCGCTGGACCGAACCGACGGCCTGCGATTGTTCGATGAATCGCTGACTACGGCCGAACCGGTGTCAGCGTTGTTGCAGCTGGATACCGACAAACTGCGCCTGGAAGCGCATACGGGTCCGATTTCGGCGGTGCTGCGCGGGTTCGTTCGCGCACGCGGCCGGTCGGCCCCGACATCGAGTGGTGAACTGTCGCTCGGGGAGCGTCTGCACGGTGTGGCGGAGGCGAAGCGACGTGGGGTCGTCCTGGATCTGGTGCGGGAACACGTGGCGGCGGTGCTCGGTTACGGGTCGGCCGAGGACATCGGACCCGATCGCGGCTTCAGCGAACTCGGCTTCGATTCCCTCGGCGGAGTCGAGTTCCGGAATCGGCTCTCGAAGGTGACGGGGCTGTCGCTGCCCTCGACCTTGGTCTTCGACTACCCGACCGCAGGAGATGTCGCCGACTACCTGCTGGCGGAGACCGCGGTGACAGCGCCTGCACAACCGACGTCGGCGGTGCCCGACGACATCGCGCGGCTCGAGGCCCTGCTCGAGCGGATCATCGCCGACGGTAGCGACAACGACGAGACCGTCGCCGGATTGCGGGGCGTCAACGAGCGCCTCCGCACCTATCTGGCAGGCAGGTGGTCGGACGATGAGTTCGATGATCTCGAATTCCGTTCCGACAGTGAGCTTTTGGATCTGATTGACGAGGAGTTCGGCCCAGCATGACCAACCCCGGCACCAGCAACGAGGAACGGCTCAGCCGGTATCTGCGGAAGCTCACCGGAGACCTTCGCGCCGCCAAGAAGCACATCCAGCAACTGGAGGACCGTGCCGGCGAACCGATCGCGATCGTCGGCATGAGCTGTCGGTATCCAGGCGGTGTCGAAACTCCGGCGCAGTTGTGGGATTTGGTCGCTTCCGGCACCGACGCTGTCGGTCCGTTCCCGGCCGACCGAGGCTGGGACCTCGAGCGCCTGTTCGACTCCGATCCGGATGTGCCGGGGACCATTTACACCCGAGAAGGCGGATTCCTGGACGCGGCAGGCGATTTCGATGCGGGATTCTTCGGAATCGGTCCACGCGCTGCCGAGGCGATGGATCCGCAGCAGCGCCTGTTCCTGGAAGCGGCATGGGAGGCATTGGAGGACGCCGGCATCGATCCGGTGACGCTGCGCGGCAGCGACACCGGAGTGTTCGCCGGCGTGATCCACCAGGACTACGGGCCCCGCGTGGGTTCGCCGGGCCTGACCGCCGAGTCGGAAGGCCATGCCTACCTGGGTGGTTCGGCCAGCGTTCTTTCCGGGCGCGTCGCCTTCACCTTCGGGTTCAAAGGTCCGGCACTCTCGGTGGACACGGCGTGCTCGTCGTCGCTGGTCGCCCTGCACCTCGCGTGTCAGGCGTTGCGTCAGGGCGAGACCTCTCTCGCTTTGGTTGGCGGGGTCACCGTGATGTCCGACCCCACGCTGCTGATCGCCTTCGGCAGGCAGCGTGCGCTTTCACCGGATGCCCGGTGTAAGGCCTTCGCGGCAGCGGCGAACGGGACAGGATTCTCCGAGGGCCTCGGTATGCTCGCGGTCGAGCGGTTGTCGGATGCACGCCGTCATGGCCACCAGGTCCTCGCGGTCATCCGCGGCAGCGCGGTCAACCAGGACGGCGCCAGCAATGCTCTGACCGCACCGAACGGTCCTTCGCAGGAAAAGGTGATCGCGCAGGCCCTCGCCAGTGCCGGTCTGACGCCCGCCGACGTGGATGCGGTCGAAGCGCACGGCACCGGCACCCCCCTCGGCGACCCGATCGAGGCGCGGGCGCTGATCGCCGCCTACGGACGCGATCGCGCCGGAGAGCCGCTGCGGATCGGCTCGCTCAAGTCGAACATCGGCCACACCTCCGCCGCGGCGGGTGTCGGCGGCGTGATCAAGATGGTGCAGGCGATGCGGCACGACATGCTGCCCGCGACACTGCATGTCGATGCGCCGACCCCGCATGTCGACTGGTCCGCTGGCTCGGTGCGGCTGCTCACCACGGCGGAACCCTGGCCCGCGGGGGAGCGAGTCCGGCGTGCCGGAGTGTCGTCCTTCGGCGCCAGTGGCACGAACGCGCACGTGATTCTGGAGGAAGCCCCTGCTCTCGAAGGGGCTTCCACCGAGACGGCGGCCGAGGCACCTGATCAGGGTGCGAAAGCTTTGGCGGCGGGCGTCTCCACCTGGCTGCTCTCGGCGAAGACCGAGGACGGCCTGCGCGCGCAGGCGGCCAAGCTGCGGCAGTTTACGATCGAGCACCCCGACGTGGCGGTCGACGATATCGGCTATTCACTCCTCACCACTCGTGCCCGCCTGGACTGGAGGGGCGCGGTGGTCGCCGGCGATCGCGACACACTGCTGGCCGGCCTGGCGGCGCTCGCGGAGCACGGCTCGGCGTGCACGGCCGCCGGCGTGACGGCAGCACAGGCGATGTCGCGCAGGACCGCCTTCCTGTGCACCGGGCAGGGCGCCCAGCGGGCCGGTATGGGACGTGAACTCTACGAAGCGTTTCCGGTGTTCGCCGCGGCGCTGGACGAGGTGTGCGAACAGTTCGATCCACTGCTGGGCGTTTCGCTGCGGCAGGTGATGTTCACCGGCGGCGGGCCGGACGATGCCGGTCTGCTGGATCGGACGGATTTCACCCAGCCCGCCCTGTTCGCCTACGAGGTCGCGGTGTGCCGGCTCCTGGATTCGTTCGGTGTCACACCGGAATACCTGATCGGGCATTCGATCGGCGAGCTGGTCGCCGCGTATCTCGCCGGTGTCTGGACGCTTCCGGACGCGTGTCGGCTGGTCGCGGCGCGGGGGCGCCTGATGGGCCTGCTGCCCGAAGGGGGTGCGATGCTGGCCGTCGCGGCGAGCGAACACGAAGTCTCCGAGGCACTCGCCGGCCAGGCCGGCCGGGTGTCCCTCGCTGCGGTGAATGCGCCGCAGGCCGTGGTGGTGTCTGGTGACGAGGACGCGGTGGCGGCGATCGAGCAGCAGTTCGCCGACCGCGGGCGCAAGACCTCGCGGCTGCGGGTGTCGCACGCGTTCCATTCCCACCGGATGGATCCGATGCTGGCCGAGTTCACCACTGTCGCAAGGGATGTCAGCTACCGCCGCCCGCAGCTGCCGCTGGTGTCGAACCTGTCCGGGCGGATCGCCGGTGACGAAGTGCTCGACCCTGCCTACTGGGTCAGGCAGGTGCGGTCGGCCGTGCGCTTCGCCCCCGGGATCGAGTCGCTGGCGGCCGCCGGAGTGCGCCGATTCCTCGAAGTCGGTCCGGATGCCGTCCTGGCGGCCATGACCCGGCAGAGCCTGCCGGAGGACATCGAATCGCAGTCGTCGGTGATCGCCGGAGCCCGCCGCGGGCACGGCGAGGTCGAGCAGTTCGTGACCGGTCTGGCGCGGGCGCACGCGGCCGGTGCCGACGTCGACTGGCGGGAGTTCTTCGCCGCCCCTCCGGTCTCGCGAGTGTCGTTGCCCACCTACGCCTTCCAGCGTCGCCGCTACTGGCTCGAGACCACACCGGGTATCGCCGATGCCGATTCCCTTGGTCTGCGGGTGGTGGCTCACCCCATGCTGGACGCGGCCGTGCCGATGGCGGCCGGTGGTGTCGTCCTGACCGGACAGCTGTCTGCGCTGTCGCAGCCGTGGCTGGCCGACCACGTCATCGGCGGGGCCATGTTGCTGCCAGGGACCGGGTTCGTGGAGTTGGCGTTGCGTGCCGGTCGTGAAGCCGGGTGCCCGGTGATCGAGGAGTTGATGCTGCGGGCGCCGCTGGTGTTCCCCCCGTCGGGCGGGGTGCGGATTCAGGTCGTCGTCGGCGGACCCGAGCCGGAGTCGGCGCAGCGGTCGCTATCGATCTATTCCCGCGGTGCACACGACCACGACGGCCAGTGGGAACTGCACGCGCATGGGCTGCTGACCAGCCGAGACGACACGGCGATGCCCGAGCCGGAGGCCTGGCCGCCGGCTGCGGCGACCGCTGTCGAGATCGACTACACGAAGTTCCTGACGCGCGGTTACGACCTGGGACCGGCCTTCCGAGGTGTGCGGGCGCTGTGGCGCCGCGGCGAAGAGGTGTTCGCCGAGATTGCCGTCGACGCGGACACCGGCGTGCACGGTGCGGGATTCGGAATTCATCCGGCACTGCTGGATGCGACCCTGCAGTCTGGACTGCTGGCCGGCGTGCAGGAGATCCCGCCGGGTCAGGTCGTCTTGCCGTTCGCGTGGCAGTCGGTGGCACTGTATGCGGCCGAGGCATCGGTGCTGCGGGTGCGGCTGACCGCCACCGGTTCGTCGGTGTCGGTGTCGATGACCGATGGGCACGGACAACCGGTGCTGTCGGGCGAGATGTCGACCCGTCCGATGCCGGTGGCGCAGCTGGCCGCGACCGCGGCGGGTGCGGGCGGTGCGGCCGCTCCGGTCCTGGAAGTGGTGTGGTCGCCGACCGAATCCGAGCCCCAGGTGGCGGATTCGGAAGTGGGCCGGTGGGATCGGCTGGGTCCGGAGTCGCCGGTGCCCCCGCTGGTCGTGGTCGAGGCCGGGTCCGGCTGGACCGATCACACCGGCGCCGATGTGGTGACCACGACCCACGCCGAGGTCGCCCGGATGCTCGAGGTGGTGCAGGCGTGGCTGGGGCAGGACCGGTTCGCGTCGAGCCGGCTGGTGGTCGCGACGCGTGGCGCGGTCGCCCTGCCCGGTGAGGATGTCACCGACTTCGCCGGTGCCGCGGTGTGGGGTTTGGTGCGGAGCGCGCAGTCGGAGGATCCGGGCCGAATCCACTTGGTCGACACCGACACCCGTATCGACGAGCGGCTCGCGGCGCCGGCCGCGGCCGAACCGCAGGTGGTGGTGCGCGCCGGTGTCGCCCACACCGCTCGACTCGGCCGGTCCACCGTGGTGTCACCTACGACCGGCGGCGAAGCGTCCGCCTTCGGCACGGGAACAGTGCTGATCACCGGTGGCACCGGTGGTTTGGGTGCGGTGGTCGCCCGGCACGTGGTCGTCGAGCACGGGGTGCGGTCGTTGCTGCTGGTCAGCCGCCGTGGCCCGCAAGCCGACGGTGTCGCAGCTCTGTCCGCCGAGTTGGAGCAACTTGGCGCGCAGGTTCGAGTGGTGGCGTGTGATGTCACCGATCCCGGCGCGGTGAGCCGCTTGGTGGCCGATGTGTCCGAGCCGTGGCCGTTGACCGGGGTGATCCATGCCGCGGGCGTGCTCGACGACGGGGTCATCGCGGCGTTGACCGCGTCCCGGGTGGATGCGGTGCTGGCGCCGAAGGCCGACGCCGCCTGGTATCTGCACGAGGCGACAGCGGATCTGAATCTGGCTGCGTTCGTGGTGTTCTCGTCGTTGTCGGGCACGGTCGGCGGCCCCGGGCAGGCCAACTACGCGGCGGCGAACACCTTCGTCGACGGTCTGGTGGCCCACCGGCGAGCACGAGGGCTGGCCGGTCGGTCACTGGCCTGGGGTCCGTGGGCACGCTCCAATGGCATGACCGGACACCTGACCGATGCCGATGCGGCCCGGACGATGCGCGCCGGATTCACCGCGTTGTCGGACGAGCAGGCCTTGGCCGCATGGGATTCGGTGCTCGAAACGGGTCCGGGCCACGCGGTGATCGCCGGCGTCGACACCACCGCGATCCGCGCCCAAGCCGATGCCGGACTGCTGCCACCCCTGCTGCGGGAACTGGTACCACCGGCGGCCACCCGTCCGGCGGCGAACTCGATGGCGATATCCGGTCTGCGGCAACGGCTTGCCGGCCTGGATGCCGATCGGCAGCGGCAGGTCGTGCTCGATACCGTCCGTGCGCACGTGACGGCCGTGCTCGGCCGGGACGCCGTGTCCGCGCTCGATGCCGACCGCAGCACCTTCCAGGACCTGGGATTCGATTCCTTGGGTGCGGTCGAGCTGCGCAACCGGGTCAAAGCGGATACCGGTCTGGCGCTGGCGGCCACCGTGGTTTTCGACTACCCCACACCCGCCGCGCTGGCCGAGTACCTGCGCGAACAACTGTCGGACGGGCCCGCGGAAAAGCCGGTTCGTTCGATCGACGCGGTATTCGAGGATGTGGAATCCGCCCTCGCGACCGGAAATTGGGGCGAGGAGGAAAAGGCCCGGATTGTGGCTCGGTTGCAGTCCATTGCGACCAGTTGGGCAGCTCGAATCGACACCGCTGGTGTCCATCGCGACGACGATGTGGCAAACGCCGACGAAGCAGAGCTTTTCGCGATTCTCGACAGCGAACTAGAAGCCTGAGCACTGAATTCCTCGAGTTTGGCTCGAGTTCGGAAGGATTGCGGGAACTGAGATGGCCGACGACAACAAGCACCTTGACTACCTGAAGCGCCTGACGGTCGATCTGCGCCAAACCCGCAGGCGGCTGCGGGAAGTCGAGGATCAGAAATTCGAGCCCATTGCGGTGGTGGGTGTGGCGTGTCGTTACCCGGGTGGGGTGGCCTCTCCGGAGGATCTGTGGAATCTGGTGTCGGAGGGCGTCGACGCGGTCGGTGAGTTCCCTGTCGACCGCGGTTGGGATGTGGACGGGCTCTACGACCCGGACCCGCAGGCGCGCGGGAAGTCGTACACGCGCTCGGGCGGGTTCCTCTATGACGCAGCGGAATTCGACGCGGAGTTCTTCGGGATCAGCCCGCGCGAGGCACTGGCGATGGACCCGCAGCAGCGGATCCTGTTGGAAACCTCCTGGGAAGCCCTGGAACGAGCCGGTATCGACCCGTCGACGTTGCGGGGATCCGATACCGGTGTCTTCGCCGGTGCGTCGAACGGGGAGTACGCCGATCTGCTGCACGCGGGTCCGGTGGATCTGCGGGGCTACCTGCTGACCGGTACGACCGGCAGCGTGGTGTCGGGCCGGGTGGCGTACGCGCTTGGGCTGGAGGGCCCGGCGGTGTCGGTGGACACCGCGTGCTCGTCGTCGCTGGTGGCGGTGCATCTGGCGGCCCAGTCGCTGCGCTCGGGGGAGTGCGCGATGGCGTTGGCCGGCGGCGTGACGGTCATGGGCTCGCCGGGGATGTTCGTGGAGTTCTCTCGGCAGCGGGGGCTGGCGGCCGATGGCCGGTGCAAGTCGTTCGCGGCGTCGGCGGACGGCACGGGCTGGTCCGAAGGCGCGGGCATGCTGGTGCTGGAGCGGCTGTCGGACGCGCAGCGACACGGGCATCGAGTGTGGGCGGTGATCCGCGGAACGGCGATCAATCAGGACGGCGCGTCCAACGGCTTGACCGTGCCGAACGGCCCCTCGCAGCAGCGGGTGATCCGCGCCGCGCTGGCCAACGGGCGGCTCTCGACCGACGACGTGGATGTGGTGGAGGCGCACGGCACCGGCACGGTGCTGGGGGATCCGATCGAAGCACACGCCCTGCTCGCCACCTACGGACAGGACCGTGATCCGGAGCGGCCACTGTGGCTCGGGTCGCTGAAATCCAATATCGGTCACTCGGTGGCCGCGGCGGGCGTCGGCGGCATGATCAAGATGATCATGGCGATGCGGCACGGGGTGATGCCGCCGACCCTGCATGTCGACGAGCCCACCCCGCGTGTGGACTGGTCCACCGGCGCGATCGAACTGCTGACCCGGAAGCGGGATTGGCCCGAGGCAGCGGACCGGCCCCGCCGGGCCGCGGTGTCCTCCTTCGGCATCAGCGGCACCAACGCGCACGTCGTCCTCGAACACGTATCCGCCGGCGAACCGGCCGAATCCGAGCCGGGCACTCACCCCGGCAGCTCGGAAAGCACTGTCGCGGTTGCGGTTCCGTGGGTGGTGTCGGCGAAGTCGGAGGCCTCGCTGCGGGCGCAGGCCGCGCGGTTGCACGAGTTCGTGGCCGCCGATCCCGCGGTGTCGGTGTCCGAGGTGGCGCATTCGCTGATCTCGACTCGCACGCTGTTCGCGCATCGGGCCGTGGTCGTGGGCGACGACCGGGCCGAGCTGCTGCGCCGACTGGCCACGGTGGCGGCCGGCGAACCGGGTCCCGATGTCGCCGTCGGTTCCGGCGCGGCGTCGCGGGTCGGTGTGATGTTCGCCGGGCAGGGCTCCCAGCGGGCGGGCATGGGGCAGCAGCTGTATGGCCGGTTCCCGGTGTTCGCCGCGGCCTTCGACCAGGTCTGCGCGCAGCTGGATCCGCTGCTCGGGCTTTCCTTGCGCGACGCGATCAGCTCCGGAACCGAATTGGAGCAGACCCGGTTGACCCAGCCGGCGCTGTTCGCGGTCGAGGTGGCGCTGTATCGCCTGCTCGAATCATGGGGTGTCACCGCGGATGTGGTGTTCGGGCATTCGATCGGTGAGATCGCCGCCGCGCATGTCGCCGGTGTGCTGAGCCTTGCCGATGCGTGCACGTTGGTCGCGGCGCGGGGCCGGTTGATGCAGGAATTGCCCACCGGCGGAGCGATGCTCGCGGTGCAGGCCGGTGAGCAGGAGATCACCGCACTGCTGGACAGCGTCGACGGGGTGGACGTGGCCGCGGTAAACGGCCCTGCGGCAGTGGTGATCTCCGGTCGTGCGGAGGTCGTGGACGTTCTCGCCGAGCAGCTGCGCGAGCGCGGGCGACGCGTCAAACGGTTGCGGGTCAGCCATGCCTTCCATTCCTCGTTGATGGAACCGATGCTGGCGCGGTTCGCCGAGGTGGTCGCGACACTGCGCTTCGATCCGCCCCGGATTCCGGTGATCTCGACCGTCACCGGGGCGGTGGCGGATCCCGGCCTGTGGTGCTCGCCGCAGTACTGGGTCGATCAGGTGCGGCGGCCGGTGCGGTTCGCCGACGCCGCGGCCGCGGCCTGGGCCGACGGTGTGGACACCTTCGTGGAAGTTGGTCCCGACTCGGTGCTGTCGGCGATGACAGCCGAGTGCCTGCCCGAGGCGGCGACCGCGGTGGCGGTGCTGCATCCCGAGCGTGACGAACCCGCCGAGATCCTCGCCGCGGTCGCGCGGTTGTCTGTGCGGGCGGTGCCGGTGCGCTGGAACGCGGTGCTCGCGGACCCGAACCCGGCACCGGTGGAACTGCCCACCTATGCCTTCGACCGCCGTCGCTTCTGGCTCGAACACGCGCTCGGTGCCGCCGGTGTCGAGTCGGTGGGTCTTGGCGCGATGGGGCATCCGCTGCTGGGTGCGGTCGTGTCGGAAGCGAAGTCCGGCGACGTGCTGCTGACCGGCCGGTTGTCGGTGGCGACGCAGCCGTGGCTGGCCGACCACGCGGTCGCCGGGCTGGTCCTCCTGCCGGGGACCGGCTTCGTCGAGCTGGCCTTGCGCGCCGGTGCCGAAGCCGGATATCCGGTGATCGACGACCTGACGCTGCAGGCGCCGCTGCTGCTGCCCGCCTCGGGCGGTGTGCGGATCCAGGTTGTCGTCGGCGGGCCAGGACCGGAGTTCGCGCAGCGGCCGATCTCGATCTACTCGCGCAGTGAGCACGACCCGGACGGTCAGTGGGTCCTGAACGCGCGGGGGCAGCTGACCACCCTGGACGACACGGCCGCGCCCGCATCGGAGACCTGGCCGCCGGCCGCGGCGACCGATCTCGATGTCGCGTCCGCGTACACGGCCCTGTCGGCACGCGGCTACGAGTACGGTCCGGCCTTCCAGAGTGTGCGGGCGTTGTGGCGACGTGGTGCCGAGGTATTCGCCGAGATTGCCATCGACGCCGATAGTGGCGCGCGCGCCGAAGGATTCGGGATTCATCCGGCACTGCTGGACGGGGCACTACAGGCCGGACTTCTGGCCGGTGTCCTCGATAATGCTGCGGGACAGCATGATTCACCGTTCACGGTGGCGGCCGGGCAAGTCGTGCTGCCCTTCTCGTGGGAGTCGGTCGCGCTGCACGCGGCCGAGACATCGGTGCTGCGCGTTCGGTTGACCACCACCGGATCGTCGGTGTCGCTGTGGGCGGCGGACGAGCAGGGTCAGCCGGTGTTGTCCGGATCGGTGACACCCCGGCCCATGCGACTGGAGCAGCTCGCCGCGGGTGCGGGCGGCGCGGCCGATCCGTTGCTGGAAGTGGTGTGGTCGCCGGTCGAATCGGATTCGCCCGCAGTGGATTCGGGTTCGGTCCGGTGGGACCGGCTGGATCCGGAAGCGGCGGTGCCGCCGGTCGTGGTGGTCGAGACCGGGTCCGGGTGGAGCGAAGCCTCCGGCACCGACGTGGTGACCGCTACCCACGCCGAGGTCGCACGCGTCCTCGAGGTGGTACAGGCGTGGCTGTCCGAGGACCGGTTCGCCGCGAGCACACTGCTGGTCGCCACCCGCGGTGCGGTCGCAATGGCCGACGAGGACCTCACCGATCTCGCCGGTGCCGCGGTGTGGGGCCTGGTGCGGACCGCGCAGACCGAGGATCCGGGACGAATCGTCTTGGTGGACACCGACACCGGCGTCGACCAGTCCGTCGCGGCCACCGTCGTGGCCGTGGGCGAACCCCAGGTAGTCCTCCGTGACGGCATCACCCACACCGCGCGGCTCTCCCGGCCTGCGCCCGTCGCGTCTCCATCGGCCGCCGACGACGCCTTCGGTGCGGGAACGGTGCTGATCACCGGTGGCACAGGTGGTTTGGGTGCGGTGGTGGCCCGGCACGTGGTGGCCGAGCACGGCGTACGGTCGTTGTTGCTGGTGAGTCGCCGTGGTCCTCGGGTCGAGGGCATCGCGGCGTTGTGCGCCGAGCTGGAGCAATTGGGTGCGCAGGTGCGGGTGGTGGCGTGTGATGTCACCGACGCCGACGCGGTGACCGGGCTACTGGCCGACATCCCCGCGCAGTGGCCGTTGACCGGTGTGATCCATGCCGCGGGTGTGCTCGACGACGGGGTCATCGCCTCCTTGACCACCCAGCGGGTGGATGCGGTGCTGGCACCGAAGGTGGATGCCGCATGGCATCTGCACCAGGCGACCGCGGACCTGGATCTTGCCGCGTTCGTGGTGTTTTCGTCGATATCGGGCACCGTGGGCGGTCCCGGGCAGGGCAACTACGCGGCCGCGAACGCCTTCCTGGACGGGCTGGTGGCCTACCGGCGAGCCCGCGGGCTGGCCGGTCAGTCGCTGGCGTGGGGTCCTTGGGCGCGCTCGGGCGGTATGGCCGGGCAGTTGGGTGCGGTCGACCTGGCTCGGATGAGCCGGGCCGGATTCACCGCGATCCAGGACGAGCCGGCGTTGGCCGGGTGGGATGCGGTGCTCGAACGCGGCATGGCGCACGCGGTGATCGCCACGGTCGACACCGCCACGATCCGCGCCGAGGCCGAGGCCGGGCTGCTGCCCCCGCTGCTGCGCGCACTGGCGCCGGCGGTGCGGCGGTCCGCGGCGCTCTCGACGGTGGGGTCGAGTCTGCGGCAACGGCTTTCGGGTCTGGACGCCGGTCGGCAGCGGCAGGCGGTGCTCGATACCGTCCGAACCCACATCGCGGCCGTTCTCGGCCACGACAGTGCGTCCGCGATCGATCCCGATCGTGCCTTCCAGGACCTGGGTTTCGATTCCCTGGGTGCGGTCGAGCTGCGTAACCGGCTCAAGACCGCCACCGGCCTGTCGCTGGCGGCCGCGGTCGTCTTCGACTACCCCACACCGCAGGCGCTGGCCGCACACCTGACCGACGAGCTCACCGGCACCGGGCACACCGTGGCGGTCACCGCCGCGAAAGCCTTCGACGGAGAACCGATCGCGATCGTCGGCATGGCGTGCCGGTACCCGGGCGGGGTCCGATCGCCCGAGGAGCTCTGGCAGCTGGTCGTGACCGGGACCGACGCGACGTCGGAGTTCCCGGTGAACCGCGGATGGGATACCGAGCGGCTGTACGACCCGACCGGGGAAACACCGCATACCACGTACACGCGTTCGGGCGGATTCCTGCATGCCGCGGGTGAGTTCGATCCGGCGTTCTTCAATATCAGCCCGAATGAAGCCGCGCTGATGGATCCGCAGCAGTTTCTGCTGTTGGAGACCTCGTGGGAGGCGTTCGAGCGGGCCGGCGTCGACCCCGCGCTGCTGCGCGGCAGTGCGACCGGTGTCTTCGCCGGGATGATGTACCACGACTATCCGGTCAACGCGAACGCGGGATCCATTGCGTCCGGCCGGATCTCGTATGTGTTCGGTCTGGAGGGGCCGTCGATCACGGTGGACACGGCGTGTTCGTCGTCGCTGGTGACAATGCATTTGGCGGCGCAGTCGCTGCGGTCGGGGGAGTGCGATCTGGCCTTGGCCGGTGGCGTGACCGTGATGGCGACTCCGGAGACCTTTGTGGAGTTCAGCCGACAGCGGGGGCTGTCGCCGGACGGCCGGTGTAAGTCGTTCTCCGACAAGGCCGATGGTGTCGCCTGGTCCGAGGGCGCCGGTGTGCTGGTGCTGGAGCGGTTGTCGGACGCGCGTCGCAATGGTCATGACGTGCTTGCGGTGATCGCCGGTTCGGCGGTGAATCAGGATGGCGCGTCCAATGGTTTGACCGCGCCGAACGGTCCCTCACAGCGGCGAGTCATTCGTCAGGCCTTGGCCAATGCCGGGGTGTCGCCGGTCGATGTCGACGTGGTGGAAGCGCACGGTACCGGTACCACGCTGGGTGATCCGATCGAGGCGCAGGCGCTGCTCGCCACGTATGGCCAGGAGCGTGTGGCGGATCGGCCGCTGTGGCTGGGGTCGTTGAAGTCCAACATCGGTCACGCTCAGGCGGCGGCGGGTGTGGGTGGTGTGATCAAGATGGTCATGGCGATGCGGCACGGGCTGTTGCCGCAGACCCTGCATGTGGATCAGCCGTCCACGAAGATTGATTGGTCCGAGGGCCATGTCCGGTTGCTGACCGAACCGATGGCCTGGCCGGAGGTGGATCGGCCGCGTCGTGCGGGTGTCTCCTCGTTCGGAATCAGCGGCACCAACGCACATCTTATTATCGAGCAGGCCCCGGTATCGGCGGTCGAGTCGGTCCAGGAGGTCCGGACCGTCCCGGCGGTGCCGTGGATGCTGTCGGCGCGCAGCGGCGAGGCTCTGGCCGCTCAGGCCGCGCGGCTGGCATCGCATGTGGTCGACCATGATCCGATCGATGTCGGTTTCTCGCTGGCGTCGACGCGCAGTGTCTTCGAGCATCGGGCTGTGGTGGTGGCCGATGACCGTGACGGTCTGCTCGCGGGCGTGCGGGCGCTGGCCGCGGGTGCGCCTGCATCCGGTGTGGTGTCCGGCCGCGTGGTGCCGGGGTCGACGGGTGTGGTTTTCTCGGGTCAGGGTGCGCAGTGGGCCGGTATGGCGGCCGAGTTGCGGACCGCCTATCCGGTGTTCGCCGAACACTTCGATGCGATCGTCGCCGTGTTGGATCCGCTGCTGGGGCAGTCGGTTTCGCTGAGCGTGGCGTTGGCGGACGGTGAGCTTGTCGATCGGACGGTGTTCGCGCAGGCGGGGTTGTTCGCGTTCGAGGTGGCGTTGTTCCGGTTGCTCGAATCGTGGGATGTGCGTGCGGATGTGGTCGCTGGTCATTCGATCGGTGAGATCGCCGCCGCGCATGTGGCCGGTGTGTTGTCGCTGTCGGATGCTTGTGTGCTGGTGGCTGCGCGTGGCCGGTTGATGCAGGCGTTGCCTGCCGGTGGGGTGATGGTCGCTGTCGGTGCGTCCGAGGTCGACGTGCTGCCCTTGCTGGCCGATGTCGATGGGGTGTCGATCGCGGCGGTGAACGGTCCGTCCTCGGTAGTGCTGTCCGGTGTCGACGACGCGGTCGTCGCTGTTGTCGAGGTGTGCACCGAGCGCGGTTGGCGGACACACCGATTGCGGGTTTCGCATGCCTTCCATTCGGCTCTGATGGAGCCGATGCTGGCCGAGTTCGCTTCGGCGATCGAGGGTTTGACCTTCGGCCGACCCAGTATCCCGTTGGTGTCGACGGTGACCGGCGCCGAGGTCGTCGACGAGATGGGTGACCCGTCGTATTGGGTCGGTCAGGTCCGGGATACGGTCCGGTTCGCCGATGCCGTTGCCACGATGGCCGGTTCGGGTGTCTCCAGGTTCGCTGAGGTCGGGCCGGACGCCGTGTTGACCCCGATGGTCGCCCAGACTCTCAGCGACGCCACGGCGGTTTCGATGACCAGACGCGGCCACGCGGACGCGGTGACCGTAACCAGTGCGGTGGCCAGATTGTTCGTCGCGGGCGCCGACCTCGACTGGGCCGGTCTGTACGCCGGTACCGGAGCGCGGCGAATCGACCTGCCCACCTACGCCTTCCAGCACGAACGGTTCTGGCTCGACGCCAAGCAGATGCTGGCGCAGTCGTGGCTCGGTGCCGAACTGGGCGGCGTCACCGCGGTCGGGCTGGATGCGGCGGCGCATCCGCTGCTGGGTGCCGTTGTGCCGCACCCGGATTCGGGAGCGGTGAGCTTCACCGGCCGGTGGTCGCTGGATTCGGTGGCATGGCTGGCGGACCACAGCGTGCTGGGCACCGTATTGCTACCGGGCACCGGATTCGTCGAACTGGCCGGTCACGTCGGTGGCCTGCTGGGCTGCGAGGTGGTCGACGAGCTGGTTCTGCATACTCCGTTGACCCTGACGGCCGACGGCGATGTCGCCGTGCAGGTCGTGGCGGCCGCCCCGGACGAGGCCGGTCGCCGGGGACTGAGCGTGCATTCGCGGCAGACGGCCGCGGGTCCGTGGGTGCTCCATGCCGAAGGCGTGCTCGTCCCCGGCGAGGGGACGGCCGACTTCGACCTCGTCGCGTGGCCACCGGCCGGCGCGCAACCGCTGGACGTCGGCGGCGCGTACGACGAGCTGCTCGATATCGGCTACGGCTACGGCCCCTTCTTCCAGGGGCTGCAGGCCGCGTGGCAGCGCGGTGACGAGGTGTTCGCCGAGGTCGCGCTACCGGATCCGAAGGACGCCAAGGGTTTCGGGATCCACCCCGCGCTGTTCGACGCGGCGCTGCACGCCGCGATCGTCCATGGTCTGCGCGCCGGCGTCGAGGGTTTCCCGGCGCTCCCGTTCAGCTGGAACCGCGTGGTGCTGCATGCGGCCGGCGCTGCCGCGGTGCGGGTGCGGATCGTGCTGCAGGGCGACCGGTTCGCGGTGCAGATGGCCGATGAGCAGGGGCAACCCGTACTGTCGGTGGGCGCGTTGATCTCTCGGCCGGTGTCGGCCGATCGCCTGAGCGCAGATGGGGTATCGGATGCCCTCTTCGGTGTCGAGTGGGTCGCTGCTGCGCCGTCCACGGCGAGCGTCGAGCCGGACCGGGTGGCGGTACTCGGCGGGCGCGACGGTGATCTCGCGGCATTGATCGCCGATCTGGACACGAACCCCGGCTCGGTCGTGCCCGACCTCGTGCTGCTCGAATGCCCCACCCACGAGGGTGCGCCGCCGGAGGCCGCCCGCCGGGTCGCGATGGGCGTGCTCGAGACCGTCCAGCGTTGGCTGGCCGACAGTCGTTTCGCTGGTTCGCGTTTGGTGGTGCTGACCAGGCATGCGGTGGCCGTTGCCGATGCGGAGCAGGTGGATCTGGGCCAAGCGCCGGTGTGGGGTCTGCTGCGCGCCGCGCAAGCGGAACACCCGGGCCGGTTCCAGCTGCTCGATCTGGACGCTGACAGTGATCCGCTCGCCGCGGTGGCCGCCGTCGCGACCGAGCCGGAGGCCGCGCTGCGGGGTATGAGCGCGTACGTGCCGCGGTTGCGCCGTCACGCGCCCGGTTCGATCGTTCGGTTGTCCGAGCCGGGCACCGTGCTGGTGACCGGTGGTACGGGTGGATTGGGTGGGGTGATCGCCCGGCATCTGGTTGCCGAACATGGTGTGCGCCATCTGCTTCTGACGTCTCGGCGTGGCCTGGATGCACCGGGTGCTGCGGACCTGCGTGCGGAGCTGACCGAGCTGGGTGCGCAGGTGACCATTGCCGCGTGTGATGTGTCGGATCGGTCGGCGCTGGCGGCGTTGCTGGATGGTATTTCGGTTGAGTATCCGCTGGTGGGTGTGGTGCACGCGGCCGGAACCACGGACAACGGTCTGGTCGAATCGATTACGGCGGACCGGGTCGATTATGTGTTCGGGCCCAAGGTGGATGCGGCGTGGTATCTGCACGAGTTGACTCGTGATGCGTCGCTGTCGTTGTTCGTCTTGGTGTCCTCGGCAGGCGGATTGGTGCTGGCCGCCGGTCAGGCGAACTACGCCGCGGCGAACGTCTTCTTGGATGCGCTCGCGGCACACCGTCACAGCCTGGGATTGCCCGCGACGGCTTTGGATTACGGATTGTGGGCGCGATCGTCGGGGCTCGGTGTCGAGCTGTCCGAAGATGACTTCGATCGGATGCGCAGGCAGGGCTTCCCCCCGCTGACCGAGGCAGACGGTCTGGCGCTGTTCGATTCCGCGATCGCAACCGATACCGCGCAGCTGGTGGCGCTGCGGGTCGATCCGGCGGTGCTCCGGACGCGGGGCGAGCAGATCCCCGCTCTGGTCCGCTCGTTGGCACCGGCCCCGGTCCGCCGGCAAACCAGGACCGCTGCGGGCCAGGCCTTTGCGCTCGAGCTGGCCGGCTTGTCGGATGCGGACCGTGCGCGCGCTCTGCTCGACCTCGTCCGATCGGTGGCCGCCGCGACTCTCGGGCATGCGTCGGTGGATGCTGTTGAGCCGCAACAGGCTTTTCAGCAGCTCGGGTTCGATTCGTTGAGTGCGGTCGAGTTCCGCAACAAGCTGAACGCTGCGACTGGTCTGCAACTGCCGGCGACGCTGGTCTTCGACTACCCGAACGCGCAGGTTGTCGCCGAGTTCATCGGTTCCCAGCTCACCGGCACCGCGGCGGTCGAAAAGCCCGTGATCAGCCGGGTCCGCACCGGCGACGACCCGATTGCGGTGGTGGCGATGAGCTGCCGCTACCCCGGTGGCGTCGCCTCGCCCGAAGACCTGTGGAACCTGGTCACTTCCGGCACCGACACCACCGGCGAGATGCCGTCGGATCGTGGCTGGGATATCGAGGGCATCTACGATCCGGAACCCGGCAAGGCGGGCAAGACCTACACCCGTCAGGGTGGATTCCTGTACTCCGCCGCCGATTTCGACGCGGATTTCTTCGGGATCAGCCCCAACGAAGCCACGATGATGGATCCGCAGCAGCGGTTGCTGCTGGAGATCTCGTGGGAGGCGCTGGAGCGCGCCGGTGTGGATCCGGCGGTGCTGCGCGGCAGTTCGACCGGTGTCTTCACCGGCCTGATGTACCACGACTACGCCCAGCGCACCGGTACCGGCAGCGGCGCCGCGGGCAGCTTGGTTTCGGGCCGGGTGTCCTATGCGTTCGGTCTGGAAGGACCGTCGGTCACCGTGGACACCGCGTGCTCGTCCTCGCTGGTCGCCCTGCATCTTGCCGCGCAGTCGCTGCGGTCCGGTGAGTGCGATCTGGCACTGGCCGGCGGCGTGGCGGTGATGGGGACCCCGGACATGTTCCTCGAATTCGGCCGGCAGCGGGGCTTGTCGCCGGACGGTCGGTGTAAGTCGTTCTCCGACACGGCCGATGGCGTCGGGTGGTCCGAGGGTGCCGGTGTGCTGGTGCTGGAGCGGTTGTCGGACGCGCGTCGCAACGGTCATGACGTGCTTGCGGTGATCGCTGGTACGGCGGTCAATCAGGACGGCGCATCGAATGGTTTCTCCGCCCCGAATGGTCCGTCGCAGCAGCGGGTGATCCGGCAGGCGTTGGCCAATGCCGGTGTATCGCCGGACGAGGTGGACGTGGTGGAAGCTCACGGCACCGGTACGACCTTGGGTGATCCGATCGAGGCGCAGGCGCTGCTCGCCACGTATGGCCAGGAGCGTGCTGCGGATCGGCCCTTGTGGTTGGGGTCGTTGAAGTCGAATATCGGTCATGCCCAGGCCGCCGCGGGTGTCGGCGGTGTGATCAAGATGGTCATGGCGATCCGCCACGGCCTGCTGCCGCGGACGCTGCACGTTGATCGGCCCAGCACGAAGGTGGATTGGTCCGAGGGGCATGTCCGGTTGTTGACCGAGTCGGTGGCGTGGCCGGAGGTGGATCGGCCGCGTCGTGCGGGTGTGTCCTCGTTCGGCATCAGCGGCACGAATGCCCACCTCATCGTGGAGCAGGCCCCGGTGACCGAGCCGGTGGTGGCCCAGGCTCCGGACCCGTCCTCGGTACCGGCTGCGCGGCCGTGGGTGATCTCGGCCCGTAGCGCCGAGGCTCTCACCGCTCAGGCTGCCCGCCTGGCATCGCATGTGGGCGACCACGATCCGGTCGACGTCGGTTTCTCCCTGGCGTCCAGCCGTGCGGTGTTCGAGCACCGTGCGGTTGTCATGGCCGATGACCGTGACGGTCTGCTCGCTGGCGCCCGGGCGCTGGCCGCCGGTACGCAGGCACCCGGTGTGGTGACCGGTCGTGCCGCGGCGGGGTCGACAGGTTTCGCCTTCTCCGGTCAGGGTGCGCAGTGGGCCGGTATGGCTGCCGAGTTGCGGACCGCCTATCCGGTGTTCGCCGAACACTTCGATGCGATCGTCGCCGTGTTGGATCCGCTGCTGGGGCAGTCGGTTTCGCTGAGCGTGGCGTTGGCGGACGGTGAGCTTGTCGATCGGACGGTGTTCGCGCAGGCGGGGCTGTTCGCGTTCGAGGTGGCGTTGTTCCGGCTGCTCGAATCCTGGGATGTGCGTGCGGATGTGGTCGCCGGTCATTCGATCGGTGAGATCGCTGCCGCGCATGTGGCCGGTGTGTTGTCGCTGTCGGATGCTTGTGTGCTGGTGGCTGCGCGTGGCCGGTTGATGCAGGCGTTGCCTGCCGGTGGCGCGATGGTCGCCGTGGGCGCCTCCGAGCTCGATGTGCTGCCGCTGCTGGTGGCCGGTGCGATGTCGATCGCGGCGGTCAACGGCCCGTCGTCGGTGGTGCTGTCCGGTATCGAAGCCGATGTTCTCGCCGTCGCTGAACAGTGCGCCGAACAGGGATGGCGCACACACCGATTGCGGGTCTCGCACGCTTTCCACTCGGCCTTGATGGAGCCGATGCTGGCCGAATTCGCCTCGGCGATCGAGGGTTTGACCTTCGGCCGACCCAGTATCCCGTTGGTGTCGACGGTGACCGGGGCCCGGATCACCGATGAGATGTCGGATCCGGCGTATTGGGTCGGCCAGGTCCGCGACACTGTGCGGTTCGCCGACGCGGTCGCCACGATGGCTGGTTCCGGTGTGTCCAGGTTCGCCGAGGTCGGCCCCGACGCCGTGCTGACCCCGATGATCGCGCAAACCCTTGATACCGGGGATGGCGCGGCCGCAACCGTGGCCGCGCTGTCGCGCCGGGACCAGGCCGATGTGTCCGCCGTGCCGGCCGGCCTGGCCAGGTTGTTCGTCGCGGGCGCCGACCTCGACTGGGCCGGTCTGTACGCCGGTACCGGAGCGCGCCGAATCGACCTGCCCACCTACGCTTTCCAGCGTCGGCGGTACTGGATGTCCGAGGGGTCGGTCGGCGGCGATGCCCGGGCTATGGGTCTGGTGGCGACCGCCCATCCGTTGGTTTCGGTGGTGGTATCGCAGCCGGACTCCGAGGCGATGATCCTGACCGGTCGCGTGTCGGTGCAGACGCATCCGTGGTTGGCCGATCACCTGGTGCTGGGGACCGTGGTGTTCCCCGGCACCGGATTCGTCGAGCTGGCCCTGTACGCGGGAGAGCGGGTCGGCTGCTCGACGCTGGACGATCTGGTGTTGCAGGCCCCGCTGGTGTTGTCGGAGTCCGATGGGGCCGCGGTGCGCATCATGGTCGATCCCGCGGACGAGACCGGCCGGCGCGGGGTGCGGATTTTCTCCAGCCCGGACGGGGACGCCGATGCGGCGTCGTCGTGGCTGCTGAATGCCGAAGGCGCGCTTGCCCCGAGCGCGGCCGTGCCGGCCGTGGATCTCGCGGCGTGGCCTCCGGCCGGCGCGCAGGTTTTGAACGTCGATGGTGTCTACGACGAGCTGCTCGATGCCGGGTACGGGTATGGCCCTGTCTTCCAGGGCCTGCGGGCGGCGTGGCAGCGCGGCGAAGAGGTGTTCGCCGAGGTCGCCCTCCCGGACCCGCAGGACGGCCAGGGCTTCGGGCTGCATCCGGCGCTGCTCGATGCCGCGCTGCATGCGCTGCGGCCGGCCGGCCACCTGCGCGCCGAGGGTGCGGGCCCGGAGTTGCCGTTCGAGTGGTCGGGTGTCACGGTGCACGCGGCGGGGGCCGGCGCGCTGCGGGTGCGGTTGACCCGGGTGGGTGACCGTGCCGTGGCCGTGGATCTGGCGGATTCTACCGGTGCCGCGGTGGCGACGGTGCGGCAGCTGACGTCACGGCCGATCGATCCCGTGCAGCTCAGCACCGGTGCGTCCGTTGCGCGCAGCGCCGTATTCCAGGTCGAGTGGACACCGATCTCGGTGTCCGGCACCGGAATCGATGCGGTGTCGTGGGCGGATCTGGGTGACGAGGTGCCTGCCGCGGTGGTGCTGGACTGCCCGGCGGGTAATGAGCCGGAGACGGTTCAGGCCGCGACTCACGGTGTGCTGCGGGTGCTGCAGTCGTGGCTTGCCGATGAGCGGTTCGGCGAGTCGGCGTTGGTAGTCCGGACCAGCGGTGCGGTATCGGTTGCCGGGGAAGATATTACGAATCTGGCCGGCGCTGCCGCGGCCGGTCTGGTCCGTACGGCCCAGGCGGAGAGTCGTGGCCGGATCATGTTGGTGGACAGCGATTCCGACATCGACGGTCTACTGGGCGGAATTCTGGCTGTCGAGGAACCGCAGGTGGCGGTGCGTGGCGGGCAGGTCTTCGGTGCGCGACTGGTCCGGGCGGCCCCCTCATCGGCCACCGGCTCGCCCTTCGCCCCGGATGACACGGTCCTGATCACCGGTGCCAGCGGCTATCTTGGTGGCTTGTTCGCCCGGCATCTGGTGGCCACGCGCGGTGTTCGCCGACTGCTTCTGCTGAGTCGGCGCGGTGAATCCGCCCCCGGCGTCACCGAACTGCGCGACGAGCTGCAGCAGCTCGGTGCCGAGGTCGAGTTCGCCGCGTGCGACGTCGCCGACCGCGATGCGCTGGCCGCGGTGCTGGCCGCTATCCCCGCGGACCGTCCGCTCGCCGGTGTGTTCCATACGGCCGGTGTGCTCGATGACGGTGCGATCGCCGCACTCACCCCGGAGCGGATGGACGCGGTCTTGCGGCCGAAGGTCGATGCCGCCCTGCATCTGGACGAGCTGACCGCCGATCTGCCGTTGCGGGCGTTCGTGCTGTTCAGTTCGGCGGCCGGCACCTTCGGCAATCCAGGGCAGGGCAACTATGCCGCGGCCAACGCCTGTTTGGATGCGGTGGCGTTGCACCGCAAGGCATCCGGGCGCAACGGGCAGTCGCTCGCGTGGGGTCTGTGGGGCGCGGACGGGGGTATGGGCGCGGAGCTCGGCGACACCGAGCGGCGCCGGATGTCTCGGTCGGGCATGCTGCCGCTGACGGAAGAACAGGGTCTGGCGCTGTTCGACGCTGCTTCCGGAATCGACGCGGCCGCTCCCGTGCTGGCCCGTCTCGATCTGGACGGCATCCGCACCGCGGGGTCTGCCATGGCCCTGCTGTCCGGCCTGCTTCCCGCTCGCCGTCGGACGGCTTCGAGCGGCGCTACGGCGCTGCGTTCTCGTTTGGCCGCTGCTCCCGACAGCGAGCGCCTGGGTGTGCTCGTGGAAACCGTTCGCGGTCAGGTCGCGGCGATTCTGGGCCATCGGAACGCGAATGCGATCGCACCCGATAGGGCATTCAGCGATCTGGGCTTCGATTCGATCTCCGCGGTCGAGTTCCGCAATGCCCTCGCGACCGTGACGGGTCTGCGGTTGCCGGCGAGTTTGGTGTTCGACTATCCGTCACCCCAGGCGCTGGCCGAATTCCTGGCCGGCGAGTTCGCCGACCACCATGGCTCGGCAACAGCTGTTCGCGCAGCGCCGCAGACCCGCAACCGCCAGCTCGACGAACCCATTGCGATCGTGGGTATGGCGTGCCGGTATCCGGGTGGGGTCGGTTCGCCCGAGGAACTGTGGAATCTGGTTGCGACGGGGACGGATGCGACGTCGGAGTTCCCGGCGAATCGCGGCTGGGACACCGAACGCTTGTATGACCCGACCGGTGAGACGCCGAACTCCGCGTATACGCGTGAGGGCGGATTCCTGCATGCCGCAGGGGAATTCGATCCGGCGTTCTTCAATATCAGCCCCAATGAGGCCGCGCTGATGGATCCGCAGCAGTTTCTGCTGTTGGAGACTTCGTGGGAGGCGTTCGAGCGGGCGGGTGTCGATCCGGGTTCGTTGAGGGGCAGCCGGACCGGTGTGTGGGTCGGCATGATGTATCACGACTATCCAGCCAATGCGAACGCGGGATCTATTGCCTCGGGGCGGGTTTCGTATGTGTTCGGGCTGGAGGGGCCCGCGGTCACGGTGGACACGGCGTGTTCGTCGTCTTTGGTGGCCATGCATTCGGCTGCGGCCTCGCTGCGGTCGGGTGAGTGTGATCTGGCCTTGGCCGGTGGTGTCACCGTCATGGCCACCCCGGAGACGTTCGTGGAGTTCAGTCGGCAGCGCGGGCTGTCGGCGGACGGCCGGTGTAAGTCGTTCTCCGACACCGCCGATGGGGTGGGCTGGTCGGAAGGTGTCGGCATCCTGGTGCTGGAGCGGTTGTCCGACGCCCAGCGCAACGGTCATCGGGTGCTTGCGGTGATGACCGGTTCGGCGGTGAATCAGGACGGTGCGTCGAACGGTTTGACCGCACCGAACGGTCCCTCGCAGCGGCGGGTGATCGGGCAGGCGCTGGCCAATGCGGGGATTGCGCCGACCGAGGTGGATGTGGTGGAAGCCCATGGCACCGGCACCACGTTGGGTGATCCGATCGAGGCCCAAGCCCTTTTGGCTACGTACGGGCAGGGTCGTGATGCGGATCGGCCGTTGTGGTTGGGGTCGTTGAAGTCCAACATCGGCCATGCCCAGGCGGCGGCGGGTGTGGGTGGTGTGATCAAGATGGTCATGGCGATGCGTCATGGCATGCTGCCGATGACGCTGCATGTCGATGCGCCCAGTTCCAAGGTGGATTGGTCCGAGGGGCATGTGCGGTTGTTGACCGAACCCGTGGCGTGGCCGGACGCGGATCGGCCGCGTCGTGCGGGTGTGTCCTCGTTCGGTATCAGCGGCACGAATGCGCACGTCATCATCGAACAGGCCCCGGCTGTGGAGCCGGAGCCGGTGGTGGCCGTTCCGGCCGGCGGATTGCTGCCGTGGGCGGTCTCCGCACACGGCGGGCAGGCTCTTGCCGGTCAGGCCGAGCGGCTGGCGTCTCATGTCGCCGATCACGACCTGGATCCGGCGGATGTCGGCTTCTCGCTGGCATCCACGCGTGCGGTGTTCGACCATCGTGCGGTCGTCCTGGCCGAGGACCATGCGGGTCTGCTGGCAGGTGTGCGGGCGCTGAGCCGCGCCGAAACCGCTTCCGGTGTGGTGACCGGCCGTGCGGTGCCGGGGACGACGGGGTTGGTGTTCTCGGGCCAGGGTGCGCAATGGGCCGGTATGGCTGCCGAGCTGCGGACTGCGTATCCGGTGTTCGCCGAACACTTCGATGCGATTGTCGCGCAGGTGGATCCGCTGCTGGGGCAATCGGCATCGCTGAGTGCGGCGCTGGTCGGCGCCGACCTGGTGGATCGGACGGTGTTCGCGCAGGCGGGGTTGTTCGCGTTCGAGGTGGCGTTGTTCCGGCTGCTCGAATCGTGGGGTGTGCGCGCGGATGTGGTGGCCGGTCATTCGATCGGTGAGATCGCCGCTGCGCATGTAGCCGGGGTGATGTCCCTCGAGGACGCATGTGTGCTGGTGGCGGCCCGTGGCCGGTTGATGCAGGCGCTGCCTTCCGGTGGCGCGATGGTCGCTGTCGGTGCGTCCGAAGGTGATGTGCGGCCGCTGCTGGTCGATGGAGTGTCGATTGCGGCGGTGAACGGTCCGTCGTCGGTGGTGCTGTCCGGTGTCGAGGACGTGGTCCAGGCCGTTGTCGACACCTGCGTGGAACGTGGTTGGCGGACGCACCGATTGCGGGTTTCGCACGCGTTCCATTCGGCGCTGATGGAGCCGATGCTGGCCGAGTTCGCCTCGGTGATCGAGGGTTTGGCGTTCGGCCGCCCGAGCATCCCGTTGGTGTCGACGGTGACCGGTGCGCGCGTCACGGATGAGATGGCCGTTCCGTCGTATTGGGTGGGTCAGGTTCGTGACACGGTCCGGTTCGCCGATGCGGTCGTCGTGATGGTCGATCTGGGTGTGTCCCGGTTCGCCGAGGTCGGCCCCGACGCGGTCCTGAGCCCGATGATCGCGCAGATCCTCGACTCCGGGCAGCTGCCCGAGACTCCGGCGATCGTGCCCTTGGCGCGTCGGGGTCGGGCCGATGCGCCCATGGTGTTGGGTGGGGTGGCCGGGTTGTTCGTGGCCGGCGCCGACGTGGACTGGTCCGGTCTGCATGCCGGAGGTCAGCGAATCGACCTACCCACCTACGCCTTCCAGCACGAGCGGTTCTGGCTCGATCCCCGGCAGATGCTGGCGAAGTCGTGGCTGGGAGCCGAACTGGGCGGAGTCGGCTCGGCCGGGCTGGACGCGGTGGAGCATCCGCTGCTTGGTGCGATGATGTCGCATCCGGAGTCGGGTGAGGTGAGTTTCACCGGCCGGTGGTCGGTGGACTCCATGGAGTGGCTGGCCGACCACAGCGTGCTCGGCACCGTATTGCTGCCGGGCACCGGATTCGTCGAGCTGGCGAGCTACGTCGGCGGCGTCCTGGGCTGCGAGGTGGTCGATGAGCTTGTCCTGCATACCCCGCTGACGATGCCGGCCGAGGGCAGCGTCTCGGTACAGGTCGTGGTGGCCGGCGCCGACGAGGCCGGTCGCCGCCGGCTGACTGTGCATTCGCGGCAGACCGCCGAGGGGGCGTGGTTGCTGCACGCCGAAGGTGTTCTCACACCGGGCGAGACGGCGGCCGATTTCGATCTGGCCGTGTGGCCGCCTGCGGGTGCGCAGCCGACTCCCCTCGCGGGCGTCTACGACGAGTTGTTCGACCTCGGGTACGGCTACGGCCCGTTCTTCCAGGGTTTGCAGGCGGCGTGGCGCCGCGGAGACGAGTTGTTCGCCGAGGTCGCGCTGCCGGATCCGCAGGACGGCAACGGCTTCGGAGTTCATCCGGCGTTGCTCGATGCCGCGTTGCACGTCGGTATCGTGCACGGTCTTCGGGATGGTGTCGGTGATTTCCCTGCCCTGCCGTTCACCTGGAACCGCGTGGTGTTGCACTCCGCCGGCGCCGCCGCGGTGCGCGTCCGAATCGTGGTCGACGGCACCAAGTTCACCGTGCAGCTGGCCGATGACCAGGGGCACCCGGTGCTGTCGGTCGGTGCGCTGGTGTCCCGGCCGGTGTCGGCCGATCGCCTGGGCGCCGACCATGCCGCGCAATCCCTCTTCCGCGTGGAATGGAGCACTGTTGCCCCGCCTGCGGCGCCGGCGGAGCCCGGTCGGCTGGCGGTGCTCGGCTGGGGCCGAAGTTCCGGTGCGGTGCGGGGCTTCGGTGATCTCGCGGAGCTGATCGCCGATCTGGATGCGAACCCGGACGCGGTCGTCCCCGAGATGGTGCTGCTGGAGAGCCCATTCGAGGACGCGGCGCCGCCGCAGGCCGCACGCCGGGTGATGACCCGGCTCTTGGACACCGTCCAGGGTTGGCTGGCCGAAACCCGTTTCACCGGTTCCCGTTTGGTGGTGTCGACCAGACACGCTGTGGCCGTCGCCGATTCGGATTCGGTGCGGCTGGACCAGGCGCCCGTCTGGGGGCTGGTGCGCGCCGCGCAGGCGGAACACCCGGGTCGATTCCAGCTCCTGGACCTGGACGGCGACCACGATCCGATCTCTGTCGCGACCGCGGCGATGGCCGCGGAACCGGAAGCCGCACTGCGTGGGCAGACGGTGCTGGTGCCGCGCCTCGGCCGCCACGCATCCGCTGCGGTCGCTCGGCCGCTCGAGCCGGGCACGGTGCTGGTGACCGGTGGGACCGGCGGTCTGGGTGCGGTGATCGCCCGGCATTTGGTGACCGAATACGGTGTGCGCCAGCTGCTCCTGACGTCCCGGCGGGGTCTGGGTGCGCCCGGCGCCGCCAAGCTGCGCGATGAGCTCGTGGAGCTCGGCGCGCAGGTCGCGGTCGCCGCCTGCGATGTGTCGGATCGGGCCGCGGTCACCGCACTGCTGGACGGCATCTCGGCCGAGCATCCGCTGGTGGGCGTCGTGCATGCGGCCGGAATCGCTGACAACGGTGTGATCGAGTCGATGACGCCGGACCGGCTCGGGAATGTCTTCGGGCCCAAGGCCGATGCCGCGTGGCATCTGCACGAGCTCACCCGCGACGCCGCGCTGTCGCTGTTCGTACTGCTGTCCTCGGCGGGTGGGCTGGTGCTGGCTGCCGGCCAGGCCAACTATGCTGCGGCGAACGTCTTCCTCGACGCCCTCGCGGCGCATCGTCGCTATCTCGGATTGCCCTCTACCGCAATTGATTACGGTCTGTGGGCGCGGTCGACCGGCCTCGGTGCCGAGCTGTCCGAGGACGACTTCGATCGGATGCGGAGGCTGGGTTTCCCGCCGTTGACCGAGGCCGAAGGCCTGGCGTTGTTCGATGGGGCGATCGCCGCCGATACGGCCCAGGTGGTGGCGCTGCGAGTCGACGCGGCCGTGCTGCGCACCCGGGGCGAGCAGATCCCCGCCCTGCTGCGGGCGATCGCACCCGCTCCCGTGCGCCGGGCGACTCGGACCGCGGCTGGTCGGGCGTTCGCGCAGCGGCTGGCCGGGCTCTCCGACACCGATCGTGCCGCCGCACTGCTCGAGCTCGTCCGGGCCACTGCCGCAGACACCCTCGGGCACGCCTCCGGCGCTGCCGTTGAGCCCCAGCAGGCCTTCCAGCAGCTCGGGTTCGACTCGTTGAGCGCCATCGGGTTCCGCAACAAGCTCAATACCGCGACCGGTCTGCAACTGCCGGCCACGCTGATCTTCGATTACCCCAACCCGCAGCTCGTCGCCGACTTCATCGATTCCCAGTTCACCGGCACGAGCCAGGACATCGAAATCGCCACCGGCACAGGCGTTGGCGACGACCGGATCGCCGTGGTGGCGATGGGCTGCCGCTACCCGGGTGGAATCGCGTCGCCGGAGGATCTGTGGCGGCTGGTCGCGTCCGGTGGGGAGACCACCGGCGAGCTGCCGGACGATCGGGGCTGGGATATCGACGGTATCTACGATCCTGAGCCCGGCAAGGCAGGTAAGACCTACACCCGCCATGGTGGATTCCTGTACTCCGCAGCCGATTTCGACGCGGACTTCTTCGGGATCAGCCCGAACGAGGCGACGGTGATGGATCCGCAGCAGCGGGTGCTGCTGGAGGTTTCCTGGGAGGCGCTGGAACGCGCCGGTGTCGACCCGGCGGTGCTGCGAGGCAGCTCGACCGGCGTGTTCACCGGCGTGATGTACCACGACTACGCCCAGGGCGCCGGCACCGGTAACAACGCCGGCGGCAGCCTGGTCTCCGGTCGCATCGCCTACACGCTGGGCCTGGAAGGTCCTGCGGTGTCGGTGGATACGGCGTGCTCATCGTCGCTGGTCGCCCTGCATCTGGCCGCGCAGTCGCTGCGGTCGGGCGAGTGCGACCTGGCGTTGGCCGGTGGTGTGGCCGTGATGTCGGCACCGGACATGTTCCTCGAGTTCAGTCGCCAGCGGGGGTTGTCCCCGGACGGTCGCTGTAAGTCCTTCGCGGACGCGGCCGACGGTGTCGCCTGGTCCGAGGGCGCGGGTGTGCTGCTGCTCGAGCGGTTGTCCGACGCCCGGCGCAACGGTCATCGGGTGCTCGCGGTGATCGCGGGTTCGGCGGTGAACCAGGATGGTGCGTCGAACGGTTTCGCCGCGCCGAACGGCCCGTCACAGCGGCGGGTGATCCGCCAGGCTCTCGCGAATGCCGGGGTCTCGCCGGTCGACGTCGATGCGGTGGAGGCTCACGGTACCGGTACGACGCTGGGTGACCCGATCGAGGCGCAGGCGCTGATGGCTACGTACGGCCGAGATCGGGATGTCGCTCGGCCGTTGTGGTTGGGGTCGTTGAAGTCCAACATCGGTCACGCTCAGGCTGCCGCGGGTGTGGGTGGCGTGATCAAGATGGTCATGGCCATGCAGCACGGGCTGCTGCCGCAGACCCTGCACGTGGATCAGCCGTCTACGAAGGTGGATTGGTCCGAGGGGCAGGTCCGGCTGCTGACCGAACCGGTCGCGTGGCCGGAGGTGGATCGGCCGCGTCGTGCGGCGGTGTCCTCGTTCGGCCTCAGCGGCACCAACGCGCACCTGATCGTCGAACAGGCGCCCGCAGTGGACCCGGCTCGGGTGGTCAAGACCGCTCCGGCCGGCGAATTGCTGCCCTGGGTGCTCTCCGCCCGCAGTGGAGAGGCGCTCGCCGATCAGGCCGCCCGCCTGGCAGCGCAGGTGAGCGGCCACGAGGACGACCCGATCGATGTCGGCTTCTCACTCGTCGATTCGAGAATGCTGTTCGACCACCGGGCCGTGGTGTTCGCGACCGAACATGACGCGCTGCGGGCCGGAACACAAGCGCTGAGCCGGGCCGAATCCCGTCCGGGTGTGGTGTCCGGCCGGGTGGTGGCGGGTTCGACGGGTCTGGTGTTCTCGGGTCAGGGTGCGCAGTGGGCCGGTATGGCGGCCGAGTTGCGTGCCGTGTATCCGGTGTTCGCCGAGCACTTCGATGCGATTGTCGCGCAGCTGGATCCGCTGCTGGGACAGCAGACATCGCTGGATGTAGCGCTGTCGGAGGAGGATTCGGTCGATCAGACCGTGTTCGCGCAGGCGGGGTTGTTCGCGTTCGAGGTGGCGTTGTTCCGGCTGCTCGAATCGTGGGGCGTACGCGCGGATGTCGTGGCCGGTCACTCGATCGGTGAGATCGCTGCCGCGCAGGTGGCCGGGGTGATGTCGCTCGAGGATGCGTGTGTGCTGGTGGCGGCGCGCGGCCGGTTGATGCAGGCGCTGCCTTCCGGTGGGGCGATGGTCGCTGTCGGCGCCGCCGAGGCCGATGTGACGGCGTTGCTGTCCGGCGAGGTCTCGATCGCGGCGGTCAACGGCCCGACATCGGTGGTGCTCTCCGGCATCGAAGACGATGTGCTCGCGGTAGTCGAGAAGTGCGCCGAGCGTGGTTGGCGGACACACAGATTGCGGGTCTCGCACGCCTTCCATTCGGCCTCGATGGAGCCGATGCTGGCCGAGTTCGCCTCGGCGATAGATGGTTTGGTGTTCGGTCGCCCGAGCATCCCGCTGGTGTCGACGGTGACCGGTGCCCGGATCACCGATGAGATGACCGATCCGGCGTATTGGGTCGGTCAGGTCCGTGACACCGTCCGGTTCGCCGACGCGGTTGTCGCGATGGCAGGTCTGGGTGTATCCCGGTTCGCCGAGGTCGGACCGGACGCCGTGCTCTTCCCGATGGTCAACCAGATCGTCGAGGAGCTGACGGTGACCGCGGCTCCGACGGTGGTGGCGCTGGCGCGTCGAGGCCAGGCGGACGCGTCCGCCGTGGTGGCCGGGACTGCCGGGTTGTTCGTCACCGGCGCTCACGTCGATTGGACCCGCCTGTACGTCGGTACCGGAGCTCGGCGCATCGACCTGCCCACCTACGCCTTCCAGCGTCAGCGCTATTGGATGGCCGCCGGGTCCGCCGCCGGTGGTGACGCCAGGTCGATGGGTTTCGCGGCCACCGGGCACCCCCTGGTCTCGGCCATGGTTTCGCAACCGGAGTCCGACGCGATCGCGCTCAGCGGCCGATTGTCGGTGCAGACGCATCCTTGGCTGGCCGACCATGCGGTCATGGACACCGTGTTGGTCCCCGGCACCGGTCTGGTCGAACTCGCCCTGCACGCCGGAGAACAGCTCGGCTGCACGGTGCTGGAGGAGCTGGTATTGCGGGCGCCGCTGGTGCTGTCGGATTCGGCAGGGGTCGCCGTGCGGGTCGTGGTCGATGCCGAGGACACGACCGGTCATCGCAGGGTCCGGATCTTCTCCCGCTCCGACGATGGTGTCGATGCGCCGTGGACGTTGAACGCCGAGGGCGCGCTTGCGCCGGAAGGTGACAGTGCCGCAGTGGATCTGGTGTCGTGGCCGCCCGCGGACGCGGTCGCGGTGGATATCGACGGTGTCTATGACGCCCTCGACGCGCAGGGCTATCACTACGGTCCGGTGTTCCAGGCGCTGCGAGCGGTCTGGCGCGGATCCGACGGGCTCTACGCCGAGGTCGAGTTGCCCGAGACGGCGCGAGCGGACGCGGAACGGTTCGGCATCCATCCCGCGCTGCTGGATGCGGCGTTGCACGCCTTGCGTTTTGCCGACGAAACCGCGTCGGAGGAAACCGGCCTGGTGTTGCCGTTCGAGTGGTCCGGTGTCACTGTGCACTCGGCGGGGGCCGATGCGTTGCGGGTTCGGCTCACTCGCATCGGAGAACGCGGAGTCGCGCTGGATCTGGCGGATTCGACCGGTGCTGCGGTGGCGACGGTGCGGCACTTGGCGTCCCGGCCGATCGATCCCGCACAGCTCACCACGGGCACACCCATTACTCGCACAGCCGTCTTCGATGTCCGCTGGACACCGATCACGGTGTCCGAGAACGAGGTCGCCGGCGTGGCATGGGCGGATCTCGGTGACGTGGGCGAGCAGGTCCCGCAGGTGGTGGTGCTGGACTGCCCTGCGGGCAATGATCCCGCCACCGTTCGTGCCGCTACTCATGGTGTGCTGGAGGCACTGCAGTCCTGGATTGCCGAGCCTCGGTTCGGCGAGTCGGTGCTGGTGGTTCGGACCGCTGGCGCGGTGTCGGTGGCCGGGGAGGACATTTCGAACTTGGCCGGTGCCGCTGTCGGCGGCCTGGTTCGGGCCGCACAGTCGGAGCATCCTGGCCGGATCGTGCTGATCGACAGCGATTCCGGCATAGACGGTCTGCTGGGCGGGATTTTGGCTGCCGAGGAACCACAGGTGGCCGTCCGCGCCGGGCGGGTACATGTCGCGCGACTCGCCCGGGTCGCCTCCACCGACGCTCCGGCGACCGGTTCCTTCGATCCGGACGACACGGTTCTGATCACCGGTGCCAGCGGCTTCCTCGGTGGGTTGTTCGCCCGGCATCTGGTGGCAACGCACGGTGTTCGCCGTCTGTTGTTGCTGAGTCGGCGCGGTGAATCCGCCACGGGTGCAACCGAACTGCGGAACCAGCTGCAGCAGCTCGGTGCCGAGGTCGAGTTCGTCGCGTGCGACGTCGCCGATCGCGCCGCGCTGGCGCAGGTGCTGGCCGGCGTCCCTGCCGACCACCCGCTGACAGGTGTGTTCCATATGGCCGGTGTGCTCGATGACGGTGCGATCGCTTCGCTGACTCCGGCCCGCATGGATGCGGTGTTCGGGCCGAAGGTCGATGCGGCCCTGCACCTGCACGAACTGACCGCAGAGCTGCCGTTGCGGGCGTTCGTCGTGTTCAGTTCGGCGGCCGGTGCATTCGGTAATGCAGGCCAGGGCAACTACGCCGCGGCCAACGCTTGCCTGGACGCACTGGCGGCGCACCGCAGGGCAGCCGGGATCCCCGGCACCTCGCTGGCCTGGGGTCTGTGGAGTATGGACGGCGGTATGGCGGCGGAGCTCGGTGACGCCGAGCGGCGCCGGATGTCCCGGTCGGGCATGCTGCCGCTGTCGCAGGAACAGGGTCTAGCGCTGTTCGACGCGGCGACCGGGCTGGACACGGCGGCCCCCGTCCTCGCCCGCCTGGATCTCGATGCCATGCGTGGCGCGGGATCCGCAGTGCCCGTACTGCTTTCCGGGCTGGTCCCGCAGCGTCGGAAGGCAGCCTCGGGTGCGTCGGCGGCGCTGCGGGCGCGGTTGGCGAGCACTCCCGACGGTGAACACCTCGGCGTTCTGGTGGAGATCGTGCGTGGTCAGATCGCGGCGATTCTGGGTCATCGGAATGCGAATGTGATTGCACCCGACCGGCCCTTCAGCGAGCTGGGCTTCGATTCGATCTCCGCTGTCGAATTCCGTAATGCTCTCGCGACCGCGACAGGTCTGCGGTTGCCGGCGACCGCGGTGTTCGACTATCCGTCACCGCAGGCACTGGCCGAATATCTGGCCGGCCAGTTCGGCGGCCATCGGGACTCGGAGCCGGCAACGGAGCTGTCGGAGAACAGCATTCGCAACGCCCTCCAGACGATCCCGCTCGCCCGGCTCCGCGACGCGGGCCTGCTGGACGCCCTCATGAAGCTCACGAACGGGCAGGACAGCCAGGACGACACCGATCAGACCGTCACCGATGAGTCGATCGACGAGCTCGATATCGACGGCTTGATCGACCTGGCCTACAACAACTCCTCCGAGGACTGAAGGACCGATTGATGACCAAGGCCGATGACAATACTCAGAAGCTGGCTCAGGCCCTCCGTGTCTCGCTCAAGGAGACCGAGCGGTTGCGTGCCCGCAACCGCAAGCTCGAGTCGTCGCTTCGTGAGCCGATTGCGATCGTGGGTATGGCGTGCCGGTATCCGGGTGGGGTCGGTTCGCCCGAGGAACTGTGGAACCTGGTTTCCGCGGGGACCGACGCGACGTCGGAGTTCCCGGCGAATCGCGGCTGGGACACCGAACGCTTGTATGACCCGACCGGTGAGACGCCGAACTCCGCGTATACGCGTGAGGGCGGATTCCTGCATGCCGCAGGTGAATTCGATCCGGCGTTCTTCAATATCAGTCCGAATGAGGCCGCGCTGATGGATCCGCAGCAGTTTCTGCTGTTGGAGACTTCATGGGAGGCGTTCGAGCGGGCCGGTGTCGATCCGGGTTCGTTGAAGGGCAGCCGGACCGGCGTGTGGGTCGGCATGATGTATCACGACTATCCGGCCAACGCGAATACGGGATCCATTGCTTCGGGCCGGGTTTCGTACGTATTCGGGCTGGAGGGCCCGTCCGTCACGGTGGATACGGCGTGCTCGTCGTCTTTGGTGGCCATGCATTCGGCTGCGGCGGCGTTGCGGTCGGGTGAGTGTGATCTGGCGTTGGCCGGTGGTGTGGCGGTGATGGCGACCCCGGAGACGCTGGTGGAGTTCAGCAGGCAGCGGGGTTTGTCGCCGGATGGTCGGTGTAAGTCCTTCGCGGATGCGGCCGATGGTGTCGGTTGGTCCGAGGGTGCCGGAATGTTGGTGTTGGAGCGGTTGTCCGACGCCCGTCGCAACGGTCATCAGGTGCTTGCGGTGCTGACCGGTTCGGCGGTGAATCAGGATGGTGCGTCGAATGGTTTGACCGCGCCGAATGGTCCGTCGCAGCGTCGGGTGATTCGCCAGGCGCTGGCGAATGCGGGGGTTTCGCCGGTCGATGTCGATGTGGTGGAAGCGCACGGCACGGGTACGACTCTGGGTGATCCGATCGAGGCTCAGGCACTGCTGGCCACTTATGGGCAAGAGCGTCATGCGGATCGTCCGCTGTGGCTGGGATCGTTGAAGTCCAACATCGGTCATGCTCAGGCGGCGGCGGGTGTGGGTGGTGTGATCAAGATGGTCATGGCGATGCGTCATGGCATGCTGCCGATGACGCTGCATGTCGATGCGCCCAGTTCCAAGGTGGATTGGTCCGAGGGGCATGTGCGGTTGTTGACCGAACCCGTGGCGTGGCCGGAGGCGGATCGGCCGCGTCGTGCGGGTGTGTCCTCGTTCGGTATCAGCGGCACGAATGCGCACGTCATCATCGAACAGGCCCCGGCGGCCGAACCGGCGGTGGACCAGGCGCCGGTACCTCGGACCGGGCCGGCGGGTGGGTTGCTGCCTTGGGCGGTTTCAGCGCGTAGTAGCGAGGCACTGGCCGCGCAGGCCGTCCGCTTGGCGTCTCATGTCGCCGATCGGGACCTGGATCCGGCGGATGTCGGCTTCTCGCTGGCGTCCACGCGTGCGGTGTTCGACCATCGTGCGGTCGTCCTGGCCGAGGACCGTGCGGGTCTGCTGGCAGGTGTGCGGGCGCTGAGCCGCGCCGAAGCCACTTCTGGTGTGGTGACCGGCCGGGTGGTGCCGGGTACAACGGGTCTGGTGTTTTCCGGCCAGGGTGCGCAATGGTCCGGCATGGCCGCCGAGCTCCGTGCGGCATATCCGGTCTTCGCCGAGGCTTTCGACGCGATCGTCGCACAGCTGGATCCGCTGCTGGGCCAGCCGGTTTCGCTGAGTGTGGCACTGGTGGACGGTGACCTGGTGGATCGGACGGTGTTCGCGCAGGCAGGTCTGTTCGCGTTCGAGGTGGCGTTGTTCCGCCTGCTCGAATCCTGGGGCGTACGAACGGATGTCGTGGCCGGGCACTCGATCGGTGAAATCGCCGCTGCGTATGTAGCCGGGGTGATGTCCCTCGAGGACGCATGTGTGCTGGTGGCGGCGCGCGGCCGGTTGATGCAGGCGCTGCCTGCTGGCGGAGCGATGGTCGCTGTCGGCGCCTCCGAGGCCGACGTGACGCCGCTGCTGGCCGATGGAGTGTCGATTGCGGCGATCAACGGTCCGTCGTCGGTGGTGCTCTCCGGTGTCGAAGACGCGGTCGCTGCCGTTGTCGGGGTGTGCACCGAGCGTGGTTGGCGGACGCACCGATTGCGGGTTTCGCACGCGTTCCATTCGGCGCTGATGGAGCCGATGCTGGCCGAGTTCGCCTCGGTGATAGAGGGTTTGGCGTTGGGCCGCCCGAGCATCCCGTTGGTGTCGACGGTGACCGGTGCGCGCGTCACGGATGAGATGGCCGTTCCGTCGTATTGGGTGGGTCAGGTTCGTGACACGGTCCGGTTCGCTGATGCCGTTGCCACGATGGCGGACATGGGTGTGTCCCGGTTCGCCGAGGTCGGCCCCGACGCGGTCCTGAGCCCGATGATCGCCCAGATTCTCGACGACGAGGCTGCTGCGGTGGTGGCGTTGGCGCGTCGTGATCGTGCCGATGCGTCCGCGGTGTTGGGTGGGGTGGCCGGACTGTTCGTGGCAGGCGCCGAGGTGAATTGGGCCGCTGTCCATGCCGGAGGTCAGCGAATCGACCTGCCCACCTACGCCTTCCAGCATCGGCGCTTCTGGCTGGATCCCAAGGAGGCGCTGGCTTTGTCGTGGCTGGGTACCGAACTGGGCGGCGTCAGCTCGGTCGGGCTGGATCTGGTGGAGCATCCGCTGCTGGGTGCGGTAGTGCCGCATCCGGATTCGGGTGGCGTGAGTTTCACCGGCCGGTGGACCGTGGACTCGGTCGAGTGGCTGGCCGACCACAGCGTGCTCGGCACCGTATTGCTGCCGGGCACCGGATTCGTCGAGCTCGCGAGTTACGTCGGCGGTGTGCTCGGTTGTGCCGTGGTGGACGAGCTGGTCCTACAGGCTCCGTTGACCGTGCCGGCCGAGGGCAGTGTCTCGGTACAGGTCGTGGTGACTGCGGCAGACGAGGCCGGTTGCAGGCGGTTGAGTGTGCATTCGCGGCAGACCGCCGAGGGGCCGTGGTTGCTGCACGCCGAAGGTGTGCTCGCGCCCGATGAGGTGGTGGCCGATTTCGATCTCGTCGCGTGGCCGCCGGCCGGTGCCCAGTCCTTGGACATCGACGGCGTCTATGACGAGCTGCTCGATATCGGGTATGGCTACGGCCCGTTCTTCCAGGGGCTACAGGCGGCGTGGCGGCGTGGTGACGAGTTGTTCGCCGAGGTCGCGCTGCCGGATCCGCAGGACGGCAAGGGATTCGGCATCCATCCGGCGCTGTTCGACGCGGCGCTGCACGCCGGGATCCTGCACGGTCTGCGTGGCGGTGTCGAGGGTTTCCCGGCACTGCCGTTCACCTGGAACCGGGTGGTGCTGCACGCGGCCGGCGCGAGCGCCGTCCGGGTTCGCATCGTGGTCGAGGGCACCCGGTTCGCGCTCCAGCTGGCAGACGAGCAGGGCAGGCCGGTGATGTCGGTGGGGGCCTTGGTTTCTCGGCCGGTGTCGGCCGATCGCTTGCAGGCGGACCGGGTGGATGATGCCCTCTTCGGCGTGCAGTGGGTCGCTGCCGCGCCGTCGCCGGAGAGCGTCGAGCAGGGCCGGGTGGCGGTACTGAACGGCGATCTCGCGGCGCTGATCACCGAGTTGGACGCGGCCCAGGATCCGGTTGTTCCGGAGATCGTGTTGTGGGAAACCCCCGTTCACGACGGTGCGCCGCCGGAGGCCGCCCGCCGGATCGCGATCGGTGTGCTCGACACTCTGCGCGGCTGGCTGGCCGAACCGCGTTTCGCCGGTTCACGTTTGGTGGTGCTGACCAGGCATGCGGTGGCCGTTGCCGACTCGGAGCAGGTCGATCTGGGCCAGGCGCCGGTGTGGGGTCTGCTGCGTGCCGCGCAGGCCGAGCATCCGGGCCGATTCCAGCTGCTCGACCTGGATCAGGATGAGGATCGTGACGCGCTCGCAATCGCCGCTGCGACTGCTGCGCTGGAACCCGAGGCTGCGCTGCGCGGTGCGACCCTGTTCGTGCCGCGGTTGAGTCGTCACGCGCCCGGCGCGAATGTTCGGTTGTCCGAGCCGGGCACCGTGTTGGTGACCGGTGGTACGGGTGGTCTGGGTGGGGCGATCGCCCGGCATCTGGTGGCCGAACATGGTGTGCGCCACCTGCTTCTGACGTCTCGGCGTGGCCCGGACGCTCCGGGGGCGGCCGAGCTGCGTGCGGAGCTGACGGAGCTCGGCGCCGAGGTGACCATTGCCGCGTGTGATGTGTCGGATCGGTCGGCGCTGGCGGCATTGCTGGATGGTATTTCGGTTGAACATCCGTTGGTGGGTGTTGTGCACGCGGCGGGGACCGCGGACAACGGTCTGGTGGAGTCGATTACGGCCGAGCGGGTCGATTATGTGTTCGGGCCCAAGGTGGATGCGGCGTGGCATTTGCACGAGCTGACTCGCGATGCGTCGCTGTCGTTGTTCGTGCTGTTGTCGTCCGCGGGTGGGCTGGTGCTGGCCGCCGGTCAAGCGAACTACGCCGCGGCGAACGTCTTCCTCGATGCGCTTGCCGCGCATCGTCGGAGTCTGGGATTGCCCGCGACCGCTATCGACTACGGGTTGTGGGCACGATCGACCGGGCTCGGTGTCGAGCTGTCCGAGACCGAATTCGATCTGCTGCGCCGGCAGGGCTTCCCGCCGATCTCCGAGGCCGAGGGTCTGTCGTTGTTCGATGCGGCGATTGCCACCGATTCGGCCCAGCTGGTGGCGCTGCGGGTCGATCGGGCGGTGCTCCGGGCTCGGGGCGAGCTGATTCCGGCCCTGGTCCGCGCGCTCGTGCCGATCCCGGTGCGCCACACCAACCGAGGTGCAGCGGGTCAGGCTTTCGCCCGGAAGCTGGCCGGCTTGTCGGATGCGGACCGTGCGCGCGCTCTGCTCGACCTCGTCCGATCGGTGGCCGCCGCGACTCTCGGGCATGTGTCGGTGGATGCTGTTGAGCCGCAACAGGCTTTTCAGCAGCTCGGGTTCGATTCGTTGAGTGCGGTCGAATTCCGCAACAAGCTGAACGCTGCGACTGGTCTGCAACTGCCGGCGACGCTGGTCTTCGACTACCCGAACCCGCAGGTTGTCGCCGAGTTCATCGGTTCCCAGCTCACCGGCACCGCGGCGGTCGAAAAGCCCGTGATCAGCCGGGTTCGCACCGGCGACGATCCGATTGCGGTGGTGGCGATGAGCTGTCGCTACCCGGGTGGTGTCGCTTCTCCCGAAGACCTGTGGAGTCTGGTTGTCGAAGGCATGGACGCCACCGGTGATCTGCCCGCGGATCGTGGCTGGGATATCGAGGGCATCTACGATCCGGAACCCGGCAAGGCGGGCAAGACCTACACCCGTCAGGGTGGATTCCTGTACTCCGCCGCCGATTTCGATGCGGATTTCTTCGGGATCAGTCCCAACGAGGCTTTGGTGATGGATCCGCAGCAGCGGATGTTGCTGGAGATCTCGTGGGAGGCGCTGGAGCGGGCCGGTGTGGATCCGGCCGTGCTGCGCGGCAGCTCGACGGGGGTGTTCGCCGGCGTGATGTACCACGACTACGCGCTGGGCGCCGGCACCGGCAACAGCGTCGCCGGCAGCCTGGTCTCCGGTCGCATCGCCTACACGCTGGGCTTGGAAGGTCCTGCGGTGTCGGTGGATACGGCGTGTTCGTCGTCGCTGGTGGCCATGCATTTGGCGGCGCAGTCGCTGCGGTCGGGGGAGTGCGATCTGGCGTTGGCCGGTGGTGTGGCGGTGATGTCCACCCCGGAGATGCTTGTCGAGTTCAGCAGGCAGCGGGGTTTGTCTCCGGATGGTCGGTGTAAGTCCTTCGCGGATGCGGCCGATGGTGTCGGCTGGTCCGAGGGGGCCGGAATGTTGGTATTGGAGCGGTTGTCCGATGCCCGCCGCAATGGTCATGACGTGCTTGCGGTGATTGCTGGTTCGGCGGTGAATCAGGATGGTGCGTCGAATGGTTTCTCGGCGCCGAATGGTCCGTCGCAGCGGCGGGTCATCCGTCAGGCGTTGGCCAATGCCGGTATGTCTCCGACCGAGGTGGACGTGGTCGAGGCGCACGGCACGGGTACGACGTTGGGCGATCCGATTGAAGCCCAAGCCCTTTTGGCTACCTACGGCCAAGAGCGGGATGCGGATCGTCCGCTGTGGCTCGGATCGTTGAAGTCGAATATCGGTCATGCTCAGGCGGCGGCCGGTGTCGGTGGCGTGATCAAGATGATCATGGCGATGCGCCACGGCATGCTGCCCAAGACGCTTCACGTCGATCGGCCGAGCACGAAAGTTGATTGGTCCGAGGGCCATATCCGCCTGCTGACCGAACCGGTCGCGTGGCCGGAGGTGGATCGGCCGCGTCGTGCGGCGGTGTCCTCGTTCGGCCTCAGCGGCACGAACGCTCACCTCATCGTCGAACAGGCGCCCGCGGCGGACCCGGCTCCGGTGGTCAAAACCCTTCCGGCGGGCGGGGTGTTGCCGTGGGTGGTCTCGGCGCGGAGCGGCGAGGCACTGGCCGAGCAGGCCCGGCGGCTGGCCTCCTATGTCGGCGACCACGATTCGATCGACATCGGATTCTCGCTCGCCACCTCGCGAGTGTTGTTCGAGCATCGGGCCGTGGCGTTCTCGCCCGAGGACGCCGCCCTGCGGGCCGGTATCCAGGCGCTCGGGCGCGGCGAAACGATTCCGGGTGTGGTGTCCGGCCGCGTGGTGGCGGGTTCGACGGGTCTGGTGTTCTCGGGTCAGGGTGCGCAGTGGGCCGGTATGGCGGCTGAGTTGCGTGCGGCGTACCCGGTGTTCGCCGAGGCTTTCGACGGGATCGTCGCCGAGTTGGATCCGCTGCTGGAACAGCCTGTTTCGCTGGGCACGGCGTTGGCGAGCGATGAGCTGGTCGATCGGACGGTGTTCGCGCAGGCCGGGTTGTTCGCGTTCGAGGTGGCGTTGTTCCGGCTGCTCGAATCCTGGGGAGTCCGGGCCGATGTGGTGGCTGGTCATTCGATCGGCGAGATCGCCGCCGCGCATATCGCCGGCGTGCTGTCGCTGACGGATGCGTGTGTGTTGGTGGCCGCGCGTGGTCGCTTGATGCAGGCGCTGCCCTCCGGTGGCGCGATGGTCGCTGTAGGAGCCTCGGAGGCGGACGTGACGCCGCTGCTGGCCGATGGAGTATCGATCGCCGCGGTGAACGGTCCGTCGTCGGTGGTGCTCTCCGGTGTCGAAGCTGATGTCGTGGCTACCGCTGAGGCTTGTGCCGAGCGTGGTTGGCGGACACACCGATTGCGGGTTTCGCATGCTTTCCATTCGGCTCTGATGGAGCCGATGCTGGCCGAGTTCGCCTCGGCGATCGCGGGTTTGACCTTCGGGCGGCCCGGCATCCCGCTGGTGTCGACGGTGACCGGTGCCCGGATCACCGATGAGATGACCGATCCGGCGTATTGGGTCGGTCAGGTCCGTGACACCGTCTGTTTCGCGGATGCTGTCGCGGCGATGGCAGATCTGGGTGTGTCCCGGTTCGCCGAGGTCGGCCCCGACGCGGTGCTGACCCCGATGGTCGCC
>NZ_JBHTDL010000006.1:0-621210 GCF_042675075.1 Nocardia sp. GCM10030253 | reverse complement strand
GCGCAGACTCTCGACGACGAGGCCGCTGTAGCGGTGGCGTTGGCGCGTCGTGACCGTGCCGATGCGTCCGCGGTGGCGGGTGGGATCGCCGGATTGTTCGTGGCCGGTGCCGAGGTGAATTGGGCCGGTTTCTACGCCGGGACGGGGGCGCGGCGAATCGACCTGCCCACCTATGCCTTCCAGCACCGGCGCTATTGGATACCAGAAGGTTCCGCCGGCAAGGGTGACGCCCGGTCGATGGGGCTCGTCGCGACCGGTCATCCGCTGGTGTCGGCGGTGGTGTCGCAACCGGATTCCGATGTGGTCGCCGTCAGCGGCAGATTGTCGGTGCAGACGCAGCCCTGGTTGGCCGACCACCGGGTCATGGACACCGTGTTGTTCCCCGGCACCGGTCTCGTCGAACTCGCCATGCACGCCGGTGAGCGGGTGGGCTGTTCGAGCCTGGACGAGCTGATTCTGCGTGCCCCGCTGGTGTTGCCGGAGTCCGGTGGTGTCGCGGTGCAGGTGGTGATCGGCGGTGCGGACGAGGGGCGTCGTGGGGTGCGGATATTCTCCCGCCCCGACGACGATGCCGATTCGGTGGCGTCGTGGACTTTGCATGCCGAAGGCGTCCTCGTGCCGGGAGCCGACGGCGCACCGGCGGACCTGGCGCAGTGGCCGCCCGCCGACGCCACCGCGGTCCCGATCGAGGACCTCTACGACTCTCTCGATGCGCAGGGCTATCACTACGGTCCGGTCTTCCAGGCACTGCGGGCGGTGTGGCGCGGATCGGACGGCCTCTATGCCGAGGTCGAGTTGCCCGAGGCGGCGCGAGGCGACGCGGGGCGGTTCGGTGTGCATCCGGCGTTGCTGGATGCGGCTTTGCACGCCTTGCGTTTTGCCGATGATGCCGCGGCGGACGGTGCTGGGCTGGCGTTGCCGTTCGAGTGGTCGGGTGTGACGGTGCATGCGGCGGGAGCCGATGCGTTGCGGGTCCGGCTGACCCGTATCGGTGAGCGTGGGGTTGCGCTGGATCTGGCGGATTCGACCGGTGCCGCGGTGGCGACGGTGCGGCACTTGGCATCCCGGCCGATCGATCCCGCGCAGCTCACCGCAGGCACTCCGATTTCTCGTACCGCTGTGTTCGATGTGAGCTGGGCGCCGATCTCGATGACCGAGGGCGACGTTGCCGCGATGGCCTGGGCGGATCTCGGTGACCTGGGTGAGCAGGTCCCGCAGGTGGTAGTGCTGGACTGCCCGGCGGGCAATGATCCCGCCACCGTTCATGCCGCTACTCATGGTGTGTTGCAGGTGCTGCAGTCATGGTTCGCCGAGCCTCGGTTCGGCGAGTCGGTGCTGGTGGTTCGGACCGCCGACGCGGTGTCGGTGGCCGGAGAGGACATTTCGAATCTGGCCGGTGCCGCGGTGGGCGGTCTGGTTCGTTCGGCACAGGCCGAGGGTGTCGGCCGGATCGTGTTGGTGGATACCGATTCCGAGCTCGACGGTCTGCTGGGCGGGATTCTGGCGTCAGAGGAACCGCAGGTGGCGGTGCGTGATGGGCAGGTGTACAGAGCGCGACTCGGGCGAGTCGTCTCGACCACCGCTGCGGCGACCGGTTCCTTCGATCCGGACGACACTGTCCTGATCACCGGCGCCGGCGGCTACCTTGGTGGGCTGTTCGCCCGGCACCTGGTGAACGCCCATGGCGTGCGCCGTCTGCTGTTGCTCAGCAGGCGCGGTGAATCCGGCCCCGGCGCAACAGCACTGCGAGAAGAGTTGCGGCGGATCGGTGCCGAGGTCGAATTCGTCGGATGCGATGTCGCCGACCGCGGCGCGCTGGCTGCGGTGCTGGCCACTGTTCCTGCCGCACAACCGCTTACGGGCGTCTTCCACCTCGCCGGTCTGCTCGATGACGGTGCGATCGCGTCGCTGAGTCCGGAGCGGATGGACGCGGTGCTGGCCCCGAAGGTCGACGCCGCGCTGCATCTGCACGAGCTGACCGCCGACCTGCCTTTGAAGGCATTCGTGCTGTTCAGCTCGGTCGCCGGTGCGTTCGGTAGCCCCGGCCAGGGCAACTACGCCGCGGCCAACGCCTGCCTCGACGCGCTGGCCGCGCACCGCAGGGCATCCGGGCTGCCCGGTATATCTATGGCCTGGGGTCTGTGGAGCACGGACGGGGGTATGGCCGCGCAGCTCAGCGACGTCGACCGGCGCCGGATGTCCCGGTCGGGCCTGCTGCCGCTGTCGGCGGACCAGGGTCTGGCCCTGTTCGACGCCGCGACGGAAATGGACACGGCGGCCCTCGTCCTCACCCGGGTGGATCTGGATGCCATGCGCTCTGCGGGATTCGCCACGCCCGCACTGTTTTCCGCACTGATCCCGCAGCGCCGCAGAGCAGCCTCCGGTGCGTCCGCGGCGTTGCGTGCTCGGCTGTCGAGCACTCCCGACAGCGAGCGTTTCGATGTGCTGCTCGAGATCGTGCGCGGTCAGATCGCCACCGTCCTCGGCCACGAGCACACGAACGCGGTGGCAGCGGACCGGGCCTTCAACGAGCTGGGCTTCGATTCGATCACCGCTGTCGAATTCCGTAATGCGCTGAAGGCCGCCACCGGTCTCCCGCTGCCCGCGACCTTGGTGTTCGACTACCCCACGCCCCAGGCTTTGGCGCGGTATCTGGCCGACGAGTTCGCCGGGACGAGCCGCGATGTCGAGGTCACCGCCGTCAGGGCTGTCGACGGCGACCCGATCGCCGTGGTCGGCATGGCCTGCCGTTACCCCGGAGGGGTGACGTCTCCGGAAGAACTCTGGGAACTCGTGCGCACCGGCCGGGACGCGGTATCGACGTTCCCGGTCGATCGCGGCTGGGACCTCAACGGCATCTACGATCCGGAACCCGGCCGCGCGGGTAGGTCCTACACTCGAGAGGGCGGATTCCTGCACACGGCTGCCGATTTCGACGCGGACTTCTTCGGGATCAGTCCCAACGAAGCCGTGATGACAGATCCGCAGCAGCGGCAACTGCTGGAAACCACGTGGGAGGCGTTGGAGCGCGCAGGTGTGGATCCGGCGGTGCTGCGCGGTAGTTCGACCGGTGTCTTCACCGGCGTCATGTACCACGACTACGCCCAGGGGACCGGTAACAGCGCGGCCGGCAGCCTGGTGTCCGGTCGCATCGCCTACACCCTCGGGTTGGAGGGCCCGGCCGTGTCGGTGGATACGGCGTGCTCGTCGTCGCTGGTGACAATGCACTTGGCGGCGCAGTCGCTGCGGTCGGGGGAGTGCGATCTGGCCTTGGCCGGTGGCGTGACGGTGATGGCGACTCCGGAAACTCTGGTGGAGTTCAGCAGGCAGCGGGGTTTGTCTCCGGATGGTCGGTGTAAGTCCTTCGCGGATGCGGCCGATGGTGTCGGCTGGTCCGAGGGGGCCGGAATGTTGGTGCTGGAGCGGTTGTCCGACGCGCGTCGCAATGGCCATGACGTGCTTGCGGTGATCGCTGGTTCGGCGGTGAATCAGGATGGTGCGTCGAATGGTTTGACCGCGCCGAATGGTCCGTCGCAGCGGCGGGTGATTCGCCAAGCGCTGGCGAATGCGGGGGTTTCGCCGGTCGATGTCGATGTGGTGGAAGCCCACGGCACCGGTACGACTCTGGGCGATCCGATTGAAGCCCAGGCCCTTTTGGCTACCTATGGGCAGGGTCGTGATGCGGATCGTCCGCTGTGGCTGGGGTCGTTGAAGTCGAATATCGGTCATGCTCAGGCGGCGGCTGGTGTCGGTGGTGTGATCAAGATGGTCATGGCGATGCGTCACGGACTGTTGCCGAAGACGCTGCATGTCGATGCGCCCAGCACGAAAGTTGATTGGTCCGAAGGGCATATCCGTTTGCTGACCGAGCCGGTGGCGTGGCCGGAGGTGGATCGGGCGCGTCGTGCGGGTGTGTCCTCGTTCGGTATCAGCGGTACGAATGCGCACGTCATCATCGAACAGGCCCCGGTGCCGACGGTGGACCCGGCTCCGGTGGTCAAAACCCTTCCGGCGGGCGGGTTGCTGCCATGGGCGGTCTCGGCCCGCAGCGCCGATGCTCTCACCGCTCAGGCCGCCCGCCTGGCATCGCATGTGGGCGAACACGATCCGATCGATATCGGCTTCTCGCTGGCATCGACGCGCAGTGTCTTCGAACATCGTGCTGTTGTGGTGGCCGGGGACCGTGAGGGGCTGCTGGCAGGTGTCCGGACCTTCGCGGCCGGTGCGCAGGCACCCGGTGTGCTGACCGGCCGTGTGCTGGCGGGTTCGACGGGTGTGGTGTTCTCGGGTCAGGGTGCCCAGTGGGCCGGCATGGCCACGGAGCTGTGCGCGGCCTTCCCGGTCTTCGGCAACCACTTCGATGCGATCGTCGCCGAGCTCGATCCGCTGCTGGAACAGCCCGTTTCGCTGAGCACGGCATTGGCGAACGACGATCTGGTCGATCGGACCGTGTTCGCGCAGGCGGGTCTGTTCGCCTTCGAGGTGGCGCTGTTCCGGCTGCTCGAATCGTGGGGCGTACGCGCGGATGTCGTAGCCGGTCACTCGATCGGTGAGGTCGCTGCCGCGCACGTGGCCGGAGTGCTGTCGCTGACGGACTCCTGTGTGCTGGTGGCTGCGCGTGGTCGCATGATGCAGGCGCTGCCTTCCGGTGGCGCGATGGTCGCCGTGGGTGCCTCCGAGGCCGATGTGCGGCCGCTGCTGACCGGTGAGGTGTCGATCGCGGCGGTGAACGGCCCGTCGTCGGTGGTGCTCTCGGGTGTCGAAGCCGCTGTCGTGGCTGTCGCCGACGGTTGTGCCGAACGTGGTTGGCGGACACACCGATTGCGGGTTTCGCATGCTTTCCATTCCGCCTCGATGGAGCCGATGTTGGCCGAATTCGCTACGGCGATAGAAGGTTTGACGTTCGCGCGCCCGCGTACCCCGCTGGTGTCGACGGTGACCGGCGCCCGGGTCGCCGACGAGATGTCGGATCCGGCGTACTGGGTCGGTCAGGTCCGGGACACGGTGCGGTTCGCCGATGCCGTTGCGGCAATGACGGATCTGGGTGTAGCCAGGTTCGCCGAGGTCGGCCCCGACGCGGTGCTGACCCCGATGATCGACCAAACCCTGGACACCGCAACGACTATCGCGCTGTCCAAACGAAACACAGCGGACTCCGAGACCGTGCTGACCGGCCTCGCTCGACTGCACGTCTCGGGTGCGACGGTGGATTGGACGACCTACTACACCGGCACCGGCGGCGTGCGGATCGACCTGCCGACCTACGGCTTCCAGCACCGCCGCTTCTGGTCCACCGGCCCGCTGCACACCGGCGAGGCGCACGCACTCGGCCTGCGGTCCACCGACCACCCGATGCTGGGTGCCCTGGTGGCACAGCCGGAGAGCGGCGGCGTCCGATTCACCGGCCACCTGTCCACGAACACCCATCCCTGGCTGGCCGATCACGACGTGCTCGGCACGGTGCTGCTGCCGGGCACCGGATTCGTCGAACTGGCCGCCCACGTCGGCGACCAGGTCGACTGCCCGGAGCTTGCGGAACTCACCCTGCTGGCGCCACTGGTGTTCCAGGGGCAGGGCGGCGTCGACATCCAAGTGATCCTCGGTGACGGCGACGACGCCGGTCGTCGGCGGCTCGACATCTACTCCCGGCGGGACGACGACGATCCGTCGGTGCCGTGGACGCACCACGCGCAGGGCACGGTGAGCCCGAGCCGGGAAACCGAAACACCGGACGGCTGGACGGACTTCGCGCAGTGGCCACCGGCCGGTGCCACGGACATCGAGTTGGCCGGCGCCTACGACGTACTCGCCGATCACGGCTACAACTACGGGCCCGCCTTCCGCGGACTGGAAGCCATGTGGCGACGCGGTGAGGACCTCTTCGCCGAGGTCGCGCTGCCCGAGCCGACCGCTACCCAGGGCTACGGCATGCATCCGGCGTTGCTGGACGCGGCCATGCACGCGCTGTCCTTCGGTCTCCCGCAGGGCGTGGACGAGCAGGCCGAGCGGCCGACCCTGGTGCCGTTCGTCTGGTCGTCGGTGCGGGTGCACGCCGACGGGGCCCGGCGGGTGCGGGTTCGATTGTCCTGGCTGAACCAGGGCGAGGTCGCCCTGGCCATGGCCGATACCGGTGGGGCGCCACTGTTGTCCGTCGGGTCGCTCGCGCTGCGCCCGATGTCGCTCGAACTGCTCTCGGCCGCAACCCGATCCGCGCCGGACGGGCGGTACGAGCTCAGCTGGCGGCCCGGTCCGGAACTGCGCTCGGCGGGTTCGTGGGCCGAGTGGGGGTCGTCTGCGTCGGCCTCGGTCGTCCTGTTCCGCCCCCCGGTCGACGGCGACGACGTGCCGGTCCGGTTGCGCACCGCGCTGCACCGCACGCTCGGCGTCGTCCAGGAGTTCCTGCGCGAGGATCGCTACGCGGCAAGCACTTTGGCTGTCGTCACCGACGCTGCGGCCGACCCGGCCACGGCTGCGGTGTGGGGCCTGGTGCGCGCGGCGCAGGCGGAGCATCCCGGGCGGATCGTGCTCGTCGAGGCCGCGGCCGAGACCACCCCGGATCACCTTGCCGCCGCGGCGATGTCGGGTGAACCGGAACTGGCCGTCCGGGCGGACGGGACACGGGTGCCGCGGCTCGTGCGGGCCGCGCTGCCCGAGTCGGACCCGCGGGCACCCTGGGATCCGGAACGGACGGTACTGATCACCGGTGGCACCGGTGGCATCGGTCGTCACCTCGCCAGGCACCTGGTGAGCGAGCACGGTGTGCGGCACCTGCTGCTGGCAGGCCGCCGCGGACCGGATGCCGCCGCGGATCTCATCGCGGAATTGACCGACCTCGGTGCCAGGGTGCGGGTGGCCGCCTGCGACGTCGCGGACCGAAATGCGTTGCGAGCACTGCTCGCTTCGGTTCCGGCCGAGCATCCGCTGGGTGCGGTCGTGCACGTGGCGGGCGTTGCCAACAACGGGATGGTCGAGACCCTGACACCGGAGCAGATCGACTACTCCCTCGGCGCCAAGGCCGACGCGGCCTGGTATCTGCACGAGCTCACCCGGGCCGCCGGGCTATCCGCCTTCGTGCTGATCTCCTCGGTGGCGGGGTCCATCCTGCCCGCCGGCCAGGGCGGATACGCGGCGGCCAACGTGTTCCTCGACGCGCTCGCCACCCACCGGCACGCCGAAGGTCTGCCGGCCACCGCGCTCGCCTACGGTCTGTGGGATATCGAAACGGGCCTGTCGCAGTGGCTCAGCGAGGCCGACCGGCAGCGCATGCGCCGCCAGGGCCTGCCGCCACTGGCCGCGGGTAAGGCGCTCGAATTGTTCGATACCGCAGTAGCTTCGGAGACTCCGGCGAGCATCCTTACCGAGATCGACCTGCCCGCCCTGCGGGCTCGGGACGCGGTGCCCGCACTGCTGCGCGACCTGGCCAAGCGAGCCGGGCGGCGGCAGAGCGCCGGGGCCCAGGACACGGGCGCACTGCGCCGGCAACTGGCCCAGCTCCCGGAGTCCGAGCAGGAAGAGTGGCTCCGTAAGCACATTCTCGAGACCGCGGCCAGGCTGCTGGGTCATGAGAGCGTCGATGCTCTCGACCCGGAGCGTGATTTCCTCGAATCGGGATTCGACTCACTGGCAGCCATGGAGCTGCGGACCACGCTCAACGCGTCCACCGGTCTGACGCTGCCGACGGCCGCGATCTTCGACCACAAGACGCCGGCGGCGCTGGCACGATACCTGCGGACGGAGCTCACCGCGACCGCACGACGCGGCGATGCGCCGGCCGGCGAGGACGACTCGCTGTACGGGATGTTCCGGGGCGCGGTGGAGAGCGGCCGGTTCGTCCAGGCCTTCGACCTGTTGCGGGTGACGGCGGAGCTGCGCGAACAGTTCACCGCCGCACCGGAACCGGACCGGCTGCCGGTGCCGACGCGACTCGCAGCGGGACCCGCTCTGCCGCGGTTCATCTGCCTCACACCGCCATTGGCGACCGGCGGCGCGCATCAGTACGCCCGGATCGCCTCGCACCTGGGCACCTCCCGGGACATCGTGGCGGTGTCGCCCATCGGCTGCCGGACGGGCGAACCGTTGCCGGCGACGCCGACAGCGGCCTTGGAAGCCATCGCGCGCAGCGTCCTCGAGGCGGCGCAGGGAGAACCGTTCGTGCTGCTCGGATACTCCTCGGGCGGCCTGCTGGCCTACCTCGTCACCGAGTACCTTGAAGCGGCTGGTGGCCCAGCACCCGCCGCGATGGTCATGTTGGACACCTACAAGGTGAACGACGATGGCGAATGGCTGCTTCGGGCGATGGCTGGACACATGGTGTCGGCGGAGGCCACGTTCGGTCGCTTCGACCAGGCCCGGCTGACCGGCATGGGCCGGTATGTGCAGTTCCTACAGGAGATGGTGCCCGGCTCCGTCGCCACGCCGACGTTGTTCATCCAGTGCGCCCAGACCTTCCTGGGGACTTCATCGGATCGCGTGGACTGGCAGGCCGAACCGTGGGATTCGACACATACCGTTGTTTCGGTGCAGGCTGACCACTTCACGATCCTGGAGGACGGCTCAGCGGATGTCGCCGAAGCGATCGAGGCCTGGCTCGAGAGCTAGGAACAACGACCGGGTGGGCGACTTGCTCACCCGGTCGTTCCGGCCTAGCTCGACAGCGCTCGAGCGCAATGATCGCGGATCAGCAGGCCTATCGGTCCGCAATTCGAATCGATGAAGAAATGACCGCCTGGAAATGATTTCGCGAAGAAGCTTCCCGAGGTGTGCGAGCCCCATACCTCGATTTCCGCGAGACTCGCATCGGGGTCACTATCGCCGACAAGCGCGACGATAGGGCTGCTGACCATCGCGTCCGTACTGCACTCGTAGGTCTCGATGGCCCGGTAGTCGTTCCTGACGATCGACAGGATCAGCTCTCGAAATTCGGGATCCTCGAGCAACGCCCGTGGTGTACCGCCGAACCGCAGTAGGTGCTCACCGAGTTCTCGATCGCTCAGCAGGTGCATTCGCAGCTCAGGTAGCGGCGCCGAAGGCGCGCGGCGACCGGAAGCGAACAGGACCCTCGCGGTCGCTCCCAATTCGTGCTCGAGCCGCCCGCATGCCTCGAAAGCTACGACAGATCCCATACTGTGCCCGAACAAGGAGAAATCCTGGGCGCCCCCGACTGCTTCTATCAGCTCGGGCAGCAGGCCGTCGACGAGGTCGGAGATATTCCCCACGAGCGGTTCACGTCGTCTATCCTGTCGCCCCGGATACTGAACAGCGAGAACCTCATATTCTGCCCCAACGCATTCGGCCAATGGCCCGAAGGATATGGCGGAACCGCCCGCATGCGGAAAGCAGACCAATTTATGAGATCCATCCCTCGGTGCGGGGGACAGGGGACGTAGCCAGCTATTACCCATAGGGTGGAGAGCCTTTCGTTACGGCGAGCTAGAGGCTCGATGGTGTGTGCTCGAGCCGCACCACCGCACTCCAAGGCTTCCACGAATTTTCGATCGGCTTGCGGGGATCCGGCTGTGGGAAGAGCGTGAACGGCTTCATGAACCAGGGCAGCCGGTTGAACCGGTGTGCCGCCGAGGCCAGAAGTTCCACCTCGTCGACCGTCCAGCCGAGGTCGGCGAAAAAGCTCAGCGGATCGACCGGACCGAACCGCCATGGGGCGTTGGCCAGCAGTTCGGTGGTGGATTTGTTAATTCGCTTCACAAGCGCCTGGTTATTGACATCCATTGCCCACCAGGCGATTTCAGGACGAGCCAGCGCGGCGGCCAAGCTGGTGACATCGTCGTCGGTGAGGTAGTAGACCAGCCCCTCGGTGAGCACCAGCGCCCGCTGCGCACCCGCGAGGGCCTCGTCCAGGAACCGCCGCCGCGCCTCGGGATCGGCAAGATCCACCGCCGTGCGGGTGAGCGCGCACTGCGGCGACTCCCCGGCCAGCAGCGTGTTCTTCTCGGCGACCAGTTCGGGGAGATCGGCCTCTATCCAAGGGAATTCGGAGGGCAGATCCAGCCGATACGGCCGGGTATCCATACCCGCGGCCATATTGATCACCAGATCGCAGCCCTGCGCGATGGTCTTCAGGATCAGGTCGTCGATGAGTTTGGTCCGGGTGACGAGGTTCCAGCCATTGAGCATCAAGCGCGGTGTGTGGGCGGCTATGGCGCGGCCCCGCTCCCCGGCGACTCGGTCGGCGAGGGGATCGTGGAAAAGGGCATCGGGGCGGGCAGATTCGACGGCGCGGTAGGCGGCCACCCAGCGGGCGGTGTCGGAAACGTTCGTAATGAGTTCAACGGTCTCGGCCACCAGTGCAGTCTCGCACAGCAAACGAAACCGGGCTCACCGCGGGCCGACGCGACGTACTGTGGATTGTTTCGCATGCCACAGGGGTTTTTATGAACGCACGGTACGCGGTCAGGTGGGCAGCCGAGCACGGGTTGCCGCGGCCGGGGTTGCGTGCGCTGCACCGCTAGGGCGACCCGTTCGCCCGGCTGCGGATTTCGCCGCGCAGGTCCTGTCGACAGCCGGTAGGGCCAGCACTACCGGAAAGAGGGGGGCTTGCCACATAGGAGAGATACCCGAGCTTCTCGTAGCGTGACTGAGTCCGCAGCAGATAAGGAATCACCTTGCGCATAAGGGTATGCCGTCGATCGTCGGCCACCGCGGTGGTAACCGGAGCATTGGTGGCCATCATGGCAGCGTCTTGCGGTTCCACGGGAACCGATCGGGCCGAGCCGGCCTCTGCCGATGCCGGACGGGCGAAGGTCACCGAGGCCCTGAACCAATTGATCTCAGGAGACCACCTCCCCGGCGCCCAAGTCGTGGTCACCGATCACGGCCGGGTCTGGACCGCGACCGCGGGAGTAGGCGACCTCGAAAAGGGCACACCCTTCCAGGACGACGCTCGAGTGCGGATCGGCAGCAACACCAAGACATTCGTGGCGACAGTCACGCTGCAGTTGGTGGCCGAGGGCAAGGTCGAATTGGATGCGCCGGTGGAACGGTATCTACCGGGAGTGGTGCACGGGCCGGGTATCGACGGGAATCGGATCACGATCCGAAATCTGTTGCAGCACACCAGTGGACTACCCGAATACGCGGCGGAGTTCGGAGCGACCCCCAAGCCAGGACAGCTCGAGATCCACACCGAGCAAGCACGGTGGGGGAAAACGGATATGGCCGAAGTGGTGCGCAACGCGCTGACCGCGCCCGCCGATTTCGAACCCGGAGCACAGTGGGCATATTCCAACACCAACTACGCGCTCGCGGGGATGGTTATCGAGAAGATCACCGGAGGTTCGGTCGGCGCGGAGATCACCCGCCGCGTCATCGAGCCGCTCGGCTTGCGCGACACCTATTATCCGGACTCTGACGAAACCGATATCCGCGGTCCACATCCCATCGGCTACAGCGAGGTCGGCGGCGAACCGGTCGACTACACAAGCCAGAACGTGTCGTCGGCTGGTGCAGCGGGAGCGATGGTCGGGACCGGCGCGGACCTCAACCAGTTCTTCACCGCACTGCTGGACGGAAAACTGCTGCCACCCGCTCAGCTGGCGGAGATGAAACACACTGTCCCCGTGAAAGTTTCGGGGCCGCCGATCGGCTACGGGCTCGGCCTCATGCACCGCCGACTGTTCTGCGGCAAAGACAGTTGGGGCCACGGCGGCGACATCGACGGATTCGAGACCCGCGGTGGCGTCACCGGCGACGGCCGCTCGGTCACTGTGAGCGTCAACCAGGTCCCCGAAACACCAGAAGCCACAGACGACATCATGAAGGTCGTCGACGCCGCCCTCTGTTCTACGACCTGAACTGCGGTCACCTCGCGATGGGCACTATCGGATCATCACGAGATCGATTGGCGGCCAACAGCTACGGCTCGCCCGAACGACCGAGTTCGAAGATGGCTATCCGGCGCGTCGTGAGGATAACCAACCGGGCGATCTCGCTGGGCATCGGCAGTTGCGGATGTATGCGGGCCGTCCGGCCAGCCGAAGGAATCTCCTTGCCAAGTCCCGCAACCCCGTCGCGATCCACAGGTATCTCCGGTCGCGCAGTCGCCATGCTCGCCGCCCTCGCCGTTGCCCTCGTCGCCGCCTTCGTTGTCGCCCCGCGCACGCTGGCGGCGAGCAGCTCGAGCAGTGGCTCCGTCGATGAGCGCAACCTCCGCGAAGCCCTCCGCGCGGCGTTCGTCGAGTATTGGAGTTCTGGCGACCGGGATTTCTCCCCGGGCTTGGCGAGGGTTGTCGATTACTGGTTCCGTTACCACGTGGCCAAGGCCGTGATCGCGGCAATCTTGCTGATCGTGCTCGTTGCGCTCGGCGTTCTTCTCTGGAAGGCATTCCTGGGGGCTGGCGGTCTCGGGGTGCGAAGGAGGGCCGCCCTCGCGTCGGCCGTTCTTGTCACGATGCTCGCGCTGTTCTCGTTGGTGATGGTGATGGCCAACGTCCAGGGTGCAGTAGCGCCCTTCGCCTCACTGTTTCCGATGCTGACGGTCGGCGCAACCGACGGAGAACTCGCCGATACGCTCGATCAAGTCAGGCAGCGACTGGCCGACTCCCTGAGTGCGGGTGGCCAAACCCCGCCTGCCCTCGAAGTGATGATCAGCGACTTTTCTCGATATCACGTGGCGATGGCCGTGGTTGCCGCGATCGTGGCGGTCGTCCTCATCGGCATGAGCGTGGTGTTGTGGAAGAGGTTTGCGAGAACGGAGTCGTCCGACAGGCGAACCAGGCGTGTGTTGGGGTCGTTCGGTGTTCTCGCCGCGTTGTTGTCGCTGGCCGTGATCGTTGTCGTGGTGGCGAACACGACCACCGCAGCAGACCCGGCGCCGGCACTCTTGGCCTTCTTCGACGGCGGATGGTGATGCACCGCATGTACCGAAACGATTCCTCGAATCCCGCGCCGCGGCCCGACGCAATGCCGGGGGCAGGGTGACCGGTATTCGGTGATCAGCCCGGCCACCCAGACAATTCGCCCAGTCGAGGCAGCTCGAACGGATTCACGCAGTCGCCGAGCACGCTCGATCTCGTAACGTTGGCGCTGATCAAGTCCGTCGCCGCCGAAGGTCACCTATCTGGGCTCGTGGCGCGTCGTTGCTGAGGGTTCCAGAAATAACCGCTCATTGGGCAACCGTGCCAACCCGGTCGTGTCGCCGGGGATCACGTGCACCGCATCGACGTAATGGCGTGCTCGGTGGTCTTCCACGAATCGCAAGGCCGCAGTCAGGCACGCGACGAAATCCAGCCGCACGCCGTGCAGGAACACGCTCAGGTGGACATCCGCCTCGTCCGGCATCGGGGAACCGATTGCGCTCATGGTGTTTCCGTGTCTCGGACGCTGGCGGGGCGTACCGGGATCGCTTCGAGTTCGTCGAGGTTGTCGTGCAGTTCCGGCCAGCCGTTCTCGTCGACGGCGCACAGGGTTCCGTCCGACTGGTGGACGATGGGCGGACTGTCGGTGGGGGCGATCGCGAGTTTGTGGGCGGTGTCCTCGTGGAAGACCGCGAGTAGCGCCCGCACGTGTGGGGCGATCGCGCCGGGTGACGGGTGAGGGATCATGTCGCACATCGGTTTACGTCCTCGCCGAGGCAAGTGCGATCAGTCCGGGCGATCGCTGGCCTGCTGTCGTTGTCAGGCATGTGACACCGCCCGCACTCGGCCCGGTCCCACGCACGCGCGGACAGATTCGATGACGAGGAGGCCGGAGGGGCGGAAGGTGTCACGTGGTGGTTCGATCCATTGCCTGATGGCTCCGGATTGCGTGGTCGGTGACGGCAGCGCTACTGTTCCGCCGTTTCGGATGACAGATACGTTGTGCCGGAACAGATCAGCGAACAGCGGCACATCGTCGGGTACGTCGGGTCGGATCAAGAAGGTCCATCTGTTGGACCGTGGGTGCGACAGGATCGGGCCGATGGCGGCTCCGCGTCGACTCATGTCGTGTTTGACTGATTGGCCCAGCGGTGCGGGCATTGTGAGCCCTCCGACGTGTGTGGCTTTCATGATGATGCGACCCAAGCTCGGCGGATCGATGGTCGCGGGCAGATCGCATATCCGCCTGTAGAAGAGGCAGCGGGATATCGGGGAATCACCAAACGGTATGTGGTCCATCGGGATTGGCCTCTGCTCAGTTCGACAGTGGGTTAGGTGTGCCTGGTACTACGGACTCGAAAGTCCAGCGCAGACTTGGATCTGTGGTGATGGGCGGGCCTACCCACTCCCGCAGCGCTGTTGCGAAGCGATCGACCACGTCGGCCTTTGCGCCCACATAGGCGATAGGTGGACCGATAAGCGGGTCTCGTTGGGGGAGCTCGTTGTTCGGCATCTGCCGACCTCCGGGGCATCGATTGTGGCTTGGGTGCGCCCGCCTCTGACAAACTCCTGATGAGGGTAGAGAGCTATCTCTCTGGGCGCGTCTCCCAGAACACACCCAAGCCGTCAAAACTGGAATCCTCAAACACGTGAATCCGATTGATAGATGCCGTACTTTTACTGCGGATGCTGCCGGGCGGATGCTGCCAGTTGACGGCTTCCAAAAATCGGGTCACTCGACAGCGAGGCTAATGACGTGAGCGCTACAGGAAGCACCCTGGCGCGGCGGGCTCTTGGCCGTGAACTCCGAAGACTCCGCACGGCCAAGGAGATGACCCAGGCCGAAGCGGCGAGGGTGGGGGAGACGTCCCCGCAATCAATCGGCCGCATTGAGGAAGGTCAGTCGACGCGCGTAACCAACATGATGGTTAACGCCCTGTGTGACGCGTTCGGTGCCACCGACGCGGAGCGGAAAACCCTTCTGGGCCTGGTGCAAGAAGTGCGCGCAGCCCGTGAGCGCGGCGGGGGCTGGTGGAGGGCTTACGCGGATCAGATCGCGACGGACTTTGATCACTATCTAGCTCTAGAAGAATCGGCGTGCCGGTTGACTGCCTGGAAGATAGCGATCCTTCCTGGACTACTTCAGACTCCTGAGTATCGACGTGAGATTGCCTGGGCAGAATCACCCGATGTGCCGTCCGATGTGGTTGAGAAGCGAATCGAGTGGGCTACGCGAAGGCAAACACGTCTCGAAGATCCTCACTTTACGGTCGATGTCATCTTGTCGGAGTCGGTGCTCCGTGATCAGGTGGGAGGACCGGCCGTGATGACCGGACAAATGCGCCACCTCGTCAAAGTGTCTGATCTGCCTAATGTTTCAGTGCGTGTGGTGCGGTTCAGTGCGCGGAGCATCCTCGGGTCATATGTCGGCTCCTTCAGCCTCCTGGAGTTCCCGGAGTTGCCGCAGTCCAAGCTTGCGGAGCCGCCGATCGTCTATGTGGAGGAGTACGCGGGCGATCTGTACCTGGAACGGGAAGCCGAGGTGGAACGTTATCGCCATGCGCTGCGAGAGATAGACCGGGTAGCGTTGGATCGAGGCAAGTCCAGGAGCCTGATCCTGGCTGTTGCAAAGGAGTATGCCGAGTGAACATCGACCTGTCCGGGGCCGAGTGGTTCAAGTCGAGCCGGAGCGGTTCAACAAAGGATTGCGTGGAGGTAGCGCACCTGGATGGCGGACTGGTCGGCGTCCGGGACTCCAAGAACCCGACCGGCCCAGCGCTCGTCTTCACCCCCAGCGAATGGGACGCCTTCACCGCAGGAGTGCATGACGGCGAGTTCGACCAGCCGTAAGTGCGATACCAAGACAGCCGCAGCTTCCACACTGCACGATGCTTCGTAGAGACATACGGACAGAGCACTTCTGAGCAAAGTAACGGAGTATCAATCGTGAACGTGAATCTTGCTGGTGCCAAGTGGTTCAAGGGCAGCCGCAGCTCCAGCGGTAAGGACTGCGTCGAGGTGGCGCACCTGGCTGGCGGACTGGTCGGTGTGCGGGACAGTAAGAACCCGACTGGCCCTGCGCTTGTCTTCACCCCTGGCGAGTGGGATGCCTTCACCGCTGGCATGCAAGACGGCGAGTTCGACCGCCCGTAACCGCGATACCAAGACCGACATCCGACGCACGAGCCTAGATGGAGTCAGAACCCGAGAAGCTGATACGACGGGTGACGAAGGAGTATGAGCGTGAGCACTGACCTGTCCGGAGTCCCGTGGTCCAAGAGTAGCCACAGTGACACCGGGGGACAGTGCGTTGAGGTCGCACACCTTGACGGGGGCATGGTCGGCATGCGTGACTCGAAGAACCCGACTGGTCCGACGTTGGTCTTCGCGCCTGGCGAGTGGGATGCCTTCACCGCTGGCGTACATGACGGTGAGTTCGGCCGTCCGTAACCGCAATACGAAGACAACCCGCAGTTTCCATACCGCACGGTGCTTCGCTGAGACCTGCCGACGCACAACGCTGCTGAGGAAAGCAAAGGAGTGCTAATTGTGAACGTGAACCTTGCTGGTGCCGAGTGGTTCAAGTCGAGCCGCAGTAGTTCAACAAAGGATTGTGTGGAGGTAGCGCACCTGGATGGCGGACTGGTCGGCCTCCGGGACTCCAAGAACCCGACCGGCCCGGCGCTAGTCTTCACCCCCAACGAGTGGGATGCCTTCACCGCAGGCGTAAATGACGGTGAGTTCGACCGCCCGTAGCGCGCAGAGACTAGAACGGCCCCAGAGCCGCCAGGGATGCTGGGGCCCGTTCGCGTCAGTCGGGTGTCTACCCGACTCCTGGATCTGGACTGCCTTCCGTGATGGAATCAGTTGAAATACACATGGGCACTTGATGATCTACGGTTTGCGCGCGATCGCCTCTATCTCCACCTTGAACCCCAGAAGGTTGGTGACGAGGGTGGCGCGGGCGGGATACGGCTCGGTGAAGTACTGCTGATAGATCTCGTTGAACGTGGCGAAGTCCGCCGGGTCGACGATATAGGCCGTGACCTTGAGGACATCGGAGAATCCGCAGTCGGCCGCTTCCAGGCAGCTACGCAGGTTGCGCAGCGTCTGGTGGGTTTGCTCGGCGAAGTCCTCGGAGACGAGGTTGCCGTCACTGTCGAACGGTGCCTGGCCCGCCGTGAAAATCAGGTCTCCGCTGACGATTACGCTCGAATAGGGCGATTTCGGTATGGCGAGACCAGCGGGTTGCAGGGCTTCGCGGTTCGGCATGGACGGATTCCTTTCGGGAGGGGTTCTCGGTTCACCGTGCATCGGCGACGGGATTGTCACATGGTGAGGTGTCATCCCGGCCAGCAGCTTTGACCTGCAGGGCCGGACACCTGGATGAGGAAGCCGAACCCGCAGCCAGCATGATGCCGGTGCCGGTGATCTGAAAGATTTGAACAGCCTTGAACTTCGCGTCGCGTGAAGCTGGGTCACCATGGACCGCGTCGCAGTAGTCCATGACTCCTCCGGTGGATGCATAACCACCCACGAAGATGGCTGGCTTCACCACACGTACCGTAGTTTGCCTCCAGCGCTGGAGATCTCACGGCCAGGAACTGGTGCACCATTGCCCACCAAAGCAGATGTGATTTGCCGGTGCCGGAGTCTCCGGTCAGGCAATGTGGCAGGCCTTTTCTTGATCCGGTCGCCCCAGGCGAGGGTGTTGATGGCGGCTTCTTCGGCGGTGGGGTTGGCGTCGAAGTCGAACGCGCGCAACGATTTGTCGCGCGGGAAGCCAGCGGCGCGGATGCGGCGTTCGGTGTCCACAACACCGGGGAAGGGGAGACCCTAGTTTTCCCGGCTTGCCGTAGTCACCGTGCGCCGAAACACTGGAGAGTTCCTGTTCTGGGGGGACGTTGCGATGGCTGCCGATGCTTCTGCTTGCTGTTGAACGCTTCTCGGAACCCGGTGGCGGTGGGAGGCACCGATGACGGGCTTGGCATGGGGTCGGTCAGCGTCGGCCAGGTGGTCGGTCGGCGCGACTATGGCGGCCCTGGTTGTCATGGCCGCGCTACTCGGCGGTTGCTTGTTCGGTGCGGATGATTCGGCGTCGGCCGACGACCGGGCACTGCAGAACGACAGAGACCTCGTCGGTGCCTGCTCGAGTCCGCGCACGTACTTCCCGCAGGCCGACGCCTATACGGGCAACGCACCACATCCGATCATGGCGTTTTCGACCAGCGATACGGGTTCGGTCAATGAGGTGCAGACGTTGTCCTGGTCCTCGAATCGACCACAGCAGTGGCTCGCGGTGGACCCGCCTCGATATCAGCTGGTCGCGTGTCTCGGCAAAGCCGAAGCCGATGAGTTCTTGCAGAACTGCTCGTTCGATTCCGGCACCGTACCGCTGCACCGTGGCCGCTACCAGGTCACCGTGTTCGAGGCCAGGACCGGCAAGGAGGTCGCCCGCGAGCAGATGCGCGGGGCCGGCCTCGACGGGAGCAACCGCACGTGTCCGAGCATCGTCTGGCTGAACAGCAGTCGACCGATGCTCTACACCGAACCGGATCTCGCCGAATTCCACAGTGTGCTCGGTAAATACGTCGACCGAACGATGGGTGCCGATGCCTCGCCCACCGCGCCGCAACCGCCCCGACCGGTGACCGACCTCAGCGGACTGTGCGGCAAGGTGGGACCTGCGCTGCCCGACGCCATCAAATCGGTGCCGCTGAAAGACACCGAATCCCCTGGCCCACACCAGACGTGCGTCTGGGAGCCGCGCGGCGCTGATCGGCTGCGCTTGCGAATGAGGGCCGAAGCCCACGCAGGCTATGGCGCACCGGGATCCGGCTCGGTGGAGAACGCACGAAAGAACTACGACATCTCAACCGAGACGATGGGCCAATACGCACTCGCCCCCGGACTCGAGCCGGTGCCCGGTCTCGGTGACCTCGCCACTGTCGCGCACCAGGACGGCAGTCTTCGGGTGGGGACCGGGAGCAACGTCCAGATCTATCCCGGCACCGATGCCCATCTGATCGTGCTGGTTCGGAACGTGACGATCGATATCAGCTGGTCCGGCGCCAACCTCGGCTACGAGACCGCGAAGGCCGAGGTGATTGCATTGGCACACCAGGTCATCGCACAGCTGCCGAGATGAGCGGTTCGTCATATGTCTCGGACTCGTGCAGCAGGAAGGGATTTCATCATGACGGATTTGTCGGCTGAAGAGATTCGCGAGGTGTGGGACGGCGAGCTGCAGCCGGTTCTGCCGGAACTGATTCCGACTCGCGTGCCATCGGCCACCCGGGAATTCTTGACGACCGTCGGGCTGCCGACAACCTCGCTGCTGGCCATCAGCTTCATCAGAGATGACCGGTTGTCCACCCTCGTGCGACGCGATGGGGCCGAGTATCTGGTGTTCGCGCAGGACACCACCAACAGTGTGTTCGGGGTGGATCTCGAATCCGAGCGAGTGTATCGAATCGACCGGGGGCGCACGGTTTTCTACAACTCGGATCTCGCCCTGTTCGTGTACTTCCATGGCTTGCTCCGCCAGAACGTGCTGAGCCTGTCCGAGGTGGATGAGGAACTGCTCTTCAACGCGATCAATAGTGTCCGGGAACCGCTCGCTGAACGCGATCCGGAGGCGTTGTCCGATGACGCGCCCTGGGAATGGTTCCTGTCGGAGCTGGAAACGGAGTGGGAATGATCCAGGTCACGATTCCAGGCGACAGGAGGCGCCGGCATCGCCACCTGAGCGCTGTCTTGGCAGTGGTTCTCGCGCTGCTGTTCAGCGGCTTCGGGGCCACGCCCAGTTATGGCGATCCGACTCCTGCCCCCTACAGCGGTGTCGAGCCCAGGAAAGTCCTTCCTGGCGACCCCATGCACATTCCGATCCTTTTCTACCGGTTCCGGCACACCGAGGACCTGCCCAGCAAGCTCGCCAAAGATGAGCAGGCCAAGACCACGGTCACCTGGAATCGCAATGTCGCGGCTTTCCGGTTCTCGGTCGACGGGACGGTCTATGTCGTGGTCGCTCCCAGTATTTCCCGATTCGACAACGCCACCACCATCGCCTTCATCGATATCTATCGTCTCGACAACGCGAACACCGGTCAGTGGGCGCTGGTCGACCCGCATCTCAGACCACTGGTGGATGCACAGGGCAGGTCGGTCGATTGGCGGACCTCGTGGTATCCGAGCGATCAGTGGGATGTGCGGAAGATCCCGGCCATCGAGGCCGAACGAAAGAGCCCCGGGCTGCATTCCGAACGGATGGCCGAGCTCTATTTGAACGAGGTGGTCAAGAAGAACAATCCCGCGGCAACCACATCCGATATCGGGCTGTCGGAGCGGATCCCGTGCGAAGGACCGACCAAGTGCCTGGCAGGCCTACGAGATGGTTCCTTGTTTCCCGGACTTCGGGACATGCGCTACCTCACCGAGGAGAAGAGCAAGCGGCCCGAATACGCAGCGCAGAATGAACTGAGTAGTTCGTACGACACATGGGTGCGGCGCGACATGCCCACCGGGCCGGACGCCTCGGCGCAAATGGGCTTCCGGGACTTCACCGTACCCGGCGACAAACCTGCCCAAGGGCCAACAGCCAAGGCACTCGAGCCTGGGAGCGATCCCGGTGGCATCGACTTCTCGACACTGCAACTGCGATACCTCGCCGAAGGGAAAGGCGGCACACTGGAATACGCGTTCGACGCGACCACGGCCACCAGCCCCGACCACAAGATTCCCGAAGGACGGAACGCGGTGGCCCGAGCCTCGGATGCGTTCTTCGTATGGCTGAGCCTCTCCCCCTCCACCTTCTGGGTGAATCTGAATCCCGCGGAGCCCGACCGAATCATCGATGACCAGCTCGGCACAACCGACGTCGGACGCATTCTGCTGCAGGCGGATTTCCAGATGAAGAAACTCATCGGCAGCCTGATTCATCCCGACAGCGCTCTCGGACAGCAGTTCTGGGGGAGCACCGACCTCACCGCCGGCAGTTGCATCTCCCATCGGCAGTGGATCGTCCCCGAGCCGGCCGGTGTGTACGAGCAAGATGGCGGCTTGTACATCGTCGACGCGCCGCTGGACGTCAAATCGGAGACCGAATACTTTCAGGGACAAGCCGATTCGTCCTGCGTCGTGCCGGACATCGGTCTCGAGAGCGCGTTCCGGAATCTGATCTTGCCCAAGGTCAAGGAGGCGATCAACGACGCACCCGAATTCGCCGAATTGCGACAGGTGTACCTGAGCCGAGTGGCTGCCGAGTGGTACCGCCAGCGGCACGCTTCGGGAGGGACGTTGTCGACCTTGATCGACAGCGGTGACGTGCGCAACTGGCCGGCTTTGCGACCGTGGTCCCCGCGAGATGTGTTCAACCAGTATGTCGATTCGTACAACAAGCATGAATTCAACGTCACCAGGCAGGTCGAGCGCGGTGACTACATTTACGAAACGACATATACCTATGGTGGCGTCGACTTCAGCGAGGTACCGCTGAACCAGCTCACCGAATCGGCACTCGCGCAAGCGCACCCAGATCTCACCGATGTCATCGGCAAGTCTTTCCAGAGTTCGGTTCCCGACCGACGCGGGAAGATCTGGCTCGGCGGATCCAGCGAACCACTTCAGGAGCAGAACGCAGCCGCAGCGGGGTCTCCGTCCGACCTCGGCAGCCTCGTCATGTCGGCTGTTGCCGCAACGATCCTCGTGGCCTTCCTGGTCGGCTTCTACCTCCGGTCGCGCCGACGCCGGGTCGCACCCGCAGGGTTCCACTACGCCACGCTTCCACCACCGACCCAGCCATGGTCCACCTACACCCCCGCACCTCAGCGCACACCACCACCGCCTCCGACGACGAAGCGGCCGAACTGGCCATGGGTGCTGCTTCTGGTGGTCCTGCTGCTGGTCGGTGGTGGCATCACCGCATTCGTGGTCAGCCGACCGGCGAACGACCCGGCAGGACCTGCCCCGACAATCGCGCCGACGACGGTGAAAACCCCCGATACGACGAGAACGATGCGATACGAAGTCATCTCGACTTCAGGAAGGGTAGGACGAGTACTTTACATCGACGACAACGGCGTACAACAAGCACTCGACGTTGCCTCACCATGGTCGAAAGACCTGACGACACAGCAGGGCGACCACCTCATCACCCTCACAGGACAAAACGGCCAAGACGGTGACGTCACTTGCCGAATCACGGTCGATGGAACAGTTCGAGTAGAGAAATCATCAAGAGCACCGAACGCCCACGCAATCTGTTCCCTGGATTCGTGAGCACAGCGTGGGACAGCCGCCACACCGTGCGGCGGCTGGGGAGGGTTTGATATGGGTAAGGATCGTGCCACGACCTGGCTCGAGGTCGATAAGGCACCTGATGAGGTCCAGCGTGCTGCGGCAAAGGCGGGATTGGGCTCGCGGTACATCGAATACCGAGCAGGGATCAGTCGTGGTCTCGCGACCGCGTTCAAGGTTATCTGTTTCGGTTTGTACGTGTTTGTGATGGCAGCATTTCTGCGTTATTCCCTCCGGGACGGAAATGTGTACCTTATTCTGCTTTTCGGCAGCCTACTGGTCGTCACCGCAGTCTATATGTGCGTGATTGCGCGGGCACTGATGGCGGTCGGCGACAAGGTCTACCTTTTCGATTCCGGGCTCGTGCACCGCAGTAGGGCTGGACGCGTCCGAATATTTCAGTGGCCAACGATCGCGGTGTATCGGGACATCTCCCGAACGGTTCGTGGCGGGCAGACGATGTGGGTCGATTACAAATTCACGTTACGCCGACCCGATGGTCAGTCGTTGGTGGTGAACCACAATATGTATTGGGACATCGAGAAGCTCGGCGGGCACATCGAAAACGCAGTCACTCATGCCCAGTTGCCGGTCGCGGCGGAGGCAGTGTCCGGGGGCGAGCCGGTTGACTTCGGGCGGTTCAGGATCGACACGCACGGGATTACCGACCGGAAGGGCCTCGTGCCGTGGAGCGAAGTCGATGCCATTCATATGGCGAACGGCCAGGTCGGTGTGTGGCGCCGCCGCAAGCGACGGCAGACCAAGGAATGGATCAGGAAGGTCCCTAACGTGCATGTGTTTGTGGCGCTGGCCCAGACCATGCTGCTCGCGTCGCGCGGCTGAATCGCGGACAGAGACAGGACACGCTCATGCGCGAACTTCTTTCTCTCCTGGTCGCCGCGTCGATATTGGCGATCCTGATTATCGGCTTCGTCGCCGGTATGAACCCCTTCCTGCTCTTCGGACTGGCGGTCGTCGCGGCGATCGTGATCAAGCTGGTGCGTGGGGGGCGTCAGATGTCTCGTGTGCACCGGTTCGCTCAGCACCGCGCGGCGGGCCGATACAGCGAGGCGGCGGAGATCGCTCGGGCAATGATCTCTCGGCTGGCGCCCATGGACGAGCTGCGACTGGACAATCTGCACGTCGAGAAACAACGTGCCGTGTTGTACAGCTGGTATCTGCAACTGTCGTATGTGCTGTACGAGGCGGGCGATCGCGAGGCCGTCACGCACGCTGCCGAAGCGGTTCGCGGCCGTACGGAGCTGTTCGGGCCGTGGCACCCCGAAACCATCGCGGCCCAGCACTACTACGAGCGTGCCAAGAAAGCATTCACAGAAACGGCGGAATAGGGGACGGCCGAGGACGTCGAATGCGATCGGCACGGTCCGGCTCGACCCCACTATTTGTGGCACTGTGGCGTCGTGGGACATCGATACTGGAAGGTCGCTGCCGGGATCTGCGCATGGGGCATGGTGCTCGGCGGATGTGCGCATGATTCGGTGAGTTCGCAGCCGAGCAAGCGGGCATCCAGCGGAGTGCCGGAGCCGACCGGTTCTTCGTCGTCCTCGGCGGTTCCCATCGCCGACGACCGTGTTGTGGTGCTGGATCCTGGTCACAACGGTGGCAATGCCGCGCATCCTGAGGTGATCAATCAGCCGGTCCCGGATGGCAGGGGCAGAACCAAGCCGTGCAACACGACAGGGACTTCGGCGAACGATGGGTACACAGAACACGAATTCAACTGGGATGTAGCGACATTGGTGCGTGATGCGCTCATCGCCCGCGGTATTCGTGTTGTGATGACCCGGCCCGACGATGCCGGTATCGGGCCGTGCATCGACGAACGCGCCGCTATCGGAAACCGCAGTGGAGCAGCGGCTGTCGTGTCGATTCACGCGGATGGCGCCGCCCCTGGCGCACACGGCTTCCATGTCGCCTACTCCTCGCCGCCGCTGAACCCCGCCCAGGGTGAACCGTCGATTCGGCTGGCAACGACGTTGCGCGACACCATGGCGGGGTTCGGCTTCGTCACCTCGACCTATGTCGGCTCCGACGGGCTGAATCCCCGTGCGGACCTGGCAGGCCTCAACTTCTCGGAACGCCCGACGGCGCTGGTGGAGTGCGGAAATATGCGTGATCCCGGCGACGCCGCGCTGCTGGCATCGCCCGATGGGCGAGCGAAATTTGCCGAAGCCATCGCCGTTGCGATAGCCACGTATCTCGGTTGATGCCGCCAACTCCAGCTGAATCACACTGGCGTGCAAGCTCTCCCATGGCAGTGCAACGGCTGCGGCGATAGCCGCCGGTGATAGCGGTCAGCGCAGCGCTGCAGCGGCGGACCCGGCAATCGCGGCAGCGATACCGATCAGCGCAACGCCGTAGCGGCCGCCGCGGCGATCGCCGCGGCTGTACCGCTGAGCGCGGGGGAGTCGAGCCGCCACTGCTGCCAGTACAACGGCACATCGATGAAGGCATCGCCATCGATCGTCACCAAGCGACCCGCGGCCTCATCAGCACTGACCTGCAAGTCCGGCAGCATCCCCCAACCGAGCCCGAGCCGGACCGCTTCGGCGAAACCAGCCGACGACGGAACATAGTGGCGTGGCGGGTCGAGCGGCTGTCGACTGCGGCGCCGTAGCTGCCGGTCTTGTAGGTCGTCTTTGCGATCGAACAGCACGACCGGGGCCGCCGCGTAGGCCTTGGCGGTGGCCCCGTCGCCGAACCAGGTCTGCGCGAACTCCGGACTGGCCATCGGGCGGTATCGCATAGCGCCGAGCTTGTCGACTTTGCAACCCTGCACCGGTGCGGCGGTGGAGGTGATCGCCGCCATGACCGTGCCGTCACGCAGCAGCCGGGTGGTGTGTTCCTCGTCTTCGCGGTGGATCTCGAAGCACACCCCGGACGGGACCCTGGACAACGCGGGCATGACCCAACTCTCCAGCGAATCGGCGTTGACCGCGATGGGGACCCGGACCGGTCGGGCTGCGGGCCGGTCTGATTCACCAGCATCCTGGGCGGTATCACCCAACTCCCGACCCGCATCCCCGGCGAGCAGATCGATCTGCCGGGCCAGCCGCAGTACCGCCAGCCCGGATTCGGTGGCGCGCACGGGTTTTGTGCGCTGCAGCAGAATTCGGCCCGCCGCATCCTCGAGCGCCTTGATCCGCTGGCTGATCGCCGAGGGTGTGACCCGCAGGCTGCGCGCGGCCGCCTCGAAGGTGCCTTCGGTGACCGCCGCGTTGAGCGCGCGGAGTTGGTCGAGCTGTAGATCCATTAAGAAATCGTAAAGGTACATGAGAATCTTTAGCTGGTCTTGTGTTGGTTACCCGCCTAACGTCGGCGGACGTGACGGCATCATCGGCGGCTCTCGCAGCCATTTCGGGTCTGGGTTTCGGGCTGTCGCTCATCGTGGCGATCGGCGCGCAGAATGCCTTCGTACTGCGACAAGGGCTGCGCGGCCAACATGTTTTCGCCGTGGTCGCGGTGTGTGCGGTGTCGGATGTACTGCTGATCGCCGCGGGTATCGGCGGCTTCGGGATTGTCGTCACCTCTGTTCCCGCGGTGGTGGTGATCGCGCGCTACGGCGGCGCCGCCTTCCTGGCCGGATACGGTGTACTCGCGGCGCGCAGGGCACTGTCGAACGGAGCGCTCGATGCGGCATCCACTGGCGCTTCGGTCGCGCTCGGCGCCACCATCGCGACCTGCATGGCGCTGACCTGGCTCAACCCGCATGTCTATCTGGACACCGTGGTGCTGCTCGGCTCCTTTGCCAGCACCTACGCCACCCCGGACCGCTGGTTCCTCGGTGTCGGCGCGATGCTCGGCAGCGTCATCTGGTTCACCGCCCTCGGCTACGGCGCCCGACTGCTCGGCCCGCTGTTCGCCCGTCCTATCGCCTGGAAAATCTTGGATTCGGTGATCGCGCTGGTGATGTTCGGCCTGGCCTTGGGGTTGGTGCTCACCGGTTGATCCCGGCGCTACGCCTACCGACCGGGTAGGTCGTCCGGTTGCGGAATCGGGGACCCCGCCGCAGCGATCCGGCGGGTGAAGGTGCCGTGAAAGCCCCACGGCACGTGGTGCTCGAGCCACGCCGTGGCCAATGGACCGCGCTCGAGATCGCGGGCGTCGAGAATCACCAACTGAGAACGGTTTTCGACGAGAGCGTGGTTGAGGAAGAGCAGCCAACCGTCGTCTTCGGCGGCGTCGGGGGATCGGGGCACGAACAGTGGTTCGCCGACCGAACTTATCCCGAAGTCGCAGCGGGTGGTGGCGCCGTTCGCGTGGTCCACCTTCACGATGGAGTCGAGCAGGCTCGGTGCGTGCGGGCTCTTGGCGGCGAGGTAGCTGTAGCGGTGTCGGCGGGTCGAACGCCGCCAGTCGTATTGGGGGAACTCGCCGGAGATGTCGGTGAGTTCACGTTCGATCACGGTGCCCGCCTGGGTGATTCGATACTGCATGAGACGCGATGTCGGGAACTGTGGAACGTCGGGTGAGTCGATGTTGACGGTGCCGGTCATCCGGCGGAACTCGCTCCACTCGGTATCGAAACGCACCAGCTCGACGACGACATCGTCACCGTCGTCATAAGCGTTGGTCAGATGGACGTGCAGCAGGGCCTCGTGCTCGATGATGCGCGGCTTACCACCTGCTTTCGGCACCAGCAGGAATCGAGTGCCCTTGGACCGTTTGAACTGCAAAGAGTCGATGAAGGAGTGGGTGGCCATGGCGATCTTGCCGATTTCCGGCAGCAACGGGTCGAGCACGAACACCAGATACCGCTGGGTGAGGGCGAAGTCGTGGTTCCATGGCAGGTCGAGCATCGGCACCGAGGCGAGTCGGTGCAGTCTGCCGCCGCGGTCCACCCGGTAGGTGCGAATCCGCGGAGTCGGCAGCAGGTCGAGGCCGAAGTTGTACATATCGCCAGTCACCGGATCCCATTTCGGGTGCGCGGAGAACGCTCCGAGAAATCCCAGTCTGCCGCCGAAGTCGTAGGGCCCCAACGTCTCCAAGCTGTCGGGGTCGATCCGGTGTGGATTCCCCAGCTCCCACAATGCCAGCAGCCCGCCCGCGCAATCGACGATATTGGTGTTGGCGACGTTGGCGGGCAGCCTACCGATATTCGCCAGCGGCCCACCCGGGATCTGGCCGCCGACACCGCGATAGCGAATTCGATCGGAGGCCTGGCCGTGCTCGAAATGCCGGGTGCGGACGTACCTGTTGCGGTAGTGCACCGATGTACCGTCGAGCACGAACTGGGAGACCATGCCGTCGCCATCGAAGATGCTGTGCAGCAATGTTTTTCCGACCTGGTGCCGCCCGGGGCCGATTCGGTAGAGGGTGCCGGTCAGCTCGGCGGGGAGGGTGCCGTCGAGCTGTTCGACGCGGTAGTCGAGTTCGTCGGTCAGCGGCGCGTAGGCCCGCCGATACAGGTCGGCTGCTGGCATTGTCACTTCGTCGATGGCCATGATTCTCCCTTGAACCCGCATTCTGAAGACGGCTGTCATCCAATTTAGACGGTGCTCTAAGATTCCGTCAATGACGAGGTCTGGCGCGGTGCGCGGCTACGGCGGTGTCAGCGCCGCGGACCGGAGAGCCGAGCGCCGGGTTCGCCTGCTGACCGTCGGCAGGAGCATGTGGGGCGAATCCGGGCTGACCGCGGTGACGGTGCGCGGCGTATGCAAGGCGGCCGGGCTCACCGACCGCTACTTCTACGAGCACTTCGCCAACCGTACGGAGCTGGTGCTCGCCATCGCCGACGAGGTCCGCGACCAACTGCTCGCGACGATGGTGCAGGCCGGTGTCGCCGCCGAGGGCAGCGCCACCGACCAATTGGAAAGCGCCCTGCGTGCTTTCCTCGATGCGGTCGCGAGCGATCCGAACATCCTCCGGATCGTCTCCAGCGACCCCGTCGGAGTGGACGGCTTGGCCGAACGGCGACACGAGGTGCTCGGCATGATCGCCGAACTGGTCGTTCAATACGCGCCCGACGCGCTCGGTGGACAACCCGACCCGGACGGGCTGCGCCGGGCGGCGTTATTCATCACCGGTGGGGTGAATCAACTCATCGAAGGCTGGCTCGACGGTCGGGTCGACATGACCTCCGCGGCACTCGCCGCCGAATGCGCGCGGCTGTGCGTCGCCGTTCTCCGCGTGCCCGCTGAATAGCGGACTGCGCTGTCGGGGAGGTCAAGCCGGGTACGTCTGCTGTAACTGTCGCTTGTAGATCTTGCCGGAGTCGTCGCGCGGCAGCGAAGTGACGATGCGCAGGGTGGTGGGGATTTTGTAGTCGGCAAGCTGTCCGGCCAAGCCTGCTCGGACACTTTCTTCGCTGAGGGCGCCGCCGGGTCGGGCAACGACATGGGCCGCGACGGCTTCGCCGAGGTCACCGGTGTGCGGAATGCCGAAGACGGCAACATCTTCGACGTCGTCGTTGGTCATGATGGCGGCCTCGATTTCGGCGGGGTAGATATTGACTCCGCCGGAGATGATGATCTCGCTGGACCGCCCGGTCAGGTAGAGATAGCCGTCGTTGTCGAGGTAGCCGGTGTCGCCGACGGTGAGGTAGTCGGGCACGGGGCCGGTCAGGGCATCGCCGCGATTGAGGTAGGTGAAGCTTGGCCAGTAGTCGGCCCCGCGGACGAACACCTGCCCGATTTCGCCTGCGGGGAGCGGATTCCCGTCTTCGGTGGCGACGACCACACCGGACCCGTCGACGCCGCGGCCGACGCTGCCGGGATGTTCGAGCCATTCGGCGGCGGTGATCCAGGTGATGGTGCCTGCCTCGGTGCAGCCGTAGAACTCGATCAGGGCATCGCCGAACCAGTCGATCGCCGCACGTTTGACGGCCGGCGGGCACGGCGCGGCGGAATGGATGAGGTGGGTGAGGCTGGAAACGTCGTAGCGGTGGCGTACCTCGGCGGGCAGCGAAAGCAGCCTGGACAGCATCGTCGGCACCACTTTGGCCTGGGTGATGCGGCGCCGGTCGACGAGTTGGAGGAACCGCTCGGCGTGCCAGCGGGGCATGATCGTGATGTTGGTGCCCATGCGCAGCGCGAGCACGGCGATCGCATTGGGGCTGGTGTGATACATCGGTCCGGCAACCAGCATCTGCCCGCCGGGCGCGAGACCCATGCGCGGCGCGGTGCCGCCCGCTATGGACAGCAGTTGATGCGGTGTCATGCGTTCGCGGAGTACACCTTTCGGTGTCCCGGTGGTGCCGGAGGTGTAGATGAGGCCCATCGAATCCGCGATGGCACCGTCGAGATGGCCGAGCGGGTCCGGCTGGGCCCGGATCCATTCCTCGAGGGTGGGGTGCCGGTGCGTGAGCTCCGCGTGCGCTCGGTCGAGCCCGGCTTCGTCGAGAAGTTCGGCAGGCATGGCCACTTCGACGACCTGCGGGTCGACACCGGCCTCGGCAAGGGAGTCTTCGATGATGGTGACGAACTCGGTGTGGGCGATGATCAGGCGAGCTCCGCTGTCTGCGAGCACATGCGCGACCTCGCGGGCCTGCCACCGAGTATTGATGGGCACGGGATTCGCCCCACAGGTGGCGATGGCCAGCGAGACTTCGAGGAACTCGATGTCGTTGCGCAGCATGACCGCAATGCGGTCACCGCGGGCGACCTCGGCGGCGGCGAGCGCTGCCGCGAGCCGCCCGGCGCGCCGATGCGACTCCGGTTGGTCCCGTGTCCGAGTGCCGCAGCTGATGGTGGGGATTGTTGAACCGGCCGAAGCGTCGTTCATAAACCGCAGTCTGCCATGCGGATTCGGTGGGACGGGCAGGTCAGGACCGGCGTGGTCTACGCGCGGGCGTGATGCGGCGGAAAGCCAAGGGCTCCAGCACGACAGACGCCCGTGCGGCTGCGACCGCACCGGTCGGGAGGCGCGCTGTACTGGTTTCGGCTGCCGCACGGTCTGCCGCGCTTCCCGGCCTGCCTGATCCGACCGGTCGACTCGGACGCGCCGACGGGTGCCGTGTCCGGCTGGGGCGTGATGTGTGTCACTGAATTGTTGCTGAGCGACTCTGTTCGTTCTGAGTTAACGGCGTTACGCTAACTCTGTTATTGCTTCGGGTGGTCGAACAAGGGGAGTTACTCATGCTCATTCGGATCGCCCACACGGCCACCCGGCATCCGCGCACGATACTGCTCGCCGCCGCGCTGCTCGCGGTGCTCTGCGGGGTATTCGGCGCCTCGGTGACCTCGCACATGAAGACGGGCGGCTTCGTTTCCGACAACGCCGAATCGACGCAGGTATTGCGGCTGATCGCCGACAATTTCGGCGGCGCCGAACCCAATATGATCCTGCTGGTCCGCACCGAAGCGGGCGCCGACAGCCCGGCCGCCCGCGCTGCGGGCGCCAGGCTGGTCGACTCCCTGCGCGCCCGCGGTGACGTGATCGGGGTCCAGTCCTATTGGAACGCGCCACCGCCGCTCGCCTCCGCGCTGCGCAGCAAGGACGGCAAGAGCGCATTGGTGCTCGGCTACATCACCGGTGACGAGACCGCTGCCCAGAAGGTGGCAGGCGAAATCTCCGAGCAGCTCACCGGGACCACCGATGGCGTCACCGTCGATCAGGGCGGCCTCAGCTCCGTCTACCACGATGTGAACCAGCAGATCACCCACGATCTCGCGGTCGCCGAGGGTGTGGCGATTCCGCTGTCGTTCATCGTGCTGGTGCTGGTGTTCGGCAGCCTGGTCGCCGCGCTGCTGCCGCTGGCGGTCGGCATCTTCGCGATCCTCACCACGCTGGCGATCTTGCGCACGCTGACGGTATTCACCGATGTGTCGATCTTCGCGCTGAACATGACGACGGCACTTGGTCTGGCCCTCGCGATCGACTACAGCCTGTTCATCGTGAGCCGCTACCGCGAGGAACTGGCCAATGGCATGGAGGTGGAAGCGGCGGTGGTCCGCGCGGTGCAGACCGCGGGCCGCACGGTGCTCTACTCAGCGGTGACCGTCGCGCTGTCGGTGGCGGCGCTCGGTGTGTTCGACCTGTACTTCCTGAAATCCTTTGCCTACGCGGGCGTCGCGGTCGTCGCCGCGGCCGCGGCTGCCTCGATCCTGATCCTGCCCGCCGCCTTGATGCTGCTCGGACAGCGGGTCAACGCGGGCGATCTCCGAAAGCCGTTGGGGCGCCTACTCGGCCGGACTCCGCGTGCCGAGCTCGCACCCGAGGAGACGTTCTGGTACCGGGTGGTGACCCGGGTGATGCGCCATGCCGCCCCGGTCGCCATCGCGATCATCGTGCTGCTGCTCGCGGTCGGGTTCCCGTTCCTTTCGGTGAAATTCGGCTACCCGGATGATCGAGTACTCAATGCCAACGCGTCCGCGACCAGTCGCGAGGTCGGCGACGCGCTGCGCAATGACTTCAATGCCAATGCGGCCACCAACACCACCATCGTGCTGGACGGATACCGCGGCAGCCCCGCCGCGATCGGCGACTATGCCGCCGGACTGTCCAAGGTGGAGGGTGTGGCCGGTGTCCTCTCCGGCGCCGGCGTGTACGCGGGCGGCATGAAGGTATCGGCCGGCCCGCCGACGATGTCGAACGACACCGGCGCATTCCTCACTGTCGCAACGACGGTCGACCCCTTCAACTCCGCGGGCAAGGCGCAATTGGCGCAGCTGCGCGCCGTCCCGAGTCCGGCGCCCGCGCTCTTCGGCGGCGCCGCGGCGGTCAATGTCGACGCGCTCGACGCGCTCGGCGCTCGACTCCCGCTGGCCGGCGCGTTGATCGTGCTCACCACCTTCGTTGTCCTGTTCCTGTTCACCGGAAGTATCCTGCTGCCACTGAAAGCGCTTGTCCTCAATACGCTTTCGCTGACAGCGGCATTCGGCGCGATGGTCTGGATCTTCCAGGAGGGGCACCTGTCGAGCCTGCTCGGGAGCTCCGCGACGGGATATCTGGTACCGACGATGCCGATCCTGATGTTCTGCTTGGCCTTCGGGATGTCCATGGATTACGAGGTTTTCCTGCTGTCGCGTATCCGTGAGGAATGGCTTGCTTCGGGCCGCACCGCGGCCGACAACGTGCGATCGGTCGCGATCGGCGTCGCGCGAACCGGCCGAATCTTCACCGCCGCAGCGGTATTGATGGCCATCGTGATGGCGGCCATGGTCACCTCGAAGGTATCGTTCATCCAAATGACAGGCCTCGGGCTGACTTTGACGGTGCTCGCGGACGCGACACTGATCCGTGGCCTGCTCGCGCCCGCGCTGATGAAGCTGCTCGGAACCGCGAACTGGTGGGCGCCCGCCCCGCTGGTTCGGCTGCACGCCAAGATCGGGCTGAGCGAAGAGTCCGCTGTCCCCGAGTCCGACAGGACCGCACTAGCGGGCCGCCGATGAACTTTACCCGCAGGCAACGATCGGCACGCGGCTCCGGACAGGAGCTGCGTGCCGAAATCCTCACCGCCACCAAGGAATTGCTGGCGCGCACCGGCAGTGTCGAGGCGGTGTCGATCCGCGAAGTCGGCAAGATCGTCGGTGTCAGCGCACCCTCGATCTATCGGCACTTCTCGGACAAGGATCAACTCATCGGGGCCGTGGTGGCGCAGGTCTTCGAGGACCTGGAGGCGGTGATGCGCGCCGCGGGCGATCCCGCGGACTCGCCGATGGAACGCCTGCGCAACCAGGGCCTTGCCTACGTCCGGTTCGCCATCGAGCACCCCGAGCAGTACCGGCTGGCCACCGCCCCAGGTGAGAACGCCGGTGCGGTCGATCAGGTGCTCGGCAGCGGCGCCTTCACGCATTTCGCCGCCGCGGTGAGCGATTGTATGGCCGCCGGGCTGATCGAACCGGGCGACCCTATTCCAGTGGTGCTGGAGTTGTGGGCGAGCGCGCACGGCGTCGCCTCACTGCTGATCGCGAAACCGTACCTGCCATGGGGTGATCTGGAGACCGTCGCGGACCGAGTGCTCCGCGCGGCCTGCGTCGGTCGCGTCGTTATCGACAACGTCCTCGGCGAGGACGCGACACCAGCGGACGTCACCCAGTGGGTGGCCGAACAGCGTCAGCGTCGCTGATCACGCCGTCAGTCGGCCACTGACACCCGCCCGATTCGATCGCCGCGAGGGACGCGCTGCCGCGCCGCTCGGCCCGTATCGGCAGCGGTCGTCGCGATGGCGTGGTCCGCCATCCGCTCAGTCTTGCCCGCCGGTCGGACAGCCATCCAGCAATCAACTGGCGCGTCGTCGATGGCCCTGCAGCGCGATGTGCGTGTTCGGCTCGCCGGATACGCACATCGCAGGGCGAGGTGTTTCAGAGCCTCCGACTACCGGGCGGGAACGATCGGTGTGTTGCTGCCCGGACCTGGTGCGGGTGGAACGAGTGCGCCAGCAGGCGTATTCGCGCTGGGCGCAGCTTTTGCGGGCGGGGGAGCCAGGATGTGCAGTGGCAGCGGTGGCGCCTGCGGCGCAGGACCACGTGCGGGTGGCGGACCGGCGCTGTCACACGCGGGACCTGCTGCCGCGGTCTGGGCTTCGCCACACGCCGCCGCCGGACCGGCCGGGACGATCGGTTCCGCATAGGCGGTTGCCGCGGCAACGACGAGCGAAGCAGCCGCACCTGCCGGTGCAATCCAGTGGCGCCACCCACGCACTCGAATCACAGCCATATCGGGTCTCCGTAGACCGCGACCGAATTGTCGGCCGTAGCCGTTGATATCGAGACGATCGCGAACGAGCGCAGGCTGACCGCGCCGGCGCACGCATCGATCTTGATCTGCACCTGATCGACAGAGATCGAACCATGCACTCCGGCAAGCGCTTTCGTGCCGAGGGTGATGCTGCTGATAGTGCCGGGCTTGATCGTCGCCGAAATGTTCGGGAGGACGAGCGCGCTGCCGCCGACCGCGAGGCCGGGTTGCGGGACGACGGTCACCATTGCGTTCGGCCCGATCGCCGCCGACAGCCCGAGGGACAAACCATTGGTCACATCGGCTTGGCAACCGATCTGATAGCCCAGCTGCACGGTCCCCGAGTTCACCGCCGCCCGGCCCTCGCCGCTGATGTCGGCGGCGGCCGACAAGCTGACGAACCCCTCACGGGTAAAAGGCGTCGCGGCCAGATTGGGCACGCGTTGCACGTCTTCCGCGGTCTTGCTGATCTGCAGGTCCCAGCCGTCTTCGGTGCTGATGGACCGAGACTTGTCAGCTAGTTGGTCAGCGGTTGCGGTGGCGGCAGTCATGCCGAACGCCGCCACCGCAGCGATGCTCAGCATCGCTGTAGTCGAGCCCTTCAATGAAATCCCTTACCGCTAGTCACAGTCGGATGTCATAGTACGGGCGCGCCGACACGCCGAGGCATCGGGCAGATGCCCCCATTGCTGGGTAGTCGCTGCTCCCGGATCAATCGGCGACCAAGTAGTTCTGTGCGCGTCCGTGTTCGCGTTGGCGACGGATGACGTAGCGGCCCGGAGCTATTGCGCTGGCACCGTGCTCGGGATGGATGAGGTAGGCGAACGCCGATGCCTCGAGCATGCCGATCGCCAGGCCGGTGGTGTCTCGAATGAAGGCGGTCCAGCGGCATGTCAGCTGGTCGGCGACCAGGGAGTGGGGATTGCCGCCCGACGCGCTGCGCAGCAGCTCCAGTCCGTCGGCCGGAACGTCGCGCCAGAAGCTGTAGCCGAGTGGCGTGACGGCGTTCTGGACGAGGGCGAACGGGATGACAATCAGGTCGCCTTGAGCCTGGATGCCATCGGTGACCGGGGTGGTCAGTTCTCGTTCGAGGTGGTCGAGTACGTCCAACCCGGTGCGGGCGGTGAGCTCGGCGAGGGTGAGCGTAGTGGTCGATGGAAAAGTCATGGAATCACCTTGGGGGATAGTCAGGTTCGGCGGATGAGCTGCGCGTATTGCGCGCCGCTCAGTCCATAGGTCCAGGCGGCGGCAGCTACCGGGTTGTCGATCCAATGCGGGACATTGAGCCCATAGCGACGGCGTCGACCGTCGCGCTCGACCGAGCCGTTTACCGCGAGCAGCACACGAACACTGCGGCCCCACTCGGGGGGAGAGTCGTAGAGCTGTAGTGCCGAGCCGGGATTGCCGGGATCGTCGGCCTCGCCGATGAGTGTCAGCTGTGCTTCCTCGAGGTAGGCGTCCCAGCCGATCCGCTCGATGGCGCAGCGGCGGATCTCGATATTGCGTTCCTTGCCGATGCGTTCGGCGGTGGGGTCGAGCACAACCCACTCGGGGACGATGGTCCCGTGGTGCACGAAGACCTCGGTGCCGTCGACGAAACAGAGGGCGGGCAGGTCCGAATGATGAAGCCTGCGTTCATGGTGGCGGCCGTTGGGCGTCGGTTCGGTGTGCAGGGCGGTTGGCCGCTCCGCCATGACGCACACCTGGCCGACCGCCCACCACCAACCGGTGGACCGTGCCAATGCGGATTGCACATCGAGCAATGCCAGGTCGTCGCCACGGAAGACGGCAAGGCCCGAACGTCGGAACGCGTCGTAATAGCCGATGCGATGCGCTTCCTGCTGGCCGTACCAGGGGACACCCAACGTGTCGCGTGCGTTGTACGGCAGCAGGGTGCGAATCGCGGTAGCGACACCGTCGAACAACGTGGTCCGCAGCGAATCACGAACCGTCGCATCGAGCATCACCTCGATGGGTACGCCACTACGCACGGATACCTCGGTCGACTGGAATCGGATTTGCCCCATGTGGAGCTGTGCTCTCCAGAGCTCGCGCCCGGGCCCGATGCGTTCGTCCATGCGATATCGCGACGTGGACAGCAAGGCCGCGATCCGTCCCGACGGTGGCAGCCGGTCCGCCGCCCGCGGCGACCAGGGATCGGGCTCGAGCCCGAGTTCCGCTGCGGCGTGCAGTGCGGCGGATGGTGAAGGGACCCAGACGAATTCGGGTTCGGGCGCGCCGACGAGCCGATACAGCTCGGTAACAGCGGCTTCCGCCATCGGTCGATCGGAGGGTTCGGCGCAAAGCCCATACCGAAGCCATTCGTCACGCAGCAGAGCTGCCGAAATTACGCGTTCGGATGGTGGGATTCTGCTACCGAGAAAAGATTTGCGGCGTTGTGCCGCATGCGGAGTCGACACGGCGCTCACCTGACGGCGGCGGTGTCCGCCTTTCCTGTAGTCATGGTTACCGATGGTGACACGGGTGCGTCGCAAGCGCAACCGTCGCCGGGTGCGTCGCCATCGCGGCGGTGGCCGCACAATGGCCTCTGACCCGGACGATCGCGAGTCCGATCACTGGACGAAACTGCTTGTAGGACAAGCGGATAACTCAACCCGCGGCGGGGTCTGGGTACCCGCCGGTTCGCCAGGCGTCAGGCGGTGAGATCGCGCAGTTGGCCGAGTAGCCCAACGATCTTCGACACCGTGTCGAGATCGCGCAGCGACTCCGGGATCCGGCGCAGCAGCCGGGTCCACCTCCCGGCGGCCTGCTCGATATTCGGCTCCGGCCCGTCGAGGGCCTCGACGACATCATCGACATCGCCGGGCTCCGCGTCCGATCCTTCGATGGCGGCGAGGCTGGCGCGCAGTTCGGCCAGCTCGGCGCGCAGCTGTTCGAGCGTGCTCGCGATTTTGTCCTGATCCGATCCGCCGAAGCTGATCGCGCCGTGCACCGACCCGGTATTGCCGGAACCGCCGATATTGCCCGCGACCACCTGGCCGCCTCTTATCGAGACTCCCGCGTCGGGTTGCTTATCCGGCATTGCTGACACCTCTGTCCTGTTCTATTTGCCGGGACCGGCGCTGCCCGGTCCCACGGTGCCGACATTGCCTTGGCCGCCGACATTGCCCGCGATGACATTGCAGTTGTTGAGCACGGTGGAGTTGTTGATCTGCGCCACCAGACCGTCGAAGGTCCCGGTGGACAGACCCTTGGTCTCGAGGAACCGGTGTACCGCGTCGAAGATGCGCCGATCCAAGATCTTGAGGTAGCGATCGCAGTCGGATTCTTCGAAGAAATTGGTGAACTCGTCGCCAGCCGCGACTTCACGCAGGCTGGCGACCGCGCCGAATACTCGACTTGCCTGCAGTGGTGTGCGCCAGCGGCCTTTGCCGATGCCGGCCATGTCGCGCACACCGCGCACCAGGTCCGCGATTCGGGCGGGCACGGTGACCGGCAGCACCGCCAGCTCGCACGCCGCCTGCCAGAGGGCACGCAGTTCGGGTACGCGTGGTGGCTCGTCGACCATCCGGTACTGCTGCGCCACGGGCGGGAGCACGTAAGCGTTCCACTCCAGGACCAAAGTCCGGTTGTCACACCCGACGTGCAGATATCCCGACACGGCCAGCTGACGTTCCCATGCCTCCACTCGATAGCAGCGCAGGTAGCGCAGCCACTCCGGTGAACTATCGATCAGGCCGACCCAATCCTTCACGGTCAGTGTCGGATTCGTGCCGGAGTCCAACTGGCCGAGCAACGGCCCCGCCGCCGGGTAGTGCATCATGTGGCGTGCCGAGAGGGTGGCCCAGTGCACCATTTCGAGTCCGCTGAACCGCCAGCCCGGCGTCAGCGTCTGCGGAGTGCGCAGGGACTCGAGCTCGGCGGCCACGAAATCCTGTAGTTCCGCGGGGCTGAAGACCGGCACCGCGGCGTCCTTGCCGTTGTCGCCCGCCGTGAGCAGCGGGAGTGCTATCGACCAGTTCTGGACTCGCACCCCCGCGCCGACGAACGGCTTGTGGCCGCGGTACACGACGATTTCGCTGGCATTGGGCGTCTGTGCCCGTCGTGACTCGTCCGCGGCGATCCGCTCCAGCCGGGCGGCGTAGGGGCCGCAGGCCCAGGAAACGAAGTTTCTCGGCGCGGCGTTCGGTTGATAGATGCCATAGCCGAACCATCCGTCCACCGTGCGCCTGCGCAGGTACGCCTGGGCCGCGAGGAGCGAAAACATGACCAGCGACAGCAGAATCGCCAGCATGTAATACGCGGCGACATCAGAGCCCGACGACCAGCTCTGAGAGTCGCTGCCGAAATTCTCCGCGGCGACCGCGAGCAGCACGAACGGCAGTGTGATCAACGCGATGGTGACGCTGTTGAGGACCAGCCACAGCCCCGCGGTCAGGCACCAGCGCTGCCATCGGTAAACCAGCCAGACCCTTTCGCCCGACTTCGGTCGTGCCAGCCGTGCCACTACCAGCGCGCCGAGCCGCCACGCGATCGCGGAGGCGAGCCAGCCGAATACGAGCAGAGCACTCGTCACCAACATGCCGAACAGCAGCAGGAGCAGACCCACGCTGGTCATTCGGCGGCGAGCCTGTGCGGCCGCCGCTTCGCGGAGCACGGGCTCGGCGCGGACGCCGGGCGACGGTGGAATGGATCGTTTCGGCTCTGCCAGGTACTCCTCGACGAGGACATCGGCGAGATCGTCATCGAGGTGCACCGCGGACGCGAGGTATCGAGTGGCCTCGTCGGCCGGGTCGATCACCGGAATCGCCACGTCGGTCTCCCCACCGCGAATTCGACTTCGGACGCTCGAACGGGGATCCACGATCATTCGAAACCCCTTGGAGTGCACAGGGTATCAACATCACGGTGGTTCCGTGGCCGATGTCCGGTAGTCGGTTACCGTCCGAGCGTCATGCTGCGAGTGCCGCCATTCTGGTCGAGAGCACATGGGTCGATGCCACCACATGCGTCACGCGCCGCTACCGGGGATCGCCGCTGTGGCCAGTGGCTTCCATGCCCAGTAGCGCCATCGCGCTCAGAAGGTCTTGTGTGGGATACCGACGGTGAGTCCGCCATCGATGACGAATTCGGCGCCCGTCGAATACGAGGACTCGTCGCTGGCCAGGAAGGTCACCAGTGCCGAGACCTCGGCGGGTTCGGCGGCGCGACCCATCGGGATCTGCAGGAAGTCGGCGGGAATGCCCTCGGTCATCGGGGTGCGGATCAGGCCGGGGTGTACCGAGTTGACCCGAATTCCGTACTGCGCCAACTCGAGTGCGGTGGACTTGGTGAGGCCGCGGACGGCGAATTTCGTCGCGGTGTAGCCGTGCAGGCCGGGGCTGCCGCGCATGCCCTCCACGGAGGAGATATTGATGACCGAGCCGCCGCCTGCCTTGGTCATCGCGGGGGCGGCGGCCTGCATGCCGAGGAAGGTGCCGGTGAGGTTGATGTCGATGATCCGCTGCCATTCGGACAATTCGAAGTCGGCGAGCAGGTTGCCGTTGACGATGCCCGCGTTGTTCACCAGCACGTTCAGCGAACCGAATCGGTCGACTGCTTCGGTGACCGCGTCGCGCCACTGCTGCGGTTCGCGGACGTCGAGGTGGACGTAGGCGGCGTTGTCGCCGAGTTCCTTGGCGAGTGCGGTGCCTTCTTCGTCGAGGATGTCGCCGAACACCACGCGCGCGTCCTCGGCCAACAGGGCCCTGGCGTGTGCCGCACCCATGCCGCGCGCCCCACCACTGATCAACGCCACCTTGCCGGTCAACCGCGCCATCGCGGCACCTCCGTTTCTCGTATGTTGCCGAACACCGCCAACATACTGGAACGCGTTGCAGAAATGTGCCCGGTCGCGTTGCGCTGTCGAGCCGACCGGCGGTCGCTCGAACGGTGTTCCGGACCGATATTTCCGGTGGAACGTAGGGTTCGGCGTATGAGCGAGCCCACCTCTTTCACCATGGAGTCGCTGCGCAACGCCGCGGGCGTCGAACTCGGCGTGAGCCGCTGGATCGAGATCGGCCAGGACCGCATCGACGCGTTCGCCGAGGCGACCGAGGATCGGCAATGGATCCACGTCGATCCACGGCGCGCCGCGAACGGCCCCTTCGGCACGACTGTCGCCCACGGCTATCTCACCCTGTCACTGCTGCCGCCGATCATGGCCGACCTGATCCACATCACCGACGCGGCGGCGCGGCTCAACTACGGCCTGAACGCAGTGCGATTCCCCTCGCCCGTACCCGCGGGCTCACGCATCCGCGGCCGAGCCCGAATCGTGAGCGTCGAGGAGGTGCCCGGCGGCCTGCAGGCCGTCATGCGGGTGACGATCGAACGCGAGGGTGGCGACAAGCCGGCGTGTGTCGCCGAGTACATCGTTCGCGCCCTGGCCTGAAGCGGCGATTTCCGTCGGGAACGGTGCGCCGTACTGTGGCATCATCGATGTAGAACGCGTTCTAATTCTGTCCAGTGGGAACCGTCTGCAGGAGGCTCACGATGACGAACCCGGACCGCGATGCGGCGACGGCGATGCGACGTCTCGGGCGGCGCGCTCGGGTACCCGATATTGCCGAGGTACCGGGTGGGCGACTCGTGGAGCTACCGGGGCGGGGACGCACCTATGTGGTCGACATTCCTGGGCCGGAGGGTGCGCCGACGCTGGTGTTGCTGCACGCCACGGCCTGTACCGGGTACCTCACCTGGTTTCCCGCGCTCGACGCGCTGGCCGAGCGGTTCCGGGTGATCGTGTTCGATCAGCGCTGGCACGGCCGTGGTATTCGCTCCCAACGGTTCTCGGTCGAGGATTGCGCCGATGATGTCGTCGCTGTGCTCGACGCGGTGGGCGTGAAACGAGCCATCTGCGCCGGGTACTCCCTCGGCGGCGTCGTCGGATTGCTTGCCGCGCACCGGCATCCGGATCGGGTAAAAGGTCTGGTGCTGTGCGCCACGCCGTATCGGTTCCAGGAGAAGTTACGTGAGCGGGCCTTTCATCAGGCATTCGGAGCGCTGGCCGATGCGTTCGGCCCCTACGCCTTTCAGCGGGCCGAGTTGTATCACGAACGGCTGCCGGAACTGCCGGAACATACCTGGGCGCCGGGACGGCTCGAGCGGTGGGCCCTGACGGAATTCCGCAGTACAAGCGGATGGGCGCTCGCGCAGGTCATCGCCGAGGTCGGCCGATTCGATTCCACTGCGTGGCTTTCCACCCTGAAGATGCCGACAGCTGTTGTCATTACGACCCGTGACCGGGCGATTCCGGTCTATCGGCAGTTGGAGATGGCGACCATGATTCCTGGTGCGAGCATCCATCTGGTGAAGGGCGGTCACGCGTCCTGTGTGCTCGAGGCCGACCGGTTCGTGCCGGTGCTGCTGGAGGCCTGCGCCGCTGTTGCTGCTCGAGTGGCGTCGAACCGGGCTGCGGCAGGGGAGTAATTCGCACGGCCGCGCGGCATTGGCATCGCGCGCCTTCGGAGGCGTGATTTCGCGCCGGGCAAAGGTCGGGCTGCACTCTGCCGGGCTGAGGAAAGGGCTGCGCCGCCGGGCTCGGGCGACGATGCCTCGGGAGCCGGGTTGGCAACCCTGTTCGGCGGCGATGGCGAACAGGGCGGCGGTGGATCAGTCCAGGGCGCGTGCCGCGGCGAGCAATTCGTCGACCACGTCGGGAACAGCGTCGGCGAGTACCGCGACGTCGGGCACCAGTTCCTTGCAGGCGATGAAGCCGAAATCCAGGTCATCGTTGTTGGACAGCACGGTGATTGTCAGTCCGGCGCCGTGGAAGACCGGGCCGAACGGATACATGCCGTCCACGCGCACGCCGAGGAAGTAAAGCGGCATCGGCGGGCCGGGGACGTTGGAGACCACCAGGTTGTGCACCACCGGGTGCCTTTCGGCCAGCTTCAACGACGAGTAGACGCGGGCGGCGAGCTGAAAGGTGTTCGGCGGGGCGTACTTCGACCAGTCCTGCAGGAAGTCGGCGCCGATGAGCTTGTATTCCTCTTTGGCACCGCGGTTGAACTCGGCCACCTGCATCAGACGTTCCACCGGATCGGCGATATCGGTGCCGAGGCGCGAGAACAGGGTGGAGACCTTGTTGATGCCTTCGGCGTGGCGGGAGTCGTCGTGCGTCGAGACCGGCACCGAGGCGATCAACGAGCGGTCGGGCAGTTCGTCGTGCTTCTCCAAGTACGTGCGCAGCACCCCGGCGACGATGGTCAGCACCACGTCGTTGACCTTGACCCCGAAGGCGGCCTTGATCTCCTTGATGGCATCGAGGTTCGTCTCGGTGAACGCGACCGCGCGGTGCGGGGTAATGGCCCGATTGAAGGGGGTCCGCGGTGCGGTCAGCGGTAAAGCCATGCCCGCCTTGTTCTCTCGGCGCCGCTGCACGAACCCGGCCACCATGCCGAGAGTCTTCGGCACCATGCCGACCAGGCCTGCCTTGTTCGGTAAGTTCACCAACGCTTCGGCGGCCAGCTTCCAATCGTTCGGCTTCGCCTCGGGCCGCCATTCCTCGGTCGGTTCGGGCCGCGTCGAACCGGGTTCCAGATCGCACAGGTGCATCATCATGTTGGTTCCGGTGATACCGTCCACGGCCGCGTGGTGGTACTTGCAGATCACCGCGACCTTGCCGTCGTCGAGGCCCTCGACCACGTTCATCTGCCACAGCGGACGGTCGCGGTCCATCGGCCTGCTCGCGATATCGCCGACGAGTTCGGCCAGTTGCTCGCGCCCGCCCGGGCTCGGTATGCCGATGCGCCGAATGTGGTAATCCAGGTCGAAGTCCGGGTCCTCGACCCAGACCGGATGGTCGAGATTGAAGGGCACCTCGTGTACCCGCCGTCGCATCTGTGGGACCAGCGGTAATCGCCTGCCTAGTTCTGCTTTGAATGTGTCGAATGAGTACTGCGTGCCCCCTGCGGTGGGATCCAGGATCAGCAGTGCACACACATGCAGGTGCTGAGTCCCGGTCTCGAGGTACAGGAAGCTGGCATCCAATCCGGTTAGTCGCTCCATAGCCAAACCCTACTAGAACGCGTTCTAGTTTTTCGGGTAACGGGAGGGAGGTGGGTCACAGTGGCGGCCTCTATTGTCAAGTGGGCTAACGCCGTTCGGATTCTAAGGCCGCCGAAATATTCGCCGGTGGATTTATTCGGGAGTGTCGGCCAGGATCTCGGCGCATATTGTGTGTTACCCGTGGTTCTAGATATGTGTATGATGGTTGCTACAGCCACGCAGGAAGGTGTGCAACGAGCGGTGTGGCTTGTGCGAAAAAGGAGTACCGATGAAGCTACTTCGCCGGGCTGAGCGGCGGCCGGACATCGATCCCGGTGAGGTCGCGCTGCATGCCCGCAATGTGCGATTCGACTGGGCCGACACGCCGCTGCACTGGATGCCTGTCGAGCCGATCGCGTCGCATCTGATCAACGCGCTGAACCTGCTGCTGCCCGAGGGCGAGCGCATGTTCTGTGCCGCGTACACCGAGGCGCTGCCGTTCGTGAAGGACGAAAAGCTCCGTGAGGCGATGCTCGGTTTCATCGGCCAGGAGTCGATGCACGCGGAAACCCACGACAAGGTGCTGCACGAGGTGCTCGCCGCCAATGGCATCGACCCGGGGCCGTACGTGCGCCAAGCCGAGTTCCTGTTTCGCAAGACGCTGGGCCCGAGGGACGTCGTGGGCGTGGCGCAGCGTCAGGTGATGGTGGAGCGACTCGCGGTCATTGCGTGCCTGGAACACTTCTTCGCCTACCTCGGTGACTGGGTGCTCAATGCGGACCTGGAGAAGTTCGAGGCCGACCCCCGGGTCGCGGATCTGTTCCGCTGGCATGGTGCCGAAGAGGTCGAACACCGGCATGTCGCGCACGACGTCGCGGTCTACTTCAACGCGGGCTACGTCCGGCGTGCGGCCGTCATGATGATGGTGTTCCCGATCTTCATCACCCTGGTGGTGCGCGGGACCAAATTCATGGTGCATCAGGATCCGGCGCTGCCCGACCTCGGCTACCCGCGGTTGATCAAAAGGGTCTTCGGATCGATGTGGCGGGGTGCGCTGCCCGGTGTGCCGTCACTGCTGTGGAGCGCGTTGACGACCTTCAAGCCGGGCTACAACCCGGAATCGGTCGGATCTACCGCGCAAGCGGTCGCCTACCTGGCCAAGTCTCCCGCCGCGCGTGCGATCGCCTCGTGAGCGAGCGAGCCATGGTCGCCGTGCTTCACGGAACGACGCGGTCGAGCTTGGGTCAGGCGGCGTCGTGAGTTACCTGCCTGCCCCGGGACAACTTCCGGCGGACCTGTTCGGCAAGCGCGATCGCGACCGGGCGGTCCGAGTGCTCGACGCGGTCGCTTCCGCGCGACTGCGCTGGAGCACGCTGATCAACCGCAGGGATCTCGCGCCGCGGATCGACGACCATCGACAGGCACTGGTGCTTACCGGCCGACGGATCGAGGCCCGCGATCAGGACGTGGTGAGTCTGCGATTGGAAGCGCCGGACGGTCGTGAACTTCCGCCGTGGCGTCCCGGCGCGCACCTGGATCTGGAACTGCCCTCGGGACGGCTGCGACAGTACTCGCTGTGCGGTGATCCGGCCGATACCCGTGCCTATCGGGTTGCGGTGCGCCGGATTCCGAATGGCGGCGGTGGTTCGATCGAGGTACACGACGAGCTACCGGTCGGCTCCCGCATTGTGGTGCGCGGGCCGCGCAACGCCTTTCCGTTCGCGGTGCCCGGCCACGGATCATCCGCCGCCCGTCTGCATTTCATCGCGGGCGGCATCGGGATCACGCCGATCCTGCCGATGGCACGGCTGGCGATGCGGCTCGGCATCGACTGGTCGATGGTGTACACCGGTCGCAACCGGGACACCATCCCGTTCCTCGACGAGATCGAAACATTCGGCGATCGGGTCACCGTCCGCACCGACGATGAGCACGGGTTGCCCGATGCCGCAACGCTATTGGCGGGCGTCGACGCCGATACCGCCGTGTACTGCTGCGGCCCGGTGCCGATGATCACCGTCGTCATCGACGCGGTGCGCGAAATGCCGGGTGTGGAGCTGCATTCCGAACGATTCTCACCGCCGCCGATCGTGAACGGCCAGCCCTTCGAAATCGAATTCGCCACTACCGGTGAGGTTGTCGAAGTGGCCGCGGACCGGTCCGCCCTCGACGCCATCCTGGAGAGCCGTCCGGACCGGCCGTACTCGTGCCGCCAGGGCTTCTGCCGCACCTGCAAGGTGCGAGTGCTTTCGGGTGCGCCAGATCATCGCGAAACCGTGCTCACGGCGGCCGATCACGAGGCGGGCGACATGCTCGTCTGCGTGTCGCGAGCGCAGGGTGGGCGATTGGTGCTCGACCTGTGAGCGTGAACCTGATGCGCGGTGGGCGGGCGCAGCGCGGCGATAAGTACAGCGCCGCCAGGCGCGACGGATCAGAGCGCCTGCGCGGCGCGGTCATGAGCACGAACCCGGGGAACAAGGAGAAACGTCAATGACGACGACCGAAATCGGCTCGGCGATCACGGAGCGGATCGTTCGCAGCGGCGAATTCGACATCGCGGTATACGAATACGGCGATCCAAGCGCGGAAACCATTGTGCTCGTACACGGTTGGCCGGACACCCATCATCTCTGGGATGCAGTTGTGCCCTTGCTGGCCACCCGGTTCCATGTCGTCACCTATGACACCCGCGGCCACGGCCGGTCCACGCGCACCCGGCGCACCGAGGACTACCGGCTCGACGCGCTCGCGACCGACTTCTTCGCGGTAGCCGACGCGGTCAGCCCCGACCGGCCGGTGCACGTGCTCGCGCACGACTGGGGCTCGGTACAGGTGTGGGAGGCGGTGTGCGAGCCGCAGGCGGCCGAGCGGGTGGCATCCTTCACCTCGGTGTCGGGTCCGAACCTCGATCACATCGGAAAGTGGATGCGCGCCAGGCTTTCCCGGCCGACGCCGCGCAATGTCTGGCAGCCGTTCAGCCAGCTGCTTTCCTCGGCTTACACGTTCTTCTTCATGACGCCGGGACTGCCGCGGGCGACCTTCGGGCTGCTCGGCACCGAGCAACGGTGGCAGCGGGTGGTGTCGATCATGAACGAGACCCCGGCCTCGAATGTCACCCTCGGCCCGACCTTCCGGAAGGACATCGTCGACGGACTGCTGATCTACCGGGCCAATATCGTGCAGCGCATGCTGTCGCCGCGCGAGCGGCACACCGAGGTGCCGGTGCAGCTGATCGTCGCCGGTCGAGACGTCGCCGTCCGACCCGCGGGCTACGACGACGAGCGCAAATGGGTGTCACGGCTATGGCGGCGCGACGTCCCGGCCGGGCACTGGATGCCGTTCTCACACCCCGAACTCCTCGCCACCGCGACCACCGAGCTCATCGACACGCTCAACGGCGCAGCGGTGCCGCGCGGGCTGCGTCGCGCCGAGGTCGGCCGCGGCAAGCAGCGGCGCTTCGAGGATCAGCTGGTGGTCATCACCGGCGGCGGCAGCGGCATCGGCCGCGAGACCGCGCTGGCCTTCGCCCGACTCGGCGCCGAGATCGTGCTGTCGGACATCAATCCGCTGGCCGCCAAGGAAACCGCGGAGCTGATCGGCGCCGAACACGGTGTGGCGCACGCCTATGAGCTGGATGTGTTGAACGAATCGGACGTGACCGCGCACGCCGCGGCCGTCATCGAGACGCACGGTGTGCCGGACATCCTGATCAACAATGCCGGAATCGGCCAGGCCGGTGGCTTCTTCGATACGCCGTCGGTGGAGTTCGATCGGGTGCTGCGGATCAATCTGGGCGGTGTGGTCAACGGCTGCCGTGCCTTCGGCTCCGCCATGGCCGAGCGCGGGCTCGGCGGGCATATCGTCAACCTGTCCAGCATGGCGGCCTACAGCCCGCAGCAGGGGTTCAGCGCGTACTCCACGAGCAAGTCGGCGGTGTTCATGTTCTCCGACTGCCTGCGCGCGGAACTGTGCGCCCGCAATATCTCCGTGCACACCATCTGCCCGGGCGTCGTGCACACCAATATCGTTGCCACCACCACTTTCTCGGGCGTCAGCGCCGAGGAAGAGAAGCGCAAGCAGGAGCAGTACGACAAGCTCTACCGGATGCGGCGCTACGGACCGGAGAAGGTCGCCGAGCGGATCGTACGGGCGGTGGAACGGGACCGCAGCATTGTCCCGGTCACTCCGGAGGCTCGGCTGCAGTACCAGTTCAGCAAGTTCGCGCCGGCCGTCGTCCGGTTCGTGGCCGCACGGGTGAAGCTCACCTGAGGTTTATCCGGGTACCCCTGGCGCCCGGAGTTCGGCTTCGATAGCCGCGACTCGCCGGGCGTCGATGCCCCACGGGTGGTCCACACCGACCTTGGTGTCGAGATCCCAGAGCACGCAGGTTTCGTCGGGTGCCGCGACCATGGACCAGGCCACCACGGTGCGGCCGAGCTGTTCGGCCATGGTGCCGTGCGCGTGCTTGTGGGGCGAGTCCTTCTGGGGCCCGACGCCGTCCGGGTAATGGTGCAGGAACCGCCCGTAGGCGGCAGTGCAGAATGCGGCATAGCGCTCGGTGCAGAGGATGAACCCGTGCCACGCCTCGTCTACCGCGTGCGACGGCATTCCGATCACCTGGCCGTCGCGCATCGCCGCCCCACAACAGCGCAGCCACTGCCGCAGGCCCGTCTCCACCAGGTCCCGTGGCTGCCACGGGCTGGTCTTGAAGACCGCCTCGGGCAAGTCGAGTGCGGCCACGATTCTGTCGACTTCGTGGAGATCGATTCGACGCCGTAGACGGTTTCGGGGGCGCAAAAGGACCACGATTCACTGTACGGCTTTTCGCACTCTGCCGAGATCTCGGCCGGTCGCCCGGTGGCGAAACCGGGCACGACAGTTCCACTGCTGGTGAAAGAAGGGGGCTCTGACCCGTTCACGTGGACGTCCTCGGCCGATACGATTCCCACATGGTGTCGATCGGCCTCGCGCTCATCGTTTTGTTCGTACTGGTGGCTGGGGTCGGCGGCTTTATCGCGGTCGTCATCCTCGTCATCGTCAAGGCTGCCAGCGCTCCGCCGGCGCGTGGCAGGCGTCCGAGGCGTCGGTCGCCGTGGATGGCGGGGGATTCGGGCGGCGGCAGTGATTCGGGCGGCGGCTGCGGTGGTGGAAGTAGCGACGGTGGCGGGAGCAGTTGTGGCGGCGGCAGTAGCTGCGGTGGCGGGAGCAGTTGTGGCGGCGGTGGCGGGAGCAGCTGTGGCGGCGGAGGTTCCTGACCGGCTCCGGCGTCGCCCGGTCGGTGGAATCGGGCTGTGACGGTGGCCGGGCGGACGGGTACCGGGTGATGGCGCTTGGTTCCGATCATGACGCCGCTGTCCTGTATTGCCTTGTGGCCCTGTCGATTCTGGTGATGGCGCACCGGCGCCTCCAGGTGACGTCCGAGCCGACCTCGTCGGGTGCGGACCATGGCCACCGCTGTCGAGTCATTCTGCGCTGAGCGTAATCGGCGGTCGGCGCATTGACCTGAACTGCGGTTCAGGTTTCATGCTGGTCCGTGAACCGATCAGACGATGAAGCGATGGAGGATGTCATGCGGGCTGTGCAGGCGACGGAGTTCGGTGGACCGGAAGTGCTCGAGGTGCGGGAAGTGCCGGAGCCGGTGGCCGGGCCGGGCGAGGTGGTCGTCGATGTCGCGGCCGCCGACGTGATGTTCCTCGACACCCAGCTGCGCGGCGGCTGGGGCACGGAATTCTTCAAGCTGGAACCACCGTATGTGCCGGGCGGCGCGATCGGTGGGGTGGTCTCGGCGATCGGCGCCGATGTGGATCGGGCCTGGCTCGGCAAGCGGGTTGCCACCGCGACCGCCGCGAGCGGCATCGGCGGCGGGCGGCCGATCGGCGGGTACGCCGAAAAGGCACTCGCCAAGGCGGACACTCTGGTCGCCGTGCCCGAGGGGCTGAGCGTAGTGCAGGCTGTCGCGCTCGCACATGACGGCAAGACCGCCCTCGCTGTGTTCGACAGGGCGCAGCTCCAGCCGGGGGAGTGGGTGCTGATCACCGCGGCGGGCGGCGGGTTGGGCACCCTGCTGATCCAATTCGCCCGCGCCGCAGGCGCACACGTGATCGCCGCGGCGCGCGGTACGGCGAAGCTCGAGCTGGCCACCCGGCTCGGTGCGGACGTCGTCGTCGACTACTCCGAGCCCGATTGGCAGGCCGACGCGCGTGCCGCGACCGGCGGGGCAGGCGCGAACGTCGTACTGGACGGTGCGGGCGGCGCCCTGGGCGGAGCTGCCGTCGAAGCAGCCGCGGACGGCGGCCGATTCATCGGATATGGCGCTGCCGCAGGAGGATTCGCAGAGCTGGATGATGCGGCTCTCGCGGCCCGCGACATCTCCGTGCTCGGGCTGTTCGATATCACCGGCGACGACACCGATTGGCACGCGCTGGCGGAGCGTGCCCAGTCCGCGGTAGTGGCGGGAAATGTGGAAGTGGTGATCGGCCAGACCTTTCCGCTGGAGGAGGCCGACCGTGCACACGCCGCCATCGCATCCCGCACCACGGTGGGGCGCACTTTGTTGACGGTGTGAGCCGGGACCGGAAGCCTGGGATCACCGGTCGGTGTTCCCAGGCCCGGTGATTCTTCGTGTGGCTGGTTGGGCAATTCGCACAGTCGGTTGGTACATCGCACAGCGAGCGGCGGTGGTTCACTGGGCAAGCTGACAAGTAAGGTGACCAAATAGACTGTGGCAGCACACAACTGGTCATAGGCGCCGATGCGCGACGCTCGGCCCAGCGCTACTGTGCCTGCGTGCAAACTCTGATTGTCGTTGTCGTTGTCGTCGCGGTGCTCGTCCTGGTCTCCGCGGTCGTGAGTTTCGCCAGCAGGCCGCCGATAGACGTGAGTCCTTGGGACAGAAGCGATTCCGACGGGGACTGGGGCGACGGCGACAGCTGAGGTCGCCGGAGGCGTCGACTGAGCCGGCTCAGTCGACCGGCGTCAGTACCACCACCGCGATCGGCCGCTTCGTGAGCTTCTGATACGCGCTGTAGCGCCCCTGATTCACCTTGTCCACGATTCCCCACCGCCGCGCATACTCCGGATCGTCCGGCAGCGTCGGCCGCGCAACAGCCTGCATCTTCCGCCGACCGACCTGAATCTCGCACTCCGGCTTCGCCTTCAGATTCGCCAACCACCCCGGCGGCCGAGGCGACCCGCCATTCGAAGCGGTCACCAGATAGTCGTCCCCATCCCGCCCATACGTCAGCGCCGACGTCCGTTTCTGCCCCGTCTTGCGCCCCACAGTTCGCAACAACAACGTCGGGTTCCCGAACAACAACCGATGCCCCACCACCCCGCCACTGTTCTCATAAACCCACTGATGCACCTTCAGCACATTCGCGAACACGCTGCCCATGGCCGACCCTCCAGAACGGTGGTGGTTTACGCCCCACCCTAACCACCCCTGGGTATCCGAGTGGTGCAAGCCGCGCCGCACGCGGTAGCATCCCCCACGCCCGCGCGATACCCGCGGAAGAGGGGCGGTAGCTCAGTCGGTTAGAGCCGTGGACTCATAATCCATTGGTCGTGGGTTCGAGCCCCACCCGCCCCACAAACACCCGCTGACCAGCGGGTTTTTGTTTTTCTGGAGAGGTTTCGATCTAGAACAGCGCTCTTCCACGAATAGATTACGGGCGTACCATCGCAGGATGGGGACCGCTTCGCTAGACGACATCCGTGAGTTGAAGGACGACTTCGCGACCGAGCTGAGGCGGAAGAACCGGGCCAAGAAGACGATCGATGTGTACCTCGTACACATCGGGTACTTCGCCGACTACCTGATCTCCAAGTCCCTCCCGACGGACGCGCCCGACATCACCAGGGACCACATCGGTGGGTACATCGAGACGTTGCTGGCTGGAAAGAATCGGCGGACGGGAGAGCCGCTCTCCCCGCAGTACGCGCGCAGTCAGTACCGAAGCCTTCAGCAGTTCTTCAAATACCTTGCGGCTGAAGAGATCATCGATGTCGACCCCTTCATCAAGCTGAGCCTGCCGGACGCGCCGGACAAGCTAGTTCCGGTGCCGACTGTCGAGGCGCTGCGAACGCTGCTCGAGGAGTGCTCCAGCACGGATTTTGTGTCGCGCCGAGACAATGCGATCATCCGTCTGTTTGCCGACACGGGCTGCCGCTGCGGCGAAGTCGCGAACCTCGCTGTTGACGATCTCGATTTCGAGGAGGACACCGCGCTGGTAGTTGGGAAGGGTGGTCGACCGCGATCGTCGCCCTTCGGCGACAAAACGCGGATCGCTCTGCGGCGCTATCTGCGTGCCCGCAGTCAACATCCGTTCGCGAAGAAGAGTGAGCGATTGTGGCTCGGCCGGCAAGGGCCGATGACCGATCACGGTATCCGACAGATGCTGGAGCGGCGTGCCCAAGCGGCCGGGATCGAGCACATTCACCCGCATATGCTTCGGCACTGGTTCGCCCACAACTGGCTCGCCAACGGCGGTCAAGAGCAGGACCTGATGATGCTGGCCGGATGGCGCTCGCGACAGATGCTCGACCGGTACGGCAAGTCTGTAGCAGACGAGCGAGCGAAGTCTGCCCACCGCCGCGCGCGACTCGGCGACAAGCTGTAAGAACGGACCTGACCATGGCTGAATTGCAGCCCCGTGCACGCCGTCGTGCATGGGCGATACCGTGAATGTCATGACTGACGATCTTGTCGCATGGGCCGAGCAGGTCGCCCGCGAGCAGCTTCGGGAGTCGCCTAGTCGGCTCAAGCACGTCGAGGGTGTCGCCCGGCAGTCGGAGCGGGTTGCTGATGCGGTCGACGACCCGGAATTGGTTGTCGCAGCGGCCTGGCTGTACGACATCGGGTACGGGCAGCGAATCGCCGCCGCAGGGTTCCATCCGGTTGACGGTGCGGAGCTTCGAGAGGCTCCGGGCGCGCCACGTCGGTTGTGTGCCCTGGTCGCCAACCATTCCTGCGCGCATGTCGAAGCGCCACCGGTCCGTGTCGCTGCCGTGGCCGGACGAGTGCACCGCGTTGCGAGACGCCTTGTGGTGGGCAGACATGACCACAACGCCGACAGGTGGCACGACCGACGTTCACCAACTTCTGGCCGAGGTGTGCGAGCGGTACGGACCTGACCACGTCGTCACTCGGTCGGCCACCGAGGCGGCGGCGGAGCTGCTGGAAGCAGTCGCTCGCATCGAGGCGTTGCGGCAAGCGGCTAGGTGAAGAACGGGCCGTCGGTCTGTTGGAGTCCGCGTTCGATTCGGAGGGCAATCGACGGGTGGATGTCCAACGTTGGGATGTCCTGCGGGGCGATCCACAGAACCTCTTTTGACTCTGAACTGGTGCGAAGGGTGCCACCAACGGGATCGGCGCTAAAGCAGATCGAGAATTCCTGTCGGACTTCGCCGTCGTCGTAGACGATGACATGGTCCGGGTTCGAGAAGATTCCGACCAGCCCGGAGACCTCGACGTCTACCCCCGTTTCCTCGCGAACCTCGCGAACCTCGCGAACGACGGCCGTGGTGACAGTTTCGCCCGCCTCGAGCCCGCCACCAGGTATCGAGTACTTGTCGTTGTCCGTACGCCGGATCATCAAGATCCGGCCCTCGTGATTTCGGACGAATGCGCTGACAGCCACCTTGATGCTGTTGGCCTCCGGCGCGTCCGGGTCGTGGAAGTAGTCGACGCGACTCATCCGCTTACCTTTCAGCCGTTGCATTCAGCCAGACGTGTTCGAAACTGGTCATGTAGGTCTCGAAAAGATCGCCTGCGGGCAGTTGACGCAGGTGCATCGCCGGGGCGTACGCCCCAGGCAAACCGTATGCGTGCATGAACCTACGACCGGATCATGTCTACAGACAAGTAGCCGATGAGCGTGTCGGTGGGTGGTCGGTGTGCACAGGTACGGTGGGGAGCGTGATTTCTGCTGTCGTCTTCGATGTTGGCGAAACGCTGGTCGACGAGACCCGCGAGTATGGAACGTGGGCAGACTGGCTCGGTGTGCCGAGGCACACTTTCGCCGCCGTATTTGGGGCGGTGATCGCCGCAGGCCTCGACTACCGGGAAACTTTCCAGGTCTTCCAGCCTGGATTCGACCTGGACCGGGAGCGCCAAGCGCGGGCTGATGCTGGAAAGCCGGAGTGGTTCGGCGAGGACGACCTGTATTCCGACGTCCGGCCGGCGCTAACCAAGTTGCGCGAGATGGGCGTTTGGGTCGGCATCGTCGGGAACCAGACGGTCCGCGCCGGAGGGCTGTTGCGTGGCCTCGATCTCCCGACTGACTTCATCGCGACCTCCGACGACTGGGGCATTCAGAAGCCTGCGCAGGGGTTCTTCGAAAAGACCATTGAGGCAGCGGGATTTCCGGCCGAGGAGATCGTGTACGTCGGCGACCGGATCGACAACGACGTGACTCCCGCTAAGAAGGCCGGCATGCGGACCGCCTACATCTTGCGCGGGCCGTGGGGCTGGATTCACCGCAACAAACAGGAGGTCGCGGACTTGTCCGATTGGCAAATCCGCGACCTGAACGAACTCTCGGGAATCGTTGCAGCCGAGAACGGTTCCAACTAACCGACGAACGAGCTGACGGTCGTATGCCAGTCGTACAACCGTTCATCGAGGCTGCGCACCGCCGGCAGAGAGTCCCACTGCCGCAACGATTGTCGAACAGTCTTGATCCGGTCCATCGCAGTCGCGTACCAGTTCCGGCCCACCGCATCGAGAGCTTCTTCGAGGAACTGGCACGCCCGTTCGGGATTGTTTTCGAGTATGGATGCCGCTGCGGCGTCCGAAAGGTAGATCGATCGCTGCTTGACCTCCTCCTCGGGTAGGTCGGACAGCACTTCCTCCAACGTCTCCCGCGCTTCCCGTCCGCGACCCGCGACCATCAGGGTGTTGCCTTTGAATCCCGCGAGACGGATCGGCGAGAACCAGTCCAGCCACGCTGGCGACGGCTGTGTCTCAGCGTCGTGTTCTTGATACGTCTCCTCGGCATGGTGGACCAGATTCAGCGCTCGGCGAGTATCACCGAACCTGGTCTCTACCTCTGCCTCGACCGCGTCAAGCCAGGCGACCATCTCAGCGTTCGCGCCGCCGCGGCGAGCAAACGCGCGTGCCGCCCGAATGCGTTCCCGAGCTTCCTCGGCTCGCGATGCGTCTCCTGAAAATGCGGGTGCGAACGCCATATGGGCGAGCGTGGCCGCGCCGAGGAGTGAGTCGCCGCCTTCGTGCGCGGCCTGGAGAGCGATTACGAAACTTGGTTGAGCGAGTTCCGGTTGTTGCAGGTCAAAGAACTCCAGCCGACCGGCGAGCAGGCTCGACTCCGAAAGCGCCTTGGCGAGAAGCGTTTTCGAGGCCCCCGTAAGTTGCGGAAGTAGTTCGAGGCCGAGCTGCGCATGCTCGGCCACCGATCGGTGGAGTCTGGCGGCAGGGACAGCCCAGTACAGATGACGGTGGGACACGGTGATGGTCATGAAGTCGGTGGCTACCGATGACGGCAGCGACGGGGGCGTGGCACCGAAGATCCGTTGACCTATCGCATGGTTCGCATCGGCACTGCCGACGCGTCCGCTCTGCGAGCTTGAAGCCTCGGGTGACCATGGCGGTGTAAATCCCAGCTCAGTTATGGGCCGCTTGAACAACGTTTCCAAGGCAGTTGCGTGCTCTGGGTGGGGCCACGGGGGCTCGGTTGACTCCCAGCGGCGAACGGTGCGGGATGAGACCTCAACACGGAGTCCGATCGTCCGTGCGGTCTCGGTAACGGCGTCGGCGAGAGCGGCCTGGGATCGGTAGCCAAGTGCCTGGCGTGCCGCCCGAAGTGCGGCGTTCCCTGAAGTCGACATACGCCCATTCTAGTCCTTAAGCCGGACATCAGTATCCATTGGGGCCATGAATCGGCCATTCAATGTCCCCTTGCGTGTCCTCGTGATGTCCCTTTATCGGCCAGATCATTCAGGTAGAGCAATTTCCCCCCGTTTCTACCAAAGGAGTGATCTCCGTTGACCATCAGTACGCAACAGCCGGTTGAGGCACCAAAAGATCTCATCAACCTCAGGACTGCCGCGGCGCTTGTCGCCGTGGATGTGAAGACCATCAAGAACTGGATCAAGGCCGGGGACCTTCAGGGCTTCCTTGTGAACGGCCGCATGTGGCGAGTACAGCGGGATGAGCTGCTGGGCCTTGTACGGCCTGCCGCCCTCAGCGACTCGGAGGGCGTGGCATGAGTACCCCCTCGGAACGCACGTTGCAGGCGCGGATTGCTGCACACGCGTCGTGGGCAAAGACCCCGGACCGCGCTGCTCGGACCAAGAAGGCCCGCGAGGCTCTGCTGACCAAGTTTGACCGGTTGGTGGACCCGGACGGTCTGCTCAGCCCTGAAGAGCGTGCATATCGCGCCAATCAGGCCCGCAAGGCGCACTTCACCCGACTGGCGCTGAATTCCGCGCAGTCTCGCCGTCGGCGTTGCCAGAACCAGCACAAGGGTGGGGCAGCGTAATGCGCGCCCGGACGTTCGGCCTGGCTGTCGGTGCGGTCGCGGTCGGATATCTAGTGCTCACTGCTCCCGAGGTTGTCGGGTTCACGGTGATGGTGCTGGGTGCGGTCGCGTTGTGGCGTGGTTCGCGTCGGCGGGGGTTTCGGCGATGAGCACGAATGAGCCGCCGCATGATCCGGCTGATCTGCTGGATGAGTTGGACGCGATCATCCGTGAGCAGGAGCTGTTGCAGGCGCGGACGACGGCGTTGCAGGCCCGCTACAAGTCGTTGGAGGCCCAGGCCGACCGTTACGACAAGGGCTACGAAGAGTTCGGCAGCGTCAATGTCAAATGGACGGCGAATAACGTCGGCGCCGCGGCCCGCGGGATGACCGCGCCGCTGACGTGGTCTCAAGCCGCGCGGGGGTTGGCGGAGAAGATCCGCGAGTACCCACAGCGCGAGCGCGAGCTGTCCGATCGGTCGCAGGTTGATCGGGGGCGGTCACGGTGAGCCGCGATTGGCGTGACGCCCCGCTGCCGAGCTACCCGGTTCCGCATGTCGACCGCAGCCGGACCAGTTCCACAGCGTTGCATTCGATGTCCGGCCCGGAGTTCACCGGTACCGGTGCGGTCTATTCCCCGCTGGGGCTGCTGCCCCCGGTACTGCGGATGGCTGCGTTCGTGGTGCTGCTCCTGATCGCGATGGGTGGATGCACCGCTGCGTGGATTGATCTTCAGGACTACACGCCGTCGCCGAACATCTGCCGATCCGCGAACTCCGGTGTGCCGCCGGAGAAGTCGGGGTCGTGTGTTCCTGCGTCGCAGGTTCCGGAGGTGCGGCGATGAGTGCACCGGACCGAAGCCAGGAGCGGGCACGTCTGGAGGCCGAGCTTGAACGCTTGGACCTTGCGCATGACGTGCTGTCCGACATCGTGCTCGCCGTTGCTGAGGTGTCGGAGGCGAAGGGGTGGCGCGACAACGAGTTCGAAATGTCGAGGAACCAGCACGTCAAAGACACCAGCGAGGAAGTCCACGCGGAGCGGATGGTGGTGTTCGACCGCCTGCGGGATATCGCCGCCGCCGAGCGGGATCGTGACCTGCGGAGGAGTTCCCGCCAGATCGAGCGATCGCGATGAGCAAATACCTCGATCCAGACGGCGAACGGCACGGCATCCCGACATGGCCGTGGAGGTTGGCGCCGCAGCATCTGCGGACCTGGCGTCAGCTCAGGCGCGAGGGACAGCGGCCTGGGGGCGCGTACGAGGGCCAGGTGCTGCGTGGGAGCGGAACGACACGCAAGGCGTACCTGTACGACGCGGAATCGGCTGTGCCTATACGGGTTTCGACTGACGCGCAGTTGGAGGCGTTGCAGCTGGCGCGGTGGACGCGGTCGGCGCTCGCGGCTGAGCGCCGCGGAATCGATGCCAGCGATATGCGCGAGGTGATCGAGCAGGCCCGCGCCGACATCACCGCCCGCCGCGCCCAGTCGCGCGATCAGGGAAGGGAGCGAAGCCGATGAACCGCAATACGAAGAAGCCGCTGAAGGGCCGCTACGAGGATCTGGAAGTCCAGTATCAAGACCAGATCATCATCGGTCTGCGTGGTAGCGGTGCGACCTATCGGGAGATCGCCCGAACGTTGGGGGTCACCGCGCGGACAGTTGAGAACTGTCTCGGTGAGATCAGCGCCTTGCACGGTGCGGGTCGCAGTCTGGATCAGATCAGTCGGATAGTAGGGCTGCCGCGCAGCACCGCGCACGAGATCATCGGCACCGCGCGCCCGCAGTCGACGGCGACGAAAACCGCTGTCTTGGCGGCGTTGTCGGACATGCACGGGATGCAGGTCGATGTCGTCGGTTGGTTCCTCGGGATGGAACGCAACCATGTCTACAGCCTGCTCCGGGATCTGGTCGACGCCAAGCATGTCTACGAGTTGCAGCAGGTGCAGCCCGGGGAGAAGTGGGCGGTACCGACCCGGGTTACCGCGGCGAAGTATTTGGGGTGGCGGCCGAAGGATTGGCAGCCGAAACCGATGTTCGCCGAGCATTACCGCGCGGTCGCGCAGTCGCGGGTGATGTTGGTCGGGTCTGACTCCGGGTTGTGGGTGTCAGAGCGCACGTTGCGGCACCGGATCGGGAAAACCGCCGGCGCCAAGCGCGGCAGCGAGGTCGAGGTATCGACCGGTCGGGAGCCGATGCCGGGTCGCCCTCACGCACACGACGGCCGGTTCCTCGGCGTGGTGAGGGGCCGCCACGGCTGGTGGGCGCTGGAAGTCGAGTTGTCGGAGAAAAACCCCGACTACATGGACATCGCGTTGAAAGGCGCGATCCGCACCGCCCGCGACAGCACCGACGAACCGATGGTCGGAGTGCTGTATCTGTGCCGCACCGCCGGGGTCGCCGACAACGTCGATGCCGCGTCGAAAAGGTTGCCGGACAAAGAGTTCGGTGACGCGTTGGAGCTGGAGTTGGTGATCCGCGACTTCGACGCCGAATGGGCGAAGTTCCTCACCCGCTACGCCGCGCTGCGTGAAGCCAAGAAGGCCGCGAGCTCGAATCGCCGCCGTCGCACGCTCATTCATCTCTCCCAGGAAGCGTCATGACCAACCAGAACTGCCAACCCATCCTCACCGCCTCCGACTGCGATCCGCTCGGCACCGCCACCATGCCAACATCTCCGGTCGACCCGGCGGCGCCGACAACCGCGCCGGAACCGTCGGGAGCGCTGTTCCCGGAAGCACCGCCGATCAAGCACCTGGACGGCATCGACTTGCCGGACTTGTCGGTCGTCACCCACGGCGTCGGTACCGCGACGGTGATCGGGGTGGTTGTGGTGGCGATGCTGGTCATGATCGTGGCTGTTGCTTACCGGTGGCCGTTGGCGCCGCATCGGTTGCGTAACTTCGCGATCGCGTCGCTGTTGATGCCCGCCACCTCAGCACTGGCCGGTGGTTCATGGTCGGTGCCCGCGGCGCTGCTGTGGAGCGGAGCAGCGCGCGTTGTCGATGGTGATCTGTCCGGGTTGCGCGCGATGCTCGCGCTCGGGGTGCCTTTCGCGGCGTTGACCGCGACGTATCTGTGGGCGAAGTTCGTGCACAAGACCCACACCGTCGGGTTGAAGTCGCTCGGTCGCACCGAACGGGTCAAGGACGCGATGCTGGTCCGCAAGTTCGCTCGCGCCGCGGACGCCGCGAAACATGGTGCGCCCTACAGCGTCGGCGACAGCATCGTGCTCGGTCCGCTCGCCGACCGCACCACAGCCAAACCGGCCGGGTTGTGGCGGGAGCTGACCTCGCATCATCAGCAGTGGGTGGCGATCCCGCACAAGCAAGCCAAACGGCACCTGGCGGTGGTCGGGACCACTGGTTCGGGCAAGACCGAGCTGATCAAACGCTACTTCGTCGGGCTGCTCGACTACGAGTGGCGGGCGTGGCAGCAGTGGAAAGACGTGCCCGCGATGCGCCGCAAGCATCCCCGCCCGCTGACGGTGCTCATCTCCTGCAAGGGCGGCCAAGACGACAAAGACCTCGGCATCGAGGTCCGTGACTACGCCGTCCGGAAGGGGATCGAACCGTCCCGGATCGCGATGGTGATGCCGGGTGTCGATCGGCTGAACCTGTGGGACAGCATGCCCGCCCGCGACCAGCGTGCGGTGGTCGGGGACATGCTCAACGCGGGCGGCGCCGCTACCAGTGAAGGCCAGCATTTCGACGAGATGCGCCGTCGCATCGTGTCTTTGGTGATCGACGCTCCGGTCGGGCCGCCGCGTTCCTCGGCGGAGTTCCTGGCGCGGCTGGATGCGAAGACGTTGCTCGACATCTGGGGCGAGGACCCGCAGGTGAAGCGCATGGTGACCGCGTTGCAGGCGGAGAAGGTCCCGCAGATCGACGACATGTTGATCAAGGCCAGCAACCTGTTCGACCTGTTGCAGGACCACGACGGCCGGTTCGTGTTCGACGGCGGTAAAGACCTCGATGACATCGACGTCCTGTACGTGACGGTGCCCGGGATGGACAAGGACGCCGCCCGCGCCCAGGTCTCAGCCATCTTGCGGATGGTGATGCTGCGCGCCGGACGCACCGCCAAGGACCAGCGCCGCAGCGTCAGCGTGATCATCGACGAGGCATCCGCGACCACCACCCGGCAAGGCGCCATCGACCTGACCGACGTGTGCGAACGCGGCCGGTCCCAAGGTGTCGCCCTGCTGTTCGCCGCCCAATCCCAAGAAGGTCTCGCCGCGGATGCGTGGTCGTTGAATCGGCTGCTCAAGGCGTGCGCGGGTGGGGTGTTGCTCGGCTACAACGAGAACGCCGGAGACCTCTGCAAACACGTCGGGTCGTTGCGCGAAATGCTGCCGTCGCGGCACCTGATCAAAGGCCAGCGCCACGGCGACGAGGGCCAGGTCTCGGTTGGGGAGAAGTGGCTTGTCGACCCGGATGTGTTGCGGCAGCTCGACACCGGTGACTTCGTCTACGCCCGCGGCCGACGCGCCCAATGGGGCCGCGTAGTGCCCGTCGATCCCACCGGCCTGCACCCAATGCCGGGCACACCAGCCGCCGAAGCCGAAAAGGCCGCCGCGAAGACCAAGACCGCCGGCGCCGGCGCCGCCGCGTGACCAACCCCCGATTTCACCGATCCGATTGTGAGGCAACACCTATGCGCATCATCCGCGACAACCACGACCACAACGACGAGAACGAACCCGACGAAGGCCGCGTGCCGACCGAGCCGAAAGCGATCGGCGACATCCTCGGCGACGAGTTCGAGGACTACCTCAAAGACGTCATCGCAGCAGCCGACAACCCGCCGCCCGACCACTGGCCGCCGCCAGCGGAAACCGGACAACCGCAACGGCCCGCGCTGCGCCTGGTCAAGACCGACACCGACGTGACCGATCCCGTCCTCACCGCAACCGACAGCGAGGCCCGCGGCCGGACGATCCGTCGCAGCGCTGGAGCTTCCTCTTTTGTGGTTGCTCTCGCCGTGACCGCGGGGTGGGGTGAGCCGTTTCTTGTCGCTGGCCCGATCGGAGCTTATGGCGCGGGCTGGCTGGCCTACCTGTGGTGGAACGCCGCGCTGCGCCCGAGCATCCCGCAGGTTCTCACGACTGTCACCAGCGGTATCGGGCACGCCGTCGCCGCTATCGCGACCGCGATCGTCGCGGTGTTCCGCGCCCTGCTTACCGGCATCGACACCGCCCGCACCCGGCACGAAACCAACCGCACCGCACAGGCTTCCCCGTCCCTGTAACCACGAAAGGAATCGAATCATCATGAACCGCAAAGACATTCGACACGCCGCTATCGGCATGGCTGCCGGTGTGAGCGTGTTCGCGGCGCTGTACGCACTCGTTGAGTTCGACCCTTTGGACGATATCGCCGAGAGCGGCGCCCGACGCAGGCTCACCTCCGAGGAACGCGCCGAGCTGGACCGTATCGCCGCCGAGCAGGCGGTACTGCGCGAGAAGTGCCACGCGCAGTATGAGCAGCGGCGCCAGGAGCGCGACGCCGAGGCCGCCCGGTACGCCGCTGGGTTCTGTCCGGAGTGGCTGAGCACACCCGGTGCGGTGAGCAGCCCGCAGGAGCTGGCCTTGCCGGACCTGGTGTGCGAGATCGAGCCCGCCGAGAAGTCCTACCGGTGCGGAGGCCCCAATATGCATGGCTGGTATCGGCATCGCGAAGCCCTGTTCATGGACTTCAGGGAGCGTCGCAACAACTGGGAGGCGCGCTACAAGGTCTCGCGGCCGGACCGGATGCGACTCGATATCGCGGCCAAACGCATCGACGAGGCCCGTTCGCGGCCGTTCGCGGTCAATCCGCCGCCGTTGATGGCACCGGATTTCGGCGACTTCCCCCCGTACCCGGACTTCACCAGCTCCGATGCCGCCGACCAGACCGCCAGCGCGACCACCACCGAGGAGTGACTACCCCATGTCCGACAACACGAACGAGCCGATCCTGCCAATCCCATCGGACCTGTACCGGGAGATGGCGGGCGTCTACGACCGGATCAATCAGGTGCGTGACGCGCTGATACGCCTTCGCGAGCCCTACTTCGATCTGGAGGCGACCCCCCAGTCGCTGGCCGTGGACAACCTCGGCGAACCGACAACACCCACCAAAGCGACCGCTGTCGTTCTCGGCGAACTCCTCATCGCGAGCGCCTACCTGGATCGGGTCGAGGCAGCGATCGACCGGGCACGCCAGCCCGCGAACCGGTTGAAGCTCACCGACCAAGCCGACCAACACCGCGAACGACAACTCGCCGAGCAGCGCCCGCGGACCGAACGCACCCGATAACCCCTAACCCTGAAAGGAACACTTGTCATGTCCGAAATGGACGAGATCGGCCGCGACACCGGCCGCACCTTCCGCGAAATCATCAACGTCGCCCGCGGCTGGATCCACCAGCACCGCACCACCCACCGCACCGACGCAGTCCGCAAACTCACCCGCAAAGAGCGCCGTGACCTTGCTGAAGCCGTGCGCGTGCAGGTCGGCGAGGAGCGGATCGCTGCGGCGTGGTTCACCAAGCGCGTCAACGACTACCAGCGTGAAGCCGCCACCAGCCAGGAACGTTTGACCCCTGACAGCAGTGTGGACGAGTGGATGCGAAGCTCCGAGCGACTCAACGGGATTCGCTACTCGATCGAATCCACCCTGCATTCCACAGCGCTGTCGCTGGAGCATCGCGGGCAAGTAGTCCAGGCGCTCGATGCGGTCGAAGCCGACCCAGGCACGCGAGTGGAGAAGGTGTTCCCGCAGTTGGACGCCGAGACCGCGATCGAAGCGCGCGCGACGGCGGTGCACTCCGAACAGTGGGTGGCCCGCGAGCAGGCACGCAACGAACGCATCCTCGCCGAGCAGCGCGCCGCGGCCGAGCGGCGAGCCAACCCGATTCCGCACCTCACCGCCGAGAACGCTGAACTGCGCAGGCGCATCAGCGAACTTGAGCAGCAGAGCAGCTCTCCGCAGCCGACACAGCGCAGGACTGATGGGGGTAAGCAGTTCGTAGTGCTCGTGGGCCCGTCCAGCGTGGTCCCGCTGGAGGGCCATGAATCGGCGGCCGTCCCGCATGCCGACCGGCCGCGGGTACAGGATTTCGCCACTCGTGAGGAGGCGTATGCGTGGACGTTGAACCAGCTCGACACCTACCGCGACACCAGCAGCCGCCGGGCGGAGGACTTCACCGCGAACATCCGCGACCGCAACGTCAGTGACGGCGGTCAGAGAGTGGATGGGCCGATCGGCATGGTTACCGACGAGGTCCGGGAGCTGTATCAGGATCACCGCCACCGGAACCGAAGTGAACAACCACAGCCACAGGAGGACCGTACGCGTCCCGCCGCCGCGCAGGAGGCGCCGGTTGATGCGCGGATCGCCGAGATCGAGAAGCAGCTGCGGGAGATGTCGGAGGACCGTGACCGGTTCGCGAGCCGGGTTGGGGTGTTGCAGCGCGGTCTGGACGCGGTCACCGCCGACCGGGACGGGATGAAGACGAAACTTGAAGCCGCGACCGGGCAGATCGAGGAATTGAAGGTCCGCAATGTTCGTCTCGCCGCCGAGATCGGGCAAGTAGCCGACCGCCCAGGCATGGAAGCGGTTGCCGCGGAACGGGATCGCTACAAGCGCGAACGCGACGAAGCTGTCGCGAAGCTCGCTCAGGCCACCCCTGAACACGAGCGGTATGGCAGCCGCACCCGCAACCCCTCACGTGATGGTCACCGCGGCGGCCCTGATGTCGACGGAGCCCGCGCGGTGCGGGAGGCGCATGAGCGGATCGCTAACACGGCAGCCGCTCAGCGCGGGAAGTCATCCGACCCCATCACCGACCGGTTGGTCGCCAAGAACTTGGCCGACGCCGGGTTCGACGCCGACCCCGAGGTTATTGCGCGCCAGGTGCGTGCCCTCGCCGAGGGCGGGTCACCCGAGAAGGTGCGTGAGGCCGAGCAGTTTGTTGATTGGTGGGGCCGCGGCGGCGCTGATGCGTATCGCGCCGAGATGGATAAGCGGCGCCAGGCTGAGCGGCAGGGCGATACCCAGGCGTGGTCTCGGGAGGACCGCGACGACGCCCGCGGTTACGAGCGCAACGGAAACGGTCAGCCGCGCAACGGGATCGAACGGAGCCGGTGACATGGAGAAAGAGCACGAAGAAGCCATGCGCACCGACTACACCACGTATGTCGAGCTGGGCCGGCAGATGTACCAGCCTTCGACCAGCGACGCTGAGATCCAGCTCATCGACCTGCAACAGCAGATCTTGGCAGACCGGTGGGAGGCCGGTCCACACGCCGAGCACTGGAACTACCTCGACGACGCCCACGAGGACTGGCGGCGGGCGCCGGACACGATGCGCCGGTTCATGGACAACATCGACCACAACGACGGATACGGGGTCAGCGAGGTGGAGCGTCGCAGCCAGCAGCAAGCTCGCACGCTGACCGATCACGACCGGCCGCGACCAGGGATCGAGCGGGGGCGATGACGATGCACATCGAGCACGAAGAAGCGATGCGCGAGGCATACACCGAACTAGACCGCTTGAAGGACATGGTGTTTCGGCCCGAGGCGACGGAGGCCGACATTCACCGCCTCTACACCGACGGCGCCGCGATCGACCAGGGCTGGCACTACGGCCCACACAGTGAGCACTGGAACTTCCTCAAAGAAGCACACGCACGGTGGGCCAGCGAGCCGGAGGTGATGCGCCGGGCGTTGACCGACTCCTACCAGAGCGGCGGACTCGACAGTGTGGCGCGGCGCAGCGTCATTCAGGCGGGTTTGCTGTCGGGTGCTCACCCGTGCCGACCCGCGATCGAGCGGGAGCGTGAGCGGTGATGGAGCCTCAACCACCGCAAGGCCGTTCGTGGGAGATCGTCACCTCGGCGTTGGATCGTGCGATGGGTCCGGGCAAGGGTTCGCCGTCGGGATGGGTGCGGTATCTGTGCCCGGTGCACGAGGGCGACGGGCGCCACCACAACCCGTCGCTGGGGGTGCGATACGACTCGAAGCAGGCCAAAACGATCGTGCGGTGCTTCGCCGCCAACGGTTGCGATGACGAGGAGGTATTGGCGCGGGTCGGGTTACGGGTCCGCGACATGTTCGACCGGCTACCTGAACGCGCCCGCATCACCAATGGTTCTGCTCGCCGGTCCTTCGGGGCCGGCGGGCGGCCCGCCCGCCCCCAGCAGGAGCCGCAGATCGTGTCGCCGGTCGAGAAAGCGATCCTGGCCGCACGGTTCCCGATCCTGAACAAACCCGACCTCGGCGTGGCGATCGGCCGCCCGGAAACCGTGGATTCCTACATCTACCGGTGGCCCAACGGGCGGATCGAGGGCGCGGTGCACCGCGTGCACACCCCGCACGAACACGGGCACGCCAAATCGTTCTGGCAGGCCCATTGGACCGGGAACCGGTGGGAGCGTACGGGTTTCGCGCCGATCCCGTGGAAGCTCGCCGACATCCGGGAAGCCCTCGACACCGGCCGGGAAATCCTGGTGTGCGAGGGCGAGAAGGACGTGCAACGCGCGAACCAGGCCGGGTTGATCGCGACCTGCAACGCGATGGGCGCCGGGTCCTGGACATCCGAACATGCGCGTTGGCTGGCCGGAGCGGCCCGGGTGATCGTGGTCGCCGACCGCGACCGGCCCGGCTACCGGCATGCGGCGAAGGTCGCCGAAACCCTCGCAGGGCGGGTCGGTGAGGTCCGAGTCTTGCAGGCCCGCAACGGCAAGGACCTGTCCGACCACTTCGACGCCGGATACCAGCTCGAAGACCTCGCACCGGTCCACTACCTCGATCGACCACAACCACAGCAACAGCAACAGCAACAGCGGTTTCGACCGTCAGTGAGCCGAACCCGAAGCCGCTGAACAGACCACAACGAAGGGACACACCCCGTGAACACCCCGACCCCCGACCCTCGCGCAATCCGCGACCGCGCCCAGCAACTCAAGCGTGAGGTGTTCAACGCCACCGCCGCGGCGAACAACCCTGACATGGCCTACCCCGACTGGCCCGACGACGTGCCCTTGCCCGACCTCGCTCACCGCGAGGACACCAGCGAGGCCGCCTACTACCAGTACCTCGCCGAGCATCGCGAGTACCTAGAACGCGACACCGAATTCCGAAACGGCTACGAGCTCCTGGACTGGCTCACCGCGGAGGGCGCCGACCTGCGCGACTACCAGACCTGGAGCTGCGACCCGGAAGAGCCGCTGCGCCGCAGCGACCGCCACCGCAGCCGCTGAGTCGTCCCTCCACCGATCGCACTCCGAAAGGAACACCCAAATCATGGTCGAGAACGTGATCGGTGCGCAGCCGGTGCACAGCAATGACGCTGCGCACCGCAGCGCACCAGACGATGCACCGACCGGTGCGCGGACACCCGAAGAGGTATCGGCGATCCGGTTCTTCTGGGGCGAATTGTTGTTGGTCGCAGCGATGTCGATCGGCGGGAACATCGTGCACGCCTGGATGAACGCACCGGAGGACAAGAAGCTGGTAGCGGCATTCGTGGCCAGCTTCCCGCCGATCGCGTTGCTCGCAGCAACCCACGGCGTCGGCTTGCTCGTGCGAGCTCAACGCAAGGCACGGATCGCCTACTGGGCTGTTGTCGCACTTACAGCGGCGATCGCAGGGATCGCGTTCCGGCTTTCATTCGACGCGCTGAAAGAGTTGTCCATCCAGGTCGGGATGAGCGAAGAACTGGCATGGCTGTTCCCGCTGATCGTCGACGGCGCGATCGGACAGGCCACCGTCGCCCTACTGGTCCTGGCACGCACCGACCGCACCGCACCCGAACCGGTGGTGCGCACCGAACCGCAACCGGTGCACGCGCCCGAACCGGTACGCACCGTCTCGGTGCGCGAGGTCCACACCGAGACCCTGTCGACCACCAGCGAACTCACCGCCCACCGCAGCCAGGCGGAGCTGGAAGGCGGTCCGCCGATCCAGATCAACGCCGCTGCGCACCAGCTACGCACCGACTCGGTGCACACCATCGACCAGTGGACCGCGGTCGCCGAGCAGGTGTGCAGCACTGACCCGGCGGGGCGCCGCGATCCCGACACCGTTGCTGCGATCTTGCGGTTGCGACATGAGGAAGGCTGGTCGCACGCGCAGATCGCCGATCGGTTTGAGGTCAGCAAGTCGTCGGTGACTCGAACGCTGGCGGCAGCTCAAGAACATGCCAATTCGATTGGGACGGGGGAGCGGTGTTGAGGAAGGAGTCACACGACGAAACGTGTGGGGCTACGAATACGAACGGTGTCGACGTAGTGTCAACAAGATTCGGGAGGAGGTGTCATGTCGGACAAGTCAGCCATCGAATGGACTGAGGCGACGTGGAACCCGGTCACGGGCTGCGACCGAGTATCGGCTGGCTGCGACCATTGCTACGCGATGGTCCTGGCGAAACGCTTGAAATCCATGGGGGCGGAGAAGTATCAGCGTGATGGTGACCCTCGCACCTCTGGTCCAGGGTTCGGGGTGACGATTCACCCGCAGGCGTTGGATGTGCCGCGGAAATGGCGGGCGCCGCGGGTGGTGTTCGTCAACTCGATGTCGGACCTGTTTCATGCCAAGGTCCCGGTTGGTTTCGTCCGTGATGTGTTCGACGTTATGCGCGAGACGCCCCAGCACACCTATCAGGTGTTGACGAAGCGTTCACTGCGGTTGAAGAGGCTCGCCGGTTCGCTGGAGTGGCCGGCCAACGTGTGGATGGGGGTGTCGGTGGAAAGTACCGAGTACCTCGACCGCGTCGACCATTTGCGGGAAGTGCCTGCCGCGGTGCGGTTTCTATCGTGTGAGCCGTTGCTCGGTCCACTGGACGGGCTGAAGCTCGACCGGATCGGATGGGTCATCGCTGGCGGAGAATCTGGTGTCGGTCACCGGCCGATGGACCCGGAATGGGTTCGCGATATTCGAGATACCTGTCAGGGCTCTAACGTGCCGTTCTTCTTCAAACAATGGGGCGGCCGGACACCCAAGACCCTGGGGCGAGAGCTGGATGGCCGGTTGTGGGATGAGATGCCACACCCCCCGGATCGGTTGCCGATTCCGGTCTAACTCATTGCAGGGCCCGGACGTTGCTGGTGAAACCCAGCCGTTCGGGCCCGATCGTTTCGATAGCGCCCCGCTCGATCAGCGCGTTCAGAGCCGGGACGACCTGGCTTTCCTTGAAAACCGTGCGGTACAGCGCAAACCTGCGCAGCTGCATCACAGAGGCGCCCTCGGCGCCCTTCTTCCGAAGCTCGTCCAAGAGCAGCCGCTTGAGTGGCTCAGTGTTCGGTTCGAAGACGAACTCCAGCGTCTGCTGGTCGGGGTCGCGAGGATCGCGGTATCCGATACCGGCGACATCATCCACTTCCCACATCGCCTCCTTCATCTTCTGTAGCCCTCGCTGATGGTCGGTTCCGAACACTAAGTACAGGGCTTGTCCGCGGTTGTCGATGAGTTCGAAGTCCAAGACGTAGCCGAAGCCGGTTTCGCGGATGACATCCCGATAGTGTTCGATCACCCACCGAGCCTTCTGGCTGGACGATAGCTCGCTCACTTTGCGCCATGTGGTGCCGCCGAACACCTCATCGCCATGTTCTATCGAGTTGACCTCGGCGAACCGTGCGAAGTACTGCGGTTGGATCGTGATCAGCACTTCGCTGTGCGGGTTCGTAGCGATCCGGCGGACAAGGTCAAGTGGCACTCCGCCGCCCCATGTGTCGAGCACGACCAGCATCGGCCGACCCCACGCGTTGTACTCGGTCAGCAACTGTTCGAGCGTTGGAACGCATGAACCTTTGCGGATGTCGAGGTCGATGCCGTACCTGGCCAGGTTTGTGAGCTGGACCGGCTGTGACGCGAGTTCCAGTTGTTTCGGCAGGAGGGTGACACAGCGTTCGTCATGGTCAACGAACAGCAAGCGCATCTTGTTGTAGCGCGTCCGATTTTGCTCGTCGGCGATGAGTGTTTCAAGCGCTATCACTGGTGAGCCTGGTTCGCCGTTGGTGTAGACACCGGGACCAGAGAATCCTTCGGCATAAGTGACGTTGCCACCCCAACCTTTGGCCATGATCGGAAACCACTTGCTGAAGTACTGCCGGTAGAGAGCGTGTTTGGTGATCGTGTGGGGCTCAATCGGCCATGGAACCGGATTCGTACTCATCGAGCCTCCCCTTCAACCACCTCGCCATGGTGCGAGGCAGCCGTCCTGTCAAACCCCTGCTGCCCCAATAGTTTACTGGGCACGACCCACGAAGCTGGGTGGTTTGGATCCCACGCGCGATCTGAGCGCCCGTCCCGCCCATCCAGTGTTGGCCGGTCCACGACTGTGTCGCGAGGGATGCTTGTCCGGGAAAGATCCGGGATCTATCCGGGCCATGTCCGGGGAATGTCCGGGACTTACTGAGTCCCGGACATTCCCCGGACGGCTCGTCCGAAAAACCCTCTGAACAGCGGTGTTTCGCGCCGTCTCCTGTCTGCCCCGGTCCCTACTCTCTATGGCTTCGCTGTTCATAGAGAGTAGGGACCGGGGCAGACAGGAGACAACACAAAACACAAAGAACAAAGACAAGAGAGGAAGAGAAAAAGAAACCACAAGTAGAAGGGAGACCACAAAAGGGGGTTGGGAGCGGGGTTGCGTCAGGTGGGGAAGTCACGTCTAGAGCAGCACCACCTTCGGTGGCGTGTGAGCGCGTCAGGACGCGCTCAGTGCGGGGAAGCAAGTCAGGTGCGCGGGCGGAGGTTTCAGGCCGCGAGGAGCGCATAGGGGACCGCGGTGGAACGCGAGCGGCGGTCGGTGCCAGGGGCGGTAGGGACCACAACAGAGGAGTCTGCCGGGCGGTTGATAGACGGTCATCGATATAACGAAACATGGTTCTTCGACTGCAAGCATGACAAGCGGGGGTGTCCTCCGGACGCACTTCACGGCTCATTTACGTGAGAGATCGTCGCCGTCTCGGAATGGCCTGTCCAGGACTATGGCCAGGACATGGGCACGAACTTCTGGTCGACCCACGACGAATTTGATCTGCGAGCAAACAGTGGGCGTGTCGTGCTGATGCCTGCATCTCAACCCTGTTGATATGTACGCGTCGATGAGCGGTGATCCACAATCACGTGATGCCCTCTGAATTTGAGCATCTCTGCATAGCAAGTATGAAAGGATCTAACGATGGCCGAAGACAAGACGGGCAGCTCGCTCGGCGAGGAGGTCGAGGATGATCTCGCCCTCGTCGATGGTGCCCCAGACTCACGACCGACCATACAACATCTATCTGTTGTGAAACTGTTCGGTCGGTATACTTATGATCTAACTGTTCCGAAAGTTGATGGCGATATCAGTCGGCTAGTCCTGCTGCATGGAGATAACGGCTCGGGTAAGACCACTGTGCTCAATATGCTCTGGCACACACTAAGCACCGCCGAGGACCGCGGCCATAAGTCTGAATTAGCGAAGACGCCATTTAGAAGGTTTATAGTTGACTTTTCTGATGGTAGCCATGTATCTGTCGAGAAACGTGATGGACTAGTTGGCGATTACGATCTGACGGTTTTTGGGCCAGGAATGTCCGAGCCGGTCATTGCTGAATTCAGAGTAGACGCCGAGATGGATGTGGGTCACACAGAAGGCTATGGATCTTCGGTAGTTCACAACCTCGTCAAATTTGGCTTTGATCGCGACGGTGGGTTCGCTGGAGATCGTCCAGAGTCGCCTGTTCGCGCAGCGATGAAATTTCTGAAGAATCTGAATCGAAAGTCACCTGTGCTTCTTGGTGACGATCGTGGTCTGCACTCGGATAATCGGCCCACTGCGCGCATGCGGCGGCGTCGTCAGAGTATTGAAAATATGCCGTCCCCCGGAGAGCAAATTGCGATAGAACTCGATGATGCACTTGCCCGCCTGAATGATCGAATGCTTTCGCTCACAGCGAAGGCGCAACGCTCGGGTTTGAACGAAGAAGCAACAATTTATATGGACGTATTGCGGCGGCTTGGAGAGTACGAGAAGCATGAGCCGGACTTCACCGCACAAGGTGAGAGAATGTCTCAGTTGCTCACGAAGCTCGGTAAAGAAGTTCCGAGATTTTCAGAGTATGGTCTGATCTCCGGTTTTGAAGCGGGCGAAATTCAACGCCTAATCGATCGGGTTCCGGGTTTAAATCGCCAAGCTGCATATAGCATTGTTTTTCCATACTTGGATAGCGTGCAAGCGCGTCTCGCCGCATTGAATGAGGCTGAAAGCTTGATTCGGCGATTTGTGACTCACGCGAACTCTTATCTTACTGACAAGTATCTCACGTTCGGTCTCGGGTCGGGATTTCGGGTTCTGGCCGATGTGGAGCCGTATCGCAATCTGCGTGCGACCAGCTTGTCGTCGGGTGAAAAGCAGATGTTGCTACTACTTTGTAGCGCGGTGCTCTCCAGGTGGGATAGCCGTCTTTTTTTGATTGACGAGCCAGAATTGAGCTTGGGCGTTCTGTGGCAGCGTCAGATACTGAAAAGCTTGTTGGAGATAACCGAGGATACAAGTATTCAATTCATTGTCGCGACACACAGCATCGAGATGGTGAATGCCAATGCCCCGGCGCTCGTGAGATTGGTTAATTCAGTTGAATCAGGTTCCTGACTCCAGTATTCATCGCACGCCAGATGAATTGCGGACGATCTATCTGTTATATCCCCAGGTGCGAGATGTCGTTACTGAAGGGCGTGGTGATCTGCGCTTCGTTCAGAACTTCTTGTCGAACTATCCAGACATCAGTTCGAAGAATGTCAACGTATATGCCGTGTGCGACCGAATCAATCTCCCTGACAGTGATGTGATCGATGCAGGCTTTGAGTCGGGCCAGCGGGGAAGGGTGCTGACGCTTGCCATGCATGCGTCTGCATGGTCCGATCAGGAGAGGGCGGGTCTCACGTGCATAGCAGACGCTGACCGGGCGCACTTGGCGCGCGACTTCCAAGAGTCGGACGTCCTGCTGGTAACTGACTACGCAAGTATTGAGGGGTACGCGTTTTCAGAGCGTGTCATTTCGAAGTTCCTTCTTATCGTTCTGTCCGTTGACGCGCCTACCGGCTCGGAATTGATGAGTAAAGCGTATCCGATACTGAGCAGTCTATTTGTAGCACGCGCAGCGCTACATTGGTCGGGGACCGGCGAGAGTGTTCCCGATAAGTTCATCAAAAGAAGCTCGATGAATCATGCAGGTTTGGCTAATCGGTTGTTTGAGCAAATATTTCCCGGCAACGCAAACTTGTCATTGCGTGAGAAGCTGCTGGCTAGGGTTGATGAATTGAATTCCCTTATCTCCCCGAATGACCGAAGGTTCGTTCGAGGTCATGATATCGCCGAAGTGATGATCGTTGTCCTCGATCCTGGAAGGAAGTGGTCTGATCCGGAGGTTGTCGAAGGAGCACTTATGGGGTGTATTGAATGCGCAGATATTGAGTCTGAGCCGCTGTTTACTGAGCTTTTGCGTAGGCTTCGGTCATAGGGGAGCGCTCGGCTAATCAAGGCAGGTCAGCCAGTAGTGTTGCTGAATCCGGTATCGACCTTGCCGATATGCACCACCGCATCTGGGTTGGTTCTTGAAGGGTTTTGTCGCTGTCGCGAGTTCGTCGAGCCGCACTTGGATGTCGCGACGGACCGCAGTGACCGCCGTTCAGGGAACCGCGCGGCGAAGTATCCGATGGATGTGAAGGTCAATGGCGACGCGGACATCTATGACAAGCCCGGCAAGTGCGTCGATTCGGGGATCGCCTGTGCGCCGGTCGTTCATGGTTGCTTCTCCATCTCGGAGTCACTGAGGTAGCGGTAGAGGGTGGAGCGGCTGACACCAAACGCGGCCGCGACAGCGTCGGGTTTCTGCTCGGCGGCGATCGCGGCGCGGGCGGCGGCGAGCTGGTCGGCGGTGAGCTTGCGCGGCCGCCCTGCCCGCACACCACGCACCGCGGCGACCTCACGGGCGTGAGCGGCTCGCTCAAGCATGAACACCCGCTCCATGTGCGCGAACAACGCCAGCAGGGCGACAGCGATTTCGGCCATGGGCGAGGCATCGCCGGTGTCGATCGGGATCGGGTCCTTGAGAGTCTTGATCCCTACGCCCTGCTCGCGCAGTTCGTGGACGATGTTGAGGCACTCGCGCAGGTTGCGACCGTACCGGTCGAGGTTGGTCGCCACGATCCGATCGCCCTCACGCAGCATCTCCCGCAGGCGACCCCATCCGGGGCGGTCCATGGTGGCACCGGTTTTACGGTCGGTGTAGATCCGCTCCTCGGGGATGCCGTACTCACGCAGCGCGACGAGCTGGCGTTCGAGGTCTTGGTGGTTGGTCGATACTCGCGCGTAGCCGAACTCCATCACCGCACCTCTGCCAGCACATGCGCCGGTGCCCGGTACAGACCGAGCCGTCCGGAGCCGGGTATCGGTGTGGGCAGGGCCTGCGGATTGGTGAGCACCCAGTGGTAAGTGCCGTCATCCTGAAAACCCCACGGGCCGCAGCAGCCCGCGGCGGGATGCACGTCGACCAGGCGGACCACGCCGACGTAGCCGCCTGCGCACAGGCCCGGATCTCCGAACCCGTCGATCCCTTGCACAGCAGCAAGTGCGGCTCCGGCTGGAACCCACGCGCGCCCAGCGTGGATCAGCATCCGTCCGCGATGACTTGATGTCCACGAACGGTTCTCGATGGATTTGTGCCCGGCGACGATGAGATTCGCCCACGGACGGCGCACGCTCAACGCTCGGCACTCATCCGATGGTGCCGTCATCGTCTCGATCCCGGCCAGTTCCGCCGTCATGGGCATTACCTTCTCTCCCGTCAGTGTCCCATAATTTTACCTCGTAGCGTAATTTTGCGACGTAATTTCGAGACAAGGTTTCGAGACTTTGCGAGCTGGGAGTCCGTCGGAGACAAGACCGCAGCCTGCCTGTGTCTCGAAACCAAGGTTTCAAGACAGGAATGTTCGGTGTCGGGGATGGCACGGATGATGGGACGGTGAGTGAATCTCAAGCTCTCGCCGAGGAACTGTTCGAATCGCTTCGTCGGCATGTGTTGATGGCACGGCTGTCTCCGGCCGGAGGCGCGCTGTTCGCGTTGACGAAGATCCGGCAGTCGTATTCAGTGAGCCGCTACCGACCGCCAGGGTTTTGCCAGGTCAGGACATCGCCCGGAGTGTTTGATCTCATAATCCATTGGCGGCTCAGCGTATTGCCAAGACTCGCCACCTGATTCGCCCCAGTTGATGCGAACGCTCTCCGCTTGACGTTCGCATCATCGATCACCCCATAGATCTCCACGGCGTCGTGCTCGACTACGCGGCAGTGACTCGAAAACTGTTGTAGGACAGGCATGCTCATTGCGCTACGTGTGAGCCGAGCGCGCCCTGTACCGTATCTCCGTGGCGAACAAGGGGATATCGGCTGATGATTCAGGTAAGGCGGGACGCTTCGCCAGTCTTCATAGACCTGGTCGACCTCCTGGACCTAGCCGGTTCCCGTGGTTCGGTGCAGGCACCGTTGTTGGCGGACTGGTGGGGTTCGGCGGCGCCGTATTGCTAGAACATTCTGCTCAGCTCACCCAGCCTATAGCGACTGTCTTGGCCAGCATGGGAGTGCTCGCCGCCGGAGTCCTGGCCTACGTAACCGGGCAACGGGGTCGAAACCTGGCTGAAGCTCACCACCAGGCCGATATGGACAGGGAGCGTGAGCGTTACAGAGAAGACACACGCCGTGAGCAGGAGTCCGATCTACGTGACCGCTATACGGCTATCGCGGCGCAGATAGGGCACACTTCCGCAGCAGTCCGGCAAGCGGGTATCCATGCGTTGACCACGCTTGCTGATAACTGGTTTGCGTTCGGCGAGATCGAGGAGCGTCAGGTTTGCATCAGCCTCTTGCAATGGTATCTGCGAGTCCCGTTTCCCCAGCCCAGCGATTCGGTCGAGCCGGACCTACCTGAACGCGAAATACGCCAAACCATCGTTGCGATCATCGCTGAGCGCCGACAACGTAAGCAAGATGATCCGAAGTCCTGGGCTTCCAACGTCACTGAGCTGAAACAAGTTTCGCTGCCGAACTGCCACCTTAGCGAGATCAACCTCTCCGGAATTGACCTGTACAAGTCGAACCTGCGCGGCGCGAACTTGTTCGCCGCAGAACTCGGCAATGCGGCACTGATGCGCGCGGACCTGCGCAGCACAGACATGACTGCCGCGCAGATGAAGGAAGCGGTCCTGTCCAAAGCAGAGCTGACGGACGCGGACCTGACCGGAGCGGATCTGCGGCGCGCGAACCTTAGCTATGCAAATCTGAACCGCGCGCACTTGCCCCGTGCCCTCCTGCTTCACGCGCACCTGGGCAACGCGGACCTGCGTAGCGCGAACCTACGGGATGCGCATCTGTATGGTGCGATCGTGACCTACGCAGACCTGCGCGACGCGGATTTGACCGCTGCGGATCTGAGTGACGCAGACCTGCTCAGTGCGCTGTTAATCGGTGCGGATCTGAGCCTCTCCAAGCTGGTGAACGCGAACCTGACCGGTGCGGATTTGACCGGCGCGAAGCTAGTCCGCGCCGACATACGCGGCGCGAACCTGACTCGCGCAAACCTGATCGACGCGGACTTGACCGGCGCGCGCACCGATGAATCGACCAAGTGGCCAGCGGGATTCGCTCCGGAGCAACTGGCGCTGGAGACCACCTCCATGGAACCAAGGTCCTGAGACAGAACATCTAGTGTGGGCTCACGATATGTGCGGCGATGATGCGTGACGGCGTCGAGGAGCCGGATTCGTACACCAATAGATTATGGCGAAATGCTCTCTGACATGCAGGTTCTTCGCAGGCACGCACACCGCTGACAGTGATTGATCTCATAATCCATTGGTCGTGGGTTCGAGCCCCACCCGCCCCACAAAACCCCTGTTGAGCAGGGTAGATGGGTGCTGGAGACCTGGCCTGGAACGGCCAGGTCTCCACTTACTCTCCGTTTTCTTCTGGGAGCCGAAACGCGTCGAAGGGCGACGCCGGATTGGCCACCGTCCTCGTCCTCCGACAACTGTGCTCCCACGGTTTTGCGTGCAGCGTGGGGGGTGTCGGTGGCACCGATGCGGTTCAGTGTGCGAAGCAGCTGCTTGCGCACGTTGCGCGGCAAGTGCGTGTTGCGGCACAGTGACAGTAATGGGCGGCGATCTGGACGCAGTGTGGCGGTCTGTGCGCGATGTGCTCGGCACGGCAGCCAAGGACTACAGCGCCGCGGTCGCAGCGGGGCCCACGCAAGCCGCCCGCGGCGTCACCGAGGCCGTTGCCAGGACCGTGGAGGGCGATGCGGCAATGTACCGGCTCCGGCGGCCGTATTCTCCGACCTTTCCGGCGGGATCGCCACCACCGCAACGTCTTCCACCTACGTACGCGGTCGCGATCTGATCGACGAGGTGGACTACAGCGCACTGCGGCGGGCAGGGGGAACCAGGTCCTTGGGGACCTCCCCGACGTTCGAAAAGATCCAACGACTGCAAGGATTCGACGGCTCTGTCACCATCGCCACACCGCACGAGGTCGACGCGGCGGTCGCGGCGGGCGGGCAAGAGCTGTTTCGTGGGTTCGAGGAGGATCGCTACGTCGACGCCTTCCTCGCCGGCCCGGTGCGACCTGGCGGCGGTACCACCGGATCCGGGACGTATGCCTCGCCGCTGGAGCATGTCGCACTTCACTACACCGATCCCGCCCGCACACAGGACCTCGCCACCCGGCAGGCCCGGGTGGTGCGGATGGCGCTACGCCTCGATGCCAAGAAAATCACTCTCCGCGCACTCGAGTCCGAACGTCACCGCACCCGGATGCAAGTCGACCGTGAACTACGGGCCGTGCGCAATATAGCGAACCCTACGGCCGAGGACACGGCTCGCTACGCCGCGCTACTGGACAAGGAGCTGACGATAGCCGACATCGGCCAATACGGTGCCTTGCGCGGCTGGGACGCCATCGACGGATCCGACACCTGGTCGAATAGGGAGTGGGCCGTACTCAACCCGACCGCCCTGTTGATCCAACGCTGAGCACCCACCGCCGGGCGCGCCCCGTGTGCTCAGCCAGCGCGCTCAGGACCTCCGGCAGTTTCCGGGGTTCCGGTAGTAATCGCCGAAAATCCGATGAAGTTCGGTGTTGGTCCTGGTAGTGGGTGAGGTGTCGGTTTGGGCTGCGGGCCTGAGTCTTTGGTGGCAGGCTTGTCTGCCGGTGAGGTTTGTCGGCGTGCTGGAGGTTGGGGTTCGTGGCGACGCAGGTGTTCGCGGACGAGGAGTTGGCGCGTCTGCGGGAGTTCCCGGAGATCAGTCGCGAGGAGTTGTCCCTGGTCGCGCGAACCGCCGCTGTATCGCACGATTCGCAGGTCTGAGCCCATTTCGGAGCCCGCGCACCTATCGTGAAGGCATCCGGAAAGGGGTTGCCATGACCGCAGCGGAGAAGGTCCTCATCGTCGGTGGGGTGCTGACGCTCGGATACGGGACACTGCTGGGCTTTCCGATGACCGCGCTACGCATGCGCGAGGGACACCCGCCCACGCCCAGGTATCTCACGGTGGTGCATGTCGGCGCGGTTATGCAGGGTGTGATCCTGCTCGGTCTGGTGTGGGCGGTGCGCATGTCGGAGCTGTCGGACGGCTGGGAAACCGTCGCTGCTTGGCTGCTGGTCGTGTCCGGGGTGTGCATCGCCGCCAAGGACACCATCAACTGGCTCACGGGCGTGAACGACGAGTTCGCCGACAAGGCCCGCACCGGGCCACTGGGGCTCCTCGGCGCGCTGACCATCGTTCTCGGCCTCGGCATCCTCACCGTGGGAGTGCTAGCCGCGCTGTAGGTTTCGCGCCCACCATGATCCAGTGGTGCTGGGGCAGAGCGGGCATCGAGTTGCCTCGATGCCCGCCGTTCTGTCAGCGTTCGCCGCCGCCGGAGTGGAAGAACCCGGCGAGCCCATTACGCAGTCGGCCGTGGAAGCTGCTGACCATCTTGTTGGGCACGATGCACATGAGGATGCCCGAGACGAGCACGATCGTCAGAGCGATGGCCAGCCGTGGATCGACCCCTTGAACGATCATCATCAGTGCGGCGAATCCAAAGCTCATCGCGACAAGTCCCAGAGCCAGGCGCGCGGCCTGGGGCGTCCAGGGTGAGTGGATGGAGGTTTCATCGAGTGGTCCCGCAAGTTGCGTACGGGTCCCAACCTCCGGATTCGCCTGTGTCGCATCCTGACTGGCCGATGGTTCATTGGATGGTCGGACAGGATCCCTGTGCTCACTCGCCATGTGGGTCCTCCGGACCAGTGACAGTACGGAGGCTTCGGGGCGTGCATTCACGTGCGACTGAGCTCGCAAGTGCTCGATTCAACGCCCATGTTCGATTGAATGAACTGGTAGCAACCGATAAGGTAGTCAATGACAGCTCCATGTATTGGCGGTTTTCGGACACGTTGTGGCGGCTGTCGGGACCCGCGTTCCGCCCTCGCTGGCACGGGGGCGGAGCGCGCATCGCTTGCGGATCTTTTGTAGAAGTGGCCCCTCCGAGGCCGCTGCAACGCTTAATCCAAACTCTAGCCGGGCGTCTCATATCGATCACAGGGCCGATCGCGCCGCGCCGATCGCGCAACATTTGCTACAGAATTACCCATGCACTTCCTATGCGCAGGTTGAAGCCTTGAGGTCAGGTTCTGTCGGGTGTATAACCAAGATCATTTCTTGCTCGAAAATGTGAGGAATGACACATTTTGCCTCGCTTGATGATCGCTGGATCTGGCGGCCAGTGCGTCACATCAGGGCGACACGCTGGTGGTATACGTAGAGTTCAAGTAAAGATCTCCTTGACAGAGTTTGCTGTGCCAGGCAATCCTTGACGTGTGGAGAATCGGCGGTCCAGGGATGTGGACGAGCTCGTGCGGATGCCCAATGACCAGGAAGTTGCCCTGGCGGCGGAGGAACTTGGTTTGGCCATGGTCGACAAATGCGATGAACTGGCAAAGAAACTGTTTGGTCAGTTTACAAATGATGCTGATTCGGCATCGCAGGAAATTGCAAAAAATGCCGACCGGTCTCGTCGTGAATTGCATCTCGAGCTGACCAAACTTCGTATCAGGCGCGCAGCGAACATGGATCTGGGCGGTGCAGTAATTGCGGCGCGTACAGCGGGAGCAACATGGGAGCAAGTGGGCGCTGCATGTAGATCGTCGAGGCAGGCCGCCTACGAGCGATGGCACAAGGTTGTTCGGAAGTTCGAGGACGCACGACGGAAGGCTGAACAGCTTCCAATGAGTGTTCGCGACCAAGGCGACCCCGGAAGCAAGCCGCCAATCGACGCGCTGTACGAACTTCGCCACGCTGATCCTGGAGACGGTGGTTGAGGTGGTGCGGACGCGCGTTGGATGCATGCCGGAACGGTCTGGGGCTGTTCCTGCCACCTGCTGGAGATTCGGTTGGTGGGGCGAGCGTTTCGCGGGCCGATATAGGCGCTGGGGTGGGTACTGTCCGAACGATGGCGACTATCGCGAACATCCTGGTCGGCTTGGTGGCCGTGTTGCACGCGTACTTCTTGGTGCTCGAGATGTTTTTGTGGGAGGGCAAGCCGGGGCGGGGGTTGTCCGGGTTCGATGCCGAGATGGCGAGGGCGACTGCGCCGTTGGCTGCTAATCAGGGGCTGTACAACGGGTTTCTGGCGGCCGGGTTGGTGTGGGGGTTGATTGCGGCGGACCCGACGGGGTTCCGGGTCCAAGTCTTCTTTTTGGCGTGCGTGGTGATCGCTGGGGTGTATGGCGCGGTGACGGCGAATCGTCGCATTTTGTTCGCCCAGGCGGTGCCAGGTGCGCTTGCGCTCAGCGCGGTTCTGATCGCGGGATGACAACTTCACGGGTCATGGCCGCGGTTGCGGCATTGTTCGTCGCGTCCGGTCTGGTCGGGGGAGTGGGGCCGGCGCAGGCTGCGCCAACCGCGTGCGCGGTGGGAAATCCCTTGCGGCCCACCGCGGAATTGTTCGCCACCGACAACACCGCAACGATCACCGATCCGGATGATCAACGGCTACGGACGCGGCTGGAGGGTTTCGAACTCGCGGTGGGCGGGATTGCCCTCCAGAGCATCGGCCTTCCGGTGGGGTCCACGCTGGTCAGCGGGGTCTTCTGGTCCGAAGAGCAACAGCAGGCGACTTACGAGCGGTCCCGCGAGTTCCACCTGGCCTGCGTCGACGCATCCGATCTGCGCCACATCGCCGACCAGGTGCGCACCCGTTTCCAGCAGGAATCGGTGCTGACCTTCGAACACTTGGCGCCGAACGCACCGGGAATCGACGCGTTCACCGTCGAAGTCCCCGGTATCGACGTGCGCAAATTCCGCGACGCCCTGGTCGCCGATCCGACCGCTCGCGACCACCTGGTCGGTGGCTCCGTCACCGAGGCAGGCGCCCTGATCCTGGTAGCCGACCGCACCGACCTTGCGTTGACCCAGCAGTTCGTCACCAGCATCGGCGGCGCGTGGAACGCCGACGCCATCCAATACGGAGACCGCGAATTCGTCGGCTGACACAGCATCATCCGTCGAACGGGACATGGCTGAGGCTGACGTCAGGAAGCCCACACAGTCATGCCCGTTCGCGGCCCCGCGGCCCTTGCTGTTGACATCCGGGGTGAGAGCTGTTGGCATGTGGGCGAAGGGACTTGGTCGGGGAGTCGGAGTTCGGTTGGTTCGAGCTTGTCGTTGGGTGACGTGGGGCGGTTCGGTTGGCGTCGTTCGTCGCGATGAGGCGTTGTCGAAAGGCTTTGCAGCACATGGTTTTCAGGCGTCATGAATGGGTTGGTCCGGTGCGGGCGGGGATTGTGGGGGTTGCACTGGCCGGCGCGTTGACGATGGCGGCGGCACCGGTGGGCGCGGCTCCCGGCAGTGGCTCGGCCGCGCCGGCCGTGCCAGCCGGGACCGTGATCGAACCGGCGATCGACTGCCTGCCGAGTAGCGCCCGACCGAATCCGGTGATCGTGCTGCCGGGGGCGGACGGCGGCACAGCGGATACCGCGGCGCAATGGGGTCCGATGGTTTCGGCGTTGCGTCAGGCGGGTGCCTGCACCCTGCTGTTCCAGGGCGGAGTCGTCGACGGAAAGCGTTGGGCGGGTGACATGCCGAGCGCGGCTCGACAGCTGGCGCAGTTCGTCGCGAAGGTCAAGACGACCACCGGAGCCGCCAAGGTCGATATCGTCGCGCATTCGGCGGGCACGTTCGTCGCGAACTATTTCGTCAAAGTGCTCGGCGGCGCCGCGGATGTGCCGAACATGGTGCTGCTGACGCCGGAGGCGCGCGGTTGTGACGGCGTCGGTTTCCTTGCCCAGTACGGGCTGAAGGACTTGCCGATTACGCCGGTCCAACTGGTGCAGGCGCTGCCGTTCCTGGTGCCGGTGCTGTCGACGCTGATGCCGAGTATGGCCAACGCGCTGCAACTGACTCCGGCATCCGATGTCTACCAGGCCGTCATGGACGGACCGCTGGTGCAGCCCGGCGTCCGCTATTCGGTGATGGCGACGAAGAACGATGCGATCGCGACACCGGCGGGAGTGTGCTCGTTCATCACCGAGCCGGGTGTCACCAACGTCTTCTACGAGGACCTGTTCCCAGGTAGTCCCGCGGTCGATCATTCGACCCTCCGTTCGAGCGCGGACACCACGAAATGGGTTGTCGAGCAGCTGTACTCGTAGCTGTACGCGGCTGATTGTTCCGATGGGTGGTGATCAGTCTGTTGTCCGGCGTTTGCTGACGTAGGCTGACGCGCGTCGGGGGCGGTCATTACGGCAGGAGTCTCGGTGGGCACGGCACTCGTCAAGGGACAGAACGGGCCGCTCGCGGCGGCGACGGCGGTGGTGTCGGTTCGGGTTGATGCGGCGGCCGATGTCTCCGCGCTGCTGGTGACCGAGTCCGGCAAGGTGCGGTCCGACGCCGACTTCGTGTTTTTCAATCAGCCGAGTGCGCCGGGTATCGAGTTGCGGCCCGGAACGCCTGCGTCGCTCGCGGTTTCCCTCGCGGATGTGCCCGTGGCGATCAGGCAGATTCGGGCGGTGATCACGCTGGACGATCCGGCTGCCACCTTCGGTCAATGCGCGCCACCGGTCGCTGTTGTCGGCGACGGTGCAGGAAACGTGTTGTACGAGTATGTGATCGACGGTCTGGGCACCGAGTCTGTCGTCATCGCGCTCGAGCTCTACCGCCGCAATACCGAATGGAAGGTGCGGGCGGTGGGGCAGGGCTACGCAGGCGGATTCGCGGCGTTGGTCATCGACCACGGAGTAAGCGTGGACGACGAACCGCCCGGTGCGCCTACAGCGGCCACCGAACCGGGTGGGCTCGCAGTGCGGACCGTGCCCGGCGAGGCGAAGCTGTCGTTCGAGAAGCGCGGACAGTTGGACCTTCGCAAACGGGAAGTCGCGAAGGTGCTGATCAACAAGGAGGCCTTCGGGGTTCGTGCGCGGGTGGTGCTGGTCATCGACAAGACCGGCAGCATGATTCGGCAGTATCGCCAGCAGGTTGTGCATCGGGTAGTGCAGCGGATGATTCCGGTGGCGACCCAGCTCGACGATGACGGCACGCTGGAGGCGTATCTCTATGCGCTGTCTTTTGCGAAGCTGCCGGATATTACGGTCGAGCACGGCGAGCAGTGGGCGCAGAAGTTCCTGCATCTGTCCGGCACGCATGCCGGTATCAACTACGACACGATGGGCGGCCGCAACGACGAGCTGCCGATCATGCGCGACATCATCTCCTCGCTGCGACCGGGGGATCGGCCGACACTGGTGCTGTTCTTCACCGACGGCGGATTCGCCAAGAAGCGCGAGATCGCCGAGCTCATGCGGGAAGCCTCACGCCTGCCTGCCTTTTGGCAGTTCGTCGGCCTCGGCAAAGCCAACTACGGTCTGCTGCGCTCGCTCGATGAGATGGCGGACCGGCTTGTCGACAATGCCGGTTTCTTCGCACTGGACGATATCGACAAGGTCGACGACGCCCAGCTGTACGGTCGTCTGCTCGGCGAGTTCCCGGACTGGATTCGCGCGGCTCGGCTCGCTGGCATCCTGCACTGACTCGTCGGGCGCAGCGCCGATCCGATTGCGGCGCGGCCGCGTGTCAGCCGATGACCGCGTTCATGATCGTGCCCGCACTGGTAGCGACGACACCGCCGATCATGGCTCCGGCCACCATCTTCGGTGATTCCAGGCCGCCGCCGGACCACTTCTCCCAGGCGAAACGACCGCCCGCGTAGATGATGGCGCAGACACCGGCCAACAGTACGAACCAGGTCATGTACCGGACGAGCTGAAGAATTTTGTCCGAGATGGGCGGGGCTTCTGGGGTCGGATTGCCGATCTGTGCCCAGGTGTCGTAAACGGCGGCCAGGATCATCAGGTGCTCATTCTGGGTGTGGGACAGGGATTCGCTCCCACGGATGGTATCGGTTAATCCGGAGTGGCGCAGGCACGCCGAAGCAACAGTGCGGCGAGCGACACCCTTGCGGGAGCCGATGACGGTGGGATGATGGGAAGAGCGTGTGGTCGAGCAGCGGCCGCCGCGAGCCGGTGATCCCGTCGAAGGGCGTGGTGCTGCCACTTGGGGGCTGGTCTATAGGCGAGACGAATTCGCCGGTGTCCGAACAACTGTCGACCGGAAGAGTAGACGGTGAGCACCATCCTGATGTCGGTTGCAGACACCTTCACCACGCTGGCGCAGATCGGCGACCCGACCCCTGAAGCGCCGCCCCTCTCGGACAAAATTCTGCAGCTGGTGCGGTATCTGACCTGGTTCGCGATGCTGTCCGGGATCATCAGCATCATCTATGCCGGTGGCCACTTCGCCTGGGAGAAGTGGACCGGTGGGGGATTGCAGTCGCCGAAGATGGTGGCGGGCGCCATGATCGGCGGTGTCGTCGCGACCAGCGCGGGCACCATCATGAACGCCGTCATCGGCGCCTGAGGTAGGCATCCGATCAGCAACCGGAGTTGGTTCGGCTGAACGCTCCGGTCAGCCGGTGCCCCTCAGTGTTGTCGGTGATGAGCGTGGTGGAGTCGAATCGCGGCTATGGCGGCCGGTCGGTGTCGCAGCGGCGCGTACAGCGCCGCGCGCGGTTCGCGGACGCGGCGTTGTCGGTCTTCGCCGAAAATTGGGGCCAGTGGCTGGCCGACCTGGCCCGCGCCGCCGCGGTGGCGCAGGTGCCGCTGGGTGGATGGCGGAGGGCGACGACGGTCTTCATCGGCGCGGTCGATGCCACTGTTCATCAATGGAGCCTGGACGATCCACGTCCGTCGATTGCCGATCCGGTCGACGTTCTGACGACCATCCTGCGTGCGCTGATGGCGCGCACACCAGGTGCATCCCGATAAAACCGCAGGTCTGGCAAATATGTGGCTATACTTCCGCCTGGATCTCTCGAAGGTGTCCGGCTCGATCGGAGAGTAGGGAGAAAGACCATGGGCGTCGAGCGTTCACTCGCACAGCTCTCGCGCCGGACGATGTTCGGGGTGGCGGCTGCGACCATGGCGGGTACGACCGTGGTGGCGTGCGGTACGTCGGACAAGAGCTCCTCGACCAGCGTGACCCTCACGCCGGAGGACCCGAAGGCGATTGCCACGGACGCCTATGTCTTCGGCTATCCGCTGGTCCTGATGGATGCGACTCGGGTCGCGGCGGAAAAGATCACGCCCGCCAACACCTTCCAGCACGCTGCCGCGCTGCCGACGCCCGGCCAGCGTGACATCGTTCGAATCAATCTGGACACCCTGTACTCCGCCGCCTGGCTCGATGTGTCCACCGAACCCATCGTGCTGCAGGTGCCCGCTGTCGAGCCGGGCCGATATTGGCTGATGCAGCTGATGGATGCCTGGACCAATACCGTGCACAACCCGAGTAGCGTTCGACCGCAGGTGAAGCCGGATGCGCCCGCGCCGCCTTACACCTATGTCGTCACCGGACCGCAGTGGACCGGGAGCCTGCCCGATGGCGTGACGCAACTGTCCATGCCGACGCCCACGGTGTGGCTGCTCGGCCGGATTCAGGTCAACGGCACCGATGACATCCCCGCCGTGCAGGCCATCCAGCGGCAACTGAAGCTTGTCCCGCTCAAAGCGTGGGTCGAGGGCAAAGGCGCGCCCGCGTCCGCTACGACGCCGGCAGCGGGCTCAGGCACGTCCCCGTCGAAACAGGTCGTCGAGATGGACGCGGCCACCTTCTTCGAACGGCTGTGCGCGGTGATGAAGGTGAATCCGCCGCGCGCCGAGGATCTGCCCGCGATGAATCGTTTCGCTGCCATCGGGATTCGGCCCGGCGGCAGCGTCACCGGCATCTCCGCCGACGATCTGACCGCGGCGGCGGACAAGGCGAAGAAGCAGATCCCCGTGTATGCCGACCCGAACGCGGTGAACGAGAACGGGTGGGCATTCGACCCCAACATCGGCGCCTACGGGACCGACTACTGGTTGCGTGCCAGCACCGCCTGGCAGGGCGTGGGCGCCAACCTGCCGGAGGACGCGATATACCCGACCCTCTTCGGCAGTGCCGACCTCAACGGCGTGCCCACGAATTTCCGGCTGCATTTCCCACCGGGCCAGCTGCCGCCGGTCGATGCGTTCTGGTCGCTGACCGCCTACGGCGCGGACAACTTCCTGATACCCAACCCGGCGAACATCTTTGCGATCGGCCATCAGGTTCCCGTGGTCCTCAACGCCGACGGCTCACTGGATCTCGCGATCCAGCACACCGACCCCGGCGCGCGTGTGCCCACCGGCAATTGGCTGCCGATCCCGGAGTTGGGAAGGTTCTCGCTCACCATGCGCCTGTATGCGCCGAGAGCTGTTGCGCTCGATGGACAGTGGAAGCCGCCCGTGCTGAACGTCGCGCCGTAGGGATCGGCGATGGACTGCCGGGTTGTCGTGTTCTCGGTCCTCACCGCGGGGGCGCTGCTTGTGCTCGCCGCACCCGACGCCGCAGCCGATGTCCCCGGTGCGGAGTCGCGCAGCGCCGCCAGTGATTCGTCCGGCGCTCCGGCGAGTGCGGCCGTTGCCGAATCAGGTGGCCCCGCAGCTGATTTGCCGAGAATCGCGCTGGAGTACGCCGCCCCGGGCGCGGTCCCGCCGCGCACCGCGATCTCGTTCCGGTCGGCAATTCCCGGTATCCAGTGGGGTACGGCCAACGAGCACGAGACGCGTACCGGGCTGTCGATGGTGAAGCTCTATATGGTCGATTACGCGCTGCGGCACGGTGACGGATCGCCGTCGGATCGGACGCTCGCCGAGCGCATGATCCGTGATTCGGACGACGGCGCCGCCGAGCTGATGGGGGCCAAGTATCCGCAGGCGATCGACGCCATCGCCGCGGAATACCGGCTCACCGCGACCACAGCGGGCGCCAGCTGGGGCATGTCCTACACGAGCACCGCGGACGTGGCCACCTTCCTGGAAACCAAGCAGCGCAGCGACCCCGAGTCGCCGATCTTCGACTGGATGGCGGCGGCCGATGCCATGGCATCCGATGGCACTCTTCAGGATTGGGGCACGGCCAGGTTGCCCGGCGTCTTGGGCACCAAGTGGGGATGGTCGGATTTCGGGCAGCAGGAGGTGGCCTCGGCCTCGTTCGGGCACGGCTTCGCGGTGGCCGCCCATACGCGTGGCACCCCGGATGAGCAGACCGCCGATGTCACCGACGCGCTGGCTCAGATGATGGTCGATCTGATTGCCCGGCGCATCGCGCCGGGCTAGCAGGTCAGTCGTCGCCGTCCCATGTCCACCGCGGTACCTCGCGGATCGGGTGTAGCTCCTCGTCTGTCTTTGCGTGTGAGTTCTGTTGTGCTACTTCCGAACCGAACTCGGCGTGGGAGCGAACGGCGGCACGGAAGGCGTCGTTGTCCATCAGTCCCGCCTCTTCGAAGGCTTCGACGTACAGCTCCACGAACCGTCGGCGCTGCTCATCGGTGATCGCCAGATTGCGATGCACCGCGATGATGTGGTCGAAACCCAATTGCTTGGTGAAACGATCTGGGCCACCGAAGGATTCGGCGGTGAACCAGGTGAGATGGTCGACGTGATCCGGGAGCCGTTCGGCGAACTGGGTTTTCAGCACTGGATCGGCGAGGACCTTATCGTAGAACGCCTCTTCGACGCGGTGCAGCACCTCTTCGCCACCGGCGTGCTCATACAGACTGGTCATGGTGGGAGCCTCCGAAAGGAGAATCGAGCGAGAATCTGTCACCCCCATTACAAGCCCGGTCACGGTCATCGCGCATCTTTTCGCGGGAACTGTCAGGGTTTCCTGAGAGCGAACAAAGAAAAGTAAACAGGTTTTACTAAACACTGTTCACGTGATGGGGTTCTGTGGTTCTATCTTCTCTGGAACGTGTTCCACACAATGTTGTGAGGTCTGCAGCCCAGACCGGTAGGAGATAGCCGTGACCACGCCCTCGATTCCCGCAGGATTCGACTTCACCGACCCCGACCTGCTCGCCAGCCGTCTGCCCATCCAAGAATTCGCCGAGCTGCGCCGCACCGCGCCGGTGTGGTGGTGCGCCCAGACCGATCGGGCAAGCGGCTTCGACGACGGCGGCTACTGGGTCGTCTCCAAGCTCGACCACATCAAGGAGATCTCGAAGCGATCGGATGTGTTCTCCTCGCACGAGAACACCGCCATCATCCGGTTCAACGAAGAGACCACCCGCGAGCAGATCGACATGCTCGGCAACATGCTGATGCTGAATCTCGATCCGCCGCAGCACACCAAGACCCGCCGCATCATCTCCAAGGGTTTCACTCCACGCGCGGTCGAAAGCCTGCGCGCCGCACTCACCGAGCGGGCGGCCAAGATCGTGCACGAGGCCAAGAAGTCCGGGCGTGGTGACTTCGTCGAGCAGATTGCGTGCGAGCTGCCGCTGCAGGCCATCGCCGAGCTCATCGGCGTCCCGCAGGACGACCGCAAGAAGCTCTTCGACTGGACCAACCAGATGATCTCCTACGACGATCCGGAGTTCGACGGCAACCATCACACCGCCACTGCCGAGGTCATGGGCTACGCCTGGAACATGGCCGAAGAGCGGCGCAAGTGCCCGGCCGACGATATTGTCACCCAGCTGATCAGTGCCGATATCAACGGCGAGAACCTGGGCTCCGACGAGTTCGCGTTCTTCGTCATCCTGCTTTCGGTGGCGGGTAACGAGACCACTCGCAACTCGATCACCCACGGCATGAAGGCCTTTGTCGACAATCCCGACCAGTGGGAGCTCTACAAGCAGCAGCGGCCGCGGACCGCACCCGACGAGATCGTGCGCTGGGCCACCCCGGTGACGGCATTCCAACGCACCGCGACGCAGGACACCGAGATCGGCGGCCAGGAGATCAAGAAGGGGCAGCGGGTCGGATTGTTCTACAGCTCGGCCAATTTCGACGAGGAGGGTTTCGAGGATCCGTTCACCTTCGACGTGCTGCGCAACCCGAACCCGCATGTCGGCTTCGGCGGCACCGGCACCCACTACTGTGTCGGCGCCAACCTGGCCCGGCTCCAGATCGACCTGATGTTCAACGCCATCGCCGATGTGATGCCGAACCTGCGCCAGGTCTCCGACCCGGTGCGGCTGCGCTCGGGCTGGCTCAACGGCATCAAGCGCTGGGAAGTCGAATACGCTTGAATCTCGGTATGAGTAAACCGCGCGGCCGCGCGCCGGTGGTCACCGACGGCGACATCCGACGGGTGGCCCGCGCACTGCTGGTCGAGCAGGGGCCAGAGGCGGTCACGTTGCGGGCGATCGCACGGGAACTCGGGATCACCGCGCCCGCGCTCTACCGGTATTACCGGTCGCTGGACGACCTACTGGAGAGCCTGCGCTTGGAGTTCTGCGCGGATCTCGCGGCCGAGCTGTCCGCCGAGATCGAGACCCTGCCCGACGATGGTGTGGTGCAGTTTTTCGCCATCTGCAAGGGTTTCCGGCGCTGGGCGCTGGCGCACACCAGGGAGTTCACCCTGGTGTTCGCCTCGCCCGGGGTGGGCCGCTCCGGAGTGATGCGGCGCTTCGACGAACCGTTCGGCCGCATCTTCCTTGCCGCCGCGGGCCGCCTGCTCGCGACCTACGACATCGTCACGCTGCCGACCGATGTGATTCCGGCGGGCCTGCGCGAGGATCTCATCGGGTTCCAAACCGAGCTGCTCGCCGCGGTTTCGGAGGCGGGCCAGAAGTTCCCCGCCGAGAAACTGGACCTCGGCGTGACCTATCTGATGATCCAGATCTGGGCCCGTCTCTACGGCCACGTCACCCTCGAAGTCTTCGGCAACTACCCGATCCCGCTGTCGAACCCGGAGATCCTGTTCGACACGATGCTGGCGGAGCTGGGTCGGACCGCCGGATTGATCAGCGACTAGCGAATCGCCGGGCGGACGCAGCCCACGCGATGCCGGTCAGATACGGGCGCCCTTGGTGCGGTTGCAAGCGCGGCAGAGGATTTGCAGGTTCGACGCGCTGGTCGCACCACCGCGGCTGAGCGGGATGATGTGGTCGAATTCGAGGTAGTGGCCGTCGCCGCATTCGACGCATTTGCCGCCGTCGCGTTGCCACACTTCGGCTTTGACCTCCTGTGGGATGCTGCGGGTGTCGCGCTGCCCGGGGGTGAGGATCAGTCGTTTGGCCACCCGTAGCGCGCCTTCCAGGGCCGCTGCGACGTAATCGGGGTCGGTGACCTCGAAGGTCGCGCCGCCGCGCGCCGAGGTCGCGGCGAGTACGACCGTGTTCTGTTCGCGGTGCACGGAAACGACTCGCGACCACGGCAGTTCGATACCGGTGTCGGCGCCGACGAAGCGCAGCTTCTTGTTGCTGCCGATCAGTCTGCCATCGGTGAGCTTCGGGCCCTTGGCCAACTGTCGGACGTGGATCGCGGGCAGATCGAGGTGCACCTTTTCCTCGGGATCCAGGTGTAGTCCGGGAGTTCGGATCATCGGCAGATCGCCTCCGCGCAGCCGAGACAGCGTGCGGCCGCGGTGCATTCGCCTGCGAAGATCTTCGATCAGTGGGCCGCTCAGCGCCAGCTCGGCGATGGCGTACTCGAACGCCTCGAACTCGGCGAGCTCCACCTCACCGTCGGCGAAGGCGAAGGTGACCAGCCGCTCCACATAGCTGAGTGCGGCGTCGCGCAGAGCCTCCCGGCCTGCGCTCTCGTCGATTCGCTGGTACCGCAGCGACGCCCACAATGCGGCCCAGTCGTCGCCGCGCGGTCCGGACGCGGTGAGCACCCGCCAGGCTTGGGTGTGCCAGTGGGTGAGGAATTCTTCGATCTCGATCTCGCAGCCCTGGCACGGCGCGAGGCCGCCGAACAGCTTGCGGCGCCGCGGGTTTGCGCAGCGCGCGCAGTCCCGAGGACCGGGTTGCCTGCGCGGGTAGGTAGCGCCTGTCCATTCGCTACCGTCCCACCAGCGCATCCGCGACGGGTCCTCCGAGTCCGAATGCCATTCGGCGCGTTCTGGGTTCGGGGGCGGGGGTGGTGCTTGTTCGACCGAGTTACGGTGGCGTTCGAGGTCGACCGGCCGTGCTGTTCGGCTTGGGGAGCGCTCCGGAGTCCGGGAGATGTTCGCCGTCGATACCGTGCGTCGATCGGTAGCCTCGGAATTGGTCGCCGCGGGTGATCGCGGCTGATCGAACGGTTCGGTCGACTGCGACGCGGTCGCCGCTGATGTCTGTTGCCGATCGACCGGTACGGCCGGCGGGTACGCGGTCGCCGCTGTTACTCGATTGCCGTCGAACGGGTCGCCCGAGGTGGCCGCGCTCGCGGCCGGCCCGGGATCGTCGAACGAGTCGGCGCGCGCGGGCATTCGGGTGCCGGTGGATCGGGACCCACGCTCCGCAGTGCGAGTTCTGTCGAAAGAATCCATGGATCGGGGAACGGTCGTCGCCGACCGGTTCCCGTCGGAGGCACCCACGGTCCGGGGTGTCGTTGGAGGGTGCGTCCTGCCGAACGGGTTCGCGGCTCGGGAGGCAGGGACGCGCGTGGGCGTTCGCTCGGCCGGACCATCGACGCTGACGCCGAACTCGGTGACGAGCCCGGCCAACCCGCTCGACCAACCCTGACCGATCGCGCGGAATCGCCACTGCCCGTCCCTGCGGTAGAACTCGCCGAACATCATCGCCGCCACCGAGTCCGTGTCGGTGATGTCGAACTGCGTCACCGGCCCGTCGGCGGCGTGCACGGTGAGCGTCAACCCGGTGATATCGCTGAGCGTGCCGTCTTCGATCGAGCCCGCGATGACGATCCGCTGCACGTCCGCCTCGGTGCGTGGCAGCGAGACGCTCAGCCGTGCCGTTCGCGGTGCGGGTTCTTGGTCGAGAGTCACTGCTTGCGACATGTGCCGGGGTGCGTTGTAGAACACGAGGTCGCGATCGGTCCGAACTATGCCCGAGTCATTCAGCAACAGCGCATGCGCATCCACGGCATGATCCGACTGCCATGAAACAACCACGGCTAGAAGGGATGTCGGTACCGGTGCGTTGGCGCCTTTGCTGAGTTTCATCGTCCTCGAACTATGCCACGCGGGTCCGACACGCCGAATTCCACGAGGTCGATGCTCGGCGATGCGTGTGACTCGGCACAGACTGACCGGTACGGCTTCCTTACGATCGACTGTCCGGTACGGCAGAGTGGTGTCATGACCAACCCGAAGGGGCCAGGCCGGAAAGCGACGCCTTCGAAAGCGCCGGGCCCGCGTGTACCGAGTGCGGGCGACATCCTGGCCGCCGCGCAGTCCGCGGCCGCGGCGGCGCAGTCGGCGGCGGGCGCGGCGTTGGACGCGGCGCAGCTGACGGCAGGGCAGGCATTCGACGCCGCGGTGCGGCTCCCGCCGGCGTCGGCCCAGTTGGCCGCTCAATTGCCTGATCTGATCGAGAACCTCTCGACCGCCATCGATCGCCTCAACTCCACGATCGACCGCCTCGATCGCACGCTGGCCCTCGCCGACCCGGCGTTCGCGGCCTACGATCGGCTGCTGCCGCGGCTGGAGGCGATGATCGCGCTGGGTGAAGACGTCCTCGGCCGCTTGTCGAAGCTGCCCGGAGTCTCGCTGCTCGGCAAGCTGACCGGGATGGGCGCGCAGGAGCGACCCGCCGAGGAACCGCCTGCCAAACCCTCGAAGCGCCGTCGGTAGCTTTCGGTCAGAACTGCCTCCGTGAGCAATTAGGAAGCGGCCTGTCCTAATCGACCCGTAGCGTATTTATTGTGCAGAATCTGATGAAACTCACTACACCACAAACACTTTCGCCGGCGACCGTGGCTGATTACCGCAATCGGGGTTTCGTGCATGTGCCGGGGGTGCTCAGTGACGATGAGGTGCGGGAATTCCTGGCCGACGCCCGAGGTCAGCTCGAACAGCACACGAAGGTCTCCTGGGACGAGGAAGGTCGCGGCAATGTGATGGATTGGGTCGTCGAGCCGGAGGCCAAGAGCGCGGTCATGCGGCGCCTCGCTCTGCACCCCGGCATCACCGGTATCGCGGAACGGCTGGCCGGGCAGCCGCTGCGAATGTTCAAGAGCGAGTTGCTACGCAAGGGAACCACCGGCAGTACCCGCACACCACTGCACATCGACGATCCGGCGTTTCCGATCGCCGGTACTCCCGTGACACTGACCGCATGGGTCGCGCTGGTCGACGTACCGGTGGAGCGCGGATGTATGACCTTCATCCCGGGCTCGCACGAGTGGCCCGACGACACCGAGCCACAATTCGCCGAACCGTTCGATGCCCGCCCGGAACTGGTCTGGTGGCCGCGAACCTCGGTGCCGCTGCGCGCCGGGGACTGTACGTTCCATCATTCCCAGGTCGTGCATATGGCCGGGGCCAACGAGACCGACGTAGCTCGAATCTCCTTGGCCACTGTCTATATGGACGCCGACGCTACGTATCAGCCCGGGCTCGAAGTTGCCTATCAGGACGAAGTGATCGGTGTCGAGCCCGGGCACCCGCTCGACACGGTCCGGTATCCGCGGGTCGGTTCGTTAGGAATAATCCTGTCCTAAGTTCGCCATAATGTCGTGGTCATGACAAAGACATCGCGAGACATTCGCTCCGGGCGCGCGCGGCGAACGGGTCCGGACGTGCTGAGCTTGCGGGTGCTCAACCGGACGCTGCTCGAGCGGCAGTTGCTGCTGCGCCGGTCGGAACTGTCTGTGGTCACGGCTGTGGAACGGGTGCTCGGATTGAACGCGCAGGATGCGAACCTGCCCTACCTCGCGCTGTGGAGCAGGCTCGAAAAGTTCGCGATCGAGGATCTGACCGCGGCGATCGAAGACCGGACATTGGTGCGCTCGACGATGATGCGTGCCACCCAGCACCTGATGTCGGTGCCGGACTTTCGGCTCGTCCGGCCGGTGCTCGCGCCTTTGCTGCGTCGGGTGCAGCGCAACGCATTCGGGCGCCGGACATCGGGTGTCGACCTCGAGGCGTTGCTGGTCGACGCCCGGGAACTGCTGGCCGATGGGCGCGTACTGACCAGGCCCGAGCTGGGTCGGCTGCTGGCGCGGCAACGGCCGGGCGCGGACTCGACCGCGCTCGGATGGACGGTGCAGTACCTGGCGCCGTTCGTGCACCCGGCGCCGAGCGGCACCTGGAACACCCGCGGTGCGACTCCGTTCGCCGATGCCGATTGGATCGGCATGCGACCAGAGGCGACCGCCGAGGACTGCGGGCAGGTGGTCCGGCGGTATCTGGCGGCATTCGGGCCCGCCACTGTGTCCGATGCCCGAGCGTGGTCGGGTGTGGGCGGATTGCGTGAGGTGTTCGAGCAGTTACGTCCCGAACTGCGGGTGTATGCCGATGAACTCGGCCGAGAACTGTTCGATATCGCGGACGCACCGATACCGTCGGCGGACGTGCCCGCACCGGTGCGGTTCCTGCCGGACTTCGACGCCACGCTGCTCGCGCACGCCGACCGGACGCGGATCATGACCAAGGAGGTTCGCGCCGAAGTCTGCGTCGGTGCCGCCGTCGCGGCAACCGTTCTCGTCGATGGCGCTGTCACCGCGACGTGGACGCAATCGCGGGTCGACGACGGGACAGTGTTGACGGTGCGTCCGCTGCGCCCGGTGTCCACCGCGGAGCGTGGTGCGATCGAAGCCGAGGCCGTTCGATTGCTCGGCTTCAGCACGCCGGCGGACGCGCGGTGGGATGTCCGGGTGTTGTGACGAACCGGTCCGAGTCGGTGGGTACCCCGCAGGATGGCATGGGGTCAGCGGCGAGCCGCGCGGTAGGTGGCGGCGCCCTTCAGGACTGTTTCGTGGTACTCGTCCTCGGGGTCCGAGTCGAGGACGATGGCGCCGCCCGCCCCGATGCGCCAGTGGCCATTGTGGCGCACCGCGGTGCGGATGACGATGTTGAGGTCGGCGGTGCCGGCAAGGCCGAGGAAGCCGATGGTGCCCGAGTAGATGCCGCGCGCTTCGGTTTCCAGTTCGTCGATGATCTCCATGGTGCGCTTCTTGGGGGCGCCGGTCATCGAGCCGCCGGGGAAGCAGGCGTGTAGGCAGTCGATGGCGTCGACGTTCGGGCGCAGGGTGCCGCGGACGGTCGAAACCAATTGGTGCATGGTCGAATACGTCTCGGTGGCCATCAGCTTCGGAACGTGCACGCTGCCGATCTGGCACACCCGGCCGAGGTCGTTGCGCAGCAAGTCGACGATCATCAGGTTCTCGGCGCGGGTTTTCGGGCTGTCGGCCAGTTCGCGGCGCAGCCGCTCGTCCTCGGCGGGCGTGCTCCCGCGGGGTGCGGTGCCCTTGATCGGCTTGCTCTCCACGGTGCGGGCGCGATCGACCTTGAGGAAGCGTTCCGGTGAGGAGCAGGCGATTTCGAGGTCGTCGAAGCGCAGATAGGCCGCGTACGGCGCGGGATTGCAGCGGCGCAGTCGGCGGTAGAAGTCGAGGCCGTCGTCCTCGGCGGCGGGGAAGGTCGCGTTGTCGGTAATGCAGATTTCGTAGGACTCGCCCGCGTGCAGCTTCTCCTGGCAGACGGCGATGTCGGCCAGGTAGCGATCGCGGCCCCTGGTGAACAGCGGCGCGACGGCGGCAGTATCGGAGAACGCCTCCAGCGTCGGCGGATTCGCCCATGTCGGCAGGGACTCCAGTATCTCGCGGGTGTCGCGCAACCAGTCCGCGCCCGCCCGCAGCGCATCCGGTGCGGGATCGGTGAGCGCCAGCAGATGGGTGTGCCCACCCACATGGTCGACCACGACGATTCGATCGGCGAATATCCACTGTGCGTCCGGCGTCGGCGCGCGATGCGCCGCGTCGGCGCCGCAATCGGCCTTCACCTCGTAGCCGAGGTATCCGACATAGCCGCCGGCGAAATCGAAAGGCAGGTCGGGAAGTTCGACATACCGCCGACGCAACTCCGCGGTCAGATACTCCAGGATGGTGCCGGGGACGCTGCACCGACCACCATCGGAGGATTCGACGGTGACCGCGCCCTCGCCGACCCGATAGCGAACCACCTCAGCCAGCGGCCCGCCCGCGTCGCCGAGGAAGGAAAACCGGTCGAGGCCGGGTTCGACGTGCTCGCTGTCGAGCCAGAATGCGGTGGAGGAGTCGGCATACAGCCGAACGAAGGCGGCCTCGGAATCGATGGCGCGTTCGATGACGCTGTGCTGGATCTGCCGAGGGCGCGGGGCTTCGCCGTAGCCGAGCCGGGCTCCCCGGTCGTCGATCGCGGGCGCGAACCGCTCGGCGGCTCGGATGAATCCTTTTGTACCGGAAGCCAATTGCTCGCGGGCCCTGGTGATGGATCCGGACTGTCCGACGATCGATGGCCGACCGGCCCCGGATCTGCCCGCGGGGAACCGGTGCACATGTGGCGCAACCGGGTGGGCCGCGGTCAGTTTCGCGAAGTTCCGCAGTAGCGCCGCACCGTATTCACTGGCTATGGATTCGGGATGAAACTGCACGCCCCACTGCGGTCTGCCGCGGTGGCGCACGCCCATGATCACCCCGTCGGCGGCGACCGCCGTGATTTCGAGGCTGTCGGGCAGCGGGCGCTGTGCGCACAGCGAGTGATATCGCACGGCGGTGAAGCTCTGCGGGAGTCCGGCGAACAGGTCGCTGCCGTCGTGCTCGACATGGTCGAGGTAGCCGTGCCGAGCCGCGGGCGCGGTCCCGACTACGCCGCCCGCCGCGACGACGATCCCCTGGTGCCCAAGGCACACGCCGAGCAACGGCAGGTCGGATTCGCGGATCACGGCGGCGGAAATGCCGACATCGCGGGCGATGTCGGGGCGCCCCGGTCCGGGGGAGATGACGATGTTGTCGAAGCGGCCGAGATCCAGCTGGGCAAGATCGTCGACCTCGTCATTGCGCACCACCGTCGGCTCGACGCCGTTCACCTCGCTGATCAGCTGATACAGGTTGTAGGTGAAGGAGTCGTAATTGTCGATCAACAACGTGTGCATGGTGCCTGAAACCCTACGCCCAGGGCGGAATGGCTAACTGTTGTCGACTGCCTTCAGTTAGCTGGTATCGATGAGGCACAATGTCGAGCATGTCTGTTGCGCAGCCGGTCGACGTGGATCGTGACGTTGTCGACTTCACCGTGGTCGGGAAGTGGATGGATGAGCAGGGTCTCCCTGGTGGCGAGTTCGAGGGGGTGACTCCGCTCGGCGGTGGGACGCAGAACATCATGTTGCGCTTCAGCAGGGGTGGCCGCGACTATGTGCTGCGGCGCGGCCCGAAGCACCTGCGCGCCAAGAGCAATGACGTCATCCGGCGCGAGGCGCGGCTACTCGGCGCGCTCGACGGCGCAGGGGTGCGGGCGCCACGGGTGATCGCGGCATGCCCGGACGAGACGGTCCTCGGCGCTGTCTTCTATTTGATGGAGCCGATCACCGGGTTCAACCCCCAGAACGAACTGCCCGAACTGCACGCTTCCGACCCGGAGATCCGGCGCCAGATGGGCCTGTCCGCGGTGGAGGCGATCGCGCGGCTCGGCGCGCTCGACTACCAGGCGCTCGGCCTCGCGGATTACGGCAAGCCGGAGGGCTTCCTGGAACGCCAGGTGCCGCGCTGGCTCGGTGAGCTCGAGTCCTACTCGGCGAACAAGGGGTACCCGGGTCCGGAGATCCCGGGTGTTCAGCAGGTCGGAGAGTGGCTGGACCGTAACCGGCCCGCGCAGTGGACCCCGGGCATCCTGCACGGCGATTGCCACCTGGCGAACATGATGTTCGCCTTCGACGGCCCCGAGGTGGCGGCGATGGTGGACTGGGAGATGTCCACCATCGGCGATCCGTTGCTCGACCTCGGCTGGCAGATCGCGACCCGCCCGGAGCCGGGTACCACCGGCGCCGCGCTGGTCGGCAAGCTCGGCGCGGTCGGCGGCCTGCCGACGCCGGAAGAGATGATCGCCCATTACGGCAAGTTCTCCGACCGCGATCTCAGCGTGGTCCCCTGGTACACGGTGCTGGCCTGCTTCAAGCTCGGCATCGTGCTGGAGGGCACGCACGCTCGCGCCTTCGCGGGCAAGGCGCCCAAGCCGGTCGGCGACTTCCTGCATGCCATCACCTTGGAGCTCTTCGAGAAGGCGCATCGTCTGATGGAGTAGTCACGGTCGAGCTGGCCGCCGCTTGTGTGGTCGGCGGCCGCCGGTCGGTTCGGGGGAGTGCATGTCCCGCAAAGCGTGTCGGGATCTTGCGGACAGATGGCTGAATTTGGGTGGCTTATAATATTCGGCCAATCGTAGGGTGGGCGCATGACAATCGTGCCTGACGTGAAGAACTGGACCTGGGTCCTCGAGCGGTCCTGTCCGGAATGCGGATTCGACGCCGCGGCGACGCCATACGAGGCGGTGCCCGGGTTGGCCCGCGAATACGCGGGTCGGTTGTCGGCGGCGCTGAAGCGCGACGACGCGGTCACGCGCCCGGACGACCAAACGTGGTCGCCGCTCGAGTACGCCGCCCACGTGCGCGACGTGTGCCGAATCTTCGCCTACCGCACGGCTGTTGCGGCGCGTGCCGAGGCGGTCGCTCCTGCGGTCCCCGGCTTCGATGCCAAGGGGCTCGACGTCGGCGAGACCGAGGACGGTCTGCCGATGTTCTCGAACTGGGATCAAGACGAAACGGCGATCGCCGACCGATATGGCGAGCAGGATCCGGCAACGGTGGCTACCGAACTGACCGCGGCCGCCGAAGTGGTCGCGCGCGCGATCGAATCGGTGCCCGCCGTCGACCGTGACCTCCAGGTGCGGCGTAGCGATGGCTCGATCTTCACCGTGGAAACCCTGGCGGGATATTTCGTGCATGACGTGATTCATCATGTTCACGACGTGCGCGGCTGAAGTCGGGCAGGATCTGAAACGAGCCGGGTCGCCGCCGGAGGGGTTGGAACCCGTTCGGGGGTCCGGTCGATCCTTACCGACGAATTTTCGACCCGGTACTAGAACGCGTTTCAGTTTTCTCGTAGTGTGGGTGCAGTCACATAGAAGCCCGTGCATGCGAGAGGTCTACACGAATGAAGACGAAAGGCGCGATCCTGTGGGGGATCGACCAGCCATGGTCGGTGGAGGAGATCGAGGTCGGCGACCCGGTCGCCGGTGAGGTACAGATCCGGATGGAAACCGCCGGAATGTGCCACTCGGACCACCACATCGTGACCGGTGCGACACCGATGCCCGGCTACCCCGTGATGGGCGGCCACGAGGGCGCGGGCGTGATCACCAAGCTCGGGCCGAACTGCCCCGCCGACCTGGAGGTCGGTGACCATGTGATCCTGTCGTTCATCCCGGCATGTGGTCGCTGTCCGGCTTGCGTCAGCGGCAATATGGCGCTGTGCGACCTGGGTGCCGGTCTCCTGATGGGTCAGGCGATCAGCGACGGCACCTACCGGATCCAGGCGCGCGGCGAGAACGTCATCCCGATGTGCCTGCTCGGCACCTTCGCGCCGTACATGACGGTGCACCACACCTCGGTGGTGAAGATCGACCCGTCCATCCCGTTCGAGGTGGCCTGCCTCGTCGGCTGTGGTGTGCCGACCGGCTTCGGGTCATCTACCCACGTCGCCGAGGTCAAGCCGGGCGAGACCGTGGTGATCGCGGGCATCGGCGGTGTCGGCATGAGCGCGCTGCAGGGCGCGGTGCTCTCCGGCGCGTCCAAAGTTGTTGCGATCGACCCGAATCCGTGGAAGCGGGAGCAGGCGCAGAAGTTCGGCGCCACCCACACCTACGAGAGCATGGCCGCCGCGATCATGCCGCTCATCGAGGCCACCGAGGGGCGGATGGCCCAGAAGGTCATCCTCACCATGGGCGAAATGCACGGCGATTATGTCGAAGAGGGCCTGATCCTCACCGCCAAGGCGGGCACCCTGGTGATCACCTCGATGGGCCGAATGGACGCGGGCGACGTCAAGATGAACACCTTCCTGCTGTCCATGCTGCAGAAGACGGTGAAGGGCTGCATCTTCGGCGGCGGCAACGCCCGCCAGGACGCGCCGCACCTGCTGTCGCTGTACAAGTCGGGTCAGCTCAACCTGGACGACATGGTGACCCGCAGCTACTCCCTCGAGGAGATCAACCAGGGCTACCAGGACATGCTGGACGGCAAGAACATTCGCGGCATCATCAAGTACACCGAGGCCGACTGGTAGTAGTCGCCGAGGTTACCGCTCGGCGAGCATGGCGGCGATGTGTGCGACGAGGTCGCACGGAATCGGCTTGCCGAGCGGGAATTCCAACGTTCCCTCCCCCGCCCGATGCGGCTCGATCTCGCGCTCGAACGCGCGTCGCCGCTGATCGCCTCGGCCGCGTCGGGCAGCGCGCCTGTGATGGTGCGCTGGACGCGGCGAGCCGTCAGACGCTGCAGCGCAGCAGAGCCTCGCGCAGATTGCGGCTGCGCACATCGTCGAGCACCGCGAGACCGAGGCGGTTCATCGCGTAGCCGAAGCCGAGACCTGTTGCGGGGTCGGCGAATCCGAAGGAGCCGCCGAGTCCCGTTGTGCCGTAGGCGCGCTTGTCCGAGCCGAAGCGGAACGTGCCGCAGGACTTGCGGAAGCCCAGGTGATAGCGACTCTTGGTGTGCAGCACCAGATCATCGGCGGGCACGTCGTCGGCGGTATCCGCGACGGCGAGCCGGTCGAGCACGTCGTTGTCGATCGGGAGGGCTCCGGTGCGGCCCGCGGCGGCGCCGTAGGCCATGGCCAGCGACCTGGCGTTGCCGACACCGTTGGAGCCGGGCATCTCGACCTCGAGAAACTCGCGCCTGGCCGCCCTTGCCGGTGCGCCCACGCGCGGATTGTTCAGCGCCGCATAGGAAAACCCACGTTTGGCGAACAATTCGGCGCCGATCCGCATCGGGATATCGCGTTCGTAGCGCAGGATGTCCAGGCCCTCGGTGGCGGCGAGGGTCGCGATGCGATCCATGCTCTGCTCGGCGGGCAGGCCGATGAAGAAGTCGAGTCCGAGCGGTTTCGCGATCTCCTCGGCAAAGAAGCGGCCGAGCGAGCGGTGCGCGGGATCAACGCGGCGCACCAATTCGCCTTGGTAGAGGCCGAGGGTGATGGCGTGATAGCCGTGCCGGGTGCCGGGACGCCACGCGGGTTTCTGCGCGGCGAGAATGGTGGCCAGCCCGTCCAGATCGGCTACCTGTGGGAGTCGCACCACCGTGTCGAGGCCGGACAGACCGGCCTGATGGTCGATCAACTGGCGCACCGTGACCCCGCCCTTGTCTTCTGCGGCGAACTCCGGCCAGTACTTCGCGACCGGCTCCTCGTAGTCGAGCAGACCCCTCGAGACTGCCGTCGCGATCACGAATCCGGCCATGCCCTTCGTGGAGGAGAACACCGGGACGATCGTGTCCCGCTCCCACGGCAGCGTCCGGCGCCGGTCGCGATGACCCGCCCACAGATCCACGACCGGGCGATCGCCCGCGTACACGGCCACCGCGGCGCCGATCTCGCCGTGCTGGGCGAAGTTACGGCGGAATGCGTCGGCGACGGGTCCGAAACCGGACGCCACTTCGCCGTGGATGGTGGGCTGTGCGCTCATGGTGAGTTGATGGTACCGGCGGTACCAGAGTCTGTTCGGGGGTGTCCGGTCGGCCGGATAACTTCGGGCGTCCGGTCGCGGTTTCCGTCGCTGAATCGGTGAATGTGTCCGCCTACGCCGACCTGTGGGTGGTCTCGTACGCTCGCCTGGTGCGTTCACTCGAGCAGATCAGGGACTGGCCGGTTCGGCATGCGGCGGTAGGTGTTGTCACCAGGGACGGCGCGACGACCGCAGGCGATGTCGAGCGAGTGTTTCCGCTCGCGTCGGTGACCAAGCCGCTGGTTGCCTATGCGGTGCTGGTGGCGGTGGAGGAGGGCGCGGTCGAGCTCGACCAGCCCGCAGGCCCGCCCGGATCGACCGTGCGACATCTGCTGGCGCACACCTCCGGCTTCGCCTTCGACACGAACGAGGTGTTGGCCGTGCCGGGGGCTCGGCGGATCTACTCCAGTGCGGGCTTCGAGGTGTTGGCCGCGTTTGTCGCCGAGCAGTCCGGGATCGGGTTCCCCGAGTATCTGCACGACGCGGTCTTCGAACCGCTCGGCATGACCGCCTCGGTGCTGGCAGGGCCCGCCGGGCACGCGGGCCGCTCCACCCTCACCGACCTCGCGCGCTTCGCCGCGGAATTGCTGAATCCGCAGTTGATCTCCCAGCAGACCCACGCCGAGGCGACTTCGGTCCAGTTTCCTGGGCTCAACGGTGTGTTGCCCGGTTACGGTTCGCAGCGGCCGAACGACTGGGGGCTAGGGTTCGAGATTCGTGACGGCAAATCGCCGCACTGGACCGGCGGAGGTAATTCGCCTGGTACCTATGGCCATTTCGGGCAGTCGGGCACATTCCTGTGGGTCGATCCAAAAATAGGGGTGGCGAGTATCGCTCTGACCGACGAGAATTTCGGCGACTGGGCGCGGGAGGCTTGGCCCGTCTTCTCCGATGCGGTGATCGCGGAGTCGACGCTCGCACGAAATGGGGGACCGAAGTAACACCACAGAACATGCATCCGAAGTAACACGTGTAACTCCGGGCACTCCAGTACACTCAGGCAACGCCAGATTCGACGGGTCGTTGGGGAAGACGTTCCTCGTCGAAGCTGGAGGTTTTAGTGGTGCGCGCATCGAGTCAGTTCGCGGACGCGACGGCGGGTGTGGTCTACATCCACTCGTCGCCTGCCGCGTTGTGCCCACACATCGAATGGGCACTTACCTCTGCCCTGGCCGCTCCCGCGAAACTGCGCTGGACGGCGCAGCCCGCCGACGGCCAATTGCGCGCAACCAGCGATTGGTTCGGTCCGGTCGGCACCGCCGCCCGGATAGCCCAGGCCTTGCGGTCCTGGCCGGTACTTCGCTTCGAGGTCACCGAGGACCCGAGCGACGGCGTCGACGGTGAGCGCTACAGCTTCGTACCGAACCTCGGCCTGTGGCACGGTTCCACCAGCGCCAACGGCGACGTCGCGATCGGCGAAATGCGCCTGCGCGCTCTCCTCCAAGCCTCCCGCGAACTCGGTAAGTACAACGGTTACGACCTCGCCGCCGAAATCGACCGAGCTCTCGGCACGGCATGGGACGAGGACTTGGAGATGTACCGCTACGGTGTCGAATCCGGCGCCGAAGTCACCTGGCTTCGCCGCGATGTGGGGTAGTTCTTCGTACAGTCGGCGCGATGCGCCAGAAGAATCTGTTTTCGGGCATCACCAGTGGCCGCGCTGACGGTGACGGCGTCGGTGTTTCTCGCCGGAAGCCCCGCTTCGGCAGCGGCGACAACTCCCTTTCAGCTCAGCCCGCGCTATATCGGTGACATGCGAGAGGGGCGCAATTCGCGGCCACGGCCGGGGAACAACAGGGGACGCGGTTTCGACCGCGCTGCGACCGGTCAACAACGTGAATCCGCATGCGGCGACCATTAATTGGTTCAGCGTCGGCGAGTCGGGGGTCGTGGAGTTCGGGATCACCCAGCCGGGGTCACGAGGCGCGGATCGAACCGTCGCTCAGGTTTCGGATTCCGGCAGGTTCTCCGGGAAGACGGTGACGTGACGGATGGTGCCGGAAAGGCCGGGGAGTTCGCGGGGCGCGGTCCAGGTGCGGAAGCCGTCGTGGCTGTCGCTGTAGAAGTACTTGCCTTCGGTGTAGGCGTCGAAGTAGATACGCCAGCCACGATCGGGCAGTCGGACGAGCGACTGCCCTTCCCGCGGGGTGCCCCAGCCTGCCCATCGCTATCGACATTGCGGAAGATACTCGGATCACGCATTACTCCAGCCGGTGGCCGATAGGCACAACCGCGCAGCAAACGAAATGTCGTCGCATCGGTGGATTCGGACATACAAATCGGTTTCGCTGCTGTTGGTGAACGCGGTCATCGTGTATCGCACCGTCGACTCGCTTGCGGCCGCCCGCCCAACCGGCAGCGCAGACAGCGGCAAACCCGCCGCCAACGCCAGTACCGACCTGCGACAGAACTTCTCAGACGCCATCGCTCGAATTATTCAGGTCCGGTCGACCTCAGCCGCAGACACGCCGCCTCAATTCACTTGTGCGCGCAGACGGGATCGGACCGCTGCCCGGACGCGGTTGAAGGCGGGACAACCTGTCAGCCGCGAATACTCGAATCTACGGGCGGAGAACCGGCCCCATTGTGTTCAGGTATTACCCAGAGCACACTGAATATTGGTCGGCAGAACAGGAGTCCCACGGTGAATATGAATAGATATCTGCTCGTCGGTGCGATGTTGGCCGCTTTTGTCGCCGGATGTTCCTCTGACGACGAGACGACCTCGGCCCCGCAAGCCACCACAAACGCGCAAGCCGCCGGTCCCGAGCACCACAAGGTCTTTCAGCCCAGCGCAATCGAGTGGCAACAAGCGCCACCCGGGTTACCTCCAGGGGCGCAGGTCGCAGTACTGCAAGGTAATCCCAACGAAAGCGGATACTTCGTGATGCGAATAAAGGTTCCGGATGGCTATCGTGTCCCGCCGCATTTCCATCCCAACGCTGAAGGATTGACAGTCATATCCGGCGGATTCTTCGTCGGAACAGGAGAGGAATCGAACTGGGAATCCATGCAACCTGTTGAGGTGGGCAGCTACATCGCCGTTCCCGCAGCCAGTACCCACTACGTCCGTGCGCAGGGCGAAACGATCATCCAGAACGCGTCGATGGGGCCGTTCGGCATCACATATGTCAACCCCGACGACGACCCCCGGCCTAAGTGACCGGCTCGTCGCGTGGAGCGGGGCCCAGCCGCAGACCGGACGGAGCGGCCGTGCATCGTGATCAGTCCTGTCGGGGCGAGGATTCGGTGGCCCGGATCCAGGGCCAGGTCATCAAAGCCCAGACGGCTAGCAAGATGAGCATCACGGTGCCCAGATACCAAGGCCAGGGCCCCAGCACATCGAGCAGCGACGGAGTGTCGGGTTTCGCGTTGACGAACCCGTAGTTGGTGTCGGCGAGAGAGTTGAACGCGAAGGTTACCGCTGCCCATGCCGCGGTAACCACTACGGCAATCCGATAGCTGCGCCAGTCCGGGCGCATGCCGATTCCCCAGGTCAGGTAGATCGCAGCCCAGACAACGGCCAGGTGAATCGCCCAGAAGGCCAGGAACTCATAGTGCGGGAAATCCGGGCTCGCCAAGGCTGGTGACGCGAGTGCTTGTGTGCTCAAGGTGAGACACCAGTAGTAGGTCAGCGCGTATGCCCAGTGCTGGTTGGACCACAGTGCATACGCGGCGACAAGGCTCGCGAGATCGGTCAGACGTAACGGAACCGAGTGACCGACGCTCAGCGGGATCATCGCGTAGAGGTAGATCACCAAGTACAGCGCTAGGATCGCCGCGCCGAAGGCTTGGCCGAAATGGCGTGCGGCAGAAGCGCTCCGGTGTCGGCGTCCGATCCGGACGACGAGCACCGAGCCCACTGCGAAGACGGCGAGGACTATCCAGTGCGACAGCCCGTATGCGGAGAATTCCCGCAGCGCCGAAGGCGCGTCCACAGCTACCTACTGTAGATGTCGCACGGGGGTCTCGGCCCAGAACTCTGCGTACGCTGTCGAGCTAACGGCCCTGCAAGTGTTGATCTACCTACTACGTGGCATCAGCCGGTAGTTGTTGTCGATGACATATTCGGGCAGATCGCGACTCCCAGCGACCCTGAACGGCTTGCCGTGGTCATCGACAGTGGTCGTCCCACCCCGGCCATCGGCCACCCAGTCGAGCTCTATCCTGAATCTGCAGTGACGATCCCGATAATCCACGTTCTGAGCCCACCCAGTCTGCGACGGGCACGTCTTGGTGCGGGTGCATCAGGGAGCGCCTGGCCTTTGTCGCCGGATCGCTTTTCGTGCTGCATCGCGCACCCCGTTCCAAAGATCCTCTCGGACTTGATGGGCAAGCGTCCTAGAAAAAGATTGCGAGTCTCGAATTGTGGCTCCGAGCAGATCGATGACGAAGGTTTCCAGAATCGGGGTCACCTGGTGGATTACCTCAACAGAGGTGAACGCGAAGATTCACGTTGGCGGAAAACGGCTGGTCTCGGCGCAGCGAAATTTACGCCGAGAAGTGCAGCTGGAGAGTATTAGAAGTGGGGACGGGGATCCACGATGTGATCGAGGGCCTCCAGATCCCGTTGCAGAGCGTAGAAGGTGGCCAGGGCGACAGCGAAGGCGAGAAACCCACCGACACACAAGGCTACGATCGAGCCGATCACCGTATGCTGCTGGTGCGGAGTAAGGAACATCAGCCCTACCGGCACGCCGATCAGCGGAACCGAGGCCGCCACACCGAGGTACAGGCGGCTGCGCCGGATCAGCCGGCGTAGCCGGGTCGAGTCGTCGGGGTAGGTGTGCCCGGCGGCGACCAAACCCGGGTAGTACCAGCGCAAGACGAAGAATGTGGCTGGAAAGTACGTGTACACGACCGCCGCCGCGGCCGCGATGAGGCTCGAGGCGATGAGATTCGCCAGCAATCCGGCCGGCAGCGGGCCGAGCGTCAGCAGCTTCACCAGGAAGATGCCCATGGCCAGGATCCATCCGATGAATGCGACGGCAGCGATCCGATCACCGCAGGCGAGGGTGTCGGCGCGCGCCCGGGCGAGGGTGGCCTCGTCGAAGCGTTTGCCTCGGCGCAGGCCGTCGGGCACCAGGAAGACGTTGCGGCACCAGTACAGCAGCCCGGCGGTCGCGACCGGGAAGGAGATCGCGATCACCACATACCCCAGGTGGGTCAGCCGCCCGGCGGCCTCGGATCCAAGCTCGAGTTGGATCAGCCGGACGTTGTGCGCCGACAGGTACAGTCCGGCCACGACCTGGCCGAACATGCCCGCCGGAATCACCACCGGTACGGGCCGCATGTGCAGCCGTGCCCGCAGGCTGTGTGCCGGCGGGACGACCAGGTCGCGTGCGGCCCGATCCTGGCTCAATTCCAGCCGCCGGGCCAGTTCGGCGCCGCTGGAATAACGGTCGGCGGGGTCGGACGCAAGGCAGGTGAGCAGTGCATCGCGCAATACCGCAGGGCATTCGGGGGGCAGCTCGGCCTCCAGGTGCTCGTCCACGGGCCGGCGGCGTCGATCGATCATCGCCTGCAGCGATTGCTCCGATTCACCGGCCCCGGGTCCGTCGTCGAACGGTCGCCGTCCGGTGAGTAGCTCCCACAGGACCACCGCCAGCGCGTAGAGGTCGCTGCGGGTATCCAGATCCGCGGCAGTGGTGGCCAGGCTGGGGTGGCAGGCTTCGAGCTGTTCGGGCGACATGTAGGACAGCGAGCCACCGAAGTAGGCAACCGGATTCGCGCCGGGCAGATGCCGGCTGAAGCTGATGTTGAAGTCGGCCAGTTTGGGCTGACCGTCGGCGGTGAGCAGCACATTGGCGGGTTTGACGTCGCGGTGCAGCACACCGTGGCGGTTGGCGTAGTCCAGGGCGGTCGCGAGGCGGCTGCCGAGCCAGGCGACGGTCTCCGGCCAGGTGAGCCGTTCGAGTTCCGCACGCGCGGCGGAGGGCTGCGGCTCGACCACGCCGCCGCTGCTGGTGGCGGCGTCGATAGCCGCCAGCAGCAGCGTGCCGCTGCGTTCGGCCGGTGGGGTGCGGTGCAGCAGTCGCAGCACGCCCAGCAGGGTGCCGCCGGGAACGTACTGCATGTACATGAGTTTCAGATGCTGTTCAGTGATCTGACGCTGATCGAAGACCCGGACGATGTGGTCGTGGTCGAGCTGGGCCAGGGTCTGTGGTTCGGCGCCGCGGTCGTGGGAGATCTTCACCGCGACCAGCCGGCCCATCGATCGCTGCCGAGCCAGGAATACGCGCGCGAAGGCGCCGCGGCCCAGCGACAGCAGCAGGTCGAAGTCGTCGACGGTGGCGCCCGGAGCAATGGTATCGATGGCATCGAGCGCGGTGGGGTCGGCCAGCAGCGTGGTGCGCGGGCCGCTGAGGTCGAAACTCTCGGTGATGCACGCCATCTGGGTCGGGTAGTCGTGCTGGTACTCGGTCAGGTCGACGTCGTTGCGGCGGCTGCGGGCGCTGATCTCCTCGTAGATGAGATCCGGCGGCAGCGGAGCAGTGCCCAGTTCCGGGAACTGTTCGCGATAGTCGGCAAGGCGCAGCGCGTCGTCGCTGCGCTGCCAGCGTTCGTTCATATCCACCTTGATCAGCTCGATCAGCACGGTTCGCCGCAGCGCGGGCTCGACCGGCAGGTGAACCGACAGATTGGGTGGTTCGCTCGATGAGTGCCAGCGTTCGGCGAACTGGGCAACCAGGGTCGTCAACGCGGTCTGCGTTGCCGTCGCGCGGACGCCACCGAGGTTGGAGGTGCTCGCGCCGAGATTCTCACCCATCGTCGCTCGCTTCGAAGTTGATCCCGGCTCGCGCACCGTCGTGGATCGCTCAGACCGGGTAGTCGGCACTTCATCAACAGCTTTACGCCGATGCCGCCCGCTTGTCCATCCCCATCATGGGCCCGGTCATCAGAGACCAGCTGCCCACGTATGCCCCATGCCACTAATCAGATGAGCGTTCGTTGCCACACGGAAAGTGGGGTCCATCCGGTCCGAAAATGACCATCGGTTCTCGGGAGGCACGATCACCTGCGAACGACGTCGAAGACGAATCCCTCGATCGTGATTCCTGGCGCGAACGAGAACGCGACGCCCGTCGAGACCGGCTTGTTCGCCCCCGTCCGACCGGCGATCCGTTCGAGCACGAAGATCAGTGAGACGCTCGACATATTTCCGTACTCAGCAAGAACATCCCAGCTCGTCGACGCGGCTTCCGGCGGGAGGCCGAGCGATCGAGCGGATTCGAGCAAGATCTTCGGCCCGCCCGGGTGGATTGCCCACACATCGATGTCTGGCTGCCACAATTCATTGCGGCGCAGGACGTCTCCGACGACGGGAGCAACGCCGTTGTAGATGTACTGGGGTACGTTCTCGGACAGCTCGCACGTGATGCCGTCGTGGTTGACGCCGACCGCGATGCCGTCTCGGGTGCCCTCGAACAAGTGGGTGAAGTTGTCCCGGATGACGATCGTCCCGGCTTCGGCCTGCTTCGCCCCTCGGTTTGTCCCGATGACGACCGCGCCGCAGCCGTCTCCGAACAGGCTGTAGCTCACCGCGTCGTTGACGTCTTCGACGGGGACGACATGCACTGAGTTGAGCTCGATGCACAGGACCATCGCCTTCTTGTCCGGGTTGGCCCGGACGAAGTCCGAGGCGGTGCGAATTCCGTTCATCGCTGCCGCGCAGCCCATGAAGTTGACCACCAGGCGAGCGGCCGACCGGGGCAGTCCGAGGTCTTCGACGACCGCAACGTCAACGCCGGGCGCGATGACGCCGGTGCTCGTGGCGAACACGAGCAGTCCGACGTCGGCCGGGTCGACACCTTCGAGCGCGCGCCGCGCCACATCGACCGCCAGTGGAACGGCGTGGCGGTAGAACAGGTGCATGCGATCCCGGATCGTCGCTGGTTTGCCACCGGGCGTATGAGGTCGAGGATTCAGCGGGTCGACCGCGAATCGCCGGGTGTCGATCATGGTCTTGCGGAAGATACGTCTGATCCGGGTTTGCTGCTCCGGATCGGTGAATTGCCCAGCCATCCAGTCCGCTGCGACGGATTGGTCGAGGACCTGGCTAGGCGCACCGGTCGCGATTGCTTCGATGACAGCGACGGTCGGCGGCGGCGGCGTTGTGTGGTCGCGCGCTTGCGCAGCCGTGCGAGTGGGAAGTGCTTGGTCGAGAGCAATGGACATGGAGTTCGTTCTTCCTCGCTCGAGCGATTGGGGATGTGTTCTCCTATCGTCGAACAGCTAACGCTCCGCAAATACCCACCCAAGGTGTGTGGATCCCCCACCCCTGGCGTCGGTTGTTGCTCGGAGTGCGATGCCGATGCCCGCCGTCAGGCGCTCGCGGTCAAGCCCCGCCGATGCTGCGCGTTGCGGCAATGGTGAAAATGCCCGCACGCGTCGGAGGCCTTGTCGGCCAAGGTGATTCCGCGTCTGTCGGGGTCAGCTCGGCTGCCGCTCGGCCGAAGCCACGTGCAGACGGTCCAGGACATCCATAGCGAGGGTTTGCCCGATGCTGACCAGTCGAGCTACCGGTTCCTGTTGTGACTCCGCAGTGCTCTCCTCCATGTTTGCTCCACGGAAGCAGCGTGGAGCAATGGAGGCTTGGGGCAATCGCTTCCTACCTGAATGTCCGGGTCGACGAGGCGCAGCGCCGATGCCAGCCAATCAATCCTGCGGATTCGCCCGGCCATCGAACACACATCGGCCCCGGAACCAAGCCCTTATCCGGATCCGGGGGCCGTCCACGTTAAGGGTCCCGCCGGTCAGGAAGGCACCGCGCCGACCCGCTGCGCCAGCCGTCCGAGGTCACCGGTAGTCAGGTCGCGGCGCGCGGTGCGCATCATGTGACCGACGAGTTCGCGCACGGGCGACATGGTGCGGACGTGCTGGGGCGCGGCGTGTTCGGCGCGCAGGAGCGCGTACAGCGATTCGCGGTAGTTCTTCTGCATGGCGTGCGCCTTGCCGATCTCCACGAAGTACTGAGCGCGCCGCCCCTCGTTGGGTAGATCGTCTGGACGCAAACAGCTGCCAACGGAAGTAGTTGTGGCCCTGGATGATTGGGTTGCAACGGTCAGGGCTGGCTTCATCGCCTGCCCCTTACGGCCTGCTCTTCACGCGCGCAGAAGCTCACGGGTCGCAGTACCGCCGAGCCGGGCTTGGGGTACGCCGCTGATAGCGGTGCGTGTATCAGCCACGAAACCGCGTTCTACAGCGGAGTTTTACCACCTGACCGCGGTCGGGCAGGTTTGTCGGTGGGTGCGGTGATGATTCAGGTATGGAGCCTCGCCCATATGACCAGGGCGGCCCGTTGATCGCGCACCTGGTCACACTCGATGACGAATGGAACCCCGACTGCGGACACCACCTCACCGCGTGGTGTGACGGGTGCTCGACATGCACCGACTGCGCCGGAAACTGCCGCTGCGCCGCGGCGGAGGATGAGCCGCTGTTGTTCCCACGCGCCAGCTGACGGCGGAGATGCCGGTCGCACGCCGGCGTGTTTTTGTGCGGTCAGGTGGAGCAAGTGCTCGGGTGCTCACATTTGGCGGTGACCGGTGGCGTGTGAATGATGTATTCGCATTGGCGGCAGATGCGGAGTCGGTGCTCGCCGCCCGCGGGAAGGCATGCCAGCCATCCGCCCAGTGCGCGGTTCGGGCCTAGGCGGTGGTGGCGCGGACAGGCTATCGGTGCCGGTTCCTCCCAGATGCCGCTGGCCGCATCCGCGGAGCCGATATACCAACGGAAATTTCGATTCAAATACATATCCCCGGGGATAAAAGCTGACTACAATTCGAAATTCGGTATCCGAGTACCCCAGCGACATCGATCAATTCGACGGCGGATGATTATACCCATCCTGGGACCGTTCGTCGGGAATGTGAAGAGAATCGGCAGAGGTAGGAGGGTAAATGTTCATCAAAAAATTGATAGCAACCGCATTCATGGCCATCGCGGCGACGAGCATAGCCACCGCGACAGCACATGGAGAGGCGACGCTGGCGAATGTCGACGTCACCGGCGTGGACGGCCCGGTCGCCTACACGGCGAGTCTCGCGGGCGATCACTCGAGTGCCCTGGTGACCCTCGCCTCCGGCAGTTTCGTCGTCACGCCCGACTCGGTCACAGTCCTCGCGAACGACGGTGCGGTAGTCGGCGCCATCCCGACGACACTGCGCACGGAGGCCGGACAGAATCTCGCGGTCACGCCGCGGCTGGACAGCTCCGGCACACAGTTGACCCTGACACCGGTCGGCGGGCCGACACAAGAGGCTGTCGCGTACCAGGATATGCCCGGCGTGCAGCAGGCCGTGGGACCGATGTCGATCGTCTTCGGTGCAGCCCTCGGCTGCGCGCTCGGCGTTCTGATCGGGTTCTGGTTCTTCGTGGTCGGAGCCATCATCGGATGCGCCGTCGGCTCAACCATCGGCGCCATATTCGGCTTCTTCACACCAACCCCGTGATGGTCACCCAGTGGAGGTAATCGAACACAATGACGGGCGGGCCGGGCGCCATCCGCCCGGCCCGCCCGGCGTCTCCACTCCGAGCAACCGCGACAGGAAAAGTCTTGGTGCGCGCTCGGCGGGTGTGGGTGTGCCAGGCGACCGTCGTCTTGTCCGGATACGCCAGCGACCTCTACGACCGCGAGAACGGCGTCCTGCTCACGAAGCTGTCCCAAACCCAAAAAGGCGGTAGCTGTGAGCTAGATCATAGTTGAGGTTGACCTTGGGTCAGGGTGAATGCTCGTCGCAGCGGCACGATGCCGACCGGGACTTGAAGGAGCAAACCACCATGTCCATCACCCTTTCCGACCAGGACAAGAGCACTCTGCGGACCGCCGCGTACGGCGCCGTGTCGCTGATGGCCGCCGCCGGCAAGCCCGGCAAGGCCGCCGCCGACGGCAGCATGGCCCTGTTGTCCGCGACCGGCCCTATCGGGCACGTGCTCGCTGCGACGTCGAAAGACATCGAACTGAAGGGCAAGTCCGTCGCCGAACTCGCCGACCAGGTGCTGCCGGCCCTGACCGCAGCGGTCAGCCTGTTGCAGGAGCAGGATCCGGCCGAGGCCGACAACTTCCGCAGCACCGTCCTCGTCGCCATCGAGGCAGCCGCCCGGCCCCATCAGGGTCAGCCCGCCCTGGCCGAGATGGCCCGCAAGATCACCGCGACCCTCGACGCCGCCGGTGCGGCCACGGCGGACAGCGGGGCCGCCGTGCCGAATACCGCTGCCGGGCAGGATCGCCCGGAGCTGCAGAAGGCGATCGAGGAGATCGTCGATTCTGGTTTCGTCGGGGTAGCGCTGCGCGTGAACGATGAGCGGGGCGAGTGGGTCGGCAGTGCCGGGGTGGCCGAGCTGGGCGGGAGTGCGAAGCCACCGATCGACGGGTACGTCCGGATTGCCAGCAATACCAAGACCTTCACCGCGGCCCTGGTGCTGCAGCTGGTAGCCGAGGGCAAGATCGGGCTGGACATCCCGGCGGCGGACTACCTGCCCGAGTTCGGGCTGGACGAGCGGATCACGGTGCGGATGCTGTTGCAGCACACCAGCGGGGTGTTCAACTTCACCGGCGAGCTCTACGAGGACGGGACGGTAGTGCTGGGGATCCCCGCGCCGGGTACCCCCTTGGGTAAAGAGTGGGTGGACAACCGATTCCACACCTACCGGCCGCAGGAGCTGGTCGAGCTGGCGTTGTCCAAGCCTGCGCGGTTCGAGCCGGGGACGAAGTGGAGCTATTCCAACACCAACTACGTGCTGGCCCGGCTGCTGATCGAGAAGGTCACCGGCCGATCGTTCGCCGAGGAGATGCAGCGGCTGATCCTGGGGCCGCTCGGGTTGTCGGGCACCGTGGTGCCGGAAGCTTCGCCGGAGATTCCCGAGCCGCACGCCCACGCCTACTACCGGTACGAGGAGGACGGCGAGGAGAAGACCGTCGACGTCACCCGCCACAACCCGTCCTGGAACCCCTGCGGCGGTGACATGATCTCGACCACCCGGGATCTGGCCACGTTCATCTCCGCGCTGCTGAGTGGCAAGCTCCTGCCTGCCGAGCTGCTGGCCGAGATGTGCACGCCGCATCCGACGGGCATCCCGACTATGGACTACGGCCTGGGGGTGTTCGTGCGGGACCTGGGCCCGGACGGCGGCATCGTCATCACTCACAACGGCGGCCATGCGGGCTACGCGACGCTGATGTACGCCACGCCCGACGGCAGTAAGACCATGACCGCCTCGCTGACCTGCGTGGACGACTGCGCGATGTCGGTGGCGGTCCCGTTCCAGAACGCACAGCAAAGGCTCCTCGCCGAGGTGTTCGGCGGCGGGCAGGCCGATCCGGCTCAGTAGCACGCGAACCGGGGCCACGCCGAACTCGAGCAGCTCGGCGTGGTCCGTCCACATGTATTGTCCGCCGGGCTCTGCCCGGCTGGGTGGGCACTTTTCGACTGATTTCACGTACCCCTTCACGAACTGCTCGAGGAACTCTTGTCATGCGCGCCTTCGAAGGCACTCGACCGAACGGAATAGTCAAGCGGCTGCTCGGCGACCGCCACTCCCTGCCGCTGTCGATCGTGTTGCATCTTGTCCCCGGCGCACTGATCGTCGCCGTCTACCTGCTCATCGGCGAACCATTCGTCAACGCCATCGGTTATCCGGCCTTCATGGGCTGGGCGATCGCCCTGAGCCTGGTTCTGATGTGGATGATGGTGTTCGGGTTCGCGCTGTACCACTTCTGGTCGCCGTGGGTGTTCGTGTCGCGGGTGATCTTCACCTTCCCGGGATACTGGTTCGCCTGGCGGAACAAGGACATTCGCCTGTCGGTCGGGATGCATGTCGGCGTGACCTCGATCGTGGCGACGCTCGGCACCGTCGCCGTTGCACTGAATCTCATCTAAGGAAGGCTGAGCAGATGAGGAACGGAGTCACGATCGGGCAGGCGGCGGCATTCGTCGGCGTCACGGTAAAGGCGGTGCGCCACTACCACAAGCTCAGGTTGGTCGAGGAGCCCGAACGCGACAGCTCCGGATACCGGCGGTACGGATCGGCCGATCTGTTGCGGCTGGTGCAGGTCCGGACGCTGGCCGCCGCCGGGGTGCCGCTGGCCGAGATCGGGCCCCTGCTCGACGCCGACGCCGCGGGGTTCGCCGCCGCGCTCTCCGACGTCGGACGGCAGCTCACCGAACGGATCGAGGAGCTGATCGCACGACGTGACACGCTGCACCGGCTCGCCGATGGCGACCGGGCGCTACTGGGCGACCGCGCTGTGGCGCTGCTGGAGCGGATGGCCGGCCTCGGCTTCCCCGCGGACGAGGTGTCGACCGCCCGGGAGGGTTGGGTGCTGGCCAAGGCCCTGGTCCCGGAAGGTTTCGACGACTACCTCACCCATGTCGAGCACGCACTCGACGACCCCACGTACGTCGCCTTGATCAAGCGCGCCGCCGAAGCCGCGGCCTGGGAACCGGACGACCCCCGCATCGCCGAGCTCGCCACCGCCATGGCCGACCACTACCTCGCAAACCCCGCGCACTTGAAAATCGTGACCGCCCTGCAAGCCCGCACCGAGGCCGCGACGCGGTACACACTGATCGCCCACCACGGCGAAGAGCAGACACCAGCCGCGACGCGGGCGGCCGCGGTTTTCGAGACCAAACTCCGCGCCGCCGGCATCCGTATCCCCAGACCAGACTTCCACTGACTGCGCCGTGCTCCGGTCCTTCGACTCGGCGATCGGCCGGGGCTGGCCCACGACACCGCTGGGGCATCTGCCGCGCGTGCTCGGTTAACGCAGCAACGAGATCGACTACTCGTCGGTGTCGAGCTTGGCCACGAACCTGGTGCTGAACTTCTGGCAGGCCATCGAGCAGATCAACCCCTGCGGTTGTCGGAGGACACCTACCAGCGCTGGCGTGCCACGGTCGCGGTTCGATCCGACGGCAAGGCCGTCCGCGTTCGTGACGAGCGGACCAGCGAGTCGATCAACCTGACGGTGGCCGAGTCGGTCAGGGCTCGAGCACGTAGCGACCGCGCGTCCCGCCCTTGGCCATGGCCCGGTGGGCGTCGGTGGCCTGGGCCAACGGCACGACCGCATGCACTCGGGTCGGCAACCGGCCGGACGCGGCGCGGGCCAGCAGCTGCCCCAATCGAGGACCGTCCGACTGCGTCACCAGCGCGTTCACCGTGATCCCTCGCACGGCCGCGGGCACTAGATTGGGCCGGACGCCGACGAAGGCTCCGCTGTCGCGGACCGGGGTCAAGCCCCACACCTGCTGCGACGTGGTGTCGACGACCGCGTCCCAGCCCGGCTCGGCCTCGGTGACGAAGTCGGCGCCGAGACCACGTACGAACTGCTCGTCCGCGGCTCGGGCCAGACCGGTGACCTGCCAGCCGCGGTCGGGTGCGAGCGAGGCCACGTTGGCCCCGATCGCGCCGGCCGCGCCGGTCACCAGCAACCGGTTGCCGTCGGCGGGCGCGTCGCCGAGCAGGTCGACGATCTGCGCCGCGCCCAAGCCGTTGAGCGGCACCGTCGATGCCTCGGCCAGGTCGAGTCCGTCGGGCACTACGGCGAGATCGGCGGCGGGCACGACGAGTTGTTCGGCGTAGGTGCCGAAGTCGCGGTCGAAACCGAGGACGACACCGGCGACCCGAGTCCCGACGGCCAGGTCCACGCCCGGGCCGGCAGCGAGCACGGTGCCCGCGAAGTCCCAGCCCAGGCCGGTGTGCTCGGGCTGGTTGATCATGCCCAGCTGGTGAAAGAAACCGCCCACGACCCCGAGGTCGGTGGGGTTGACCGGCGCGGCCGCGACCGCGACCCGGACCTCGCCGGGGCCGGGCTCGGTGGTGGGGACGTCGATGATCTCGATCGAGTCGGGTCCGCTCGGTGTGCGGACGACGGCGGCCCGGAAGGTGGGTGTGCTCATGTTTTGCTCCTTCATCGCTGGTGTTCGATGTGTTCGAGACTGCTCCCGGGGTTTGGAAGGCACTTGGAGCCGACTTGGAACACTCGACGCAGCGCGGCGGACCGCGGCCATGGGGCGTACTGGAATCGCCTGTTACGCATAGTGTTTCGATCAACCGCTCGCGATGAATCGTCGCAGTGGGCGGGACGCGGAGCGCTCGATGCGCTACCGGACCGACGGCGCGGGCTGCAGCGCCCCGACGCCGATCTTGCTTTCAGTGTTGCTGCGGAGGCGAAACATGGACGCCCAGAACGTAATCGGCGCGTGTTCGAGCGTCGGCGGACCAGTGGGGAGCGTTCCACTGATCGGCGATGACGGCGGCCCGGGCGAAGTGGGCGGCGGCCTCGTCGTCGCGGCCCAGGAGGAGAGCGAGTTCGCCGAGTGTGTGGGCCACCGGGCGCACGGCCAGCGACAGGCTCGCCGCGCCCGCCGGGGGACCGTCTCGGTGGGGGAGCAGGTCCGCGTAGATCTGCTCGGCAGCGTCGCGGTCGTTCAAGGCGACAATCGCCATCGCGCGCAGGCTCGTCAGGAAGGTGAAGAAGAAGTCGGGCCGGATCGGGGTCGGTGATGTGCGGGCCCGGCGGGCCTCATCGCTGCGGCCGGCAGCGTGGAGGGCCAGCGTAAGCAGGTCGGCGACCATCGGGCCGAGCGCCTCGTGGAGAGATCGCGCGTCGTCCAGATGGTCGCCGAGCGTGCCGTCGTTCAACCAGGTCACCGCCAGCGCGAGGCGGAGGAAGCCAGTGGCGTGCACCGATCCGGCGCGTCCCATGCGTTCGGTGGCCTCGGCGTAGAGGCGCTCGGCCTCGGCGAACCGGCCCTCGATGAGCACCAGCGACGCCAGCGCGATCTCGGCGGCGCCGGTCGCCTCCGGCATCCGGTACGCGCGGGCGAGATCGAGCGCCTCCCCGCTCACTCGGCGCATGGTCGCCGGGTCGTTCGCCGCGGCGGCGTTCGCGGCCTGATCGATCAGGCCTGTCACGCGGTAGACCGGCAAGTCGTGCTCGACACCGATCTCCACCAGCTCACGGGAGTACTCCGCCCGCCCGGACTCGCGCGCGAGGACCAGCAGCGCCGCGGCCCGGTGAGGAGGAGCGGCGGCCAGGTCGAGTGCTTCCCGAGCGGCCGCCATGACCGTCGGATCGCCCTCGCCCACCAGCTCGTGGGCGTACGCGATGAGGAGGTGGGACCGCACGTCGGGGGCAAGGCCGGTCCGCTCGAGCAGGCGGTTGAGGCGCTCGACGATGGGACGGTCGACCGTGCCGTACGTGCGGGCCTGCCAGGGGGTGGGCTCGGTCCAAGCGGTGAACGCGGCGATCATCAGGTCCTCACGCCCGATCGACTCGGCGTACTCCACGGCCTGCTCGCGTGTTTCCCTGGCCGCAGCGAAGGCCCCGGCCCTGACCTGCGCGCGCAGCAGCCTGCCGAGCAGGCCGACGCGCTCGTCCGGGTCGCTGGAGTTGGTGACGGCGTCGGTGAGCAGCGCGGCCGCTACGTCGTGGGCATAGCGCGCCTCGGCCAGCTCGGCGGCGCGCACGCAATAGCCGACGGCCTTCGGTGATCCCGCGCGCGCATAGTGATGGGCGAGTGCCGCGACGTCGCCGGTGCCCTCCATGGCCGCGGCGATTCGGACGTGCATCCTGGTGGTCCGCACCCGGCTGACATCGGTCACCAGCGTGTCCCTGACCAGCGCGTGAACGAACCGGACCCGTCCGGGCCCTGGCTCGTCGAGCAATCCGGCGATGACGCCCGCGTCCAGCGCGTCCAGCACGCCGTCCTCGTCGGTGTCGGCGGCCTGCACAAGCACGTCCACCGAGCTTTCCCGGCCGGCCACCGCCGCCAGCCGCAGGACGGACACGCCGCTTTCGGGCAGCCTTGCGAGCCGGCGTCGCAGCACGTCGCGGACGCCCTCGGGGACCTCGGAGAGCGCGATCAGCGCGCCCTCGCCGTTGAGTAGCCGCGCGGTCTCCCGCACATAGAACGGGTTGCCGCCGGTCCGCTCGGCGATCCCGGCCACGGTCGCGTCGTTGGCCTCGCATTCGGCGCGTACGAGCTCCGCGACGGCGTCGCGATCGAGTCCGGGCAGGTCCAGCCGCAGGGGCGCGGTGCGGGCGAGGGACCCGAGTGTTGTGGTGAGGCGCTGGCTTTCGTCCGCGCGGTACGCCGCGACGACCAAAATCGGGGCCCGCGTGTCGACGCTGCCGCCGAGTAGTTCCAGTGTGGCGGCGTCCGCCCAGTGCAGGTCGTCCAGGACGACGGCGACCGGACGGTCGGCGGCGGCCGCCGAGAGCCATGTCCACACGGCCTGCCGCAGCCGGAACCGCCCGGCCGCCGCGTCACCGTTCACCGGCGCGGAGTCCGAGAGCAACGGTGCCAGCTCGTCGGCGAACTCTCCCGGCGGAACGCTCGCGGCCACTGTCCGCAGGACCTCGACCCACGCCCATGCGGGCGGCGCGCTGTCCATGTCGGGACAGCGTCCGGAGGCCACGAGCCACCCGTCCTGTCCGAGCCGCGCAGCGAGATGTTCGAGCAGCGTCGACTTGCCGAGCCCCGCCTCCCCGGTGATCAGCGCGACGCGCGCCCCATCGGAGATGGCTTCCCCGGCGGCTGCCATCAGCGCCGAAAGCTCGCCCTCCCGGCCCACGAACGTTGTCGCGTCGCGCTCGTTGTTCGGAGGCGGCGGCGTGGTTGTCTGGGACCGGGGTGCGTCCGCAGGGGGCGGGACGGCCGCACGGAGGACGTCCGTGCGTTGGGTGAGGATTGCCTCTTCCAGGGCCACGAGGTCCGGGCCGGGGTCGAGGCCCAGCTCGTCGGCGAGGGTGGTGCGGGCGCGGCGGAGCGCGGCCAGGGAGTCGGCTTGGCGGCCGCTGCTCCATAGCGCGAGGGCGTGCAAGCGCCAGCCCTCTTCGCGCAGGGGATGGTCGCGAGTGAGGCTCGCCGCGTCGGGCACCACCGTCGCGGGGTGGCCGAGCCGCAGTCCCGTCGCGATGTGCAGTTCGCGGGCGACCAGGCGCAGCTCGTTGAGCCGGGCGGTCTCGGCGACGACCCACGGCTCGTCGGCGACCTCGGCGAACGCGGGTCCCCGCCACAGCGCCAGCGCCTCGTCCAGCCGGGCGCGAGCGTCACGGGGATCGGCGAGCGTGCGGGCCTTGGAGAGCAGCTCCTCGAAGCGCCATGCGTCCACCGCTCCCCGAGGGAGCCGTAATGCGTAGCCGGGCGACGCGCTCACCAGCAATCGAGCCGGTGTCCGTGGCGGGCGGCCGGGTTCCAGCAGGCGGCGCAGGTTGGACACGTACGCCTGCAATGACGCCAGGGCGCGCGACGGCGCTTCGCCGCGCCACAGGTCCTCGACCATCCGGTCGACCGGTACAACCTGCCCGCGCGCGGCCACCAGCAGAGCCAGCACGCCGCGCTGCCGCGGTCCGCCGAGGGGAAGGGGCTTGTCGTCGGCCTCGGCCGCGAACGAGCCCAATACCCGGATGAAGACCATGACGTGGCACATCGTACGCGCGGCCGCGTCAAGCGTTCCAAGTCGGCTCCTAGTGCCTTCCAAACCCCCGGGAGCAGCCTCGAGCACATCGAAAACCGTTGAAAGGCAGGAACAGATGAGCTTCAACACTCAGGACATGGAGATCGTCCACCGCGCCTTCCGTCGCGAGTCACGGCTGCTGATGGAGCTCGTCGCGGCGGTCGCCCCGGGTGACACCGCGCGCGCCAAGGTGATCGCCGACCACTTCCGCGACTACCGGCTGGGACTGAAGAATCACCACGAGGGCGAGGACGAGCTGCTGTGGCCACCGCTGCTGTCCCGGGTCGATCTGGGGGCGGACATCATCCTGCGGATGCAGGCCCAGCACGAGCGCGTCGAAGCCACGCTGAACAGTCTGGACGCCGCGGTCCCGGCGTGGGAGGCCACGGCCGGAGCCGACGAACGCGACACCGTCGTCGCGGTTCTCGTCGATCACCGGGCGGTTCTGCTCGAACACCTCGACGACGAAGAGACCACTCTTCTTCCCCTCGCGGCCGAGTACATCACCGAAAAGGAATGGGCTTCCCTGGGCGGCCATTTGGTGGCCAACACACCCAAGCTCATCCTGCTCACGCTTTTCGGCCTCGTCCTGGAGGAAGCCGACCAGGCCGAACGCGCCATGCTCCTCAGCGGCCTCCCCGCACCGGTACGCGGCATCTGGCACGTCATCGGCCGCCCCCGCTACGCCCGCCACATTCGCCGCGTCCGCGCGGCCTGACCCTGACCATCCCGCACGACGTCGACCACGGCCTGGTAGCCGACCTTGCCCGCAACGCCGTGATCACCTGCACCGCAACGTATCCAGGTCTCGCGGTCGAGCAGATGCGCCGGACGGGCCGGCGGCGTCCCGAGATCCTTCCCCCGCACGGTCGCTCTGCGGACCAGCCTGCGGTGGCCACCCAACGGAATCCCTCCGACGACGAACTGAGGAAAACAATCATGACGAGATATCGCTTGACCACCCTGCTGGCCGTGATCTCCGCGGCCGCACCGTTGTACTTCGGGCTGAGCTTCCTGCTCGATCCCGGTGGCGCCCCCGAAGGTTACGGCATCGAGCCTTGGCCGACGGGCAACGCGGACGGCTACTTCGTCGTCAAGGGCGTGCGCGACATCGCAGCCGCGGCCGTCATGTTCCTGCTGCTCGGCCTCGGCCGGCGTCGTGTTCTCGGCTGGGTCGTGCTGATCAACGCCGTGATACCGATCGGCGACGCGGTGGCTGTGGTCACACACGGCGGCACCACGGCAACGGCGCTGACTGTGCACGGCTCGGCATTGGCGTTCGTCGTACTGACCGCCGCACTCCTGCTGACAGAGCGGCCGCAAGCCGCGGAACCCGCCACCACCGGTGACACGTCCCGTAGCTGACGCCCAGGGTCGACCACGGCCTACGCCTGCCACTGCGCGACTTCCCGGTCGCTCGCCCGAGCGTCATCCTTCGGCAGTAGCGCCAGAAAGTTGCGAACGAGAGCCCGATCGTCATCGACCCGGTGAGCCACGTAAACCGTTGTCGTGGCGGCGGTTTCGGTGAGTGGCACGATGCGGACGGTCTGCGGCGCGGTGAACGTCGCGCTGCGCGGTGCGATGGTGACGCCCAGCCCCTCACCGACCAGATAGAGGATGGTGGTCCAGTTGTTGCCCTCCTGCACGATGCGGGGCCGGTAACCAGCTTCCACCAGGGGCCGCAGGTTCTTGTCGTGGGCATGGGAGCCTGCGGCCCGGGGGAAGAACACCAACGGGTCGTCGGCGAGGTCGGGGCCGGTGAGGGCGGCATGGTCCGCCAGCGGGTGATCGACCGGCAGCACCGCCATGAAAGGCTCGGTGACCAGCGGGAATGCGACGGTGTCGGGCTGGTCGTCGGGGTCGCGCACGATCGCCATGTCGAGCGCGCCGTGGCCGAGCTGCGCCATCATGTGGGTGGTGTAGCCCTCGATGAGGTCGATCTGGACCAGCGGGTAGCGGTCCCGGAACTGCCGGACAGTCCGCAGCGGTTTCAGCGGCAGCACCGATGGGACGAAGCCCAGGTAGAGCCGCCCCTGGCTGCCCTGGCCGATGCGCGCGACCTCGTCCAGGTCGCGGGTCGCGTGACCGAGGATCGCCGCAGCCCGCTCGCGCAGTACCTCTCCCGCCGGAGTCAGGGCGACACTGCGCGAGGTGCGGTCGAACACGCGGGTTCCCAGCAGCGTCTCCAGCCGCTGTATCTGCTGGGTCAGCGCGGGTTGAGCGATGTGCAGCCGCCCGGCGGCCCGGCCGAAATGCAGCTCCTCGGCGACCGCCAGGAAGTAGCGCAGGTGTCGTAGTTCGACCCCATCAATCATAAGTTCAACGTATCAATCAGACCTGTCAAGTATTGGACGTGATGATTCGCGGCCGGGCATGCTGACGACGTGACACAGCAGACCGAATCCGTTGCCAACGAACAGATCGACACCATCGTCGTCGAGCCGATGTCGAGCCCGGCCGATGCACGGGCATTCAAGGAACTCAACGAGGAATGGATCGTCGAGCTGTTCTCCCTCGAACCCGCCGACTCCGTCAAACTGGACAACCCGAAGCGCGAGATCGTCGCCAAGGGCGGACAGGTACTCATCGCCCGCGACGGCGACGACATCGTCGGATGTGTGGCGCTGGTGCCGGAGGGCGACGGCGTGTTCGAGCTGTCGAAGATGGCCGTGGCGCGGGACCGGCGCGGCCTCGGCCTCGGCCGCATCATCCTGCAGGAGGCCATCGACTACGCCCGCCGGCAGAGCGCCACGGCGCTGTTCCTCGGTAGCAGCACCAAGTTGGCCGACGCTGTGCATCTGTACGAATCGGTCGGTTTCGTGCACGTCCCGAGCGATCAGATCGGGCCGCTGCCGTACGAGCGCGCGGATGTATTCATGCGGTACGAGCTGGATTGACGGCTGTGCCGGATGGGTGCGGTGCCGTTGCCCGTAGCAGCGTGGAGCAATGGGTGCTTGGGAGACAATCGCTTCCTACCTGCATATTCATCTGTGGGCGCAGAGGGGATCGAACCCCCGACCGCTGGTGTGTAAAACCAGTTCGGTGGAGAACACCGGAGCGAGCTCGTGACCACTGGCGATGCACAAATAAATGTATGCAGGCCAGCGCATTTTGAGGGAAGGCGTAGCCGCCAGGATGCGACACGAAATGACAGCTCGAAACATGCGCCTGCTCCATGTTTTGCTCCACACTGCTACTGGTCTGCTCCATGTCCGTCATGGTGGAATGTATGCAGGAACCAGGGTAGGAGGGCGAGCATGGGTTGGGCTGAGAAACTTCCGAGCGGTCGCTACCGCGGCAGCTATCGCGATGCCTATGGCCGAATCCGAAGCGCCGGCGTCTTCACGAACAAAGACGTCGCGAGGCGCAAGGCCACGGCGAAGGAAGACGAGCAGCGCGAGAACCCAGCGCGCCCGGTTCCTGCGATGTCGTGGGGTGAGTGGCTACCGAAATGGAAGGCTCTGCGCGCCGTCGAAGAGGGAACCCAGAAGATCGACGATCAACGTATCGGTAAGCATCTGACCCCGAAGTGGAGCGGTCAGCTGCTGAAAGACATTGAACAGCAAGACGTGCAGGAGTGGGTCGCCGAGCTGCGCAATGCCATGGCGCCGACCAGTGTTGCGAAGTGCTACCACCTGCTGAGCGGGTCGATGAAGGCCGCGCGCAAAGCGAAGCTGATCACTGACAATCCGTGCCACGACATCGATCTGCCCAAGGCCGGACCGTCCCCTGAGCGGTTCCTCGAGGACGAGGAATACGCCGCTTTGCGCGAACCGCTCGAAGTATTCGACCAGTTGATCATCGGCGTGCTGATCGGAACCGGCATGAGGATGGGCGAGGCGCAGGGCTTGCACAAGGAGCACATCGACCTCAAGCGGAAGACGATCTCGATCGAATGGGCTTGGGACAAGGCCGTCCAACGCATGAAGCCACCGAAGGACCACGAGAAGCGGGTAATCCCGATCGGCGACACGCTGACGAAGATTCTGACGGTCGTCATCAAGCGGGACGGACTCGGCGAACCGGCGCCAGTGCGGTACGTGGCCGGCCGCTCGGTCCGAAGCGGACTGCTCCTCGCGCATGTCGATCATCGGCCATTCGACGCCGACAACTTCGGCAAGCGGTTCCAAGCCGCCTCACGAGTCGCCTGGGTCGGCGAAGGTGACGACAAGCGACGACTTGGAAAGGTCCGGCCTCACGACCTACGGCACACATATGCGGGCCGCTTGGTACGCGCAGGAGTACCGATCCAGCAAGTCCAGAAGCTTCTCGGGCATGCATCGCTGCGGACAACTCAGCGGTACGCGAGCCTGGCCGACAGCCAATGGGAGAGCGTGCGCGGCGTGCTGGGCTGACCAGCGGGGAAGGCGCCGTGCGCACGGCAACGCAACGAGATCGTCATCCTCACCGCCGAGCGCGCAGCCGGAGATGAGGTCACTAGACTCGAGCCATGGCTTCGGCGAAATGGGCGGAAGAACTGGCGCGCACGAAGCTCGCCACATCGCTACCGCGGCGTTGGGCTCATGTGCAAGGTGTCGCAAGCCAAGCCCGACGAGCCGCCGCCATCGTCGACGATGGTGATCTGTTGATCGCGGCGGCTTGGCTACACGACATCGGTTATGCACCAGATCTGGTAGGCACCGGATTTCATCCCGTGGATGGTGCCGTGTTTCTTCGTGAACAAGGCATTCCGGAGCGGATATGTGCGCTCGTCGCGAACCACTCATGTGCTCAGGTTGAGGGCCGCAGGCGAGGCATAGGCATCGCCTGGCGCGACGAAACGACTCCGTTACGAGACGCGCTGTGGTGGGCAGATATGACCACCACGCCTGATGGTTCTCGGACGACGGTGGAGGACCGCGTGCGCGAGGTCGTTGCGCGGTACGGCGCTGAACATGTTGTTGCGCTGTCGTTGTTGGAGGCCGAGCCCGAACTACTTTCTGCCGCAACACGAACCGAGTTGCGCCTTTCGGTCGGCGCAGCTATGTGAAGTAGGGCTGCTTTTTATCGCGCATTCCTTGCTGGATTCGAAGTTGAATCGACGGGTGTACGTCCAGACTTGAAAGATCCTCCGGTGCAACCCACCTCACTGCCTTCGATTCGCTGCTGGTTCGTGGCTCGCCACCAACCGGCCTGGCGTAGAAGCAGATAGAGAATTCTTGACGGACTTCTCCATCATCATATGAAATCACATGATCCGGATCGGAAAATACGCCGAGAATCCCGGTCACTTCAACATCGATACCGGTCTCCTCCTGGACTTCGCGGACAACGGCCGCCGCCACAGTTTCGCCGATCTCTTGACCTCCACCAGGAATCGAATACTTGTCGTTGTCGGTGCGATGGATCATGAGAACTCGGCCTTGTTCATCCTGAACCAGTGCACTGACGGCCACCTTTAAGCTATTTGCCTGTGGCGCATTCGGATCGTGGTAGTGATCTGTCCGGGTCATGCTCGGCTCCCGCTGAAGTCGAAGTCGGCCTGTGTTGCACCTGCCCATACATGCTCGAAACTAGTCATGTACGTCTCGAAGAGGTCGCCGCTCGGAAGGCGTCGAAGGTGCATTGCAGGAGCGTAAGCGCCGGGGCAGCCATAGACATGCATGTTGACCACCATTTCCTCATCAAACCGGAAGACCGAGTTGTACAACGTCGTCAGATGAAAGCGAACCTCGACGCCGTCTGTGGATGCCAGTGGCTCGATCAGAGCAAGCGCATTCTGAATACGGGCACCTACAGTCCCCGCAGCCAGGCGCTCTTCCCCGCTACGTTTGACCGCTTCCGGAGCGTAGGGATCTCCGAAGAGCATCCGAACGGGAATTCCCTCACTTGCCTTCTGCTTGATTGTCTTCACGAAGCTCGGGTCTTCTGCGAGGAAGAGTCCCGCCAGCACCAGTACGTCCACTCGCTCGCTTGTGTTCGCGAGCAGTTTGGCCCAAAGATCGGCTGGAACCAGATTCCGGTGTGGATACACCTTCAGGACCTCTGATTCGGCAATTTCTGCGCGGCGATCGGGCGCAATGGCATTGGGCCACAAATAATTCTCAGTCTCACGGACCATCGAGGCGATGGTGTGTCGGTGTTTCGGATACGGAACCCGACCCTTCGTTATCCACCGTTCGACAGTCTTTGGGTCAACGCCGGTCCTGTCAGCAACATGGCTGATATCGAGGCCGTTGCGTAAGAGGGCCTCTCGCAGTCGTTCGTTGGCCACATCAACTCCAAGGGACGAGTAGGGACGTCTTAACTGTAGGCGAGACGTCTCCACATGTCCACCTATGTGGTGCTCATGTCCTAGGAATTCCTGAAAAGTGCGTCTTTACAAGGCAATTCACGTCTTGGCACTCCAGGGAAGGACTTTTGATGACAAAGCACCACGCAATGGCGCTCCCCGAAACGTTGATCACTTTGCGCGAGGCCGCTGGTCAACTCAAGCTCAGCGTCCGAACTTTGGAACGCCTCATTTCTGCTGGCGACCTGCGCGCCTACAAGGTCGGTGCGCGTTCGGTGCGGGTTGATCCCAAAGATCTGGGTGGACTGGTTCGACCGATCCTGGTCGCAGGCGGTGGCTTGTGATGCGCGCCCGGACCGCTGGATTCGTTGTCGCTGTTGTATCCGTCGGGCTCGTGGCATTCACCGCGCCACACGTCGTCGGCATCACGCTGATGCTGCTCGGCGCGGTCGCCCTGTTCCGGTCGACTCGCAGGTGGGGGGTGCGGCGATGAGCACGAACGAGCCACTGCATGATCCGGCCGATCTGCTGGATGAGTTGGACGCGATCATGCGTGAGCAGGAGCTGTTGCAGGCGCGGACGACCGCGTTGCAGGCGCGCTACAAGTCGTTGGAAAACCATGCTGACCGCTACGACAAGCGGACGTCGCTGGGAGTCGGATACGAAGAATTCGGCAGCGTTAACATCAAGAGCACAGTCGATCGTCTCGGTCACGCCGCCAGAGAAATGAAAACGCCGCTGGTGTGGGCGGTGATGGCGCGGGAGGACGCGGAGAAGCTCCGGGAGTATCCGCGGCCTGAGCGTGACCTGTTCGACCGGTCGCAGGTTGATCAGGGGTGGTCGCTGTGATCGGCGCGGTCGCGAAGACGGACGCTGCCGCCGCACGTGCCGGTTCACGCCTGTTTCAGTCGTTGCCTCCGCAGGTGCAGCTCGCACTGCTGGTGTCGGGTCTGCTTGTGGCGTTGGTTGGGTGCGGGGTGGCGTGGGTTGATCAGCAGTCCTATCAGCCGTCGCCGAATATCTGTGCGCCGACGCAGCCCGCTCGGACTGATTGCGTGCACGTGCAGCGTGTCACGCCGACGCAGGCGGGTCAGCCATGAGCCGCCGACAGGCCGCCCAGCCGGAATCGACGCAGAGCGCCGAGGTCCCCGGGGTGCCGACTCTGATTACCGACATTCCGCATTTGGCGGCGGCCGCGCGCCGTTCCGGTCGTACGGATCGCGTGATCCGGGTGGATGTTCCGGCGCCGCAACAGATCCAGACGCCGAACCGCGAGGTCGGTCAGTGGCTGAGGTCGGGTGCGATGGTCTCGCCTCGACCCAGCGCTCTCGCGGACCACCAGCCGGGCAATGCCCTGGCCGACGCTCTCGTACGGAGTGCTGTGAGAGAAGGGGTGGAGCGATGAGTTTTCGGCTCTCACCACGGGACATGTCAGGAGTCACGATCCTGGCCGAAAATTACGGCGCGCCAATGGATCTTGTCGCAGAGATGCTGGAGGTGAGCATCAATCGCGCCTACCGAATCTCGGCGAAGTGGGCAGCGGCCAAGCTGATCAGTTCCAAGCGGATTCGGCCGGTGCCGGGACCGTCGTGGATCTTCCCGACGAAGTCTTCAGCCGAGGCTCTGCTGGGCCGACCGGTGCGTTACTGGGTGCCCACACCGAAGATGGCCGCTCACACCAAGGCTGTCTTGCAGCTGCGGTTGGCGCTGACCGGCACCGATCTCGACCGCTGGGTCTCGGAACGTCTGCTGCGCAGCGAGAGCGGTCCGGTCAAATCGGGCGAGTCACGCCCGCACATCCACGACGGCCGCTACTTCACCAGCGCCGGTGATCTGTGGGCAGTCGAGGTCGAGCTGACCGCGAAAAGTATTGCGGCAGCACGTACATCGGTGTTCCAAGCGTTGCGAGTAGCCCAGACCGCCGACTGCACGGGCCTGACGTACTACTGCCGCGGTGAAGCGGTGAAGAGCGTGGTTCGTACCGCCGCGAAGGGGCTGGACACCGCGACCACGGAACTGCGCCTTGTCGATTTTGACGAGTTCCTGGCCAAGCAGAAAGCCGAATCTTCCTTGCCCGACCTGCGACCCGGACTCCGGGTGATCGAGGGCGGGGCCTCTGATCACGAAATCCCCCAGGTCTCAGACCCGAACGAAGGAAAGGCGGTCGGATCATGACCTGCTCTCCGATTCTCACTCCCACCGACTGTGCGCCATACGCGCCGACGCCAGAACCGACACCGACCGAGACACCGGGCATCGAGATCGATCCGACGATGCCGCCGATCGGACTCAAGAACGACCCTCTGGGGTGGTTGCCCGATTTCTCGGCGTGGAGCTGGGACGGGGTCGCCGATGGCTCCCTACTGATCGCGGCCGTCGTCGTGGCAACCCTGGTGATGGTCTTGATGATCCTGGTTCCCGCGAAACTGCTCGGCTGGAAACCGACCCGCCTGCGCAATTGGTTGTTCGCCTCGGTGCTGCTGATGCCCGGTGCCACCGCATTGTGGGCGTGGGATGTGTTCGAACCCGCTCGCCAATTCCACAGCGCTGCCGAGGAGTTCGTCGCGGGCGGGTACGTCGGTGGCTTGTTCGGGATGGCCGCGTTGATGATTCCGGCGGCGTGGTTGGTCGCGTCTATCGCCTACACCCGCAAGCGCGTGCAGCTGGCGACGGTGGGATTGGCGTCCCCGGCTCGCACGGAGCGCGCGTTGTGGGCGCAAGCCCAGCGTGAGCAGCGGGCCGCGACGAGGTTGTCGCGCCGGCGTCTGCCTTTCACTACGGGCGGGTTGTCTCCGGAGTTGGTGATCGGGCGGTTGTCGACGGAGTGCGACCAGGCCCCGCCGCGCTCGTTGGTGCGGTCGTTGACCGGTCGTACCGAGACTCGCCTGATTCTGCCGTGGATCAATGTGGCTGAGCACATGACCACGGTGGCTTCCAGTGGGTCGGGAAAGACCACACTGATGCGGCGGGTACTGGTGTCGTGGTTCGTCACCACCTGGACGCGTCATCGGCAGTGGTGGCGGCTGGACCGTCCCGGTCGCCCGCTGACGATCGTGGTCGACTGCAACGGCGGACCGGAGTCGCGCAAGGTCGCGGCCGGGATGCGGAAGTGGTTCCGTGCTTTGGGTGTTCGTGACGAGCGTATCGGCACCTTCCCCTTCGACGTGTCGCTGAGCATGTGGCCTCGGCACGACTTCGACGCGAAGAAGCCCAACGCGAAGAAGGCGATCGTGGACGATCTGCGCTCGATTCTCTCGGCGATGGTCTCCGGCGGCAGCACACCGACGACCGACACCGAGAAGTACTTCCACGAGATCCGCGAGACCCTCATCCACCTGATCGTGGATGCTCCGGAACGGGTCGAGGTGATCGACGGGGTACCGACTCCGATCGGCCACAACCCGCCCAAGGGCTGGCTGGAGTTCCTGTCGCGGTTCGATGTGGAGAAGCTGTCTCGGCTGTGGGGCGGGCAGGCAATGGCGAGGCCGTGGCCAGGTGTGCCGGGCGTCGAGATGGAGATCGCTTCCACCATCGACGGCAAACAACCGGTCATGAACTCCGCTCGCGCGGAATTCGCCAACCTCTACAGGTCGCTGGGTGATGCGTTCGACGGCGACAAAGAGCTGACCGACTTCGACGTCCTCTACATCGTCCTGGAAGGCGTCAAAACGCCTGATCGTGCCCGCTCCCAGTTCGGCGCCCTGGGAACGATGCTCGAACAGCTCGCCGACAAGCCCCACGGCCGCACCTCGATGATGGTCGTCGACGAATTCTCGGCTGTCTCCGATGGCAAAACCCGCGCGGTGAAGTGGGTCGAGCGCCTGCGTAAGGCCGGTATCGGTACGTGGTGGATCGCGCAGTCCTGGGAGGGGCTGGGCCACGACGACGACAACCGTTCGGCGTTGGTCGCTGCCGCTTCGGGTGGCTCGCTGCTGATGCGGTCCTCCGACCCGGAAACCCTCGCGAAGAAGTACGGCACCCGCCCGAAGTTCGAGCTGTCGCGGAAGTTGATCAGCGGCACCCGCGACGGCGACGAAGGCAACGTCCAGTCCGCCGATCAGTTCCTGATCCCGCCGAACCGTATGCGCGCCATGCAGAAAGGCGACGTAGTCCAGGTCTCGGGCGGCCGCGCTCGCTGGGGCCGGGTTTCGGTTCTCGATGACGCCGAGCTCAAGCGTTTGCGGCCTTTGCCGGGCCTGGACCGCTTCACCGGCCCCGATACCAGCGACTCCGACGCCTTGGCGCCGGTGATCGACCTGACCAAGCGCCGTCCGGCGTAACCCGAACGACTGCAAGGAGGTTCATCATGACTACACCGAACCCGATCGACCCGGAAGACCACGGCGAGGAGCTGGGCGGCCGCACCGGCCCCGAGCAAGCCCACGAGCAGCAGATCCTCGAAGCCCTTACCGCGGACATGGAAGGCAGCGCCGCGGAGAAGTTGGCGCAACAGCTGCTGACGCCGGTCGTGCCCGATGGCGGAACCGTAGGCCGCACTGTCGCACCGCACGTCGCCCGGATCACCACAACTCGTGACTGGGTGCGGATCTGGGGACCGGCCCTGGCCGCGACCGGTGGCGCGGCCGTCGCGGTGTCGGTGCTGCCGCTGCCCGGCCCGCTGGCGCTGTACGTGCTCGCCGTGGCGGCGTTCGCGTGGTGGCACTGCGCTGGACGCCCCGGCGCGTCCGAGACGGTGCGGATGCTCACCTACGCCGCCGCCGACACCGCTTCCTGGTTCCGCCGCCGTGGTGAGCAGCTGGGCGCGTACCACGCCCGCAACAAGCCCCGCCACCCCCGGCTCACGAAGTCGACCACTGTCGATACCCCTGTTTGCGAAGACTGAAAACCCAACCCCGAAAGGACCAATCATCATGAACCCCAACATCATTCGTCCCGCATCTATCGGTGTGACCGCTGGCGTGGTCGCCGGAATCGTCACCGTCGCCGGGATCATCATCGGCGAGGACCACGACGTATTCACCCGCATCGAGGAGTCCATCGCGCGGCTTCGTCTCTCGCCAGCAGAGCGGACCGAGTTCGACCGCATCAAGGACCACAAGGCCACCCTCGCCGCCGCCATCGCCCACACGGCCAAAGAGAAGACCGCCGTGATCCGCAGCGGGTTCCGGCCGGGCCTGCTCGGTGGCAAGGCCCCGGTGGCGACGTTGGAGGAATTGTCGGTGCCTGCGCTGATCGTGGCGATCGATGCGGCAATCGATCTGCGGGATGGTCAGCAGCCGCGTGATCCGTGGAGCGCCGAATCGAAGCATCTGGCCGCGCTGCGTAACGAGTTCGAACGCCGCTGGGCCTGGGAGGTCCGTCACCGGTTGCCGCGTCTGGACCAGTTGCGGTTGGAGGCCGCTGAGCGGCGCGTGACCGGTTCCGCTTTCGCTGTCCCGTTGTGGCGGCCCGAAGCCGACACCACCTACACCCCGGCCGGTCCGCCGTACCCGGCGTTCGAAGGCCCTGCCTCCGCGCACTACAGCGCGTCCACCGATTCCAGCATCGCCAATGAGAAGGAGATCTGATCATGTCCGAACGCAGTGTGGAAGACGAACTCGTCAGCGAGACACGCAAATTCATGTCCTCGATGTCGAGCACGATGCGCCGCTACGCCCAAGCCTCGAACTGGCTGGATCGCCGCAAAGTCCGTCAGGAGATCAAGCAGGCATGGCGCCAGGAGCTCAAGCAACAGCAACTCGACCGGCGTCATCAGCTGAGCTGGACCAACTCGGCCGTCGACAAGTTCCGGGCGCACTCGCTGGCGGTGTCAGACCGCGCGAACGATCCGACCGTTGATCATGACCGCCGCTATCGCGATGCGCAGGCGATAGCCCGCCATCGCAACCAGATGGCCGATCGGGTTCTGCGTAATCCGCACCTGACCGTGGTCGAGCAGGGCATCGCTCTGGACGGCATCGACGCCGCGAGCGTGTTCCCGGAGTTCACGACCGGTGACATGTTCAGGCGTGCGCACAAGGTCAAGCGCATCGAGGCGCTGCGGTACCGCGCCCAGGTCGCACGGGCACGCGAAGCCGCGGGCATCGAACGCCCACCGGTGCAGGCCATGCGCCACGTCGACCGCGCAACTGAGCCGGACCGGACCCGGTTCCCGGCTGGAGACAGCCAGCAGGACCAGGCGTATCGGCGCTGGCTCACCGAGCGCGACGATCCCGAGCGCAGCGGGCAGCCGCCACGGACCGCTGAGCACGACGGCCGCTACAGCAGCACCGTCACCTATCTGCCGGAGGGCGCGAATCAGGTGGTGTACGAGACCAGCTCTCACGACAGCGAGGACGCGTCGGCACGCTGGACGGTCAAGCAACTGAACACGATCCGCCCCGCTCCCGGCACCACCGTGCATCTCGCCGCATACGCCGAAGACCGCGACGGTCACCCCACCCCGGTGTTTCGCGCCGAGGGTGCCCGCAGCGGCCTGGCCAAGGAAGTCGAGCAGTGGCAGGCCGGGCTCGATCAGGCGCGTGTGCAAGAGCGTGGTCTTGCCCCGAATGACGATCGGGAGCGGGAGTTTTCGGCTCTGAAGGACCGCCATCGGCTCTCGATCCAGTACAACAACGCGCTGGTTGAGCGCAACGGGAAGCAGACGGCGGATCTGGCCAAGCTCACCACCGAACGCGACGAGCTCGCCGAAGAACTGAACACGATCCGATCCGTGCACAAGGGCACCATCGCGGTGGCGGCTTCACGTGGCCGCGAGGTCTACGCACTCGTGCAAGAGCGTGACCAGTTGCGCGAAGAGCGCGACGAAGCGGTGCGCAAGCTCGCCGAGCGCACCCCGGCCGAACAGCGATACGGCAGCCCGGAACGGCAGGCTGCGCAGGCTCGGGACAACGCCCGCGGCGACCAAGAGCAGGAGCAGGGTTTCAGCCTCGATTCCGAGACTCGGCAGCGGATGGGCAAGGTGATCGCCGATGGAGTGCTGAAAGGTTCTCCCCAGGCTGAGGTCGCCCAGCGGCTAGCGGCTGTTCTCGCGGAGCGCACACCCACCGATCACCAGGCGCCGGCAGCCGAACCGGTGAAGACCCCGATCAAGGGTCACGCGTTCGCGGGCCTGATCAACGGCCGCGACCGTGAACAGGAGCCGATCGAAGAGCTTGCGCAGGAGATCGCTCGGGCCGGTGAGGCCCGCGAGGAGTCGGCGGGCCGGTCCCCTCTCGCGGACTACCAGCCAGGCCACGCGTTGGCCGACGCCGTGGCACGCAACGGACGTGACCGGGAAGGGATGGAGCGCTGAGCACCGAAACAGCCATGCCGGGCGTGCGACCGCCCGGCATGGATTGGCCCGCCACCACCTCAAACCAGCAGATCAAGAAGGAGCCGAACCGATGACTGAGAATACCCGCACCGAGCGCGCCGCCGAGCGGCACGAAGTCGAGTCCGAGACCGAGCAGCAGTTTCGCGCGGACTTCATGCACGCCTGGAGCAGCATCACGAGAGACCCCGAGGGCCACGCCCCGGCCGCTGTCATCGACTACGCCGAGTACTCGAATCCATGGCTCAGTCAACAGGACTGGAGCCACGAGTGGGCCTACCTGTCGACCGCGGCGCATCGCTGGCAGCGCAACCCCAACCGGGCCACCCGCGCCCTGGACGTCAACAGGAGAACCCTGTCGCCGATCCGGCAGCGCAGTGAGGAGCAGGCCCGCTACCTCGCCGAACACGGCATCGAACGCGACGAGGCCGGACTGCTGACCTCGCACTACGTCACTCGCGTCGAGGACCGTGCCGAGTCGGGAACGGTCGAAGACCTGACCCACCGCCCGGTCGGTACAGCGATCACGTTCATTGCCCCGGACGGCGGATGGAATGGCGGTTGGCACGCCGGGCACGACAGCGACGCCCAAGCCGCGGAGTGGGCGCATGAGGTTGTGCGCACGGCCCGCCTGGACGTCGAATCCGAAACCGTGGTGCACGTTTCCGTGGACTCGTATGACAGCGCAGGCAATCTCTGCTCCTCGATATTCAAGTGCGACGACGTGCGCGCCAACGCACTGGCCTACATCTCCGATTGGGACGACGCCATCACTGCCCGCGACGCGGCACACGACGTCGAGCGCGTCGCAGGGATGCCGTGGGCCAACGAAGCCGAAATCGGCACGAGTGCGCCGGTTCCGGTGTCGTCGACCTTCGCCGCAACGCGCACCCGCGATCTCGCCGGATCACCGTCACCGCTCGCCGAGTACAAGCCCGGCAATGCTCTGGCGACGTCGATGGCAAACATCGAGCGTGACGGAGCGGAGCGGTGAGCGCCCCCACTGTCGAGTCGACGATGCCGGCCTCCGCCACCGCCGACGTGCTGACCGCACGGCCGACCCCGCTGCACGGATTCGAGCCCACCGATACACCGAGCACCACCGCGCGGACGTCCGAGGCGACCATGCCGAGCCCGGCCCGGTCGGAAGTCGCACACGACCTGAGCGCCGCCGAGCTGGAGGCGCGGTTGATTGCCGCGCACCAGCGCACCGCGGAACTGGAACAGCAACTTGCCGCTGCCGACCGGGCACGCGACGCCGCCGAGCACCAGGTCGCGCAGCTGGAAGACCGTAACCGGGAGCTTGCCAGCGATGTGGACAACGCCCTGGATCAGCTCGATGGACACGCCCTGCACGCCGAGCAAGAACGTCTTGTGCGCGCCCCGATGTGGAGCCCGTGGGATTCGTCGTCAACCGACCGAGAGGAATTCAGCCGATGAGCGAGTATCCGTCGCACCCCAGCGACACCGTGTCGCTGGAGATGGCCGAGCCGTCGCGTGCTGTCGCCGAAGTGTCGCAACCGCCGGTATCGGCGGACTGGAATGTCGCCGAGGTTGTCGCGTTGCTGTCGCTCGCGGCGGTGATCATCGCGGCATTCTCCTGGTCCGCGATCGCGCTGCACGGTGTGGCGATGATGTCGGGGATCCCGTACGGGCTGGCGTGGGGTGCCCCGGTCATCGTGGACGGGCCGATCATTCAGGCTGCCTTCTCGTTGGTGGCGTTGAACCGGCGAGCGAAGCTCGGAGTGCAAATCCCCGCCAGCACGCGCCGGTTCTTCTGGGCCGAGCTCGCCGCTGCTGAGCTGGTGTCTTTGGTCGGAAACGGTGTCCACGCGTGGAATGCGGACGGGCTGAAATTGCCCCAACTGGCCGCTGCTGCGGTCGCGGGCGCGGCGCCGATCGCGGCGGTCGCGGTCACCCACGCCTTGACCGCACTGCTGGAGGTGCCGCGCACCCCGAGCACGGAGGCGACAACTGTTGCCCAGGTTGCGACACCGGGCGACACCGGCGCGACAGCACGCGACACCTACGCGACAACCGCCGTCGCGCAGGCGACACCACTTGAGCCGGAAGAGACCGATCCGATCGCCGAACGCGACACCGAGGTGTGGCGCCTGCATAAAACCGGGCTGTCCTATCGCGAGATCGCACCGATTGTCGGCCTGCACCCCGGGTCGGTCGGCCGGATCGTCGTGCGACTCAAGACCGAGCAGAGCAGTCGAGCCAGCGGCGAGGTTCTGCGGTTGGTCTCGGGTGAAACCACTCAGCTCGCTTTGCCGGGGAGTAACTGAAATGGCGAATTGGGGTCGTGTTGCGCGCCTGGGTTGGCGTGCGCGCAGCGAGATCACGAATCTGTGGTGGCTGCGTCGGCAAGTGCTGCGGGCCGAGCTGGTGCTGCGCGCCGTCCCGCATACCTGCGCCGGTGACGCCGTCGTGGTCTATGACCGCGGGCTTTGGTTCGACATCTACGCCCACACCCGCGACGGCCGCGCGCTCCCGTGGGTGATCGACCATCCGCACGCGGATCTGGCCGAGGCGTACCCCGGCCTCGATATCGGCTGGGTGAACGGGTTCCGATTCCCCCTCGATCAGCTGCCTGAGCTGTGGAGGAGGTACCAAAACGCCAGTTGACCGGCCCGAAGGGCAGGCGGACCCGCCTGCCCTCCCTTTTCCCACATCACCGCATCACTTATTGGAGGACATCATCATGACCAGCACATTGACCGACCTGGACCAGATCAACGCCGAGCTGATGGGCCAGGGCGCCCGCAATCCCTTCGGCCGCGATGTCGAGATCGGCACGACGGTCTCCGGCGAAATCGTCGCCGTCGTCCGGCGTCACCGCCACAACAGCCAAGGGCAGCCGCTGTATTGGGTCAACCGCAAGCCGATGGTCGCCCAGTCCGGAGACCCGGTCGTCGACTCCCAGCTGATCCTCGAGATCGAGGCCGGGAAGCGTCAGGACGCCGCCGATGACGGTTTGCGTGCGATCACCTTGGATCGCGACGTGCAGCGCGCTATCGCCGCGGGCGTGCGCCGTTCCCGCGCCGGCGGTATCGCGATCGGCGGGCGCCTGGACGGTTTGCTGTATGCCGGTCCGGTCGAGGGCGGCGGCTACGGCCGCAACTACGACCTGAGCGCCTACCTGCCGCCCGCCGAATAGATCCACCGCTCACCGAAGCCCGGCCGAGAAATCGGCCGGGCTTCTTCGTGTCTTCGGCCTCTCGGCTGTTCCTTCTCTACTGACTGTTCCCCCGGCCCCTTCCTCCGCAGGCAAAACGAGCTCGGAACGGTGGTCGCTCAAGGGTGGCCGCAGGCCATCGCCGAAGGCGACGCGACGCCAGGAGCGCCCTTGAACGATTGCCGTTCCGAGCTCAAGCTATCGAGCCGAGGAAGGGCCGACCGCGTGGTGTCGGCAGTCGATCTTGGTGCAGGTCGAGGTGCGAACGCCGCGCGACTTTCTAGCGAATCAGGCATACAAACTGGTGCGGGGTTTTCGCGCTCTCAACCACCACCCCACCCATCCCCTGAGCTGCGGTTTAGGGCGAGATTTCTGCTCACTTCCCACCCCCACCCAGTTCGACATCTCATCACCCACTGCGTGATCAATGAGATGTCGAACTGGGTGGGGGTGGGAAGTAATCAAAAATCAAAAATCAAATAGGGGATGGGTGGGGTGGTGGTTGAGAGAAAAAGAAGTGGTTGCGTTGGGTGGGCATCGGAAGGTTTGCGAGTGGGTTGCGTTGGGAGACGGTGACGGTGGTGCTGTCAGGTGGGTGTGGCTGCGGTCTAGTGCACGCGGCTGTCGTTGTAGGGCGGCTGATGATGGCGTGGTGCGTGGTGTGGTGGTGTCGCGACCTGGCGGTCGCGCGGTCTTTCGCGGGGGCGTGGTGTGTGTCCCTCTCGGTGTGGCCTGAACGAGGGCTATCACCTCGCCGCCAGGCAGCAAGGGCGCTCCTTCGTCGCGTCGCTACGCGATGGCCTACGGCCACCCTTGCCACCTGACGGCGAGGCGATCGAGACGCCATCAGGCCACACCGAGAGGGACAAACACCACACAAGCCAGCCAGCGCTACAGCCCGGGATCGCGGCCCGGGGCCGCGGAAGAGAATCCGCTCGCCGCGGGGGCAGGCCGCCCAAAAGGGTCAGCCCGGACGGCGGGCGTTGTGTTGATCTACCGCAGCAAAAATCAAATGCCTTCAGTTGGCAATCATTCAGACAATGTATGGCATCCTTCTAGCTTCCCCTCTTAAGAAGGGAAGAATCGGAACTTACCGCATAAGCGGTAATTCCAGCTTGTCGCGTAAGAGGTGATTTGGGTGCAGGTGTCAGGATCAGGCTGTCGGAAGATTGCTCGCGAATTCGCGGCGAAAACTACGCCACTCCGATTCCGCTAACTCGCTGGTGCGGGCATGAATTGATCCGTACGTCCTGCGATCGGCGCAGTGAGCCCCAGTGGTACTGGCACGGTTGTCATCGTCTCGCCCAGGCCGATGGGTCGATCGGGGCGCGACGGCGTAAAGGCGGTTTCCGCCGGGGGCAATCCTTGAGCGCTTGACGAGCTCACGACAAGCCGCGTTCAGCTGTGCGGGAACGCGAAAACTGTTCGCTCATCTGCTAGTTCACCAACTGCACCATAGAGTGCCTACGAAACAGTGACCTTGTTCCGCAGTCGATCTGCTGCTCCGATCAATCCTCGCCGTTGCCAGAGGCGATGGCCTGTGCTGCCTCGGCCATCGTGATGGCTTCCGCAGCAAGGGTGGTGGCTTTACCGCGGTACGGCTCGCCGTAGCCTTGCGCAGTGAGTGTCCATTCGACTGTTACCTCGGTAAGCGCGTGGTTGTTGAGAACCAGAACGACATCCGATCTAGGGCTCTCCCACGTCGGATGTGGGCGGAGGTGCTCTAGGTCGATGGTGATGACAACGGTGTCATTCTTGGATTCCCAAGATACGGGATAGTCCTTAAGCCTGAGAGTCTGCCAATAAGCGGGGTCAATTCCGGAGGAAAAGTGGCCTGGCGTAGCGGTTGGGAACACCGGCGGTAGTGCCTTGTCCTCGTCGAAGTGTTCGGGCCCGAGCCAGTCGACGCCGCGGACCCCGCTGATCGTGATGATGACTTGCACGTCGTTGAGGAGAGCTTGGGATTTGTTGGTCAGCTTGAAGCTCAACGCTGGCCATGCCGTTGCGGCGAGGTGATCTTCGCATTCCGCCCAACCTTTGCGGACTGCACCTTTCCAACGCTCAATGTGTTGCTCGAGCTCGTCACCACTGAGGCGCTTCGTCTCGTTGGCGAACCCAGGAACGTAGTCCCAGACTGTCGGACCGAGTATGGAAGGCGGATTGGAAAGCTTTGGCGCCTGTTCTCGGGCTTCCTGGGCGTCTCTATCCAGGTGACTTTCTCGAACCCGTGGCCCATCAGTGAAATATCTTGCCGTGCCCTCAAGTGCGAGATCGACCGCAATCGGCGGCTGGCCAGAGCTGATCTGGAGGAACTGCTGCCGGACCGTTGCCATTTCTGGGCGGTCGAGAATGCTGGTGAGCCGGTTTAGGTGATACAGCTTCACGTCAACCTTCCCGCCAAGCTGCTCAAGTTCGTCACGCTCGCCAAGTCGGAGTTCCTGGTTGGTCACGAACGCCAACCCGTCAGGGTTGTGCTCACTGGCAGTGGCGAGGTCGTCGATGAGCTTCTTCTTTATATCGCCAAACGACTGCGCCCCCCGCGGGAAGTACACCGCCATGATCCAGAGCCGCTCGTTTTTGGTGCACATTGCATCGCGACCACCGTCTCGACCGCCCAATGGATGGGAAGGGTCGATGTCCCTATACCCCTCGGCGTAAAGCACCTGCGCAGCAAGGCGTTCGGAAGGTCCCTGCCCATTAGTCCATCCGAGTAAACGGTGGTAGGTCTCGTCCCAGCGATCCACGGTGTCCTCTCCGGCAGTCCTGTCCAAGAGGTGGTCGTGAACTCCGCTTGGTCCGCAACTGCTTCCTGTGTCACTGCGAACTATCGGCGATGGCCTCAGCCCTGTTTCATCGAGACGGCAATCTCATCTGCCTCGTGTTCGCCGGGCGTTCGCGACACCACCAACACCTGCCGTCACTCGGTACACGCAGATGTTCCAGGTGTTCGGGCCCCAACGCCCAGTCTTGCTCGTCCGACACGCCAGGTCCGATCTCTCGCCGGTGTTTGCCTGGAAGTCAGATTCGGGCCGACTAGGTTTTCGTTACCGATGCTCGTGAGTGCCGTTACGACCCCACCACGATGTCACTCCACTGGAGAGGGTGCACCTTCCTCGACGATCTCGGCGTCTTCGATATCCGTGGGATGCGTCCTCTGCTCGTTGCCGACGGAAAGTTCTCGGGGTGCTTCTGGTGCAGGGAGCTCGCGCGGCCCGTGAATGAGCTGGTCGACGTTGTCGTGGATGTGAACAAGCCCCTCGAGGATGCCGCTGGTTGTATTCACCGCATCCTCGGTGCCATGAAGGAACGCGATTACAGACGCCATGGCTACCGCCGCTCGACGGACAAGGTTCGGCCGTCTGCGCATGACGGTTATACCGCTTCCGAGCAGTTGATTCGCACCTGTGGTTACGGGGGCAGCGCCGAACATGTCAATGTTGTCTAGGAGCCACGCGAGATGCTCAACCTGGTTACGAATTTGCGCCGCAAGAGATTCGGGCATGCCAGCCTCGGAGATAAGCTCCCGCCACTGGTCGAGTGACTCGCGCAACTGATCCAGGGCGCTCGGCTCGACGCGAGTTCCGTCCTCAGCAGCCATCATCCTGAACAACGACCCCAAACTGCCAAGGTGGTCCAGGGTCTCAGAAGGGATTAGGTTCGCGGCGGGGAAGGTCGAGCTGTTCCAGCCGTTTCGGCACACAATGGCGTCGTACCAGGCTGGCAGATAGCGCAAATGCCGCTCGCGGTCGCCGTCGCCTACAGGCAACCCCAGCAGGCGCTGATGGACAGCGCTCAACAGACCTACGACTTCACTGTGGCGAAGCGCGAACCCACCAGTGCCTACGTCTGCCCCGAGGACAGACTCCCAGCCCTTGGCAACGGAGGTGGCTTGGGAGTTGATGACGCGGTCGAGGATTTGGTACAGGGCTGTGGCTGGGTTGAGTGCGTCCGCCATCTAGGTCCCCTTCTTAGTCCCGCGAACCGTACCTGCTCCACGTTTGCTCCATGAAACGACTGTGGAGCAGATGTGTTGCGATAACGAAACTGATGTCTAGCTGGTACTTCTTCGGTGGGCGCAGAGGGGATCGAACCCCCGACCGCTGGTGTGTAAAACCAGTGCTCTACCGCTGAGCTATACGCCCCTGCTCCGCCGGAGATCCGACGGTAACGGGTTATGAATCTAGCGCGGCGAGCGCTTTCTCCCAAGCCGCCTGGTCACGGGGCTCTCCGGGACCGTTCATTTCGGCGAAGCGGATGATTCCGTCCTTGTCGACGACGAAGGTGCCGCGGTTGGAGTAGCCGGATTTTTCGTTGAAGACGCCGTAGTTCTCGGCGACGGCGCCGTGCGGCCAGAAGTCGGACAGCAGCGGGAAGACGTAGCCCTGTTCGGCCGCCCAGATCTTGTGGGTGGGTGGGGGGCCGACGGAGATCGCGAGGATCTCGGCGTCGTCGTTCTGGAACTTCGGTAGCTCGTCGCGGACCTTGCACAGCTCGCCCTGGCAGATCCCGGTGAAGGCGAGTGGGTAGAAGACGATGAGCACGTTCTTCTTGCCGCGGAAATCCGACAGCGTGACTTGCTGGTTGTTCTGGTCCTTCAGCGTGAAATCCGGCGCGACAGAGCCGACCTCGAGCGGGCCAACCTCAAGTGGCATCGCGAAACCTCCATCGAGTTGGGCTTGAGCCGGGCGGCGCAACGCCGCCCGGCCAAACCATAGCGAAAGACCGGTCAGCGCTGCTTCGAGGGCGCTTTCGGCTGCACCAGGCGACTGCCTGCCCAATCCCCGAGACTGATCGCCGAGGTTTGCGTGAAGCCCGCAGGCGGTGCCGATTCGGCGATCTCGCTGGGATCGACATGCCCCGAGTTTCCGGTCTTCGGGGTGAGTACCCAGACAAATCCTTCATCCGACAACTGTCCGGTGACTTCCATCAAGGCATCCACTAGATCCCCGTCACCATCGCGCCACCACAGCAACACGACGTCCATGACCTCATCGGAGTCTTCGTCGAGCAGCTCGCTGCCGATGGTTTCCTCGATCTCGGCTCGCAGGTCGTCGTTGGTGTCCTCGTCCCAGCCCAGTTCCTGGACAACCAATCCGTGAGTAATGCCAAGCTTCTGAGCGTAGTTCTGCGCGTCCGCCGCGGCGACCACGGTGGTGTCCTCCTCAACTCCAGACAATAGGTAGTTGCAAGCGAACATGGTTATCGGCTCGAGCGCAAGCTGATCGGACGAAATACCCACCGAATGTCGTGTGACAAGATCGTTGCGAGCCAATTTTCATGTCCGATTCAGCGTTTCGGGCAGGCGTCGCGGACGGCGTTGCGTGCGTCGTTGACCCGTCTGCTCGCGTCGTTGAGCGATCCGACGGGCGCTGTGTAGGTCATCTTGCGGGTCTCGGAGGCAAGCAGCCGTGCGGCGCCGACGTATTCGGAGAATTTCGCGGCCAGGTCCGGCGGCAGCGCGTCGCTCGCGGAGTTCACTCCGGCCTCCACCTTGTTCGCCGCCTCGTCGAGGGTCGAGGCGGCGGCCTCGCGCCTGCTTGCGTAGTCGGGCGCGTTGGAGTCGTGTGCGTTTATGAAGTCGTTGTACTTCGAGACGCCGACGCCGGTGGTGTTGGGGAATTGCCCGCAGTTGTCGTTGATCGCTTGCGCTTGCGCCGCGGCCCTGCGTGAGGAGGTGGCCGCGGCCGACGACGAGGCCGCCGCGGTCTTGTAGGCCGATAGGTCCGCTGCGTTCGGATTCGCCACTCCCTCTACCCGATTCGCGCATCCCGCGACCGTCAATCCGGCGACGACCGCCAGGGTCGCGCACACCAATCCGAACCCGCGTGGGTCCAGCACCTTCATCGTCCTCCCCGCTCCGGTTGTACTACGGCGGTCTCGACTCACGTTCCCTGCAGAACGGTACTGGATTTGCGGCTGACATGATGACCTGGGACACATCATCCGCAAGGATGGAGGTGCGCCCGAACCTTTCGTAAAGCGGGCGGTCCGCCAACCACGCGTGCCCGCCCGGGGAAACAGACGCCATCACATGTCCACCCCTGTACGAGGAGCAGATTTGACCGACCTGATCCACTCTTCCGCTGCAGCGAAATCCGCTGTGCCCAACTCCGAGACCGCCCCTGCCCTAGGCCGCGATCCGCACGGATCGTCTGCCGCTCCGGCAGGCGGCCGCGTCCGGGTGATCCGCGAAGGGGTGGCGTCCTACCTACCGGACATCGACCCGGAGGAAACCTCCGAATGGCTCGAATCGTTCGATGAGATGCTCGACCGGGAAGGTCCGGGCCGCGCGCGTTATCTGATGCTCCGGCTGTTGGAACGTGCCGGTGAGCGTCGGGTCGCCATCCCCGCCTTGACTTCGACCGACTACGTCAACACGATTCCCACCGAGAACGAGCCGTGGTTCCCCGGCGACGAAGAGGTGGAGCGACGCTTCCGTGCCTGGATCCGCTGGAATGCGGCGATCATGGTGCATCGCGCGCAACGTCCGGGAATCGGCGTCGGCGGACATATTTCGACCTACGCGTCCTCGGCGGCGCTCTACGAGGTCGGCTTCAACCACTTCTTCCGCGGCAAGGATCATTCCGGCGGCGGTGACTCGATCTTCATCCAGGGCCACGCCTCGCCGGGTATCTATGCCCGCGCCTTCCTCGAGGGCAGGCTCAGTACCGATCGGATGGATGGCTTCCGGCAGGAGTACAGCCACGGCGGACCCGGCCACGGCCTGCCGTCGTACCCGCACCCGCGGTTGCTGAACGACTTCTGGGAGTTCCCGACGGTGTCCATGGGTCTCGGCCCGATGAATGCCATCTACCAGGCGCGGTTCAACCATTACCTGCACGATCGCGGCATCAAGGACACCTCCGATCAGCATGTGTGGGCGTTCCTCGGCGACGGCGAGATGGACGAGCCGGAGTCGCGCGGTCTCGCGCATGTCGCGGCCTTGGAGGGCCTGGACAATCTGACCTTCGTCGTCAACTGCAACCTGCAGCGCCTCGACGGCCCGGTTCGCGGCAACGGCAAGATCATTCAGGAACTCGAATCGTTCTTCCGCGGTGCGGGCTGGAACGTCATCAAGGTGATCTGGGGCCGGGAGTGGGACGCGCTGCTGGGCGCCGACCGCGACGGCGCGCTGGTGAACCTGATGAACACCACCCCAGACGGCGACTTCCAGACCTACAAGGCCAATGACGGTGCCTACGTCCGTGACCACTTCTTCGGCCGCGACCCGCGGACCAAGGCCCTGGTCCAGGACCTGTCCGACGAAGGCATCTGGAACCTCAAGCGCGGTGGTCACGACTACCGCAAGGTCTATGCCGCGTATGCGGCCGCGATGGCGCACAAGGGCCAGCCGACGGTGATCCTGGCCAAGACCATCAAGGGCTACACCCTCGGCAAGCACTTCGAGGGCCGCAATGCCACGCACCAGATGAAGAAGCTGACCTTGCAGGACCTCAAGGACTTCCGTGACCTGCAGCGGATTCCGATCAGCGACGCCGAGCTGGAGAAGGATCCGTACCTGCCCCCGTACTACCACCCGGGGATGGAGGCGCGCGAAATCCAGTACATGCTGGATCGGCGCAAGGCCCTCGGTGGTTACCTGCCCGAGCGGCGCACGGCAGCAAAGCCTCTGCAACTTCCCGGCGACGAGGCGTACAAGTCCGTGCGCAAGGGTTCCGGCAAGCAGAACGTGGCCACCACCATGGCTCTGGTTCGGCTCATGAAGGAGCTGCTGCGGGACAAGGAGATCGGCAAGCGGATCGTGCCGATCATCCCCGACGAGGCCCGCACCTTCGGTATGGACTCGTGGTTCCCTTCGTTGAAGATCTACAACCGAAACGGCCAGTTGTATACCTCGGTCGACGCGGAATTGATGCTTGCCTACAAAGAGAGCTCCGTCGGGCAGATCCTGCACGAGGGCATCAACGAGGCCGGATCGACCGCGTCGTTCACCGCCGCGGGCACGTCGTACGCGACGCACGGCGAGCCGATGATCCCGCTGTACATCTTCTACTCGATGTTCGGCTTCCAGCGCACCGGCGACGGACTATGGGCGGCGGCAGACCAACTGGCACGTGGATTCGTGCTCGGAGCAACCGCAGGGCGAACCACGCTGACCGGCGAGGGTCTACAGCACAACGACGGCCACTCGCTGCTGCTGGCCTCGACCAACCCGGCCGTGGTCACCTACGACCCCGCGTTCTCGTTCGAGCTCGCGCATATCGTGCGGGACGGCTTGCGCAGAATGTACGGCGGCGGTACCCCTGAAGCCGGGCCAGGCGCGGTGCCCGGGGCCGTTTCGCACGGCGGGAAGTCGACAGGTGACTTCGGCGGCGAGGACATCTTCTACTACATCACCCTGTACAACGAGCCCTACCAGCAGCCCGCGGAGCCCGACGACCTCGATATCCCCGGTCTGCTCAAGGGTATTTACCTGTACAAGCGTGGTGCGGCAGGCGATGTGCGCGCCCAGATCCTCGTCTCCGGCGTCACCGTGCCGGACGGTTTGCGGGCGCAGGCGCTGCTCGCCGAGGAGTGGGGCGTGCAGGCCGACGTCTGGTCGGTGACCTCGTGGGGCGAACTCCGCAAGGAGGCGCTTGCCAAGGAAATCGCGAAGTTGCGCAACTCGGGCACCGATGTGGGCGTCCCGTACGTCACGCAGGCGCTGTCCTCGGCCGAAGGGCCGATCGTCGCCGCGACGGACTGGATGCGCGCGGTGCCCGACCAGGTCCGCCAGTGGGTGCCCGGTGACTTCACCACTCTCGGCACCGATGGTTTCGGTTTCTCCGACACCAGGCCTGCCGCGCGCCGGGTGTTCAACGTGGACGCGCAATCTATCGTCGTCGCGACCCTGGCCGGACTCGTCCGGACAGGAAAGATCGACTCCGCCAAGCTGGCCGAGGCAGCGGCGAAATACCGCATCGATGATGTGGACGCCGCGCCGAAGTCGGTGGCAAGCGGCGACGGCGACGGCGAGTAGCGGACGATTGGATGGTGGACCGTAAACCGCCGCGGCCGCGTCGGATCTCCGAGGGCTCTTCCGAGCACGAGGTGTATCTGCCGACGGGCGCGCTATCCCCGAACCGGCAAAACCGAGACCCGCTACCCGACACGTTGCTCAAACGTGTGAAGCAGTTCTCTGGTCGACTCTCCACCGAGGCGGTGGGGTCGATGCAGGATCGGTTGCCGTTCTTCGCCGATCTGGATGCCGCGCAGCGCGCTGGCGTCCAGATGCTGGTGCAGACCGCGGTGGTGAACTTCCTGGAGTGGCTGCAGGATCCCGACAGCGACATCAGGTTCAGTCTGGATGCCTTCCAAGTGATTCCGCAGGATCTGGCGCGGCGGCTTACGCTGCGCCAGACCGTGGACATGGTCCGGGTGGCCATGGAGTTCTTCGAGCAGTGGCTGCCCGCGCTGGCGCGCAACGACCGGCAGCTGGTCGCGCTCACCGAGGCGGTCTTGCGGTACGGGCGTGAGCTCGGGTTCGCCGCCGCCTCGGTGTACGCGAGCGCCGCGGAATCCCGCGGCGCGTGGGACACCCGCCTCGAGGCGCTCGTCGTCGACGCCGTCGTGCGTGGCGATACCGGACCGGACATGCTGTCGCGGGCCGCGACGTTGAATTGGGACGCCACCGCGCCCGCGACGGTGCTGGTCGGCACTCCGCCCGGAGATCAGGGCGTCGGGATGGTCGGGTCGGTGCACAGCATCGCAGCCAGGCACGGCCGTGCGGCGCTCGCCGTGGTGCAGGGATCGCGGCTGGTGATGGTCGTCAGCGGGAATCTCGGCGAAAGTTCCTATATATCGCCGTTCCTTGCGGACCTGCTTGCCGAGGTCTTCTCCGATGGGCCGGTGGTGATCGGTCCGACCACTCGAACCCTGGGTGCCGCGCACGCGAGTGCGGTGGAAGCGCTGGCTGGCATGGAGGCCGTTGTGGGCTGGCGGGGGGCGCCCCGCCCGGTGCACGCGACGGAATTGTTGCCCGAACGCGCATTGCTCGGCGATCGAGGTGCGGTGGACGCGTTGAACGAGTATCTTGTCCTTCCGTTGGCCGCGGCGGGATCGTCGCTGGCGGACACTCTCGAGGCCTATCTGGATTGCGGTGGCGCTGTCGAGACGTGTGCCCGTCAGCTGTACGTCCATCCAAATACTGTTCGCTACCGCCTCAAACGGATTGCCGAAGTTACGGGACGTGATCCGATGAATCCGCGGGACGCGTATGTGCTCCGAATCGCATCCACAGTGGGTCGTTTGACACGAACCCGTAACGAATCGTCAACACCTACCCCAGAGGCAACTCACATTGCTATGGGTCACGAGGGCCTGTAACGCATCGTGTGAACCTGTCGATCGGGACAACTCACGTGGCCTTTTGTGGGACTCCCACAAAAGGCCACGGCAAGCTTCATTCGCGTCGACATCTCCTGCGGCCTGCCTCACAGTGTTTTCTTAGAGAGTGATCGCGTTGTTCGCCCCTGGACAGGGGTCCCAGACACCCGGCATGCTCGCGCCTTGGCTCGACCTCCCCGGCGCGACAGATCGACTCGCCCTCTGGTCCAAGGCCGCCGGCCTGGATCTGATTCGTCTCGGTACTACCGCGACGGCCGAGGAGATCACTGACACTGCCGTTACCCAACCACTCGTTGTCGCCGCCGCGCTGCTTGCCTTCGCGGAGATCGACCCGAATTCACTTCCGGCGGCTACGATCGTCGCTGGACACTCGGTCGGCGAACTCGCCGCAGCCGCTGTCGCCGGAGTCATCACTCCGGACGAGGCGGTTACCCTGGCAGCTATCCGCGGTGCGGAGATGGCCAAGGCGTGCGCGCTGGAGCCCACCGGAATGTCCGCGGTGCTCGGTGGCGATGAAGCCGCCGTGCTGGCTCGGCTCGCGGAGCTCGACCTCGTTCCGGCCAACCGGAACGCGGCGGGCCAGATCGTCGCCGCGGGTCGACTGGATGCCCTGGCGGAACTCGCCGCGAACCCCCCCGAGAAGGCTCGGGTGCGTGCGCTGCCCGTCGCGGGAGCTTTCCACACCGCATTCATGGGCCCGGCTCAGGACGCTGTGACGGAAGCCATAAGTCAGATCGTGCCGAATGAGCCGACTCGGACCCTACTGTCGAACTTCGACGGCAAGCCGGTCGCCTCGGGAGCGGACGCCATCGCTAAGCTCGCGGCGCAGGTCACCCGGCCTGTCCGTTGGGATCTGTGCACCGAAACCACCAGGCAAGCCGGTGTTTCGGCAGTGGCGGAGCTGCCACCGGCGGGCACACTCGTCGGCATCGCAAAACGGGAACTGAAGGGCACGCCCACGCTGGCCCTGAAGACCCCGGAAGATCTCCCCGCGTTGGCCGGACTCACGAGTTCCGGCTAGCTTTCCTCGCGGCCGTGTACCGAAAATGCACGGTCGTGACCGAGTCGGTGGTAACTATCGCCGTTCTCGAACCGAAAAAACCAGTAGCCCTACACGAAAACAAGAAGGGAGCCACACAGTGGCCAGCCTGACCCAGGAACAAATCGTCGAGGAACTCGGCAAGATCATCGAAGAGGTAACGGGTATCGAACCCTCTGAGGTGACGATCGAGAAGTCCTTCGTCGATGACCTGGACATCGACTCGCTGTCCATGGTCGAGATCGCAGTCCAGACCGAGGACAAGTACGGCGTGAAGATCCCCGACGAGGATCTGGCCAGCCTGAAGACGGTCGGCGACGCAGTCGCCTACATCCAGAAGCTCGAGGCGGAGAACTCGGAAGCCGCCGCGGAGCTCAAGGCCAAGTTCGACAACGCCGAGTAGGGCCGACACTGTGACCACTCCTTCCACCTTGAACGGGAACTTCCCCAACGTCGTCGTCACGAGCATGGCGGCGACCACGTCGATCGCTGGTGACGTCGATGCGACGTGGAAGGGACTCCTCAACGGCGAGAGCGGTATCGACGTTCTCGAGGATTCCTTCGTCGAGGAATACGACCTTCCGGTCCGCATCGGCGGTCACCTGAAGGTCCGGCCCGACACCCTGCTGACCCGAGTCGAGTGCCGGCGCATGGCCTACGTCGAGCAGCTCGCGACCGTCCTCGGTCGCGAAGTCTGGCGCAACGCAGGCAGCCCGGAGGTCGATCCGGAACGTCTGGGTGTGGCCATCGGCACCGGGCTCGGTGGGGGTGACGCCCTCATCGACTCGGTCGACAAGCTGAAGAACGGTGGCTATCGCAAGATTTCGCCGCTGGCTGTTCAGATGGTCATGCCGAACGGTCCTTCGGCCGTTGTGGGTCTCGAATTGAAGGCCAGGGCAGGAGTGGTCACTCCGGTCTCGGCATGCTCGTCCGGCTCCGAGGCCATTGCCAACGCGTGGCGCATGATCGTGATGGGTGACGCGGATATCGTCGTCACCGGTGGCGTCGAGGGTTTCATCGACGCGGTGCCGATCGCGGCGTTCACCATGATGCGTGCGATGAGCACCCGTAACGACGACCCGAAGGGCGCGTCGCGTCCGTTCGACAAGGATCGTGACGGGTTCGTCTTCGGTGAGGCCGGTGCCCTGATGGTCGTGGAGACCGAGGAGCACGCCAAGGCGCGTGGCGCCACCATCCATGCGCGGTTGCTTGGTGCGGGTATCACCTCTGATGGCTTCCATCTCGTCGCACCTGCTCCGGACGGTAACGGCGCGGCGCGGGCGATGACTCGGGCGATGCAGACCGCGGGTTTGACGAAGAAGGACATCACCCACGTCAACGCGCACGCCACCGCCACTCCGATCGGCGATACCGCCGAGGCGCGGGCGATCAACCTGGCCGTGGGTAACCACGCCTCGGTGTACGCGCCGAAATCAGCACTTGGTCACTCGATCGGCGCCGTGGGTGCCCTCGAGTCGGTGCTCACCGTGCTCAGCATCCGGGACGGGATCGTTCCGCCGACGCTGAACCTGGAAAACCAGGATCCGGAGATCGATCTGGACGTGGTGCACGGCGAGGCTCGCCGCCAGGAGATCGAGTACGCGATCAACAACTCGTTCGGTTTCGGTGGGCACAATGTCGCGCTCGCCTTCGGTCGGGCATAGCCGCCCGCATCGACTGCACAACGATCCCGGTGGGGTCGGCCAACTGAATTGGCTCGACCCCACCGTGGTTCGACATACGCAGCCGCGGCAGCGGCGCACTTCACAGAAGTGAGGAGAAAACGCGATGACAATTATGGCTCCCGCGTTTCAGCCCGAAACAGCGACGGACCCGCGTGACCCGCTGGGTCGGTTGCAGCGCTTCTTCGACCCGGGCACCGTCCTTCCGCTACACCCGCGCGACAAGTCCGGTGTGCTCGCCGCTATCGGTGAGGTCGACGGCGTCCGCACCGTCGCCTACTGCTCCGACGCCACTGTCATGGGCGGCGCGATGGGCGTGGAAGGCTGCAAGCACATCGTCGATGCGATCGACACCGCCATCGACTCCGCCGTTCCGGTCGTCGGCATCTGGCACTCCGGCGGCGCCCGGCTCGCCGAGGGTGTCGAGGCGCTGCACGCCGTCGGTCTGGTCTTCGAGGCTATGGTCCGGGCATCCGGCCTGGTCCCGCAGATCTCGGTGGTGCTCGGCTTCGCGGCAGGCGGCGCGGCCTACGGCCCCGCACTGACCGACATCGTGATCATGGCGCCCGAGGGACGGATCTTCGTGACCGGTCCCGACGTGGTGCGCAGCGTCACCGGTGAGCAGGTCGACATGGCCACCCTCGGTGGCCCGGAGACCCACGGCAAGAAGTCCGGCGTCACCCACATCGTCGCCAACGACGAGGCCGATGCGCTGCATCGGGGTCGCAGGCTGGTGTCGATGTTCGCCGAGCAGGGCGAATTCGACCTGCTCGCGGCCGAACACGGTGACGTCGACCTGAAGGCGATGATGCCGGAGTCGGCCAAGCGCGCCTACGACGTCAAGCCGATCATCCACGAGCTGCTCGACAACGTCGACGGTGAGTCGTCGTTCGAGGAGTTGCAGGGTGGCTACGCCCGCAGCATCGTCACCGGTCTCGGTCGGCTCGCCGGTCGCACGGTCGGTGTGCTGGCGAACAACCCGATCCGGCTCGGTGGCTGCCTGAATTCCGAAAGCGCCGAGAAGGCCGCGCGGTTCGTGCGGCTGTGCGACGCCTTCGGTATCCCGCTGGTCGTCGTCACCGACGTCCCCGGCTACCTGCCCGGCGTCAGCATGGAATGGGAAGGCGTCGTGCGGCGTGGCGCGAAGCTGCTGCACGCGTTCGCCGAGGCTCGGGTGCCGCGCGTCACGCTGGTCACCAGGAAGATCTACGGTGGCGCCTACATTGCGATGAACGCCCGCTCGCTCGGCGCGACCGCGGTGTACGCATGGCCCGGGTCCGAGGTCGCCGTGATGGGCGCCAAGGCCGCGGTCGGCATCCTGCACAAGAAGGCGCTGGCCGCCGCGCCCGAGGACGAGCGTGAGGCACTGCACGAACGCCTCACAGCCGAGCACGAGCAGATCGCCGGTGGCGTCGAGCGTGCCATCGCGATCGGTGTCGTCGACCAGGTCATCGACCCGGCGAAGACACGCAGCATCATCGCCGCCGCGCTGGCAGCGGCACCGGCTCGCAAGAGCCATCACAAGAACATTCCGCTGTAAGGCGGGACGTAGCACTGAAAGTGGGTCTCGGGAACTTCCCGGGGCCCACTTTCGTACTTATTGTTCGACGCGTACGACCTGGCTCGACAGTCGTATATCGATGGGGTTTCCGCGCAGCAATATCGGCGAAACGTTCGCGATATGAAGCGTTCGTACGTTGCCGCCATGAACGTGACGATCGAACCCGCTGCCGAGCCGGGTACGCAGGTAGTGCGTAAACCATCTCGGTATCGCTCGCTATTTGTGCAATTGCTGGTGGCGATCGTCGCGGGCATCGTCGTCGGCAAGGTGTGGCCGGGCTTCGGAGCGGATCTCAAACCGCTGGCCGACGGGTTCATCAAGCTGATCAAGATGGTGATCGCGCCGATCATCTTCTGCACCGTGGTGCTCGGTATCGCGCATGTCGGGGACATGAAGGCGGTCGGGCGCATCGGGGTGAAGGCGCTGATCTACTTCGAGGTCATCACCACCTTCGCGCTGCTGTTCGGGTTGGTGGTCGGCAATCTGGTGAAGCCGGGTGCGGGGTTTCACGTCGATGCGCGGACGCTGGCCTCCGGGGCGGACAAGATCGCGCAGAAAACCAAGAACGGGGAACTTCCGCACACCGTCGACTTTCTGCTGAATATCATTCCGACGTCGGTGATTTCGGCGTTCGCCGAGAACGCGCTATTGCAGGTGCTGTTCTTCGCAGTGTTGTTCGGGTTGGCGCTGGCGAAGTTCGGCGAGCACGGGCCGCCCGTCATTCTCGAGGCCGTCGACCATATCGGGCGGATCTTCTTCACCATCATCGGCTGGATCATGAAGTTGGCGCCTATCGGCGCATTCGGGGCGATGGCCTACATCGTCGGCCAGTACGGGCTGTCCGCGCTCGGCAGCTACGGCAAGTTGATTGCCTGCTGTTACCTTGCGGCGCTGCTGTTTCTGGTTGTGCTCGCGGTGGTGGTGCGGGTATTCGCGGGGGTGAACCTGTGGAAGCTCGTGAAGTACATCAAGGACGAGCTGTTTCTGGCGCTCGGCACCGCGTCGACCGAGGTCGTGCTGCCGCGGATCATGATCAAGCTGACCGAGGCGGGCTGCTCACGGGCGACTACCGGATTGGTTGTGCCGACCGGATATTCGTTCAATCTCGATGGGGCGACGCTGTATCTGTCCATCTGCGTGCTGTTCTTGGCGCAGGCGCTCGGGGTGGATCTGAGTCTTGGCGAGCAGATAACCGCGGTCGGGGTGCTGATGCTGACGTCCAAGGGCATGGCGGGTGTGCCCGGCTCGTCGTTCCTCGCGCTGTCGGCGACCATCAGCGCGATCGGGCACGGCTCGATTCCGGTCGCGGCCGTCGCGTTGCTCCTCGGCGCGGATCGGCTGATGGATTCGATGCGGGTGACGGTGAATCTGCTCGGCAACTGCGTTGCCACGTTCGTCGTCGCGAAGTGGGAGGGGCAGCTGGATTCGGAGCGGATGCGCAAGGTGCTCGACGGGGAGGAGGTGCGGCCGCTCGAGGACGCCGAACCGATCGCCGGTTTCGCTGAGTAGCATCGAGAGGTGCGTTACGAGGAACTTGCCGAGGTGCCGTGCTCGATCACGCGCCCGCTCGTGATCTTCGGCGACCGTTGGACCCTGCTGATCCTGAAGTATTCGTTCTCGGGCATCCGCCGGTTCAACGCCTTTCAGAGCACGCTCGGCATCTCCCGCAGTCGACTGCAGGATCGGCTCGATCGGTTGATCGAGCACGGGATTCTGGTGAAACAGAAGGCGGCCGAGGGGGCTCATGAGGAGTACCGCCTCACGCCGAAGGGCCACGACATCTATCCGATCCTCATGGCGATCCGGGACTGGGGCGACGCCCACATGGCGCCGGACGGCCCGCCGGTGGAGTACCGGCATCGCGAGTGCGCCGGTGAGGCGCACGTGCAGCTCGAATGCGATGTGTGCGGGGCCGAGCTCACCGCTCGCGACGTGACACCGCTGCCAGGGCCGGGGCTCGGGGTTGCCGAGGCGTCATCCGGGGTGCGCAGTCCCGGCTACCGCTGATTCAGTCGGCCCAGATCGCAACGTGCCGGTGGTCTTCGCGTGCGGTGCGGAAGGCGTTGACCGGGTGGTCGAGGTCGGGGTAACCGAACGAGATGCCCGCGACTACTCGCCGCTGATCCGGGATGCCGAAGTACTCGCGCAGGAATGGTGCGTAGGACGCGAGTGCGGCTTGCGGCGCGGCTCCCAGTCCGAGGCTCTGCGCACCGAGGAGGAAGTTGCCTATATAGAGGCCACAGTCGACGGCGCCGTAGACACCGAGGTCGGCTTCGGAGGTGATGATCGCGACGTGCGGTGCGTCGAAGAGTTCGAAGTTGCGCAGCGCTTGGCGCATCGTCCGCTCGTGGTCGCCCTTGGTGATCCCGACACTGTCGTAGAGCCGCATGCCGCACTCGCGCCTGCGGTCCCGATAGACCCCGGTGTACTGCGTGGGGAATGCGAAATCCGGTTCCGGCGTGGACTTTTCGATATGGGCGAGCAGCTCCTTGCGAAACCGATCGGTCCCGGCCCCCGCGGTCACGACGACCTGCCAGGGCTGGGTATTGCACCACGAGGGAGTCCGCTGTGCCAGCCGCAGCAGCGACTCGATGGTCTCGCGCGCCACCGGCTCCGACAGAAACTGCCTGCAGGTCCACCGGTCGTCGAGTATTCGGGACAACGTAGCGAACTGCTCGGGGTCATTGCTGGTCGGCGCCATGGCTTCGAACCTCATATCGTTCAGTCTCATTTTGAGACTGAACGCTAGCATTCAAAGTCTCATTTCGAAACCACATCGTCGCGTCAAGGCGATTTCGGGTGGCACCCACATCGCTCGTGTCGCTCGCTTTGCCGCGATTGTCGCGGCTCGACCGGGCACAATCCCTGGCATGGCTTCCGAGATCGCCGCTGCGCGGGATCGCAAACGGCACGGCAGGCACTACACGCCTCCTGCGCTGGCGCGATTTCTGGCGCAGCGGTTGCTCGAGCACATGCCGCGACCAGGGGTTTCTGGTGTGCTGCGGGTGCTCGATCCAGCCTGTGGGGATGGCGAGTTATTGCTGGCGCTACGGCGGGAGGCTGCCGTCCGGTTGCCGGGGGTGCTGCTGGAGTTGGTCGGTTACGATCTCGACGACGGGGCGTTGATGGTGGCGCGCGAGCGGGCCTGCGCTGCGGGCACTGCCGTCGACTGGCGCGTCGGCGATTTCCTCACCGTGTCCGAGGGGATCGCGGACGGCTGCTTCGATGCCATTATTACCAACCCGCCGTACGTGCGAACTCAGCAGTTGGGCGCGACCGCGGCGCAGCTGCTGAGCAAGCGGTTCGGGTTGCGGGGGCGGATCGATCTCACCCATCCGTTCGTCGCGATCGCACCCCGATTGCTGTGCCAGGGTGGGGTGCTCGGATTGTTGTGCGCCAACCGCTTTCTCACCACCAAGGCAGGCGCGAACATTCGAGGACTGCTCCTATCGGAGCTCGCTCCGGTCGAGCTGTACGACCTCGGTGACACAAAGCTGTTCGAGGCCGCCGTCCTGCCCGCCATCACCATCGCGACGCGCACACCTCGGCGCGAACCTTGCCGCTACGTATCGGCCTATGAGGTCGCCGGATACGAGATCGTCAGCGGAACTGGACTATTCGAGGCGCTGACCGAGACCGAGGGCCGTTTCATCACACATAACGGGCGCAGCTTCGCGGTAGAAGTGGGCACCTTGGCGACCGGTGAGCTCGGCTCCCATGTTCGCGAGGTTGCCACCTCACAATCGTTCGAGACCGGTGTGGTGGGGACGGATGGGGTCCGTGCTCCTCGGGCCGCTGGCGCTGAGGCTCAGGCTGCGACCGGGGTTGGCGCTGGCGTTGCCGACGGCGTTGTCGGTGACGCTGCGGATGGTGATCTCGACGTCGGTGGTGTGACATCGGAGGAGTCGGCTGGTGGTGAGGTGGTCGAAAGCAGTGGGGGCGATGGGCAGTTCGATGGCGGTGACCGGCGGGGGTCTGCGGCGGGGCGGGCTTGGCGGATGTCGCGGCCGGGGGTGGATGACTGGTTGGGGCAGGTTGGGGCGGGGACGTGGAAGACGTTCGGGGAGGTGGCGCGGATTCGGGTGGGGATCAAGACGACGGCGGATCGGGTGTTCATTTCGGATCGGTGGGGGGAAATGAAGCCGGGTCCGGAGCCGGAGTTGTTGTTCGACTTGATTACTCATCATGATCTCGAGCCGTGGCGGATCACCGGCGGTCGTGGTACTCGGGTGCTGTATCCGTACGACATCACCAGGACCCGGCGTGTCCCGGTTGATCTGGGCGAATTTCCCGGCGCCGCAGCATATTTGCGAACTCATGAGGAGGCGCTGGCCGGTCGGAAGTATGTGACGGCGAGTGGGCGTGCGTGGTTCGAGATCTGGGTGCCGCAGCGGCCGCATTTGTGGGGGGTGCCGAAGTTGGTTTTTCCCGATATCAGTGAGCGGCCGCGGTTTGCCCTGGATCGGTCGGGGGCGGTAGTGAATGGGGATTGTTATTGGATGTCGCTGGCGGACATCGGTATTTGCGGGGACGCCGAGCAGCTGGCGTATCTGCTGATGGGCGTGGCGAATTCGGCGCTCGGGCTCCGCTTCTACGATGCGGTGTGCGGGAATCGGCTGTATTCGGGTCGGCGGCGATGGATCACCCAGTACGTGTCGCGGCTGCCGTTGCCGGACCCGGCGCGCTCGGCCGGGATCGTCGAATTGGTCGCCGAATTCGTCGACGGCGGGCGGTCACCCGATCCCGAGTCGGTGTGTTTGTTGAACGAGCGGGTGGCCGCGGCGTTCGGGCTACGGTCAGGCCGTGGCGCGGACACCGACCATCGGCAGCAGAATTCGGCGGGCGAAGTCGCGTCCGGCCTCCACGTCGTCGAGCGGGATGAGCCCGTCTGGGGTCAATGCCAGCGAGAGAGCGAGCCTGGCCATGATCTCGGCGACCAGGTCGGCGTCGAAATCGTCGGAGCCGTCGTCGGTCCGTAATTCGCGCAGCTTCACGGCCAGATAGGTGCGGCCGACGGCGATGATCGGCGCGGCCTCCGTGGTGAGCCGCGGCAGGATGAGGTCGGGTTCGGTGCGCAGCAGTCTGCGCAGCAGCTCGTTGCTCGCGATCGCGCTGATGAACGCGGCGAAGATCTCCACCAGTTGGTTGTCGCTGCCCGCGACGATGCGCACCCGCTCGTCGATCTCGGCGACGAAGCGTTGCGCCTCCCGCACGCTGACCGCCTCGACCAGCTCGTTCTTCGATTCGAATCGGCGGTACAGGGTTGCTGGGCTGATGCCTGCGCGCCGGGCGATCTCGCCCATGCTGGTGCGCTTGATGCCGAAGTCCAGGAACGCCGACAGCGCACTCTCCAGCAGCTTCTCGCCGTCCTTGACGGGGTTGTCGAGGATGCGCTGGAGCATGGGTGGGACGGTGGGCATCAGGTCTCCAGTCGATTCGGCGCGACCGCCGAAGAGTGCGCGGCGCCGCGACGGTGCGGGTGATGGACGTTCATTATTTCACCGGGTTGCGGCGGAGTGGCCGAGGATTCGCGAAGACGTGAGTGAAACGCGTATGAACCATCTCACTGTGTCGTGACCGAGCTGCCGATTCGGCGTCGGGGGCTACCCGCCCTCGCCGGATTGGTGACGCCGACGGGTGGGGAAAGTGCCCCTTGCTGATCGGCGGCGGCGCATTGTGCCTCGAGCCCGAGGCGGCGGCATGACTACGCGTGGCATCGACGGAGGATTGACCGCGTGGTGGTTCGAGTGGGGCGCGCACAATACCGGTGGCCGCATCCGAGATGATGCTGCGCGGCGGCGGGGCAGGCGAAAGTCCTTGTCGGACCGGCTTCCTCGCTGGTAGAAATGGCTACCGCGTGCACCGGCTCGGGTCGCGAGCCGGTGTCGGACTTGGCATTTCGTACCCGAGTGCGAGACCGCTGCTGAGGGGAGCACCGCCGCGTCGCGACAATGGAGCGGTGACCGGGAATTACTGGCGCGGTAGGTCTAACGCCGCCATCTCTTGTTCGATCGCATTGGCCGCGAAATTGACCCCGCTGGAACGTAATTCGTGAACGCGCCGCTGCAGCGCCTCGATTCCGCCCGGTTGGGCCGCGATGTCGGCCACGCTGAGCCGTCCCTTCGGCCGGTGCATATGAGCCACCGTGATACCTCCTGCCTGCACGCTCCGCATCCGCCATCCCTGCGGGATCGATTCTGCGCTACAAGCCGCACGTCGGCTGTGTCGGCAGGAGATCCCGGGACACCGGGCACGCTGGCAAAATGTTATCAGCGATTCCTACTGGACATTTGATCAGTGTGCGCTGTCTCACACTATCTTCGCGTCGCGGTGGTTGGCCATGTTGTGCAGGTACACAGCGCCATTGAGCCGAATGCCATCTTGCTCGGCCGCGCCGAGTTCGCGGCGGACCTTGCCGGGCACCCCGGCGACCAACGAGCCAGGTGGAATCTGTGCGCCCTCGGGAATGAGCGCATTGGCCGCGATCAAGCTGCCCGCACCGATCACCGCGCCATTGAGCACGGTCGCACCCATGCCGACCAGCACGTCGTCGCCGATAGTGCAACCGTGCAGAATCGCATTGTGGCCCACCGAAACCCCGGTACCCACCGTCAGTGGGAAGCCGGGATCGGCATGCAGCACGCAACCGTCCTGGATATTGGTGCGAGCGCCGACACTGATCGCCTCCAGATCGCCACGCACCACCGCGCTGTACCAAATGCTCACCTCGGCCGCGAGCCGTACGCGCCCGATCACCGTCGCGTTGGGTGCGATCCACGCACTGTCGTCGATCTCCGGCGCAAACTCGCCCACCTGAATCCTCATAGGGAAAACGTAGCGCCTCGAATCCGTCAGCTCGCAATGCTGCTGTCGAGATTCGCGCTGGTGCTTTGCGGACCCGGGGCGGCCTGGAACATCGCGCGGTGAGCGGCGGGACTGGTGCCGAGGATGCGGTGGAAGTGATGGCGCAGGCTGACGGCGGTGCCGAACCCGGTTTCGGTGGCGATGCGGTCCATGGTGTCGGTGGTGGATTCCAGGAGCAGCCGGGCGCGGTCGGCGCGCTGGTGCAGGAGCCACTGTTGCGGGCTGCTACCGGTGCGTTCGCGGAAGTGGCGGGTGAAGGTGCGCCGCGACATCAGTGCGACGGCGGACCAGCCATCCAGATCGATCGGGTCGCCGAGATGTGTTCGGGCCCACACCATTGCGTGTTCGATGGGGTCGTCGTCGGCGGCGTCGGGTACCGCTATCGGGATGTATTGGGCCTGTGAGCCGCTGCGGTGCGGCGCGGTGACCAGCACCCTGGCCAACTGAGTTGCCTCGCGGCTGCCGAAATCGCGGCGCACCAGGTGCAGGCAGCAATCGAGCGCGGCGGCGACCCCGGCGGAGGTGACGATATCGCCGAGGTCCGACCACAGCCTGTCGGCGCGGACCTGGACCGCCGGGTAGGCGCGGGCCAGATCGGCGGCGGCCGACCAATGTGTGGTCACTTCGCGTCCGTCGGCAAGGCCGCTCGCGGCGACCGCCACGGAGCCGAGGCACAGGCCGACGATTCGGGCGCCGCGGGCGTGCGCGCTGTGCAGCCCCGCGCGCAGGTCATCGGATATCGCGTCGCCGATCGGCCAGCTGGGGATCACCACGGTGTCGGCACGCTCGAAGACCTCCAGTCCGTATTCGACGTTGATATCGAATCCGGCCGGAGTGCTCAAAGCGCCTGGGCGCTCGGCGCATACGTCGACCCGATACGGCGCCCGCCCGCCCACACCGACGCGTCCGAACACCAAGGTCGGCACCGACAGATGGAATGGGCTGACATTGTCGAAGGCGAGAACCGCGACGGAGTGCATGGCCCGATATTAGCGATAGAAGGCTCACGGGCCGCTGGTCGTGATACTGCGGATCGGCAAACATCGACATCATGAGCGAAACGATCGAACGCACCGCCCTCGAGGCCATGCACATCGGCGGGCCGACCCTGCGTTTCCGGTACGCGGGCCTGACCTGGTTGACCGACCCCACCTTCGATGCGCCTGGCGACTACAAGGGCCCGATCACCCTGCACAAGCTCACCGGTCCCGCGGTGCCGCGCGAGCAGGTCGGATCGGTGGACGTGGTGTTGCTCTCGCACGACCAGCACTCCGACAATCTCGACAATTCCGGTCGCGAGTTCCTCACCACCGTCGAGACCGTGCTGTCCACGCCGGATGCCGCAGGGCGTGTGAAGGGTGTTCGGGGACTGGCGAATTGGGAGACCATCACGGTCGGCGTGGCGCAGGTGACAGCCGTTCCCGCGCTGCACGGACCCGAAGGCTGCGAACCGGCCACCGGCGTCGTCACCGGGTTCGTGTTGCAGGCCGACGGACAGCCCACGGTGTACGTCTCCGGTGACAACGCCTCGGTCGCGCTCGTCGAGCAGATCGTTCAGCGAGTCGGCGGCATCGACATCGCCATCCTGAATGTGGGTGCCGCGAACGTCGGCCGTTTCGGCGACACCGACCTCACCCTCAACGCCCGCACCGCCCTGCAAGCCGCCGAACACCTCGGCGACGCGGCCATCATTCCGGTGCACGCGGAGGGTTGGGCCCACTTCACCGAAACCCTCGACCACCTCGCCCGCGTCTTCGCCTACGGCGGCCGCGCCGCCCAACTCCACATCCCACAGCCCGGCCAGTCGTTCACGATCTGACGCGGCCCCGGCGCAACGCGCGGCCCGACCTCGATGAGTGGCACATGGCTGCGGCAAAACGTGAGTGCGGGTCTCGATGGTGTGCCACTCGTGGCAGGTCGGCCGGGGTAGACCGCGCGGCGTTGATGGCGTCGGGCCGATGTGTGGGCCACGATGGCGATATGAGGATCGGAGTACCGCGGGAGGTCAAGGAGCAGGAGTTTCGGGTGGCACTGACCCCGGCGCGAGCCGGGGAACTGGTGCGGCACGGGCACGAAGTGCTGGTCGAGGCCGGTGCGGGGGTGGGGTCGGGGTTTGCGGATTCCGATTATGCCGAGGCGGGGGTGCGGCTGGAGTCTGCCGCCGAGCAGGTGTGGTGGGAGGCCGACCTGGTGTTGAAGGTGAAGGAGCCGATCGCGCAGGAGTATCCGCGGATGCGCCGGGAGCAGGTGCTGTTCACCTACCTGCACTTGGCCGCGTCCCGAGAATGTACCGATGCGATTCTGCGCTCGGGCATTACCGCCATCGCCTATGAGATGGTGCGTGCGGCCGACGGCTCACTGCCGCTGCTCGCACCGATGAGCGAGGTCGCGGGGAAGCTCGGCAGTCAGGTGGGCGCGTATCACCTGATGGCGCCACTCGGTGGCGCCGGGCTGCTGCTCGGTGGCGTGCCCGGGGTGCGACCGGCCGATGTGGTGGTTCTCGGCGGCGGCGTCGCGGGGACCAATGCGGCTGTGGTCGCGGCAGGGATGGGCGCGAAAGTGACTGTGCTCGATACCAATCTGGTCCGATTACGCGAGCTGGACGCCCGATTCCATGGGCGCATAACCACTCTCGCGTCGAATACCGTCGAGATCGAGCGGGCGGTAGTCGCGGCGGACCTGGTCATCGGCTCGGTACTGGTGCCGGGCGCGCGGGCGCCGAAATTGGTCTCCAACGAGCTGGTTTCGAGGATGCGCCCCGGCTCGGTGTTGGTCGACATCGCCATCGACCAAGGTGGGTGCTTCGAGGGCTCGCATCCGACGACGCACGCGAATCCCACTTTCCGCGTGGCCGATTCGCTGTTCTACTGCGTGGCCAATATGCCGGGCGCGGTGCCGCACACCTCGACCGTCGCTCTCACCAACGCGACATTGCCGTACGTGCGTGCCATCGCCGATCATGGCTGGCGGGAGGCATGCGCGCGAAACCCCGACCTCGCACACGGCCTCGCCGCGGCCGTAGGACGGCTGCTGTCGGCGGAAGTCGCTGCCGCGCACGGGTATACAGCGTTGAAGTCGGTGGGACTGGCCGGTTGACCGGGTGTGGTCGGCGGTGTTGCTGATCAAGACCTGAGCGATGCGCGGCACCTTGCACGCGCTTGCCCCGACTTCGCGGCCGCCGCTCTGATCGAGCTCGGTGGTGTCCGTCGACGACGCCGGTCGACATGGGTGCAGCGGGCGGGTAGTCGTGTGCACGGCGCGGGGTCTTCGAACAGGCAAACGGGTGTGGCTGCCGTACGCGCGGCGCCGGGTCTTCTAACAGGCGAACGGGCGGCTTCCCGACGAGGGTAACCGCCCGCTGTCGCACGGCTAGTCGGTGCTGGTCGGACCGGCCTCGTCGGGGCTTTGGCCGAGGTACCAGTCAGGGGCGCCGGTGGTCGGCAGGTCGTGCAGCTTGTCAGGGTTGCGGACGACATCGATGGCGACGATGCGGCCCTCGTCGACGGTGAACGCGAAGACGCCGGTGTGCGTGCCGTCGAAGACGACAAGACCGGGCTGGCCGTTGACCAGGACCGCGCGGCCCCACGCGCCCGCCGCCGACGGTGCGTGGTACCAGCCGAGCAGCAGTTTCGCGACCAGCTCGGCGCCGTGCACCGGCTGCCGGATGGCGGGCACCTTGCCGCCGCCGTCGGCGGTGAGGCTGACCTCGGAATCCAGCACACCCAGCAATGCGCTCAAGTCACCGGACCGCCACGCCACCGCGAACGCCGAGACCACCTTCTCCTGCTCGTCCGGTGACGCGGGGAAACGAGGTGTGCCGTCCTCGATGCGTTTGCGGGCGCGCGAGGCGAGCTGGCGCACGGCCGCCGGAGTGCGCCCGACCACCTCGGCGACTTCGGGGCCGGTCATGCCGAACACGTCCTGCAGCACGAACGCGGTACGTTCGGCGGGGGACAGCGATTCGAGGACCACCAGCAGGGCAGTGGTCACCCGCTCGTCCTGGGTGACACGGTCGGCGGGATCGTCCCAACTGGTCACCTCGGGCTCAGGCAGCCATTCGCCGACGTATTGCTCGCGGCGGACCCGCGCGGAGCCGAGGTAGTCCAGTGCGAGCCGCCCGGTCACGGTGGTCAGCCAGGCCCTCAGGTTGTCGATCTCGCCTGCCGTCCCCGCCTCGTGCTGGCGCTGCAGCCGCAGCCACGCCTCCTGCACGACATCGTCGGCATCGGTGAGGCTGCCCAGGTTGCTGTAGGCCAGCCGACGCAGATACGGCCGGTGTTCCTCGAACTGCCTGGCCAACTCGGCCTGGTCGATGGGCTCGGGTGCGGAGGGCTGATCGGAAGTCACTGGTCTCGCCGTTCGTGCGGCCCCGTCGGGGGCGAGTCTATGAAGGAGTCATCAAGTTGACGACCCAGGGCAGCAGAGTGTGACATATGACGACACGCCGCGCGGACACGCGGGTTGCGCTGAGTGCGCTGTGGGTATCGCGGCCCCGCCCTACGTGACGCGTGGCGGGTACCGGCTACCCTCGCCGGGTGCACACGGGGACCTCGACCGCTGCCGGGCTGCTGCTCGGCTTCGCGCTCGACCGCGCGTTCGGTGATCCGCGCCGGTGGCATCCGGTGGCCGGGTTCGGTTCGGCGGCAAGCGCGCTCGAATCCGTGACCTACGCCGACCGGCGGTCGGCTGGAGTGCTGCACGAGGCGCTATCGGTGGGCGCGGTGGTCGTGGTCGGTGTCGGTGTGCGGCGCGGTGGAGTGCTGGCAACGGCGCTGGCGACCTGGACGGTGCTCGGCGGGCGCAGCTTGGCGCGGACCGGTAGGCAGATGGCCGACAAACTCGAATCCGGTGACCTGACCGCCGCGCGGGCACTGCTGCCCTCGCTGTGCGGACGCGATCCCGAGGTTCTCGACGCGGACGGTTTGGCGCGCGCCGCAGTGGAATCCATCGCCGAGAACACCTCCGACGCGACGGTCGCGCCGCTGGTGTGGGGTGCGGTCGCCGGAGTGCCCGGTCTGCTCGGTTACCGCGCGATCAACACCCTGGACGCCATGGTCGGCTACCGCAACGATCGCTACGAACGTTTCGGCTGGGCCGCCGCCCGCACCGACGACCTGGCAAATCTATTGCCCGCCCGCCTCACCGGCCTGCTCACCGTGGCACTGGCCCCGTTGGTCGGCGGCCGCCCTGCCGCCGCCCTGCGCGCCTGGCACCGCGACGCCGCCAAACATCCCAGCCCGAACGCGGGAGTCGTCGAAGCGTCGATGGCAGGCGCACTCGGTGTCCGACTCGGCGGCCGCACGCAATACCGCTACGGCACCGAACTACGCCCCACCCTCGGTGCAGGCCCACCTCCCGCGATAACGGATCTCCGCCGCGCCGTACACATGTCGGAAGCAGTCCAGCTGGCCGCCGTCCTCACCACCGCCCTCTGGTCATTCCTCCGCCCCACCCGCTGATGTGCCGAACCGTCGACGTGTCGCACTGTCCACCTGTGCGATGCGGGGCCGCTGGCGCGCGACAGCCGGGCTGGCGGGTTGTGGCGCGGTTGGCGGCGGTTGTCTCAGTCGGGATCGAGGTTGGTCAGCGGTTGCCGCCGTAGCGGTCGGCTAGGCGTTGGTCGTTGGTGGGGGGTGTTGTGGGGGTGAGGGTTTCGGTGGGGGTGGCTGGGGGTGGGGTGGCTGCGAGGGCTTTTTCCTTGCGGCGTTCGCGGATTTCGGCGTAGACGAAGTAGCCGAGACCGAGGGGGGCCATGATGCCGAAGGCCAGCCACTGGAGGCCGTAGGAGAGGTAGGGGCCTGCGTCGAGTTGGGGGAGAGGGGTGGGGGTGAAGGCGCCGGGCTGGTTGTCGTCGAGTTGCAGGTAGCCGCCGCGTTCGCCGGTGGGGATGGGGGTCAGGGCCTGCTGCAGGACTGTTGCTTCCTGGGTGGTGTCGATCGAGTAGACCTGGCGGTAGCCATCTTGGATGGACGGGTCTTTGCCGGGTGTGATGCCCTCGGACATGCGCACCCTGGCCTCGATGTGCTGCGATCCGGCAGGTGGGTCGGGGATCTGGGGTGGGCGGGTTCCGTCGACAGCGGCGACGAGGCCGCGGTCGACGAGCAGGATCCTGCCGTCGTCGAGCAGGAAGGTGGACAGCACGGCGTAGCCGGGCGCACCGTCGAGGTGGCGCAGCCGGACCAGCACGGTCGAGTCCGGGAGGTAGGTGCCGGTCGCGGTGACTCGGCGCCATTCGGCGTGTGAGTCGCTGTCCTCGTTGTCGAGGACGGTGGTGATGTCGATCGGTGCGGCGTCCACCGAGTCGGCGATCAGCTGATTGCGATGCGACGTGGCGGTGTTCTTGCCGAGTTGCCAAGGGGCGAGCACCGTGAAGCACAGGTAGGCGAAGGCGGCCACCAGCACGGCCAGGATCAGCCAGCTGGGGCGCAAGAGGAACGTGAGCTTGCGGATCATGGGTGTCCCTCGGGGACGGGTTGTGCGTCGGATCGGATTGCCATGTCGACAGCGGCGCGCGGGTCGGTGCTCTGAGGCGCTGTTTCGGCTGGTGCCGATTCGTCCGCGGCCCGAATGTCCAGGGTGGTGCGGACCCAGTCCAGCAGGCCCGGGATGGCTGCCTCGATCTGGTCGCGAACGAGTTCGAAGTCGGCGGTGCCGCCGTAGTACGGGTCGGGGACGTCCGGACCGTCGGCGGCGGGGTCGAAGCTGCGTAGGAGCCGGCGTCGGTCGGAGGGCACGCCGAGGCGGGCGAGTTCGCGTTCGTGACCGGTGTCGAGAGCGATCAGCAGGTCGGCGTCGCGGTGCTGGTCGCCGAAGACAGCCGCGACGTGACCGGTCGGATATCCGTGGCGGCGCAGTGTCGCGGTGGTGCGTGGATCGGCGTCGTCACCGACATGCCAGGCGGTGGTGCCCGCGCTGCTGACCCGCACCAGGTCGGCAAGACCGGCGCGGTACAGGTGTCCCGCGAACATCTTCTCCGCCATCGGCGATCGGCAGATGTTGCCGGTACATACGAACGACACGTGCAACTCACCCACGACAGCCATTCTGGCCGGTGGTCCGGACGAGCCGCCACGTAGGGTGTTTTCCCGTGCCCGAGGACAGCGTCGATCACGCGAAACTGCGCCACCACGGCGACGTGGACGCGCGGCCGGGCATGCTCGATTTCGCGGTGAACGTGCAGGGCAGCGCGCCGCCGGACTGGCTGCGCCTGCGCCTGGCCGCGCGGCTGGACGCACTCGGCCGGTATCCGAGCGCTGCCGAGGATCTCGCGGCGAGGTCCGCGGTGGCACTCCGGCACGGTCGCACGCCCGCCGAGGTGTTGTTGCTGGCAGGCGCGGCCGAGGGCTTCGCCATGTTGCCCCGGCTCGCGCCCGGGCTGGCCGCGGTGATCCATCCCTCGTTCACCGAGCCCGAGTTGGCGTTGCGGGAAGCGAGCGTCCCGGTCAGCCGGGTCCTGCTCGAACCGCCTTACGTTCTGAACCCGGCGTCGGTGCCCGATGCCGCCGACCTGGTTGTCCTCGGTAACCCGACCAATCCGACCTCGGTACTGCATCCCGCCGAAACGATCCTCGCCTTGCGTAGGCCAGGTCGGATCATCGTGGTCGACGAAGCGTTCGCCGACGCGGTGGCTGGGGAGTCCGAATCACTCGCGAGCTCCGCCTCGTCCGATGTTCTCGTGCTGCGTAGTCTCACCAAGACCTGGGCATTGGCTGGTCTGCGCTGCGGCTACTTCCTCGGCGCACCCGAACTGCTCGCCCGCCTGAATCACGGCCGTCCGCACTGGCCGCTCGGCACATTGCAGCTCGAGGCCATCACCGCTACGGCCGAATCGGTCGCGGTGGCGCAGGCGCAAGAACGGGCTCGAGATATCGCGGCCGAACGAGAGTCGATGATCGAACGGCTGACGGCACTGGGCGTCGATGTCCACACGCCCGCCGCAGGGCCGTTCCTGCTGCTGCGTGTCGCGGACGGCGAGTTGCTGCGAAAGCATCTGGCGGACCAGGGGATTGCGGTCCGCCGCGCCGACACCTTCCCCGGGCTGGGTCCCGACTACCTCCGGGTCGCCGTCCGCGGTGCACCGGAGGTGGATCGGCTGATCGCCGGGATCTGTGCGGCCGGTCGGTAATGGCGGCTGGACTGAGCTGTGCGTTCCGGACCGCAGCAGTGGAGCGTGGCTCGAGAAGGCGAGGCCACGTTGCGATGACGGGTGGCGGCACCATAACTCGCGGTGCTGCGTTAGTGGAGCCTCGTCGGTCGGGCGAGCCCGACCGCGACTTCGGAGCTGAGCGGAGTCGGTCGGATCCCGTGGCCGTTGGTTGCGGGATCGCCGGGAGTGTTTGTGACCGGCGAACGTAGCGCGCAGGCTCCGGCCTTCAGGCTGGTGATAGCGCATCAACTCGGCTGTGACAGGGAAGCATGTTATTTTGTCAGCTATGGATTCGAGGGTGGTGAAGCGGGCGTACAAGTACCGGTTCTATCCCACATCCGAACAGGCGCAACAGCTTTCGCAGACTTTCGGGTGTGTCCGCTATGTGTACAACCGGGCATTAGCGGAGCGGTCCCGCGCATGGACGATGGAGCGGCGCCGAGTCTCACACGCCGAGACGGACAAGATGCTGACAGCCTGGAAACGCGATCCGGAAACCGTGTGGCTCGCCGATCCGTCGAAAGGGCCGCTGCAAGCGGCGTTACGGAATCTTCAGGGCGCGTTCGACAAGTTTTGGCGCAAGCAATCCCGCTATCCGACGTTCAAGAAACGAGGAAAGTCGAAGGATTCCGCCACCTACTACTCGAACTGCTTCACCTTCCGCGACGGCCGATTAAAGCTGGCGAAGCAGTCAGAGCCAATCCGTATCCGTTGGTCACGGCCGCTGCCGGAAGGTGCGGAACCGTCGCAGGTCACGGTGTCGCGGAACGCTCACGGCCAGTATCACGTGTCGATTCTGGTGGAAGACGCCGTCGTTGCCCATCCTCCGACAGATTCGACGGTCGGTCTGGACGCCGGGATCACGACCTTGTTCACATTGTCTTCCGGCGAGAAGATCACCAATCCGCGGCACGAGAAACACGACCGGGGCAGGCTGGCGAAGGCGCAGCGGAATCTGTCGCGGAAGCAGAAAGGCTCAGCAAATCGAGCCAAGGCACGGCTGAAAGTCGCCAAGATCTACGGCCGTATCGCCGACCGCCGCAGGGATCATCTGCACAAGCTCACAACTCGACTGATCAACGAAAACCAAGTGATCTGTATCGAGGACTTGAGTGTGCGGAACATGGTCCGCAACCGCAGTCTTGCCCGCGCCATCTCCGACGCCAGTTGGTCGGAGATGCGGTCGATGCTGGAATACAAAGCGAACTGGTATGGCCGGACGGTAGTCCCTATCGACCGCTTCTACCCGTCGAGCAAGCAGTGCTCGGCGTGTGGGGCGCTTGCGCGGAAGATGGCACTGAACATCCGGGAGTGGACTTGCCCGTGTGGCGCTGTTCACGACCGAGATGTGAACGCCGCCAAGAACATACGCGCCGTGGGGCTCACGGTGCTCGCCTGCGGAGATGGAGTGAGACCGCCTCGCTCCTGAAGCGAGGAGGCATCCGTCGATGAAACAGGAACCCCTCGCCGCGAGGCGGGGACTCTCCCCCATTCATGGGGGAGAGGGAGTCAAATGAGCGAACTGGAGGCGACGACGCGGATGGTGACGACGCTGGCGGATTTGATCGGGGTGCTCGATTCGGCGTACCCGCCCAAGCTGGCCGAGTCCTGGGATTCGGTGGGGTTGGTGTGCGGGGACCCGGTCGAGGAGGTGACTCGGGTGCTGTTCGCCGTCGACGCGACTGCCGCTGTTGTCGATGAGGCGATCGATTGGCGGGCACAGGCTTTGGTGGTGCATCATCCGTTGCTGTTGCGTGGGGTGGATACCGTTGCGGCCGACACTCCGAAAGGGGCGTTGCTGCATAGGCTGATTCGGTCCGGTTGTGCGTTGTTCAGTGCGCATACCAACGCCGACTCCGCAGATCCCGGCGTCTCCGACGCACTGGCCGCGGCGCTCGGGCTCACCGTCACCGGTCCGCTGGACGCGAAACCGCAAACCGCCGTGGACAACTGGGTTGTGCAGGTGCCGCGATCGCACACCGATGCTGTGCTCGCGGCGTTGTTCGCGGCGGGTGCGGGTGGCAACGACTCCTACCGGGACTGTGCGCTGCGGGTGCCGGGGATCGGCCAGTTCCGGCCGGTGGTGGGGGCGAACCCGGCTGTCGGTTCGGTCGGCGAGCTACAGCAGGTCGAGGAAGACCGCATCGAGGTGATCGCGCCGTCAACCGCCCGTGCCGCCATCCTCGCGGCACTGCGCGCCGCGCATCCCTACGAAGACCCCGCATACCACGTCACCGAACGCGCGACCGTGGCATCCGGGCTCGGCATCGGCCGGGTCGGCACGCTGCCGGAGCCGGAGTCGTTGCGCGCCTTCACCGCTCGGGTGGCCGCCGCCTTGCCCGCGACCGTCTGGGGTGTCCGCGCCGCGGGCGACCCGGACCGGATGATCCACACCGTCGCCGTCTGCGGCGGCGCGGGCGACTCCTACCTGAACACCGCCGCACGTCTGGGCGTAGACGCCTACGTCACCTCCGACCTGCGCCATCACCCCGTCGACGAGCACCTGCGCCGGGGTGGCCCAGCCCTCATCGACGCCGCCCATTGGGCCACCGAATTCCCATGGTGCGCACAAGCCGAGACGATGGTCCGGTCCGCACTACCGGACATCGAGACCCGCGTATCGACGGTGCGCACCGACCCGTGGACCGTGAGCGCCACCGCCTGACCGCCGAGCCACAACGGGTATCGACCGCGTTGCGCCGTCGACAGCTCTGATTCGGCTGCGGTCCTTGGGCGCTGGAGCCGGGTGTCATTCGCGGCGGAGTGGGATGCTCTGCTTGTGGATACGACGCATCGGAATCCTCCTCGCGGCGATCCAAATTCGCGTGCTTCCGGCGTGTCTCTGGAGTGTCTGCGATTCGGGCGAATCGGTCGGGCGCAAACGGGTATAACGACCGCATGAATTTCCCGGTGGATCTGGGGATCGTGCAGATCGGGCTGATGCTGCTGATCCTTGTCGCGATAGCACTGTTGATATCGGCGTTGGTGATGGTGCGCCGGGTCGGATTGCGGGTGCTGCTCGGGCGGGGCGCGGCGGGGCTGGGGCTCTTGGTTGTCGCGGTGGTGTTGTTGTGGGTGGCGACGCTGATGCAGACGTATCTCGGCCTGAGCGGGGAAATCAAGGCGGCCCATGTGGTGGTGAGCCCGGTTGCGGGACAGGAACATCGGCTCGAGGTGGAACTGACGCTGTACGGTGACGACGACCACGGGGAGCGGCACGACAAGTATCAGGTCGAGGGCGACCTGTGGGTATTGCAGGCCAATATCGTCGAGCTGGAGCCGTGGGTGAATGCGCTCGGGTTCCATTCCGGGTACAAGGTGACCCGGCTGTACGGCCAGCGTCTCGACGGCGTCGCGACCAGCCAGAATCAGATCTTCGTGAACGGCGACGACCAGGACTTCTTCGCCGATATGCGGCAAGGTCGTTGGTGGACGGAGCCTTTCGTCCGCTCCGCCTACGGCAACGCCGTCATCGCGACACCCGGCGCTTACGACGTGTTCATCTCGAGAGACGCCATCAAGACCCGCCCGACGGAGCGCTGACCCACGGTGTTCCCCGCCGACCGTTGACTTTCCTGCCAGACTCTCGTTGCTATGTCCCAGGGCATCGAAGCTGGCGCGTACCCACAACGGGTCGGAATGGGAGTGAGAGGCTGCGCAGGAGTCCAGCACAGCTGCCGAGCTGTTAGGTCGCGTTGATGCGGACCCGTTCGACCACGTCGATGCGGCCTTGGAGTTGGCGCATGAGGTTGTCGGCGGCCCCCGGAGCATGGCCAGCGGCTGTCTCGGCGCAGTCCAGCCGGACGAAGTTCGGCGAATATGTGCCGCGCTGGCGACCATATATCCCGATCGCCAGCTCTGGCCGGGTGGGGTGACAGTCCTCGGCGGGTCGGCGGGTTGTCGAAGCCGGACAGGCGCGCACGCTCGGTCCAGCCGTTTTCCCGGGCATTCTCGCAGTCTGCGCGCTGCTTGCCGCCGCGATCCTGCGGTCCTTCGATGTCCCTGGTGCTTGACTGACCGGGCTCGGGAGGTCGGCCTCCTCGGCCCCGGTACGCACCATCCACCGGCTCCACCCACCCGCTGACGTGGCCTCGGACGGATTCACCAGCTACCCGAGGTACGGTTGAGCACTGGTATACGCCGTCTGTGCAGGCGCGGTGCCTCCCTATCCGTCCATAGCGCCAGGAGTTTGTCCGCGTTGAATGTCGAACCCCAGATCCAGGCCAAGCTGCTGCAGCTCGCCGCTGTCGACGCCGAACTGACGCGGATTGCGCATCGGCGCACCGTGCTGCCCGAGCAGCAGGAGGTGGCGCGGCTGGAGGCGGAGCGCAACGGTCACAAGGATGCCGCGGTGGCGGTGGAGATCGTGTTGGACGACCTCGATCGCGATATCCGCAAGCTGGAGGGCGAGGTCGAGGCGGTTCGCAAGCGTGAGGAGCGAGACCGGGGGATGTTGACCGCCGGTTCGGTCGGCGCCAAGCAGCTTTCGGAGATCCAGCACGAGCTGGGCAGCTTGGAGCGGCGCCGGTCGGTGCTGGAGGACGAACTGCTCGAGGTCATGGAGCGCCGCGAGGCATCCGCCGCCGACCACGAACACGCGGGTGCGCGGCTGGACAAGACCGAGCAGGATCTGGCGGACGCGCAGACCAGCCGGGACGAGGCGCTCGCGGATCTCGATGTGGCGCAAGGCCGTTGCGATGGTGACCGGGCGGGTCTGGTCGGGTTGTTCCCGGCCGATCTGCTGAGCATCTACGACCGTCAGCGCACCCAGAACGGTGTCGGCGCGGCGCTGCTGCAGGCCCGCCGTTGTGGCGCCTGCCGGATCGAGTTGGACCGCGGTGAGATCGCGCGCATCGCGAAGGCCGCGCCCGATGCGATCGTGCGCTGCCCGGAATGTGGTGCAGTGCTGGTTCGTACCAAGGAATCGGGTCTGTAAGGTTCCGGGCTCGCGTTCAGCGCGTGCGTGAATCGTGACCGCGGCAGGTCGAGTACAGCGAGGGGAATGATGGCCGAGCTCGAGGTGATCGTCGAAGCCGACGGTGGTTCCCGTGGCAATCCGGGGCCCGCCGGGTATGGCGCGGTCGTTTTCGACGCCGACCACGCCAGGGTTCTCGCCGAGCGCCGCGAGTACATCGGTGTCGCGACGAACAATGTCGCCGAATACCGTGGCCTCATCGCCGGTTTGGAGGCGGCGGCCGAGCTCGGTGCGCGCGTCGTGTCGGTGCGGATGGATTCCAAGCTGGTCGTCGAGCAGATGTCGGGGCGCTGGAAGGTCAAGCACGCGGCCATGATTCCGCTGGCGGACCGGGCGCGCAGGCTGGTCGCGGGTTTCGATCGGGTGAGTTTCACCTGGATTCCGCGTGCGGAGAATTCGCATGCGGATCGCCTGGCCAACGAGGCGATGGATGATGGGTCGCTGGTCGGTGAGGTGCGTACCGCGCTCGATGCCGGGCACGCGCCCGCAGGCGGCGATCAGCGCAGCAGCGCATCGGTCGGTGCGCCCGATCAGGGGTCGGCCGTCGGCGTCGAACGCGATCTACCCAGCTGGATCGACGAGGCCAGGGGTGCACAGGCGCCGCAGGAGACTGGCGCGAATGCGCAGGGCGCGGTGGCGGATTCCGAGGCTATGGTACCCGGCGGCGCGCAGACGACGCCTGCCCCCGGCTGGACCGGCGCCACCGGTCGCCCGACCCGCCTCCTACTACTGCGCCACGGCCAAACCGAACTCTCCATCCAGCGCAGGTATTCGGGCCGCGGCAATCCGCCGCTCACCGAACTCGGTCGCGAGCAAGCCACACGCGCTGCCAAGATGCTCGCCGCCAAGGGCAATATCGCCGCCGTCGTGTGCTCCCCGCTCGGCCGGGCGCGGGAAACCGCCGAGGCCGCGGCGACCGCGCTGAATGTCCCCGTGCATGTCCTCGACGGTTTGATCGAGACCGACTTCGGCGACTGGGAGGGCCTGACGTTCCTGGAAGCGGCGCAGCGTGATCCGCAGTTGCATGCCCGCTGGCTGGGTGACCCGTCGGTGCCCGCCCCGGGCGGGGAGAGTTTCGATCAGGTGCGCGAGCGGGTGGAGGCGGCGCGGCGTGATCTGGTCGCGCTGTATCCCGGGGCGAACCTGGTGGTGGTCAGTCACGTGACCCCGATCAAGACGCTGCTGCAGTTGGCACTCGGTGTCGGCCCATCGCTGCTGTATCGCCTGCATTTGGACCTGGCATCGTTGTCGATTGCCGAGTTCTATCCCGACGGTGGATCGTCGGTGCGTCTGGTGAACGACACGTCATATCTGTGACGATCGTGGGTGCCCGACCGCGGTGAGACACTCGGGAAGGGTGAATTATTGCGCAACTCAACGGATTTAGCCTGTTGAACCGAGGCCTTGCGGTGAATCTCACTCGATCTCGTTTCAGACACCGCGATCGGGGTAGGCTTCGGGGCGGTCTGGCACAGGGCATCCCGCTCCGACTGCGTTTCCCGAGGACGATCCGTCATCGAACAGCGCCGCCCGAGGGGGGATGACGACCGACGAGCGACGTGGCTCGCCGGCCGCTTCGAAACAGGAGGCACCCCTGGGTCGTTGAGTGTTCAATGAGAGTGCAGGTTCGATGAGTAGTCCGATCAAAGTTGTCGTTCTGGGAGCGGGGATCGGGGGACTCACCACTGCGGTCGCTTTGCGGCATGCGGGTTTCGGGGTCGAACTGTACGAGGCCGCGCCGGAACTGCGCCCAGAGGGATTCGGACTTTCGGTGTCGGCCAACGGATTCAGCGCACTGCGCACCCTGGGTCTCGGTATCGAGGACGAGCTGCTCGCACGCGGCGGCAAGGTCGAGACATTCCGATTCTGCTATCCGGACGGCACTCCCTTGCGCGTCCTTCCGGTACACCGCCAGGACGCCAGGCTCGGCGCTCCGAGCATCGCCCTGCATCGCAGCGACCTGCATGCCGTGCTGTTGCGCGCGGTCGGTGACACGCCCACTCACGTTGGCGCACAGGCAACCCGCTTCATCGACGACGGCGATCACGTGCGCGTGGAATTCGCCGACGGCCGCATTGCCGAAGGCGATCTGCTGATCGGCGCCGACGGCATCCACTCCACCGTGCGCGCCCAGCTGCACGGGCGCGCCGAACCCCGCCCAGGCAACTTCGTGTGCTGGCTGGCATGCATCCCCTTCGAGCACGCGGCGGTGCCGCGCGGCTTCTCGGCCCATTACTGGGGCACCGGAATGCGTTTCGGCATCCACGACATCGGCCACGGCCGCGTCTACTGGTGGGGCACCAAGACCATGCCCGGCGCCGCGGCCGCCGAGTGGCAGGGCGGCAAGGAAGAGCTGCTGCGGCTCTACGCCGACTGGGCCCCCGAGGTGCGGGCCTGCATCGAGCAGACCGACGAATCCGGGATCCTCGCGGTGCCCGCCCAGGACCGCCCGGTGCTGGAGCAGTGGGGCCGCGGCCGGGTCACCTTGCTCGGCGACGCCGCCCACCCGATGCTGCCGAGCCTCGGCCAGGGCGCCAACGCGTCCATCGAAGATGCGGTGGTGCTGGTACACACACTGAAGACTTCGCTGGATCCCGTTGCGGGACTGCGTCGTTACGAACAGCTGCGCGCGGCAAGGACCGCCATGCTCGTCAACGGGTCGCTGAATCTCGGGAAGGTCGAGCAGACCACGGACCCGAGGCTGATCAAGGTGCGCGACACCTACTTCCGGCACGCGCCCACCGAGTTCTTCCTGCGTGAGACGGCCAAACCGCTGTCCTTCCCGCCGCTGGACGGGCCGACCGCCCGGCTGCCGCGCCAGCTGTCCCCGGTGGAGCGGTGGCACTGGATCGCCGATCAGCTCGCCCCGCTGCACATCCTGGCGCGCGTACGTGTCCACGGGTCTATCACGGCCGAGCAGATCAGGGCCGGTCTCGACGAAGTACAGCGGCGACATCCGCTGCTCGGCGTCGCGGTGGCTGCCGAACCCGACGGCACCGCGCCGCGATTCGTGCCGGTGCCGAATCGGCCGATCCCGCTGCGGGTCGTCGAGTCCGCCGAACCCGAACGCTGGCTGGCCGAGGTCGACGAGGTCGAGCTGCGTGAGCCGTTCGACTGGCACCAGGGACCGCTCGCGCGGGCCGTACTGATCGGCACGCCGGACGGCCAGACCAGCGATCTGGTGATCACCCTGCACTACGCGATCGCCGACGGCGAGAGCGCGCTGTCGGTGGCCAAGCAGGTGCTGCAGGTTGCCTCGGGTGAGGGCGCGGAGCTCGATCCGGCCCCGATCCGGCCCGGCCCGGAAGACCTGTTCCCGGCCCGATTCCAGGGTGGCAGCGGCGTCGGACGGACCATCGGATCGCTACTGCGCGACCAGAAGTCGCAGCTGCGCCGCCCGCGGCGACTGGAGCCGACCGAGCTCGCGCCGCCCGCACAGCGCCGCAGCCGCGTGGTCCACCGCACCGTCAGCGGCGACCAGCTCGACGCACTGACCGCCGGTTGCGAGCGCAATGGCGTCGGCTTGCAGGCCGCGTTGTCGGCGGCACTGCTCGTCGCCGCGGCCCGCGAGGCGGGCACCACGAAGGAATCCTGGTACACCGTCGGCAGTTCGGTGAACTTCCGCTCGCACCTCGACGGTGTCGTCGCCGACACCGAGGTCGGCACCTATCAGGGCATGATCGCGACCCCGGCCAAATACGCGCCGTGGTCCTCGCTGTGGCAGATCGCCACCGAGATCGAGCGCGAGTACGGCACTCGAATGCAACGCCGCGATCACCTTGCGGCACTGAATCTGTTGAAGGTCGCCGCGCCGAAGTCGGTGGCCGCCAGCGCGTCCACCGTGAAATTGATGGACACCCGCGGTCCCGGCCATCTGTGCATGACCTACCTAGGTGACTATCCATTTCCCGACAAGATCGGATCCTGGCAGCTGTCAGGCGCCCAATTCGTCTCGGGCATGTCGGTGAGCGGCTTCATCATGGCCACCGCCAATGCCACGCACGGCGAATTGTCCTTCAACGTGGGCTATGTCGAGCCTGCGGTATCCCGCGAGCGAGCCGAACGGCTCGCCGACGAAAGCGTGCGTGCGCTGCTGGCGGTCATCTGACCGGCGGCGTTCGCCCCAACACAATCGAGAAGCCCCGGCATCGAGGTCGATGCCGGTGCTTCTCGATATCTGAAAACTGGATAACTGTGGCAACAGCTTTGCGTTCGCGAGTCATCAGGGGTGGGCCCTAGGCAGATCTGCGCACGGCCGGTGCCGCGACTGTCGCGATAGGAGTGACTGTGACGTCGGAAACCAGCGCAACCCCCGAGAGACCCACCGAAGCCTGGCCGGTCAGCGCGTATCAGCGCGACGTGCTCGGCTTGGCATTCCGGCTGGCACCGGATCCGGTCGCACAGCAGACATACAGCTTCCGCATGGACGAACCGCTGGATATCGCCCGGCTGCAGGCGTGCTGGCAGCGCGCACTGATGAGTGACGACGCGCTGCGGCTGCGGTTCGAGTTGGAGGGCGGCGAATTCCGCCAGTGGGTGTCCGACGATATCCCTGAGGTCGAGGTCTTCGACCTCACCGGTGAGCCGGATCCGGTTGCCGCGGCCCAGGAGTGGCTGTGGCGGGCGGTCGCCGACCCGGAGCTGCCCGGGCGGCCCGCGCGGCTCGCCGCGGTGGTTGACCGGCCGGACCGGTTCTGGATGTTCATCTCGGTGCATCACGCGCTGGCCGATGGCTACGGGATGAACCCGCTGATCGCGTTGCTCAACGACAGCTACACCAAGTCCGAGGGGGTGTCGCTCGAGGAACTGGCGAAGCCCGAGCCGGCCGACGAGCACACCGATCGATCGGTGGCGACGTATCGGACGATCGCCGAGGACGACAGGGCCTATCGCGAGTCGGAGCAGTACACGAAGGATCGTGACGCGCTGCTCACCGCCCTGGACGGCATCGAACCCGCCCTGTTCGCCGGCCGGTCCGAGACGCCGAAAGTCGTGCGCGGGCACTACAGCACGATGATTCCCGGTGCCTTCCTCGACCGCATCCGCGCGACCGGGTTCACCGTCTTCGCGTATACGACGGCGGCGGTGGCGGCGTACTTGACGGCGATCCACCGCACCGACGAAGTGGTCATCGGCTGCCCGATGCTCAACCGGCACTCGGCCGAAACGTTCCGTACCCAAGGCCATCGCGCCAATGTCGTTCCGCTGCCGGTGCGGGTGGACCGGGAGGTGCCGTTGGCTCAGGTAGCGGCGGAGGTCACCCAGCAGATCCGGGGCTTGAAGAAGCACCAGCGGTTTCCGTACGGCGATCTGGCCCGCGCGCTGAACAGCGATCCGTCGGCGCCACCGCTGTATGACGTCCAGTACTCCTTCACCAAGCTGCCCGATGCGGATTACGTCCACGACCTCATCTCCAAGTGGACGGTGCTGAATCCGGGCACGGTGTCGGACGCGCTCACCATCGTCGTCGCAGAGGACGGCAGAGACGGTTCGATCAATCTCCAGTTGTTCTACGACATGGACGTTTTCAACGAGACCTTTCCTGTCGAGTCCGCACTGCGCAGTGTGGGGGGAATGATCGCCGCGGCCCTCGACCACCCTGAGACGCCGGTGGGCGCGCTGCCGATCCTGTCCGAGCAGGAGGCCGCCGATATCGCCGCCTTCGAAATGGGCCCGCGCACCGACTTCCCGTACACCACCATCGACCGTCTGTTCACCGAACAGGTCGCCGACAACCCCAACCGCATTGCGCTGGTGCCGGCCGCGGAGTCCGGCGACAAGCCGCTGACTTACGCCGAATTGTCCGGTCGCGTCAATGGTTTCGCGGCTCGGCTGCACGAGCTCGGCGCTACCGGCAACGAGTGCATCCCGGTGATGCTGCCCCGATCCACGGATCTGCTGGTCGCGGTGCTCGGTATTCTGCGTGCGGGCTGCGCCTATGTTCCGCTCGACCCCGACTATCCTGCGGCGCGCATCGAGACGGTACTCGCCGACTGCGAGGCCCGGTTCGTGGTCGCGGGCCCCGAGCACGCGCGGGTGTACGACAAGCTCGGCGTTGCCCGAGTATCGATGGCAAACATCCAGCCCGCCCGCGCGATCGTCGAAAATGTCTCGCACCCGGCCGATCTGAGCTACCTCATCTACACATCAGGCTCCACCGGCGTGCCCAAGGGCGTGATGATCGAGCATCGCTCGGTGGTCAACCGGCTGACCTGGATGCAGCACCGCTACCCGCTGGCCGCGGGCGATGTCATCCTGCAGAAAACTCCGGTCACCTTCGACGTGTCGGTATGGGAGTTGTTCTGGTGGGCGATTACCGGCGCTCGTGTCGCACTACTGGAGGCGGGCGGTGAACGTGACCCGCGCCGCATCGTCGACGCCATCGAGACGAACTCGGTGACGGTCATCCATTTCGTCCCGTCCATGCTGGCCGCCTTCGTCGACGAGTTGGAGACCGATCGCACGATCCTGCTGCGCATCGCCACGCTGCGCCGGGTGTTCTGCAGTGGTGAAGCGCTGGCTCCGGCACTGCTGCGCCGCTTCCACGCGCTGTACACGGCGGCGCGGCTGACCCCGCCGCAGGTGGTGAACCTGTACGGCCCGACCGAGGCCACCGTCGACGTCTCGTATTTCGAATGCTCGGCCGCTAGCGACCGCTTGCTCGCGGTGGTGCCCATCGGCCGCCCGATCGACAATATCGACCTGCTGGTGCTCGACGAGGCGGGCCGACGCCTGCCCATCGGCGTACCCGGCGAACTGAATATCGCGGGCGTCGGTGTGGCTCGTGGCTATCGCGGCCGCCCCGAGCTCACCGCGGCGGCGTTCGTCGACGACCGCACCGTGCCTGGCCGTCGCCGCTACCGCACCGGCGACCTGGCGCGCTGGCTGCCCGACGGCACCCTCGAATATCTGGGCCGCTTCGACGATCAGGTGAAGGTCCGTGGCAATCGGGTGGCCCTGGGCGAGGTCGAGAACGCCATCCTCGCCTGTGCGGGGGTGCGGGCTGTCGCCGTCGTCGACGAGCCGTCGGTCACCCATGGCGTGCAGCTCGTCGGATACTTCGTCGGCACCGACATCACCGGCGACGAGATCGTCGAGCTGATCGCCGCTCGACTGCCGCGCTACATGATTCCGACGCGCCTGCTGCGGGTCGACCGGATTCCGTTGACCCGCAACGGAAAGCTGGATCGGCGCGCGCTGGTGAAGGAATCCGACACCGAGCACGCCGACGACCGCCCCGGTGCCGCGCCGCGCACCGCCGTCGAAGCCGAGCTGGTGCAGGTCTGGCGCACGGTGCTTGGGGTCGACTCGATCGGCGTGCACGACAACTTCTTCACCCACGGTGGCGATTCCATCCTCGCGCTGTCGGTGCGCACCGCCGCCGAGCGGGCGGGCCTGTACTTCGAGGTGGACGGCTTCTACGAGAACCCGACGATTGCCGAGCTGGCCGCCATCGTCACCGACGGCCCGGACGGCGCGCGGATTCGCATCGCCGCCGCCTTCGAGACGGTGCCGCTGATCGATCGGGCCGCACTGCATCAGGCCGAAGACGCCTTCCCCGCCACCGCGCTGCAACTCGGCATGCTCTTCCACAGTGTCGAGCGCGCCGATTCGGTCATCTACAAGGACGTGTTCCGCTACCGGTTCGAGCTGCCGTGGGAAGCATCGGAATTCCGGGCGGCCTTCGATCGGCTGGTGTCGCGTCAGCCCGCGCTGCGGTCGTCGTTCGACCTGAGCAGGTACTCGATCCCGCTGCAGGTCGTGCATTCCACCGCCGACTATGAGCTGGAGATCGTCGATCTCACCGGCATCGACCGGTCACTCGCGGACGAGCGGGTCGAGTCGTACGTGCAGGAGCGCAGACGCGCGCAGTACGACATCGCCAGTGCCCCACTGCACGCCATGCGCGTCTTTCTGCGGCCCGCCGGGGACACGGACACCGGTCGGACCGTCGACCTGGTGCTCAGCTTCCACCACGCGATCCTCGACGGCTGGAGCGTCGCGACCTCGGTGCTCGAGCTGCTGCTCGACTATCTGCTCCGCCTCGGGCTGCTCGAGTCCGGCATCGACGCCACCCCGCACTCCTCGACCGTCCTCGCCGAATACGCGCACGCCGAACAGGCTGCCGTCCACGATGATTCGGCGCGCGACTACTGGCGCGCCGTGCTGGCGGATGCGGAACCGACCGCGTTGACGGCGCTCGGTGTCCACCAGGCCGCCGTCACCGCCGCACCGCAGGCGCAGGCGCTGGTACCGCGCGGGCTCGCCGAACGGGTGACCGCGTTCGCCATCCGGCACCAGGTGCCGGAGAAAGCGGTCTACCTGGCGGCGCACTGTCTGACGCTGCGCACGGTCACCGGCCGCGGCGACGTCACCACGGGCGTGGTCAGCCACGGCCGTCCGGACCGGGCGGGCGCCGAACGCATTGCGGGACTGTTCCTCAACACGCTGCCGATGCGGCTGGATGCTACCGCGACCACCTGGTGGGAGGCGGTCGAGCAGATCGCGCGCCGGGAGCGGGAGGCCTATCCGCACCGGCGCTACCCGCTGCGGTCCATCCTGGCCGACGGGGGACCCGCTTTCGAGACGGCGTTCAACTTCGTCAATTACCACATGTTCGCACCGATCGTCGGCGCCGACAGGGTCCGCTTGCGCGACTTCGACGTTCGCGAGGAGACCAATTTTCAGCTGCTGGTGACGGTGGCGACCGATCCGCGCGACGGCCGGATGTGGGTGCGAGTCAATGGAGATCACACCCTGACCAAGGATCAGTGCGAGACCGTCGCGCTGACCCAGCTGCGGATGCTGGCAAGCATTGTCGGCGAACCGGCCGCGGCGATCGATCGGGGCACCGGCCCGGCGCACGCTCGCGATGTCGGCACGCTGGTCGCCGATGCGGCCGCGCTGAATCCCGACGCGATCGCCATTGTCGGCGACGATCACACGGTGACCTATGCCGAGCTGATGGAGCGCTGCGATCGACTCGTCCAGCAGCTCAGCGGTTTCGGGATAGCACCGGGCAACCGGATCGGCATCATGATGGCCCGCCGTCCGGAGCTGGTGCTGCTCGTGCTCGCCCTGACCAGGATCGGGGCGGCGTGCGTGCCGCTCGATGTCAGCTATCCGGGGGCACGGCTCAACCTGATGATCGACCGGGCCCGCCCGCACCGGGTGATCGCCGACGCGGAGTACGCCGACATCGTCGATGAGACCGCGCTGGTGCTCGATACCACCGCGCTGTTCGATATCGGGGACGCCGCAGGCGTGGAAAGGGTGGTGCCGGACTACGTTTCGCCGGATGCGGTGGCCTACGTGCTGTTCACCTCCGGCTCCACCGGTGAGCCGAAGGGCGTCGCGATGCCGCATCGCGGCCTGACCACGCTGGTGGAGTGGCAGAACCGCACGGCATCGGGGATGGGCCTGGCCAGCACACTGCAGTTGGCGCCGTTGAGTTTCGATGTCTCGTTCCAGGAAATCTTCACCACCCTCGCCGCGGGCTCTGCGCTGCGGGTGAGCTCGGTGGATCTGCGGTCGAACGTCGAGGAACTGCTGAATATCGTCGTCGACGAGGGCATCGAGCGGCTGTTTCTGCCCTATGTGGCGCTGCAGGCGTTCGCGGAGGCCGTCGTCGCCAGGCGCACCTTCCCGACCAGGCTGAAGGTCCTGGTCTCCTCCGGTGAACAGCTGCGCATCACCGACGAGATTCGTGCCCTGTGCAAGGTGGTGCCTGGCCTGCTGCTGGAAAACCAGTACGGCCCCACCGAATCGCACGTCGCAACCAAATACGCGCTGATCGGTCCCGCCGATGATTTCCCCGCGCTGCCCGCAATCGGCCGTGCGGTCGACGGCGATACCGCCGAACTGCTCGATGGTGCACTGCGATCGGTGCCGGACGGGGTGATCGGCGAGATCTACCTGGGCGGGCGGTCGATCGCGAGCGGCTACCAGGGCAGGCCAGGTTTGACCGCGCAGCGGTTCGTGGCCACCCACGGCGGCGCGACTGTGTACCGCACCGGAGATCTCGGGGTGCGGCTGACCTCCGGGGACATCGTGTATCTCGGCCGCAGCGATAGCCAGGTGAAGATCCGTGGGTTCCGGGTCGAACCCGCCGAGGTCGAGCTGTGCATTCTCGGCTTCGAGGAGTTTCCCGCGATCATCGAGGCGGCCGTGGTGGCCCGCGGTTTCGGCGGTATCGATGGCGCGCTGATCGCGTTCCTTGTCGGCGACCCTGACCAGACGGATATGGCCGCGCTGCGGCACGATCTGCGCGCGGTGCTACCCACCCATATGGTGCCGTCGCGGTTCATCTGGCTCGACGAGCTGCCCCGCACGCCGAGCGGTAAGCGTGACGACCGCGCCCTGCGTGCGATTGTCGAGAACGCGCCGGATTCGGCTGTCGCTCAGCGGGAACCGGCCGACGAATACGAGCAGTCCGCGGTCGCGCTGCTCGCCGAGTACGCCGGGCTGCGTTCGATCGGGCTCGATGACGACTTCTTCGCCTCGGGCGGCACCTCCATCGGCGCCATGCGCGTGGTGATGGGGTTGTCGCGACGCTGGGGCGTCGAGGTACCCCTCGATACGTTCATCGGCGCACCGACCGCGGGCGAACTGGCTGCGCTCATCCGGGCCGGGAACACCCACCGCACTTTCGACCCGTTGGTGCCGATCAGCGGTGGCACCAAGACGCCGCTGTTCCTGGTGCACCCGATCGGCGGAAATGTGCTGTGCTACTTGGCTCTTGCGCGCTACCTCGAGCCGGGCCGTCCGGTATACGGATTGCAAGCGGCGGGCGCCGACTCGGGCAGCACACCCGAGACGTCGATACCGGCGATGGCGGAGTCCTACCTGGAGGCCATCCGCCGGGTATATCCGGAGGGCCCCTATCACTTGGCGGGCTGGTCGTTCGGTGGCAATGTCGCGCTGGAGATGGCGCGGCGGCTACCCGAACACGAGGTGGCCAGTGTGACACTGCTCGACACGCTTGCCCTGCGGCAGCAGGAGACCCGCGCGCCGATCGCGCAGGAGCGGCTGATCCGCTGGTTCTTCCTCGAATTGCTCTGGTACGCACGCGGAAACCAGGCCGCACTCGTCGATTTCGAGCCCGATGTGCACGGCACGGACGAACTGTTCGACGTGGTGCTCGCCGAGACGATCCGGTCCGGGATCATGCCCGCCGACAGCTCCCCGCAGGCCATTCGCCGGCTCTTCGACGTGTTCCACGCCAATTACACGGCGTTGTTGGAGTACAAGCTCGAGCCCTACGACCGCGACATCACACTGTTGCGTGCCAGTGAGGGGTTGCCGCCCGTCGCCGACTTCGCGCACCGAACGGTTGGCAGCATGTTCGACAGTGAGGACAACGGCTGGAAGCAGTACGCCGGGCGCCGCTTCACCCAGGTGGCGGTGCCCGGTGACCACCTGCAGATGATGACCGAGCCACACATCGGCGCGGTGGCCAAGCAACTCGACGCGGCGATATCGGCGGCCGAACCCGACCTGGATCGAGAGCTCGGTGCGGAGATGCTCGACGCGTGAGTACCGGCTCGGCCGCCGGCCCTGGTATGCGTGGAACGCATAACGGGAGGGTGTCGGCGGCCGGGCGGCCGGTCCGCGTCGGGTTCCTTCGAATAGTGAAAAGTTCGGTAGTGAAAGACATTTCGGGCCGAATAGGGTTCACTGTGGCAGGTATCGCAGTGGGCGTCCCGGTGTGGTGCAGGGAAGGAGATACTCACTGTGAGATTCAAGTGGATGGCGGCTGCCGCGGTCGTGGTCGCGGGCATCGGTCTCGTCGGTGCCGGTACCGCGCACGCCGCCGGGCCCGCGGTGCTCGGCGGCAGCTCCGGCCTGGTATTCGACAACAATTCGGCCTGTTCGCTGACCGCCATCGGTTATGACGGGGCGGACCGGCTCGTCGGTCTGACCGCCGGTCATTGCGCCCCGGTCGGTGCGCGCCTGGCCGCCGAGAAGGCGCTGGACGCCGGTGTGGTCGGCGTCGTCGCCTACTCCGACAACGGAGAGGGGCTGGACTTCGCAGTCCTGCAATTCGATCCGGCGCGGGTCACCCCGGTGCGCACCGTCGGCCCGACTACCATCGCCGGGCTCGGTGGGATACCGGGACCCGGTGCCACCGTGTGCACGAGCGGGCGCACCAGCGGATCCGACTGTGGTGTGGTGTGGGGTGCGCTGGAAGGCGCGACCATCAATCAATCCTGCTCGAAGCCGGGCGATTCCGGCGGCCCGGTGACCGTCGGCGATCGACTGGTCGGGATGAACCAGGGGCGATTGACCGGCCTCGGCGGTATCGGCTTCGACGTGCCGTGCGTCAGCGCGGGCAACCCCGTGCACTCACCGGCTTTCTTCCAGCCGATCGATCAGATTCTGGAGGCCGTGAACGCCACCGGTGGCGTCGGAGCCGGATTCCGGCCCCTCTGAACCCGATTCGGACGATGACTTCGCCGCCGCGAGCCCACGCAGGGCCGCGGCGGTGAATTCGTCGAGGGGGTAGAACAATTCGATGGCGAGCTCCGACAATGTGACATCGGCGGGCGCGCCGAAGGTGGCCATCGTGCTGAACATTCGCATCTCGCCGAACGGCGTCCGGATGCGCAGCGGCACCTCGAACGGACTCGGTTGTGCCACATCGTCGTTCGACTCACCCGGTGGGTCCGGCAGCCTCGGATAGGCCGCGACCTCGTCGTAGAGCGCGCGCAAGTGTGGGTCGCCGCTGGAGTTGACCTGCCTGGCCAGTCGCTCGAGGAACAGTTCGCGCACTTGACTCAGATTGGCAAGCCGCGTCGAGAGTCCCTCCGGATGCAGGACGAGGCGGTACACGTTCGGCTGCGGCAGCAGCAGCACGTCCGGAATGCCGTCCATCATGACGCCCATGGCCGCGTTGCCGGTGACCACATTCCACAGCCGATCGACCACCACCGCCGGGTACGGCTCGTGCGCGGCGAGCATCATATCCAGGGCCGAGCGCACCGAAGCGAGGCCCGCGTCGTCCAGGCTGCTCTCGCGATAGGCAGGTGCGTAGTCGGCGGCGAGCAACAGGGTGTTGCGTTCCCGCAGTGGCACATCCAGAGCCTCACACAGCCGTAGCACCATCGCCCGGCTCGGTTTGGACCTTCCTGTCTCCACATAGGACAGATGCCGGGCCGAGGTGTCGGCCGACAGTGCCAGATCGAGCTGGCTCAGCCTGCGTCGCTGCCGCCAGTCCCGCAGTAGGCCACCGACCCGCGACGGGGTCCGCACCAGATTTTCCGCTGTCCGAGTTCCAACCACGTGACCAGGCTAATCGTCGGTGAATCGGCGTGGCCATGACCTCCGAGGTTATTGAGACCCTCACCTCGGATCCGCATTGTGGTCGGCATGGATATGAGCCTCGCCGTCACACCCGCCCTTTCCGGCCAACGGGCGGGCACCGACTACCTGCGCTCCGCGCTGCGGGTGGATGGCTGGAGTACCGGTGCGTTCGGGGTGGTCATGCTTGCCGGAGCGGTCGGCTTGCGTGCTCCGCTCGGACTGCCGACGGCATGGTCGATCCCCTTCGGCGTCGCCATGCTCGGTGGCGCCCTCGCGCTGCTGCTGATCGCGGGCTATCCGGAGATTTCGCCGCGACAGGCCACCGGCGTCGTGGCCGTCAACGCGCTGTCCGCCGTTGGCATGGTGGCGCTGGCGTTCTCGGGTCTGATCGACCTGACCGGGCTCGGTATCGCCTTCATGCTCGCCGGAGCGACCGTTGTCGCGGTGTTCGCCTGCCTCGAGTACACGGGCCTGCGCCGGGTAGGCCAGTGAGAGAAGCCGGGTACGCCACCGACCGCACACAACCGATAATGGAGTACGTCTGATGCACAACACCGAGCTCGAGGAAATAAACGCGAAGCTCGACGGGGTGGACCCGTCACTCCCGGACCGGGAGGCCCTGATCGACCTGGCAGGCAAGCAGGCCGACGCCTGGGAAGCGGGTGACGGCCACGCCTTCGCCGCCACCTTCACCGAGGACGCCGACTTCGTCTCGGTGATCGGCGAATTCATCCAGGGCCGTACCTACCTCGGCCAAGTGATGCAGCAGGGCTTCGACGGTTTCATGAAAGGCACTCGCCTTTCCGAGCCCGAGGTGACCACCATCCGATTCCCGGCACCGGACGTGGCCGTCATGGTCACCAGCGGGGTGTGGGTGATTCGCCCCGACGCCGACGAAGAACGCCCGGAAAACCTGTCCATCCAGACCCGAACCGCCGTGCGGGAGAACGACACCTGGCTGTTCACGTCCTTCCAGAACACCCGCATCCTGCCGAACCCCGGTGCCGCGCCGAGCACTTCGTCGGTCAGCGCCACGGATTAGGACCCCGGCCAGGCCGTTTGGGTGCACCGAAGCCGAGTAACCGAGTCGCGGCGATCACTTCCGAGTCGGCGAAGCGTGCAGTGTTGATTCGAGCTTGGCGAGGAAGCGGGGGAAGTGGGGGTCGGGGTCTGGGATGGCGAAGGTGTCGATGTCCCACCAGCGGCCTTCGCTGAATTCTCTCGGGTCAAGGGCGTATTCGCGGGAGCGGTCGCCTCGGATGAGATACCAGAGGCTGACGTCCTGGTGACCGCTGTGGGTTCCGACGGTGGTGGTCACGGTGATAGTGCGGGGCACCGACACCCGCGGTCGGCCCATCGGTCAGGAATACAGGTAACCGCGCGACACCGGTGGGTCGACGACGGGGTCACGTTGCTCAGCACAGTCCGGCCAGCTTGTAGAGCACCAGCGAACCGGCGACCGCCACGTTGAGGCTGTGGCCGGTACCGACCATCGGGATTTCGACCGCGACGTCGAGGAGTTCGAGCCCCTCGGTCGGGATGCCGGTGCGTTCGTGACCGAGCACGATGATGGTGCGCTTGCGTGCGGCCGGGAGGTCGGCGAGGCGGATGGATTCGTCGGTGAGCTCGACGCCGACGATCGCGGAACCTCCGGTGCGCTGGCGAGCCAGCCACCGTTCCACGCGACCATCGATCCAGTGCACACACTGCCGGTGTCGCAGGGTGTTGCCCTGGGCGAGTGCGTCCGGTATCCACGGTCGCCGCGGCACCGCCATGCACGCGCCGACCGCGTCGCAGGTGCGCAGCAGGGTGCCGAGGTTGACGCCGTGCATCGGCCACAGCGGTGCGATGAGCAGATGGTTCCAGCAGCCGTGCGCCCGCTGTCTGCGTTGGCGTCGGAGCTCTGGGCGGGTCCGTACCCGCGCGGCGGTCAACGAAGGACGGGAAGGTCCTTCCCAGGGAACGCGAGGGAGACAATGTGATTCATCGTGAGGATGCTTCGCGGCGCATCCGGGCCATCGTTGGTGGCGGCCGTCGAACCGGCCGAACCGTACCGCTCGAGCATACCGACGTCGAGACCACCGGCAAAAGCCCCGACGCCGGGCTGGGTTACGGGCGCAGCACCGAGATCAGGAACTCGGTCTGGTCGTAGACCGCCAGCTCGAAGTGGTCGTCGAAGTAGAGGTCGAAATGTCCTACGGGATAACGCTTCACGACGGCGTGTTTGGTACGTTCGGCGGCGCGCAGCGTCGGTTTGACCGGGGCGATCGAATCGTTGTCGGCGATGACGTACATGACCGGCATCTTCAGCGACTTGGCTCGGCGGCCGGGGGAGTCGAACAGCGTCGACAGGGCAACCCTGGCGGCGACTTTCGGTTCGTAGCTTTCGCTTTCGTCGGCAAGCCTGCCGTAACCCTCCGGCACATCCTGCGCACTCATCAGCGCGGCCGAGCGCTTGCGCCCCGCGAGCCGAATGCGCACCGGCTTGCGGCGCAGCGGGCCGAGCAGCAGGTCGGTGGCGGCGATGGTCGCCACCTTGGTCAGGCTGGTCGGGCCCTTCGCCCAGGCCGAGGCCCAGCCGCTGGTGAAGGGAACCTGCGCGACGACGGCCGCGATGTAATCGTCGTCGGGTGCCACCGATAGCACGTGGCCACCGCCGAAGGAGGTGCCCCACAGGGCGATTCGGGTCGCATCGATGCCGCGCAGGGTGCGCGCGTATGCGATGGCCGCCCGCCAGTCTTCGCGCTGACGGGCGATATGTAGTAGCTGGCGCGGCGAGCCCTGGCTGGCCCCGAAATGTCGATAGTCGAATACCAGCACGGCCATTCCGGCGGCGGCGAATCGGCGTGCGTACCTATCCAATCCCATTTCCCGATTGGCCCCCAGACCGTGCCCCATGACTACCAGCGGGCGGGGTTTGGGGATGCCGTCGGGCGGATACAGCCAGGCGGCGCAATGCTCGCTACCCGACGGAAAACTGACCTCGACACGTTCCATGGCACCCCACCGTACTGTTCTGCTCCGACCAGCTGCGAGGTCAGGCCCGTGAACAACGTACCCTGGACGCCGCGGACGAGTTGGCCGGGCGACCGCGGCGATGGGAACGGGCACAACTGTGCCGCCGCCCGTCGCCGAGGAAAGTCCGGACTCCACAGAGCAGGGCGGTTGCTAACGGCAACCCGGGGTGACCCGCGGGACAGTGCCACAGAAAACAGACCGCCGATGCGCGAGCGTCGGTGAGGGTGAAACGGTGCGGTAAGAGCGCACCAGCGCCCCGGGTGACCGGGGCGGCTAGGTAAACCCCGCCCGGAGCAAGGTCGAAGGTCGCATCGCTTGCGGTGCGGCTGCGCAGGTGTTCGAGGGCTGCTCGCCCGAGCCTGCGGGTGGACCGCTCGAGGCACCCGGCAACGGTGTGTCCAGATGGATGGTCGTCACCCGGTGTGAACCGGGGACAGGATCCGGCTTACAGGCCAACTCGTCCGCCCGCGCGGTGCCATTATGGAAGGGAGCCGCGAGACCCGGTGTTCCGGCGCGGTGGACGATTTGCCTTGGCGGTGCAGCTATGGACGTTCTTGCCATCATCGGCAGCATTTTCGGTGCGGGGGCGATCGTCGGCGTTGTCCTGACCGCCGCCAGCGCGCGGATTGTCACGCAGTACGAGAGGGGCCTGGTGTTCCGGTTCGGTCGGGTGGTGGGGACGCGAGATCCCGGATTGCGCCTGCTGATTCCGTTCGCCGATCGGATGCGCAAGGTTTCCACCCAGATCATCACCATGCCGGTTCCCGCACAGGACGGCATCACGCGCGACAACGTGACGGTGCGGGTCGACGCGGTGGTGTATTTCCGGGTGATCGACCCGATGGCCGCCGTCGTCGAGGTGCAGAACTATCTGTTCGCGGTCGGCCAGGTGGCTCAGACCTCGCTGCGCTCGATCATCGGCAAGAGCGAACTCGACGATCTGCTGTCCAACCGGGAGCAGCTGAACAAGGGGCTGGAGTTGATGATCGATAGCCCGGCGCTGGCCTGGGGCGTGCACATCGACCGGGTGGAGATCAAGGATGTGGCACTTCCGGATGCGCTGAAACGCTCGATGTCGCGGCAGGCGGAGGCGGAGCGGGAACGCCGCGCCAGGGTCATCTCGGCCGAGGGGGAGTTGCAGGCCTCGCAGATGCTGGCCCAAGCGGGCGCCCAGATGTCGGAGCATCCCGCGGCATTGCAACTGCGTCTGCTGGAAACGGTGGTCCAGGTTGCGGCGGAGAAGAACTCGACATTGGTGCTGCCGTTCCCGGTGGAGCTGCTGCGCTTCCTGGAGCGAAGTAGCCCACCTGCGCAACGTCCGGACGACACGCCAGGCCGGGACGGAACGCATACGTAACACCTCGGGCGTATACCGATACGGGTACGGCCGCGGTGGCGTGCCGGACTGTCCCGCATCGGTAGCACAACGTAAAGGACCGGATCGATGTCCGTGCTTATCCCGTTGATCGCAATCATCGTCATGATCGCGGTGGGTTACCTATTGAAGTACCTGCCGAATTATCTGCCCCGGAAGAAATAGCTCAGCAGAGCAGCTTGGCCATCTGATAGATCGCCTGCGCCTCATCCTTGCTCGCCTCGACCGATCCGGTCTTGGTGCGCTTGATGATGTTCTGCACGACCGCGTCCTCGGCCTTGCCGTCTTTGACGTCTTTGCAGGTTTCGACGAGGATGTCGCGAATCTTGTTGTCGTCTTTGCCGTCGGCGAGTTTGGGGAAGGCGCTGCGGAAGCTCACCACGAAGGTGCCCGCTTTGATGTTGTCGGGGGCGTGGGCGTCGCCGGCGGCCGACACCGACGACGTTCCGGCGCCTGCCGTCGTCGATGGGGCGGCGCTGCTGGCCTTGTCGTCGTTGCAGCCTGCGAGAAGCAGGGTGAAGAGGGTGGCGCTGGCCGCGATAGCGGCGGAGGTTCTTTGCACGGAGCGGGATGCTAGCGGCACTTGACTAACGTCGCCTCCCATGTGGTTAACGGGAGGCGACGAAGCCGCGCGGGAGGCGGTGAGGTCAGGCCGGCGCGATCGTGAAGACCTGAGCCCAGTATGCGGCCTGCTCCGGGCCGAGCAGTGGCATCAGGTAGTCGAAAAGCAGCGATGACATGAGTGCGTAACTCCCAATTGTCGACGTACGGGGATACTTCGAAATGTGCGGGAAGATCGAAACCCCGCTACGCCCGGCAACCCTAGCAGTTGGCCGTGGCGGGGCGGGTTCGGCGTGTCCGGCATGGCGATTCGTCCGGAACTGGCTATTAACGTGATCGACGTCATAGAGTGGTCGCCGTTGGCAAGGCCCGTTGCCGGGCAGCAGCGGACCGTTCATTCTTCGATCGCGGGAAAGTAGGTCTCAATTCTATGCGGGTAGTTCGTTCACTGGTCACCGGCGCGTTGATCGCCGGGGCTGCATCGGTTTTCGCATTGCTGGGTGCCGGGTCCGCTAATGCGGTCGCGGTGACCCCACTGGCGGGTGGGGTCAAGGTCGACCTCAGCCCCGCCGACACGGTCTGGGTGCACCAGAGCCAATTCGGTAAGACGATCGCGGGCCTGCCGCATCCTTCGGCGGCCTCGTTCGGTCAGGCGCTCGATGCGGCGGCCGGAGTGTCGTCGAGTGTCCCGGGCGGACGCGTGACCTTCACTGTGTACGGACCGTTCAACGAATTGAACGGCACCATGTTGGCGCTGCAGTAGAGCCCGACAGCGACAGCGTGGAACTGCACCAGCGGATCGTCTCGGCGCCGGTAGATTTCGGCGCCATCCGTTCCGAATTCGGATTGGCCTCGGCGTATCCCGCCGAGGCAACCACGGAAGCCCGCGACGCGGTCGACGCGTTCGCGGGCAACCGCGTTGATCGCACCGACATCCCGTTCGTGACGATCGACCCGCCCGGCGCGATGGATCTCGACCAGGCGTTGCACCTGGAACGCACCGACTCGGGCTTCACCCTGCACTATGCGATCGCCGACGTCGGCGCCGTGATCGTCCCCGACGGCGCCCTCGCGAAAGAGGCCGCCGCCCGGGGTCAGACCTTCTACCTGCCCGACGGCACCGTGCCGCTGCATCCGCCGGTCCTGTCGGAGGACGCCGCGAGCCTGCTGCCCGAGCAGACCAGGCCCGTCGCGCTGTGGACCATCGAACTCGACGAGAACGCCGAACCGTGGCGGTTCTCGGTCGTGCGCGCGCTCATTCGATCCAGGGCCCGGCTCGACTATGCGGGCGTGCAAGCCGACGCCGACGCCGGCCGCCTACACCCTTCGATCGCGGCCCTGCCGGAATTCGGCACGCGGCGCATCGAGGCAGGGCTGGCGCGCGGCGCGATCGGGCTGCGCTTGCCCGCGCAGAGCGTCATCCGCGACGACAACGCCGAGGGCCACTGGCGGCTGGTGCTGGAGCCGCGCACCGCCGCCGACGACTGGAACGAGCAGGTGTCGCTGCTGACCGGGATGTGCGCGGCTCGGATCATGCTCGAGCGGACGACACCGTCGGGGGAACGCATCGCGTTGCTGCGGACGATGCCGCCGCCGCCCGAATCGGCGATCGATTCGATACGCAGGACCGCCGCGGCGTTGGGGATCGCCTGGCCCGCCGACCAGTCGGTCGGCCGCATGCTTGCCGGGCTGGATCCGAACACGCCCGCTGCTCTGGTGCTCATGTCGGAGGCCACCGGGCTGCTCCGCGGGGCCGCGTACACCGTGCTGGACGGGGCTGGCGCAGACGCCTCGGGCGACCCCGAGCGGGAGGCTGCCGCGGTGCCGTCGAATGGTGTGCAGTCGAGCAGCGTGCGGGCGGACGCCGAGCCCGATGCGGAAGAGTCGACAGCCGAGCAGCCGAGCGGCCGGCGGTCGAACGCCAGGCAGTCCGGCGACCAGCAGTCGAATAACCTGCAGCACAGCGCGATCGGCGCACCGTACGCGCACGTGACTGCGCCGCTGCGCCGCCTGGCCGACCGTTTCGCCACCGAGATCTGTATGGCTCTGTGCGCGGGAACCGAAGTCCCGCAATGGGTTCGAGACGGACTGTCATCCACCGCCGATTCGATGCGGCGCAGCGACGCCATCGCGAGCAAGGTGGAACGGGCCTGCATCGACCTCACCGAGGCGACCCTGCTCGCCGAGCGCAGCGGTGCGGAGTTCGACGCGGTCGTGGTGCGGGAGGCCAACGGCAGTCGGCCCGCCGAGGTGTTCATCGCCGCCCCACCGGTGGTTGGACCGTGCGTCGGCGCACCCCCGGAAGGTGCCGCGGTGCGCGTCCGCCTGGTCTCCGCCGACCCGGCAAATCGCAAGATCAGCTTCGCCTTCCCGGCCTGAGTGACGAACCAGGACAGCCTGGTTTCAGTCTGCCGAGACGAACGTGGCGGCGGTCGGGTAGCGCGCGAGTGCTTTGCCTGCCGCGATCTCCTCGGCGTCGGCCAAGATTTCGTAGAGCGCCGCGCCTTGGCCTCGTGCGGGTGATTCGGCGGCGCGGGCGAGGATGGCTTCGCGAGACTCGACGGCGTCGCGATGGTCGCCGAGGACGGTTTGCAAGCGTTTCGCGCTACTGCCCAGTTCGGTGGCCGAGACGCCGAGTGTTTCGGCGGCGCCCTCGCAGGAATACCGTAAGCGCTTGGCGCCCTTGCGGATATCGTGCAGCAGCTCGACGCGCTCGGCGGGCGGTACCGCGGGTTCGGCGAAGACCAGGCGTCGCAGCCGCTTGCGGTCGCGGCGCAGCACGCGCGCGAACGCGTCCACCGCGGGCTTGGCGGCCTTGGCGGGGTCGAGCGGAGGATCGGTGCGCCAAGTCGACAATTCGTCACGCAGCTTGCGGTACCGGTCGCCGTCGAGCTCTGCCAGGACCTCGGCGTGCGCGTTCGCGTACCGCGCGCGTTCCGCGCCGACCAACTCGGTCGTGACGAATTCGATATCGGCGGCCGCGATATCGGCGCCGTCCGATTCGGAGCCCGCCGGAACCGGTTCGTCGGCGGTCGACGTCGACGAGTCCGGGGTGCCGGCGGAGTCGCTGGCGGCCGTGCCTGATTCGGCGGGTCGGGCATGCGCGGCCAACAGGGTGGCGAAGCGGTCGGCGCGTACCTCGGCGTCCCGTGCGACGCCGAGCAAACCGGCAAGCCACTTGAGTTCGTCGCCCATCGCGGCGGCGGGCGCCTGTTCGAACAGCCTGCGATACGAACGCAGCACGCTGCGCAGACGGCGCGTCGCGACCCGCATCTGGTGCACCGAATCGTAGGCGTCCGCACGAACTTCCGGTTCGGCGGCCAGCAGCCGGTCAACATCGTCGCTGAGTGCCGCGACGAGGGCGTTTCCGGCGCTGATCATGTTCAGCTCACTTTCGCGAATCCGTCGGTTGCCTCGACGAGGTGATGGATGATGCCGGGCTCATTGGCGGCGTGCCCGGCGTCGTCCACGATGTGCAACTCCGAGCCGGGCCAGGACCGGTGCAGGTCCCAGGCGCTGACGGCCGGGCAGACGATGTCGTGGCGGCCCTGCACGATGACGGCCGGGATGTGCGCGATCGTGCCGATATCGCGCAGTAGCTGGCCCTCGTCGAGGAACCCACCGTGCAAGAAGTAGTGGTTCTCGATTCGAGCGAAGGCCAGCGCGAAACGCGCCTCGGCGGTCTCGGCGACCCGATCCGGTTGGGGCAGTAGCGAACTCGTCGCGCCCTCCCAGGTGGACCAGGCGACAGCCGCGGCGAGGGCGACCTGCTCGTCGGGGGAGTGCAGCAGCCGGTGGTATACCTCGACCAGGTCGCCGCCTCGCTCGGCCTCCGGCACCGGGGCCAGGAACTTCTCCCACTCGTCCGGGTAGACGTAGCCCGCGGCGCCGTTGTAGTACCAGTCGATTTCCTTGCGCCGCAGCAGGAAGATTCCGCGCAGCACCAGCTCGGTCACCCGTTCCGGATGCTGTTGCGCGTAGGCGAGCGCCAGCGTCGAACCCCACGAGCCGCCGAAAACTTGCCAGCGGTCGATGCCGAGATGGCTACGCAGCGCCTCGATGTCGGCGACCAGGTGCGGCGTGGTGTTGGTCTCCAGGCTCGCGCCGTCGGCGATGTGCGGGGTGGAGCGGCCGCAGCCGCGCTGGTCCAGCAGCACGATGCGATAGACGGCCGGATCGAAGAACTGCCGGTGGTAGGGCGCGGTGCCGCCACCTGGACCGCCGTGCAAGAACACCACCGGTTTACCGTCCGGGTTGCCGCTGACCTCCCAGTACACCGACTGTCCCGCGCCGACATCGAGCATCCCGGTCTCGTACGGCTCGATCGGGGGGTACAGGGTTCGCATCAGAAGGCGAGCCCGGACGCGAGATCGGACAGTTTCAGCGCCTCGATCGCCTGCTGGCGCACGTCGGAGCAGCTCTTGGTGGTGATCCGGTCGATCACCGGCTTGTCGGCCAGCACCTGGGCGTTGATGCCGCCGTTGGTGAGCGCCCACTCGTGGATCAGCGCGTTGAGGCCGATCCGGCCCAGCGTCGGGCCCTGGATCCGCCAATTCGACAGCTCCGGACGCATCATGTCGCACAGTCGGCCCGCTGCCGCATCGGAGATCACCAGGCTGCTCGGCTTGGAGGTGCCGTTCGGTGCGCTGGTCGCGGTCGCCGATTCCGTTGTCGAGCCCGAGCTACCGGTCGAAGCCGGGTCCGAACCGGTTCCGCAGGCCGTCAGCGCCGCGGCGGCGAAAACTCCGGCCAGCAGGAGCGTGCTGCGTGAAATCCAACGGGGCTGCGGCATCGGTACCTCTGCTCGTGTCGACATTGTCCGCTTCGAGTCTGCCATTGTTTGCGCCGTCGGGCCCGTGCGAATCGATCGGGGACCGCGGCGTCGCGCCGAGAACGGCTCAACGGAAACCGGCCCGCAGTCCCTCCAACAGTTCCTGGACCACCCTGGCGAATCGCGGTCGTGCGGTGTCGATGGTGCGCCACGGGTTGAGCGACACCAGTGGGGCAAGTCGTTCGGCGAGGGTGACTTCCGCCTCGGGGATCGGCCCGTGCCTGCGCCAGTGCTCGAAGTACTGCTCGCGGTGTGGGCCGGTCAGCATGCGCTGGGACAGGAATGGGTGGGTGATCACCGCGTCGCCCCAGTCGAACAGCATCCCGGTTCCCGCAGTGGCACCGGCGAACACATTGCCGGGGTGCAGGTCGTTGTGCTCGATGCTGAGTCTGCCGAATTCCTCGAGCGCGGCGGCCGTCTCTTCGATCGCGGCGCCGAGTCCGGGCAGGCGTGGCTCGTAGTGCCGGTAGACAGTAATCAGTTGTGCCGGTGGCAGATACGGCGTTCCGGTTGCCCGCAGGTCCTCGACGTGCCCTGCAAGCGACTGCTGCAGATCGACGTAGCGCTCGATCAGGCCGGCCCATTCGGCCTCGCTGTCGGTGGCGGTGTCGCCGCCGTCCTCGCTGAGCAGCCATCCGTGATCGGGTTGCACCGCAAGGGGTTCGAGCACACTGCCGGGACGAAGCGCCGCGAGCCGCTGCAGCAGCGGACCCTCGTGTGCGAAGGCGCGCGCATTGGCTTTCAGCCACATCGAGCCCGCGTCGGTCGGGATGCGCGCGATCAACGACCACGCACGACGCCGTATATGCGCAGGTGGACCGGTGATTTCGACGCCGCGTGCCGCGAGTACTCCGGTGGCCCAGTCCAGCACCGGTTCCAGCGGTTGGCCGAGCAGTGCCGCGGGGGCGTGCACTGCTCGGCCGATCATCGATGGTCCCGGATCAGAAGCTGTGCTCGGGGCCAGGGAAGGTGCCTCGGCGCACCTCGTCGGCGTAAGCGGCTGCGGCAGTGCGCAGTTCGTCGCCGACATTCCCGAAACGCTTGACGAACTTGGCGGTCTTGCCGCTGGTGTAGCCCGCCATGTCCTGCCACACCAGCACCTGCGCGTCACAGTCGGCGCCCGCGCCGATGCCGACGGTCGGGATGGTCAGCTTGCGGGTGACCTGACCGGCCAGCTCGGCCGGAACCATCTCCATGACCACGGCGAACGCGCCCGCCTCCTGGACTGCGATGGCGTCGGCGACGAGTTGTTCGGCGCCGTCGCCGCGGCCCTGCACCCGGAAGCCACCCAGGGTGTTGACGCTCTGCGGCGTGAAGCCGATGTGCGCCATCACCGGAATGCCCGCCGACGTGATCAGTGCGATCTGGTCGGCTACGCGCTCGCCGCCCTCCAGCTTCACCGCGTGCGCCTGGCCCTCCTTCATGAACCGGGTCGCGGTGGCCAGTGCCTGCTGCGGCGAGGACTCGTAAGTGCCGAACGGCAGGTCGGCGACGACCAGCGCGTGCGGTGCGCCGCGAACCACGCCACGTACCAGCGGGATCAGCTCGTCGACGGTGATCGGCACGGTGGTGTCGTAGCCGTACACCACGTTCGCCGCGGAGTCGCCGACCAATAGCACCGGAATACCGGCCTCTTCGAATAGCCGCGCCGAGGAGTAGTCGTAGGCGGTGAGCATGGACCAGCGCTCACCCTCGGCCTTCATCTGCTGGAGGTGATGCACCCGCGTCTTGCGCTTCGCCGCCTTGGGTGTGGTCGGTGCGGCGCCGTACGCGGGGGTTTCCGAATCGGACACGGACATCGTCGTCCCTTTCGTCGTGTCTCCTCGAGGCCCATGCGGGTCCCCGGGTTTGTCTGACGCGTCCAGTGTGCCACCGACGCGACAACCGCATTAAGGCCCGTGACCGGTGCGATTGATCACATCGCGCGAGCTTCGCATCGCCTGATTTTGCGATCGCGTTTACTGGTGCGCCGAACAGGCGCGGCGGCGGCCCTGTCAGGATCTCAAGCATGGCGTGGATGCGGAGTGGGCGTGGTGTGCTCGTTGGAGCGGTGCTGGCGTTGGTAATGGCGGGGTGCGCCGTCGCCAGGGACGAGCCGAAGGCGCCGTTGTCCGCGCCGCCCGCCGGGTTGGAGAAGTTCTACACGCAGGCGCCGGAATGGGGCAGTTGCGACGGCTTCGGCGACCCGGAGGACACCCTCGCCCCGAAGACGCAGTGCACGCGCATCACGGTGCCCATCGACTACGAGAAGCCGGACGGCCCGACCGCGCAGATCGCGCTGTCACGAATGGAGGCAGGCGGAAAACGCATCGGTTCGCTGCTGATGAACCCCGGCGGCCCCGGAGTGTCCGGCCTGTCGATGTCGAGCATCGCGGCCGGGACCCCGCTCGCCGACCGCTTCGATCGGGTCGGCTTCGACCCGCGTGGCGTCGGTTCCTCGCTGCCCGCCATCGCCTGCCTGACCCCGCAGGAGTCCGACACCGAGCGCGCCGAGCCGCCGACGGACAACACTCCGGCGGGCATCGCCGAATCGGAGGATGAGAACCGCGAGTACGCGGGCCATTGCGCCGACCGCACCGGAACCGAACTCCTCGCCCATGTAGGCACCCGTGAGGTGGTGCAGGACATGGACGTGATCCGTGCCGTGCTCGGCGACCCGAAGCTCACCTACCTCGGCTACTCCTACGGCACCAAGCTCGGCTCGGCCTACGCCGAGAAGTTCCCCGCCAATGTGCGAGCGTTGGTGCTCGACGGCGCTGTCGACTCCGCGGCGGACCCCGTGCAGGAGTCGTTGCGACAGGCCGCGGGCTTCCAGAAGGCGTTCGACGGCTACAGCGCCGACTGCGCCAAGGAGTCGGATTGCCCGCTCGGCACCGACCCGACGCAGTCCGTCGCGCGCTTCCGCGCGCTGGTGAACCCCTTGCGCGACAAGCCGGCCGCGACCACCGACCCGCGCGGACTCAGCTACAGCGACGCCATTACCGGCGTGCAGCAGGCGCTCTACACCGACGAATTCTGGCGGGTGCTCACCCTCGGCCTCTCCGAGTTGCGCGACGGCCGCGGCGACACCCTGCTCCAGCTGGCCGACATCTACGACGGCCGCCGCGAGGACGGCACCTACAACAACACCCAGGACGCGTTCAACGCGATCCGCTGTGTCGACGATCCGCGGATCGCCGATCCCGCGGTCGCGGGCAAGCAGGACTCCGAGTACCGCAAGGCCGCGCCGTTCCTCGACGACGGCCGCGGCACCGGGGCCGCACCGCTCGAGGTGTGCAATGCCTGGCCGGTGCCGAATACCAGCGAACCGCACAAGATCTCGGTGACCGGGCTGCCGAAGACGGTGGTGGTGTCGACAACGGAGGATCCGGCGACGCCCTACCAGGCCGGTGTCGACCTCGCCGCACAGCTCGACGCCGCGCTGGTCACCTTCCGAGGCACCAGGCACACCGCGGCCCTTGTCGCGGGCGACGCCTGCCTCGACGACGCGGTCATCGCCTACCTCACCGAGCTGAAAGTCCCGGAGCAGGGACTCGCCTGCTGACCCGTGCGGGCGGGTGCCGATCCGCCCGCCGGCCGGGCCTCACAGGCCGCGCTGTGTGGCGGTGCGATCTGTTCCAAATCATTGGATTGCGATCCCTAGACGTGTATGTAACACGGATTTAACGCCGGGTGCTTACGCTCGCGTTCATGGATCGCCAGAAGGAATTCGTGCTGCGGACGCTCGAAGAGCGGGATATCCGCTTCGTGCGTCTCTGGTTCACCGACGTGTTGGGTTACCTGAAGTCCGTCGCGATCGCGCCGGCCGAGCTGGAGGGCGCCTTCGAGGAGGGCATCGGCTTCGATGGCTCTGCCATCGAAGGCTTCGCCCGCGTCTCGGAAGCGGACATGGTCGCCCGGCCGGATCCGTCCACCTTCCAGGTCCTGCCGTGGTCCACCAGCAAGGGCCACCAGCACTCCGCGCGCATGTTCTGCGACATCGCCATGCCGGACGGTTCGCCGTCCTGGGCCGACCCGAGGCACGTGCTGCGTCGCCAGCTCAACAAGGCCGCTGACGTCGGCTTCAGTTGCTACGTGCACCCGGAGATCGAGTTCTTCCTACTGGAGCACGGACCGCAGGGCTCCGAGCCCCGCCCGGCCGACAGCGGCGGCTTCTTCGATCAGGCGGTGCACGACGCGGCGCCGAACTTCCGCCGCCACGCCATCGACGCGCTCGAGTCGATGGGCATCTCGGTCGAGTTCAGCCACCACGAGGGCGCGCCGGGTCAGCAGGAGATCGACCTGCGCTACGCCGACGCGCTGTCCATGGCCGACAACGTGATGACCTTCCGCTACCTGATCAAGGAAGTGGCCATCGACGAGGGCGTGCGCGCGACGTTCATGCCCAAGCCGTTCGCCCAGTACCCGGGCTCGGCGATGCACACGCACATGAGCCTGTTCGAGGGCGAGGCGAACGCATTCCACGACCCCGACGATCCGATCAACCTGTCGGAGACGGCGCGGGCGTTCATCGCGGGCATCCTCGAGCACGCGCCGGAGATCAGCGCGATCACCAACCAGTGGGTGAACTCCTACAAGCGGCTCATCCACGGCGGCGAGGCGCCGACCGCCGCCTCGTGGGGCCGGTCCAACCGCTCCGCGCTGGTGCGCGTCCCGATGTACACCCCGAACAAGTCCTCCTCACGCCGCGTGGAGATCCGCAGCCCAGATTCGGCATGCAACCCCTACCTGACCTTCGCGGTGCTGCTCGCCGCCGGTCTGCGGGGCATCGAGAAGGGCTACACGCTGCCGCCGGAGGCGGAGGACGACGTGTGGTCGCTGACCGTCGCCGAGCGCCGCGCGATGGGCTTCCGGGAGCTGCCGGGCACCCTGGACGAGGCATTGCAGGCCATGGAGCGTTCTGAGCTGGTCGCCGAGACCCTCGGCGAGCACGTGTTCGACTTCTTCCTGCGCAACAAGCGCCGGGAGTGGGCGGACTACCGCAGCCAGGTAACGCCGTTCGAGCTGAAGGAATACCTCGGTTTGTAACACTGCACCGCGAACCAGCCGATAACGGCTACGTTTGCGCTTCTTTCCACCCGCCCGTGTGGAAAGGCATGTGCGGCGAACTAAGTTGGACATATGGTCCGGCCGCCGTCTGCTCGTTCAGCTGTTCCCGGTGTCGGTCGGCTCGGATTGCTCGAGCCGACCGCAGCCCAGTCGTTGCGAGAGCTGGCGTGGGATAACGTCGACAGCATTCCGGTGCTGTGGGCCCTGTCTCGGTCGCCCGACGCCGATCTCGCGTTGCTGACGCTGATGCGGTTGCGCGCCGCGCTGGGTGATGACTGGGCGGAACTGGATTCGACGCTGCGAGCCGACAGCTCGTTGCGCGGCAGGCTGTTCGCGCTGATCGGGTCGTCGAGTGCGTTCGCCGACCATCTGGTTGCCGATCCGGCCGCGTGGCGGATCTTGCGGCGCGACAAGCTGCCGAGTCGCGAGGAGTTGATCGCGGATCTGCTGGCTGCGGTGGAGGCCGTGCCTGCGGAGAGCCCCAACTCGACAGCGATGCTGTACCGGGCGGGGATCGCGGGGTCTGAGTCGATTACCTTGCTGCGCAAGCGGTATCGCGATCAACTGATGTTGCTCGCGGCGCTCGATCTGGCCGCGACGGTCGAGAACGAGCCGGTATTGCCGTATCAGGTTGTCGGGCGCCATCTCACCGATCTCGCCGATGCCGCGCTGACCGCGGCGTTGTCGGTCGCGGTGGCGCGGGTATGCAAAGACGAGCCGGTGCCGGTTCGGCTCGCGGTGATCGCCATGGGCAAAAGCGGTGCGCGCGAACTGAATTACGTCAGCGACGTCGATGTGGTGTTCGTAGCCGAACCGGCCGACGCCACCGCGACGCGGATGGCCGCCGAGACGATGAGCGTCGGCAGCGCGGCTTTCTTCGAGGTCGACGCGGCGCTGCGGCCGGAGGGCAAGGCGGGTGCGCTGGTGCGCACGCTGGAATCCCATATCGCGTACTACAAGCGGTGGGCGCGGACCTGGGAGTTCCAGGCACTGCTCAAGGCACGGCCGATGACCGGCGACCTGGAGCTCGGGGAGCAGTACCGCAACGCGCTGATGCCGATGGTCTGGACCGCCTCGGAGCGACCGGATTTCGTGGCCGACGTGCAGGCGATGCGGCGCCGGGTGGAGGATCTGGTGCCCGCCGATCTGCGCGAGCGCGAGCTGAAACTCGGGCACGGCAGCCTGCGCGACGTCGAATTCGCCGTGCAGCTCCTGCAATTGGTGCACGGGCGGGTGGACGAGACGCTGCACGTGCAGGGCACCGTCGAGGCGCTGACGGCGCTGGCCGCGGGCGGCTACATCGGCCGCGACGACGCGGCCAACCTCACCGCCTCCTACGAATTCCTGAGGCTGCTCGAGCACCGGCTGCAACTGCAGCGACTCAAGCGAACTCACACGTTGCCCGCCGCCGACGACGAGGAAGGGATGCGCTGGCTGGCTCGCGCCGCGCATATCCGGCCCGACGGCAGGCAGGACGCGGTGGGCGTGCTCGGCAACGAGATTCGGCGTAATTCGGTGCGGGTGCGGCGATTACACGCCAAGCTCTTCTACCGGCCGCTGCTCGAATCGGTGGTCAAACTCGACCCAGACGCGCTGCGGCTGAGCCCGGACGCGGCGATCCGGCAGCTTGCCGCGCTGGGTTATGTGGCGCCGGAGCATGCGCTCGGACACCTGAAGGCACTGACCGGCGGAATCTCGCGCAAGGGCCGCATTCAGGCACTGCTGCTGCCGACGTTGCTCGAATGGCTCGGTGACACACCGAATCCCGACGCCGGACTGCTGGCCTACCGGCGGGTGTCGGAGGGCCTCGACGACCAGATCTGGTTCCTGCGCGAGTTGCGCGACGAAGGGGCGATCGCGCAGCGACTGATGATCGTGCTCGGTTCGTCGGAGTACCTGCCCGATCTGCTGATCAACGCGCCGGACACGATTCGGATGTACGCCGACGGTCCCGGCGGTCCGCTGCTGCTGAGTCCGCAACCGGAAGACGTCGCGCGCGGAATCCTCACGGCGGCGGCTCGCTACGACGATCCGAAACGGGCTGTGGCCGCGGCACGTTCGCTGCGCCGGCACGAGCTGGCCAGAGTGGCATCGGCGGACCTGCTCGGCATGCTCGACGTGCCGCAGGTGTGCCGCGCGCTGTCCTCGGTGTGGGTCGCGGTGCTGGAAGCCGCACTGCGCGCGGTGATTCGGGCCAGCGAGGCCGAACTAGGCGCACCGGCACCCGCCGATCTCGCGGTGATCGGAATGGGCAGGCTCGGCGGCATGGAGCTGGGCTACGGCTCCGACGCCGATGTGCTTTTCGTCTGCGATCCGCGTCCCGGCGAGGACGAGACCAAAGCCGTGAAATGGGCGATCGGTGTCGCCGAGCGGGTGCAGCGGATGCTCGGGGCGCCGAGCACCGATCCGCCGTTGCAGGTGGACGCCGGGCTGCGGCCGGAGGGACGCAACGGTGCGCTGGTGCGTACGTTGGCCGCCTACGCCGCCTACTACGAGCAGTGGGCGCAGCCATGGGAGGTGCAGGCGCTGCTGCGCGCGCACCAGGTGGCGGGCGACGAAGCGCTTGGGGTTCGCTTCCTGCGCACTATCGACAAGGTGCGCTATCCCGAGGGCGGGGTGTCGTCGGAGGCGGTGCGCGAGATCCGGAGGATCAAGGCTCGGGTGGATTCCGAGCGGCTGCCGCGCGGCGCCAATCCGGCGACCCACACCAAGCTCGGCCGTGGCGGACTCGCCGATATCGAGTGGACCGTGCAGCTGATGCAGCTGCGCTACGCCCATGACGTGCGCGGCCTGCACAACACCTCCACGCTGGAATCGCTCGACGTCATCGAGCAGACCGAGCTGCTCGACGCCGAAGATGTCGCGCTGCTGCGCGATTCCTGGCTCACCGCGACAAAGGCACGTAACGCCCTCGTCCTGGTGCGTGGCAAGCCTGCCGACCAGCTGCCCGGCCCGGGCCGCCTACTATCGGCCGTCGCGCGGGTAGCGGGGTGGCGCAACGACGACGGCAGCGAATTCCTCGACAACTACATGCGTGTCACTCGCCGGGCCAAGGCGGTCGTCGAGCGGGTGTTCGGGGGCTAGTAGACCGCCACGGCCGCTGACGGCGATGGGCGCTTGCACTCAGCCCGGCAGCTTGATGTCCACCCGATCGGCCCGCTTCCGGCCCCACTCGTAGAGGGCCGTCAGTACGGGCACCAGGCTCCAGCCTTCCTCGGTCAGGCGGTACTCGACCTGAGGCGGCACGGTGTCGAAGACCGTCCGCTCCACCAGATTGTCGGCTTCGAGCTCCCGAAGTTGCTGGATCAGCATTTTCTCACTGGTGGAAGGCATCAATCGGCGCAGCTCGCCGTAGCGGTGTACACCTTTCTTGAGCTGGGCGAGAATCACCGGCTTCCACTTACCGCCGATCAGGTCGACGGTCACCTCCACCGCACAGTTGTAGCGCTTCTGCACACCCATCTTTCGCCTCCGGTACTCACTGAAAAGTGCGTTCTTGTAACACTGTAATCATCCAGGTTTCATAGAGGACGTACCGCGGCTGTGCCGCATCAGCTTCTGCAGACATGGAGTCCAAATCCTATGAAGGTCATCGTTTTCGACCGCTTCAAGCCCGGTGTGACGATGGAGACCATCAACCCGTACCTGCCCGAAGAGGTCGCCAATGTCTGGCGGCTGTGGAAGGCGGGCATCGTGCGGGAGAACTACGCCCGCGCCGACGAGCCGGGTGTGGTCATCGTGTTCGAGGTCGACAGCGTCGAAGAGGCACAGAAGTACGTCGCCGACTTCCCGCTGACCAAGGCCGGCTACCTGGAATGGACCTACGTTCCGGTGCAGGCGCCGCTGCCGCTCGAGGCTCTGATGGACCCGAAGGTCGACGTCGCCGAGCCCTACGACCGGACGAACTGAGTCCACCATGAGACGCGCATTCGGTCTCGATATCCCGCAAACCCTCGACGACGCCTGCGACCCGAGTCGCATGGCGTTGATCATCTACGACATGCAGGTCGGCATCGTCAGCCAGATTCCGGACGGCGACAAGATCGTCCAGGCCTGCGTGCAGCTGCGAGATGCGGCGCGGGCGAACGGGTTCCGGGTTTTCTACACCCGCCACATGTCGCTGCCCACGCCCGTCGCCGGGGTGTCCCAGTTGCGCATGGCAATGGCATGGCAGCGGGTGGACGACCCGGCCGAGGTGCGTTCCAGCTTCCCCCAGGGTTCGCCCCAGTTCGAGCTCGCACCGGAGCTCACCCCTGGTCCGGATGAGATGGTCTTCGACAAGATCACCATGTCCGCCTTCGCGGCGACGCCGCTGGATATCGCATTGCGCGATTGCGGAATCGACAGCTACGCGATCGCGGGCATCGCCATGGAGATCGGCATCGAACCCACCGTCCGGCACAGCCTGGACCTGGGTTACTTCCCGGTCGTGGTCACCGACGCCTGCGGTGCGGGACATCCCGCCGCTGCCGAACGGTCGCACGCGACACTGGAGTTCGCCGGAGGCACGCTCAGTACCGACACCGCCACGCTCACCGCGGCATTGAGTCGTCCGCGCGACTGACGCCGGGCAGGGCTGGACGTCGCCGATGGCGACGTCCGCGCGGCAGGACGCCGCCGTGCTGAGCTCGGGCCACCAGTGGTCCGATCAGCACGGCGGCGTTGCGGTTTTCCAGCCGACGTGTATCCACACCGAATCTCCACGAGGCGGACACGTTGTCCGCACCGAACGCACCTAGGGTTCCAGGCATGCGTAAATGGATGGACCGGGCGCTGCTCGGTGTGGGGTGGTGCGCGCTGGCGGTGGGGGTCGTCGGGATCGCTCTCTACTTCGGATCGTGGCAGCGGCGGCTGGTCGTGCTTGTCGCTTCCGGTGCGTCGTATCTGATGATCGGCGCCGTCATCGGGCTGGTGCTGTTCCTGATCGCGCGAGGGTGGCGCAGCGCCGCCGCCGCGGGAGTGCTCGTCGCCGCGGTGCTGTGGACCCAGCTGCCGATCTTCGTGCCGGACGGGCGGGCCGCAAGTGGGCCGGAAGTCGTTGTGATGCAGTCGAATCTGCTGTTCGGCGAGGCCGACGCCGCCGCGGTGGTGCGGGCGGTACACGACAATCGGGTCGATGTGCTGACCACGCAGGAGCTGACCGCCGACATGGTCGCGAGGCTCGCGGCGGCGGGACTCGCGGACGCACTGCCATATCAGTACCTCGAGCCGACCTCCGGCGGTGGCGGCACCGGGATCTACAGCCGATACCCGTTGCGTGACACCGAGAAATACGACGGCTTCGTGCTCAACCATGTGTCGGCGACGATGGACCACCCGCAGGCCGGGCCGGTCGCGGTGTTCGCGTTCCATCCGATTCCGCCGACGGTGGACTTTCCCGCATGGAGTTCGGAGCTGCGCAGCATCCGCGACATCCTCGACGCGCAGCAGGGTCCGGCGATCGTCGGTGCGGATTTCAATGCGACGCGCGATCATTCGGCCTTTCGCGACTTGCTGCGCGGGCGCTTCGCTACGGCCGCCGAGCAGGCTGGCGTGGGCCCGCTGCCCACTTATCCGAGCGATTACCGGTGGGGCCCGGTGATCGGCATCGACCACATCCTGGTCGCCGACGCGACCGCCGACGAGGTGCGCACGGTGAGCGTGCCGGGGTCCGACCACCGGGCCATGATCGCCAGGGTACGGCTGAACGGATAACGGCGCGTTGCGTTCTCGTCCCGCGGCGTATACACAGGGCGCGCCCGCGGCGATTACCATGGGAACGCTCGATGGCCGCGCGTCTGCGACCCCGGCCGGAGGGGCGGACTCGGAGGACGAGTCCCGGGATTCGGGGAGGAACCTGATGAAGACAACACGGCTGCGTTTCGGGGCGGTCGCCGTGCTGATGATGGTCGGCGCCGCGCTGACCGGATGTGCGAGCGATACGGGCGGACGCGCTCAGAACGTGGCGGGCAGCAGCGCCGACAACCCATGGGAGCTGGCCGGGGCGGCCTCCTCCACGGGGCCGAACGGACCCCGCAATGGTGTGCCGGACACGTCACTCACCGCGGAGAACGGCGACGGGGGAGCGATCGACAAGCTCGCCCTCAACACCATCGCCGACCTGGAGGACTACTGGAAGACCGAGTACGGCAAGACCTTTCCCGGCACCTTCAAGCCGGTGAGCCGATACCTCTCATGGGATGCCAAGGCGCCGAAAGAGCAGGCGATCACCTTCTGTAAGTCCAGCACCTATCACGTGGTCAACGCGGCCTACTGCGGCCTCGACCACACCATCGGCTGGGACCGCGGCGTGCTGCTGCCGAAGCTGAAGGACAAATTCAGCGAGATGGCGGTGGTGATGGTGCTCGCGCACGAGTACGGCCACGCCATCCAGGGGCAGGCCAAGATAGCGGGCTTCTTCACCTCGGCGCTGGTCAAGGAGCAGCAGGCGGACTGTTTGGCGGGGGTCTTCCTCCGTCATGTGGCGGAAGGCAATTCGGCGCATTTCACGCTGAACACGACCGACGGACTCAACGCGGTGCTCGGCGCGACGGTCGCGGTGCGCGACCAGGATCCGGACAATCCGAAGAACGTGCACGGTTCCGCGTTCGAGCGAGTGACCGCCGTGCAGATCGGCTACACCGACGGGACGCAGGCTTGCAAGAAGATCAATAAGGGCGAGATCAACGAGCGGCGCGGGAAGCTGCCGAAGTCCTTCGAGGAAGACGAAGAGAATCAGCAGCTTCCGGTCGACGTGGCGTCGCTGACCAGTCTGAGCCAGGCGCTCGGCAAGATCTTCCCGCTCTCCGAGCCGCCGCAGTTCGATTACGCGGGCGTGGGGCGCAACTGCTCGAAGGTCACCACCACCGAACCGGTGTCGTACTGCCCGAGCTCCGGCAAGATCGGCACCGATGTGCCCGCCCTCGCCAAACGCGGTGGGCCGATGACGGGCGCCGACGAGCCGCTCTCGGCGGTGGTGGACGGCGACTACAACGCCTTCGCGATGTTCATCTCGCGCTATGTCCTTGCGGTGCAACAGGATCGCAAACTCACGCTGACCGGTGCCGCTACGGCGGGACTTCGCACCGCATGCCTGACCGGCGTGGTGACCACCGAGCTGAGCGAGCCGACCAGCGATCCGCACCTGTCGGCCAACGATCTCGACGAGGCGGTCTCCGGCCTGCTGGCCGACGGCCTGGTCGCCGGTGATGTGGACGGCAAGGTGGTGGCAGGCGGCTTCCAGCGGCTGGAGGCGTTCCGGATGGGCGTCCTCGACGGCGAGTCCGCCTGCCTGACGAACTACAAGTAGGTCACTGCGCCGCGGCGGGCAGTGCACGCAGGGAGCTGAGGGTGGTCGCCATCGCGCGAGCGGCCTCGGCTCCCTTCGTCACGAAATGCTCGGTGAAGTAGCTGACGTGCTCGCTGTGCTCGTGGAAATGATGCGGGGTGAGCACCACCGAGAAGATCGGCACGTCGGTGTCGAGCTGCACCCGCATCAGACCGTCGATTACCGCGGAGGCGACGAAATCGTGCCGGTAGATGCCACCGTCGACGACCAGCGCCGCCGCGACGATCGCCGCGTACCGCCCGCTGCGGGCCAGGCGCTTGGCGTGCAGCGGGATCTCGAACGCGCCGGGTACCTCGAAGACGTCGACGGTGGCGGGATCGAAGCCGAGGTCGGCGTACTCGGCGGTGAAACCCTCGTACGCCTTGCCGACGATCGAGCTGTGCCACATGGCGCGAATGAAAGCGACGGATCCGGTGGTAGTGCCCATGGTCGGATCCTACTTCCCGGTAACGTGCGCTTCCAGCCAGTCCACGACGTCGCCGAGCACCTTGTCCTGCTCGGGCTCGTTGAAGATCTCGTGATAGAGCCCGTCGTAGCGGATCACGGTGAGATCCTTCGAGCCGGCACCCTCCTCGATGAGGGTGGAGCTGGACGGCGCGGCGATAGCGTCCGCGGTGCCGTGCAGCACCAGCAGTGGCACGGTGAGCTTGTCCAGCCGCCCCTTGACCAGTGCCGTGGTGTTCAGGATCTCGGTGCCGGTGCGGGCCGGGAGTTTGCCTCGGAATACCAGCGGATCATTGTCGTAGGCGCGGATCACCTCGGGGTCGCGACTGATCATCGACGAATCCAGCTTCAGCACACCGAGATTCGGGGTCAGGCGAGACAGCACCGGTGCGAGCAGGCGCTGCACCGGGTTGCCGATCGGGATATCCAGCGGCGGGGCCGACAGCACGATGCCCGCGACATCGATCGGTGCGCGGGTGGCCAGGTGCAGCACGATGAGGCTGCCCATCGAATGAGCGATCAGAAAGCGCGGGATGTCCGGATGCTCGCGGCCCGCGAGGTCGAGCATGAAGGCGACATTGTCGGCGGCGCCGTCCATCGAGCCGATGTTCGCGTTGCTGCCCGCGGACTTGCCGTGGCCGATGTGGTCGAGCGCGTAGACGGCGAAACCGGAAGCCGCGAGGCGCTTTCCGACGTGCGCGTAGCGGCCGGAGTGCTCGGCTATCCCGTGCACGAGCACGATCACGGCCCGTGTGGCTGTGTCCGGCAACCAGGCGCGCCAGGCGACCCGGCTGCCACGCCCTTCGAATTCACCGGTGGCGGACTCGAGGCTGTCGGATGTCATGTGTCGGCTCCTGACGTCTGCGGCGGCACAGTGGTCGACGCGTGCGCGAAATGGTCGATCAGCCGCCGATTGAACTCGATGAGCCGAGCGTAGTTCACCAGGGAGATTCGCTCGTCGGTTCCATGGATCGTCGCGAGGTCGGCCTGCGTCAGGATGATGGGCGCGAAATTGCAGCGCGCGGTGGCGAGATCGTCGTAATGCCTGGCATCGGTGGCGCCGGGGACGATCCCGGTGGTCACCGCGATGCCGGGAACCACGGCCTCGGCCAGCCGGGCGATCAGCTCGAACCCGGCGCCCGGCGTGGCCGGGCGAGTCGGTTCCGAGGACATCCCGACCAGCTCGATGCGCACCCCCGCGTCGCGCACGACCTTTCGGCAGTGTGCGAGCACCGAGGTCACGGAATCACCGGGCAGAATGCGGAAATTCACCAATGCCTCGGCCTGTTGCGGCAGCACGTTGGCCTTCACACCGCCGCGGATCACTGTCGGCGCGGTCGTGGTGCGCACCAGCGCCTCGGTCTGCGGCGTCGCCGCCATCACCCGGGTGATCACCGGTGCGGCCAGGCCTGCGAGTCCGAGCAGGCGACGACGCGAGTCCGGCATGACATGTCGCAGCCTGGCCAGCATGTCGGACACCAGCGGAATCAGTCGCAACGGCATCGGATGGTCCTGGACGCGGCTCACCGCGCGGGCGATGCGGCCTACGGCGGTCTGGCGGCCCGGCATGGACGAATGCCCGCCCACCTCCGACACCGACAACCGGACCGTGGCATAGCCCTTCTCGCCCAACATGATCGAGGCCACCGGCAGGTCCACGCCGTCGGCGACGCCTTCGGTGATCACGCCACCCTCGTCGAGCAGCAGGTCCGCACGCACGCCCGCGTCACGCAGCCGTCGTGCCATCTGGACCGCGCCCTGGTCGCCGAACACCTCCTCGTCGTGCCCGAAGGCCAGATAGATGGTGTGTTCGGGCCGGATACCCGCCGCGAGCGCGGATTCGACCGCCTCCAGGATGGCCATCAGACGGCTCTTGTCATCGATGGCGCCCCGACCCCAGATGAACTCGTCGTCGACCACGCCCGCGAACGGTGGATGCGTCCAGCGCGGTGGGTCGCCGACGGGCACCACGTCCTGGTGGGCGAGCAGGATCGCCGACACCCTGTCGGGCTCGGTGCCCGCCCACCGGTAGAGCCTGCTGTGGCCGAACCGCTCCAACTCGAGTTCGGCGTGCACGAGCGGGAAGGACCGCTCCAGATGCTCGCCCAATCGGGTGAATTCGGGGTCATCGTCGGCGGGGTCTTCGGCGGACACCGTGACGCAGCGCAGCGCCTGCGCCAACCGCTCGGCGACCAGTGCGCCGACTGCCGTTGGGTCGGTCCGTGCGGCGTTGGCGGTCATCGATCACCGGTGTCGGTCGGTGCGCTGATCGGCGGCAGATTCATGGGCACCGTTGCATTGTTCAACACATCGGGGCCGAGGGTGATGGTCTTCTCGGCGCGCCATTTGACCAGGTTCTCGCTGAGCCCGCCCGACAGGTCGGGTCGGCGCTGCGCGCTGAGCAGCGGTAGTTCGAGCCGGGCCGCGGTCACGGTGACCATGGCGTTGGCGGGGGCGTGCGACCAGACATCGTCGATGACGTCGGTGATCCGTGCCCCGATTCGGTGTCCGGCAGGCAGCGGCCAATCCTGGGCCAGCATCCTGATCTCGGCGGTTTCGGACACCGGTGCGATGCCGCGGGTGATGACGGTGGCGCGCCCGTCGGGGGCAATGTCGTACAGCTCGACTGTGGCGGTGGCAGACGCGGGACCGGTCAGCCGTAGCGACGCCGTCGGGATGCCGGACAGATGCTGGTCTTGTGCCAACGGTTCGGAGACCGACCAGATCTCGCGATCGGGCCCGGGGATTATGCCCCTGTCGGTGTAGACGCCGGTGCGCAGATCGACCGAGAACCGCTGTACGTCCTTCGGCGGCCAGGATGTTTCGGAGCGCCAGGCGCCGTCGAACTGGCCGACCCTGATGCGCGGCCCCGGCACCTCCACATCGCGGCCCGCCACATGCCTGTCGAAGAACGCGAGCAGTTCGGCGTCGAAATTCGGTGTGCCGCACCTCTCGTGGCAGTCGCTGTGACCCCATTGGCCGAACCAGGCCCGGTGCTCGCCGGGGCCGAGCGCGTTCCACACATCGAACACGCGGTAGGCCCTGGTGTTGTAGTCGAGGAATCCTTGGCTGAGGAACAGCGGAATCGTGTTGCCGCGCAACCTGTCGACCAGATCGCGGTCGCGCCAGAACTCGGAGTTGGCGTTGTGGTCGGCGGTGTTGGCCTGGTATTGCGCGTAACACTCCGGCGAAATCTGCACGGCGTTGGCCCGGTACTCGGGGGAGTCGTCCCAGCGGCCCGGAGTAGTGGCGATGAGCAGGTGCTCCAGGCCGACCTGGTCGGCAGGGCGGATTCCGTTCTCGGTGACCGGCTTACCGGAGAACTTCCACGACACGCCCTGCATATACAGGTAGCTGTACGGATCGACCGTCGCCGCGAACGCGCCGACCGCGGCGAGTCCCTTCGGCTTGGCGGCCAGCCCCATCATCCCGGTCCGCGCCTCGTAGGAGACGCCGACCATGCCGACCTTGCCGGTCGACCACGGCTGGCTCGCCGCCCACTCCACTGCGGTGGTGACATCCGAACGTTCCCCGGGCCCAGCGTAATCCGGACATCCCGACGACCCGGCGAACCCGCGCAGGTCGACGATGACGTAGGTGTAACCGGCCTGCACGAACATATCGACGGGGAGGTTCTCGATCGACGGACCGTCCTCGAGACGCGGGTGGCTGAGGTAGGCCAGATGCGCGCGATACGGGCTCACGGTGAGGACCACCGGCGTCCTCGTGTCCTCGGAAATCCCGGCCGGGCGCATGATGTCCGCGTGCAGCCGGGTGCCGTCCGGCGCGGTGAGATAGGTCTGCGACCACGTGAACGGCACCCCTGCCGGCTCGGCGACCGACACCGGCGCCACAACCCCGAGTATCAACAGCACCCCGGCCAACGCACGTAGCAACACTGCACCCACATTCACCCGAGCACTATCGACTGCTTCAGGTCGGCTGTCCAGCCCCAGGAAGCGGGGTGTCGGTCGCGGTCATGGCTGCATCAGCCCGATGACGTTGCCGTCGGCATCGGTGATCGTGGCGATGAGCTTGCCGCCGCCCACGTCGGTCGGCTCCTGCCCGGCTGCCGCGCCCGCTTCGACCAGGGCCGCGAGGTGCTTGTGGATGTCCTCGACGTGCCAGTAGCCGATGGGTCCCGTCATGCCCTTCTTCGCGCCGTTCGGGTCGAGGCCGATGTCCTGGCCCGCGACTCGGTAGCCGACGTAGTACGGGGTGTCGGCGATCGGCTCCGCGCTGAACAACGCGCTGAACAGGCTCTTCGCCTTGACGAGGTCGGTGACGGGGTACACGATGGTCTGCAGTCCTGTGGTCATAATCGGCTCCTCTGTTCGCTGCCTAGCGGATTCCCCGGTGTTCGCTCCGGTTCGTCTACTTGACCGACCGAATCGGGAGAATGTGACAGATGGACGAGAATTTTCTTGCCGAGCGCTTCGAAGAGCATCGGACGCACCTGCTCGCGGTGGCGTACCGGATGCTCGGCTCGGGCAGCGAAGCCGACGATGCGCTGCAGGAAGCGTGGCTGCGGCTCAGTCGCTCGGACGCCGACGAGATCGACAATCTGGGTGGCTGGCTGACGACCGTGGTGGCGCGGGTCTGCCTGAACATGCTCCAGTCCCGTAAAACGCGGCGCGAGGAGCCACTCGACGACGTCGAGCCGCCGCAGGCGACCGATGGTCCGGAACAGCAAGCGCTGCTCGGCGATTCGATCGGGCTCGCGCTGCTGGTGGTGCTCGACACCCTCGCGCCGCCGGAGCGGCTGTCGTTCGTCCTGCACGACATGTTCGCGGTCCCATTCGACGAGATCGCCCCGATGGTCGGCAAGACACCCGCGGCCGCACGGCAACTGGCGAGCCGGGCGCGGCGGCGGGTGCAGGGTGCACGGGCCGCGTCCGACCGTGATCGGCAACGCGAGGTCGTCGACGCGTTTCTGGCGGCGTCGCGCAGCGGGGAGTTCGAAAGGTTGCTCACGCTGCTGGATCCGGACGTGGTGTTGCGCGTCGATGCCGCCGCCATGGCCACCGGTGCGGTGGGGGCGCTCGGTGCGGGCGCCGTGGCGGAAACCTTCTCCGGCCGGGCCAAGGCGGCGCAACTGGCGCTCATCGATGGCCGGGCGGGCGCGGTGTGGGCAGTGGGCGGAACGCCACGGGTGGTCTTCGACTTCACCGTGTCCGATGGCCGGATCGTCGCGATCGACCTGCTGGCCGACGCGGAGACGCTCGGACTGATGGAGCTCGAAGTCCAGTAGGGCTGGACTCGGCTGTGACCTGCGCTGTCACATCTGGGCCGTGCGAACGGTCAGGGGTGTGACGGCGCAGAACACACTCGCGCCGGAGGAGCGAGGCGAGGAGCCACCGTGAGCAACGCACGATCGATCGGATACTGGACCACGACCGCGGTGACGGTCTTCATTCTGGCCTCAGGCGGTGTCGCCGACCTGATACACCGAGCGGACACCGCGAGCGGTATGACCGAGTTGGGATACCCGACCTACGTCATGACCATTTTGGGCGTCTGGAAGGTGCTCGGCGCCTTGACGATTGCGGCGCCACGGTTCCCACTGGTGAAGGAGTGGGCATACGCGGGCACATTTTTCGATCTGACCGGGGCGCTGGCGTCGCACATCGCGCACGGCTCGGGCGCGAACCACCTGTTCTACACCAGCTTTTTCGCGGTGTGCGCCGTGGTGTCGTGGGGGCTGCGGCCTGCGAGTCGCAAGCTCGGAGTGCCGGTCTTCCGCGGACTCGGGCGGGTAGTCGAATCGCAGGCGCCGGGCGCGGGGACAGCGCGGGTGCCCGCGGTCGCGTGAACAAGCCCGCGGCGTGTGCCCGCGCGCGAGAATGGCCCAACTGACCCGACGCCGTTCGGGCCCATCCGCCGAAGTGGATGGGCCCGAACGAATTCCGAGTATGTCAGCTGACGAGGTTCTTGCGCAGTTGCAGGATGGTTCTGCCGTCGAGGCCGAGCCCCTGGGTCAGAAACTTTCCGAAATCTCCGTAATCCGCTTCCAGTTTGTCGACCGCGGTTTCCAGATATGCGTCACGAACTTCCTGCAACGGAATCAGCAGGTCGGGGTTCTGCATCAGGCCTGCCCGCTTCACATCCTCGCGCAGTTTCGCATCCGCCGCGGCCCGGTACTGGTTCGACAGCAAATAGTCCTGGCGCGCAGTGTGTTCCGGTACGCCGACCGCCCGCAGGACCACGTAGGTCACCCAGCCGGTCCGATCCTTGCCCGCGGTGCAGTGATAGAGCGTGGCCTTATCGGTCGCCGCGAGATCTTTGACCGTCTGCCCGAACTTGGCCAGCGAGTCCGCGGTGAAGAAGCTCCGATAAACCCCCGCCATGATCTCCTCGGCCCGCCCGTTCCCGAGCAACTCCTCCTGGCGCTGTGGATCGCGAGACTGAATTGCCTGCAGCATCTGCTGGAACAATCCGGTGTCATCAATCGGCCGCGCCACCCGCTGCACCCCTACGGGCAGCTTGTCGGGCCCCGAGAACTGCACCTCCGCGGGCGTCCGCAGATCGATAGCCGCCTTCAGGTTCAGTGTGCCCAGCTTTTGGACGTCGGCATCGGTAAGCTTGTCCAGGGAATCGGCACGAATAGCCTTACCGGACTTGACCTTCGCCCCGTCATACGTGCGATATCCGCCGATATCCCGAACATTCACCGCCCCCTGCAACTCGATCCGCGCGGCCACCGCCGACACCGTCGGGTCGGCAATCGCCGTGGGTGGCGAACTGGTCGCGGTAAGCGCGAATGTCGCAAGGGCGGCGGTAATCAAAGAAATAATGGAAATCTTCATGGCGCGGGACAGTAGGACTCCGGTCGCGGTGTCGTCAGCGGTTCCCTATGCTTTCGCCGCAACGGCCCCGCTCACCGGGATTCTGTTCCCGTTCAACAGGATTCCCTTTCCGATCACCGGGATTCGGTCTGTCGCAGGAAGGTTGAGTGCGCTTGTGCCTGACGCATGGTGAGGCCGTCGAGCAGGCCGGAAATGACTCGTCCATCTCTGCACGAGGCAGTGCGTTCATTCGCGAGGTCCCGACGTAGTACTGGCGGATCTCGATGTTCGAGTGAGTGAACTTGTCCGCCGACCTGTCATCGGCGGATCGTGAAGGTCTTGTCGACCGGATCGACCACCACATCGAATCGCTCGGCCAACCGCCGCGACTCGACGACGCCGACCGCGAGGCCGAGCCCGAGGGGCAGGGTGAAAATGCCCGCCGTTACTGCGGCGGAGTCCTAGTTGCGGACGCGCTTCGGCGGCCCATTGTCGACGCGCTCCCACCATGTTCCACCGGCATCGAGAACGCGGAATGTCACCTCCACGTGCCACTTCTCGTCATCGGCTGGTCGTAATGATTGGCTCGGAGCCGCGACGTTGTGAAGGGAAACCGATACGTCCCAACCGCTTCCCGGTGCCACCACGCCGTTCAGGTCCGGACTGGCACTGCCTTGGTAGTGCTGCTGAGTTCCGTCTGCGCGGTCGAGCCGAGCGTTCAGAGCCGTGATCCAGACCGAGAGTATTGGCTCTCTGCTGTGATTGCTGATCCGTATCAGCTCTGCCGATGGCACCTCTGAAACCACGCTGCGGGCTTGCGCGGCTAGATCATCATTGCGCTGAGCTCTGATAGCGCGGCCGTCCCTGATGGATATGCCCAGGGCCACGACCACGGCAACCACGGTCCCTGTGGCGCCCACGATGGTTCCCAGTGCGTTCGCGATCTCCCAACCATCGGCCATACTCGGAATTCTACGAGACCAGCCCTGCGCCTTTGTGTTTCGACTGATGGCCGCGCTAGTGGACGGTGCTCGCGATCGTCGGGACTGACCCGGAACTATCCGCTTGAAATGGCGTCTGACCTCGAAGAACAAGTTCCGCAGCGAGATCGGCCATCACGGCCAGCATGCGGAACTGTCGAGTTCGTACTCGGTCAGGATCTCGTTGAGAACCGTTGCGCTCACTGCCTGATCGTGTGTGAGTACCCGCTCGCCACCACCTCTCGGAGCGAGATCCATGGTCGCGAAGTTCGGCACCGCCAGACCCATTCGGACTCAGCGGAACCACATGAACCAGACAAACTCCCGCGCGAACGCGAAATGGCATACGCTCGCACGGGAGTTCGACGACGGCTCAGTCGTGGTCACCTGGCCCGGTCATACGTTACGTCCAGAACTGATAGCTACCGCCCCCGTCGTACTCGCAGTTGGCGCTTACTCGGGTCCCGCTGGCCTCTTCCCGTTTCCTTTCTTCTTCGCACTTCTTGGCCGTTGGAAACTTGTGCCAATAATGCGCCCAGTCCGGCCTGGCTTCCGCCGGGCCTGCGAGCAGTGTCAGAGCTGCAGCCGCCGCAGTCACGGCGAAGGTTATTTTGCGCAGCACAGTGATTCCCTCCCATATGTTTGATAACTCCCACTCACGATCCTAGCCCACATCGGCCGCCTTGGGTATGCGAAAGTCATTGCCACCCTTGGCCGGTGGGTCTTCATCGACGCCACGGTCCACACCGACCCGCCGATGGGCAAGCAGAAGGTGTACTGCGCTACCACAGAACAAGTTTGGGCGCTACACGACTCCATGCCCGCGCGCATGCAGGTGTTGGTCTGAGTCAGGAGCCGCATCGGTCGACTTGGTCACTTGCCTTCGCGGGGAAGTAGCGATTGTCGCTCGGCGCGGACAGATCCGAATCCCATTGATACGCTGTCCTGTTCGGTCGAAACGAGGGGGAGCAACATGATCGAGGTGACCACGGTTTACGGATTTGCGATCGCAACGGCAGCGGCCCTAGCGTGGATCGGCGTTGGACCAGCGGCTGCGGATTCAACTTCGCCGTATCACTTTGTCAACCAGCCGGACCGAATGTGCACCGACCCCAACGCGCCGATGGACGAGTGTTATCCCGGGGAGAGCAGGTACGCGTGCTGGGTCCGTCTATGCCGCGCGCGGTAGCGACACGGTTACCTTCTTCGACAAAAACCGTAAGATCCGTCGCCCGCTCCGGCCATTTCGGGTCATGGGTGAGATGTCGATAGTGACCACAGCTAGCTGCCGACCGATTTCATCGCGACGTCAGACGACTGGGGCGTGCAGAAACCCCGCACTGGAGTTCTTCGACAAGGTGATCGACGCCGCTGGACATCCAGCATCGGACATCGTTTATGTCGGCGATCGGATCGACAACGACGTGGCTCCGGCCAAGCACATTGGGATGCGGACCGCCTACCTGCGCCGCGGCCCTTGGGGCTGGATCCACCGGGACAAGCCCGAGGTCGCTGAGCTGTCGGACTGGCAGATCAGCGACCTCAATGAGCTTCCAGGAATCGTTGGCGCCGAGAACAATCCCATCTAGCGTCTCGCACCCGAAGTCAGCCGAGTCCCAGGTCTCGTCGCGCCTGTACAACAAAATCAGCCTGGAAGCGGAGCGTGGTGTCGAACGCCCGGTCGATCTCGGTGATCAACGCCGGGCCGTCTCGCAGCATCGCCTCGAGATTTTCACCCTTGTCGAACCCGACCGGCGTGAAATGCTCGTGGGCGAACGGGCCGAGATGGTCGTTCTGGAACGCGTTCATCGGCCCAGCCAATCTTTCGATGATCGGCGCCATTTCCTCACTGCCCACCAGCAAGGCCATGTTCAAGGCCTTTGCGGCTGTTTGCATCTTCACGCTGTAGTCGTAGGTGGTCGACCGGATGTTTTCACCATTCGGCGGAATCCGTTTCAAGGCAGCCTCGATGCCGCTGAGTCCTGCTGCGGTGTCGGTCACTGTGGTGAGAACGTCCGTGTAGGCCTTCTGACGGTCGGATCGCACGATCTGCGCCGCAGCGAGGCTCGAATTGCGGTCCAGCTGATTTCTGCTGACGTAGACCGCCGACCCGGCCGAGACCGCGCTGGACACTATTGCGGCGCACAGTGCGGCAATCAGGGCGTATCGGCCATTGCGGGTAGCGACCTTCACCTCTCGTTCCAAGCTTGCAGCTGCTTCAGCCGCCGATCCATGGGTGTTCGCCGACGTCGACGGCGGCGATTCTGAGTCCATGGTGTCTTCGGGTTCGCGTTCCCTCTCTGTATCCAAGAGTTTCCCCGATCCTCCGTGTGCCCTTTGGTGTGCTTTGCAAATGCGCAAGTCCAGTGTCCCCGAGCTGCCAGCGCCGCCGTAGAGTAACGGCTACTCGAAAATGAAGTCTCCGACGACAAACGTGCTGATACGCCACATCTAGCCGACTAGCGAGTTCACCGTGGTGTGCCAGTCGTAGAGCCGTTCGTCGAGGCTCCGCACAGCGGGCACCGAGTCCCACTGCCGCAGACTCTGGCGTACCACGCGGGAAGATTCAATGCATGAATGCGGAAGGTCCTTCACCTCTTCCGCTTTCGACCGGATTTCCGGTCTGCTGTCTGCGGTCGTGCCGGCAGGACGGTGGCCGGCTCCAGCTTGGTATGTCGCCGACGCAGCAGCCAGCCGGCTACTCCGATCGCGCTCACGGCAATCGCCGACCAGGTAGCCCAGTTGGTGAAGATTTGTCCTGCGGTATAGGCGGCAGTGCGGTGCACCGGGATTGTGAGCGAGATGTCGTTGCTGATCACATGGCCGTCGCTGAGCGGGACCTCCAGGTGTGCGGTCAGCAGCAACGCTGACGTCGGGTGTTTGGGACGAACGAACCATGTCCATAACATCTGGATATTTCTGCCGGTCGACGTGCTCACCGCGTCGGACGGTGTGGCGTCCGCATCGGACGGATCCACCAGCAGCTTGACCCGAACCATTGGCCCGACCTCTACAGTGCCCCCACTGATCGGTGACGTGTCCGGCAACAATGCCGATATCTTGGCCTCGAGAGCGTCGCTGTTGCCGAGTTCGAGTCCGATCCGCTCCGCGTGATCGACATCCAGTGACGGTGGTGCATGCCAGGTAGCCGCAGCAAGGACCAACTCTTGCGTCTGAGCATCGACACTGGCGAACGGCGTGGTGTTGCCGGGCGATGGTGCGCCGCTGGTGGGAATCTGCGCTGCGCTGGTGGGTATCTGCGCTGCGCTGGTGGGCATCTGCGGTGCGCTGGTGGGTATCTGCGCTGTGCTGGTGGGTATCTGCGCTGTGCTGGTGCGTGGCGGGGAATCGTCCGGCGCTTGGTTGCCCACGCATGCGGCGACGACGGACACGACCATCGCGGCGAGAAAACCTGGCAAGAGCATTCTCGACGAGCGCCGCCTGATGGCGATCCCGCTCATCGAACGCCGTCCCCGCCTCGTCGGCGCCGCACATCCTTCGGCTGAATTCACCCTGATAGGTCCGCCGGTCATGGATGTGAAGATTACAAGAAAAAGCCTGGTAGCAGGCGAATTCTTCACCTTCTGACGATGGCGCGAGGGTCCGCAGTTGGTGCCTGCGCCAGCGGGTGTTCGCCGCCGGGATCGTGCGATCCGGGCATCTGTGGCCGGACGCAGACGAGTCCACCCGCTTCGCAATCGGTGAAGTGATCGCGGAACGGATGGACTCGCTGGAAACTACCGCGGACGAACTGCGGACCGAAGAGCTGGGTTAGCTGCTCCGGCCGCGGTCAGTAGCCCAAAGGCTTACACGTCGAAGTAGAGCTCGAACTCGTACGGGTGCGGGCGCAGGTTCACCGGGGCGATTTCCTGCTCGCGCTTGATGTTGATCCAGGTCTCGATCAGGTCCTCGGTGAAGACGTTGCCTTCGGTGAGGTAGTCGTGGTCCTGCTCGAGCTTGTCGATGACCGACGCCAGGCTGGTGGGTGCCTGCGGGATGTTCTTGGCCTCCTCCGGCGGGAGCTCGTAGAGGTCCTTGTCGACCGGGGCCAGCGGCTCGAGCTTGCGCTTGATGCCGTCCAGGCCCGCCATCATCATGGCGGCGAAGGCCAGGTACGGGTTGCCCGAGGAGTCCGGCGCGCGGAACTCGATGCGCTTGGCCTTCGGGTTGTTGCCGGTGACCGGGATACGCACGGCGGCCGAGCGGTTGCGCTGCGAGTACACCAGGTTGATCGGGGCCTCGTAGCCCGGGACCAGACGGTGGTAGGAGTTCACGGTCGGGTTGGTGAACGCCAGCAGCGACGGCGCGTGGTGCAGGATGCCGCCGATGTAGTGACGCGCCAGATCCGACAGACCCGCGTAGCCGGCCTCGTCGTGGAACAGCGGCTTGCCGTCCTTCCACAGCGACTGGTGCACGTGCATGCCCGAGCCGTTGTCACCGAAGAGCGGCTTCGGCATGAACGTGACGGTCTTGCCTTCCTGCCACGCGGTGTTCTTCACGATGTACTTGAACAGCTGCAGGTCGTCGGCCGCCGAAAGCAGAGTGCCGAACCTGTAGTTGATCTCGGCCTGACCGGCGGTGCCGACCTCGTGGTGGCCGCGCTCCAGCTCGAAGCCCGCGTTCTGCAGGTTGGTCGAGATCTTGTCGCGCAGGTCGACGTAGTGGTCGTACGGGGCGACCGGGAAGTAACCGCCCTTGTTGCGGACCTTGTAGCCGCGGTTGCGGGTGCCGTCCGGGTTGAACTCCGCGCCGGTGTTCCACGAACCCGAGATCGAGTCGATCTCGTAGAACGAGCCGTTCATCCCCGATTCGTAGCGGACCGAGTCGAAGATGTAGAACTCCGCCTCGGCGCCGAAGTAGGCGGTGTCGGCGATACCGGTCGAGCGCAGGTACTCCTCGGCCTTACGCGCGATGTTGCGCGGGTCGCGGCTGTAGGCCTCGCGGGTGAACGGGTCGTGCACGAAGAAGTTGAGGTTCAGCGTCTTCGCGGCGCGGAACGGGTCCAGTCGCGCGGTGCTGAAGTCGGGGAGTAGGAGCATGTCCGACTCGTCGATCGACTGGAAGCCACGGACGGAGGAGCCGTCGAACGCGAGCCCTTCCTCTGCGAGGTCGGTGGTGAACGCCTTCGCGGGGATCGAGAAGTGCTGCTGAACACCGGGAAGATCGCTGAATCGGATGTCGACGTACTCGACTTCTTCGTCAGCGAGGAATTTGATGACCTCGTCGGCCGTGCTGAACGTCACTTAGTACTCCTTACGGATCGGTTCCCAGCCCGTGTCGATTGCATGGGTTCGTCGCGACCAGACGCTATGGATGCGGTGTTTCCCGCCAGTCAAGGTTGTGTTTCGCCAGTGTTACACGTGCGCCTGGTCAGGTGGCGCTGACCACCCGGGCTCGAACAGCATGGTAATCCTGCCATCTTCCGCGGCACTCGCCGACCTGAACTCCCCTTATGCGGTGCCGGGCGGGCCGTCGGACCCGCTTATTGTGGGGGTATGGCACGCAGCACCGGATCATGGCTCTCCGGACCTCCGACGGACCCGGGTGATCCGGCAACCCCTGAGTTCCCCGGTCAGTATCTCGGTTTGCCGCAGTCCGGTCCCGGGTCGCTGCCCGGCATGGGGCGCCGCATCGCCGCACTGTTCGTGGACTGGATGATCGCGGTCGGAATCTCGCTGTTGATCGTGCGCGACGGCTCGGCCTCCAGCCTCACCTTGTTGATCTGGTTCGTGATCGGGGTCGGCGCGGTGACGCTGTTCGGCTACACGCCGGGGCAGTACTTCCTGAAGCTGCGGGTGATCCGGATCGATGCGCCGGTGGCCGTCGGTTTCGTGCGTGCGCTGGCTCGGCAGGCGTTGCTGGTGTTCGTGGTGCCCGCCCTGTTCACCGACGCCGACGGTCGCGGTATGCACGACCGCGCCACCGGTACCGCCGTCGCCCGCGCCCGCTGACACGCGGCCGAGTCACCTCCGACACATCTGCGGGCTGTCGAGATCGCCCGCTCGCGGACAGGGCCATCGACATAGTGGCGACGCTGCGCGTCATGTCGTGGACCTAAGGTGTCCGAAAGTGGCCGGGCTGTTGCGACCTTGCGTCGGTAGGCTCCGCGGGTGTCATTGAATCCGGCGTTGCTCGCCGTCCGTTTACTTCTCGAACTCACCGCTGTCGCTTCCTTCGGAATCTACGGCTGGCGCGCGTTCGATTCGCCGTGGCGGTTCATTCTGGTGGTGGCGCTGCCGATCGTGGCCGCGACACTGTGGGGGACTTTCGCCGTTCCAGGCGACCCGAGCCGAAGCGGCGCCGCGCCCGTTGCGGTGGCCGGTCCGGTCCGCCTCGTGGTCGAGCTCGCCGTGCTGTTCGGCGGGGCGGCCCTGCTGTGGGCGGCCGGGCTGCCGCGGTGGGCACTGGTTTCGGCGGCGGTGCTTGTCGTCTATCACCTGCTCGCATACGACCGGATCACCTGGCTGCTCACCACGAAGCAGTCCGGCTAGCACCCGGATATACGAAGGCCCGCGTCCCAATTCCGGGGACGCGGGCCTTTCGAATTTCTTCAGCGCAGGGACTCAGCGCCTGCGGATGCTGCGCTGCACGCCGCGCATCTTGGCGCCAGCGGGCATCGGGCCCTTCGGCAGGGCCGGGCCACTGCGCGCGTTGAGGGCACTCAGCCTGCCCTCGATGAGGTCCATGCGCTTGACATCGATATTGCGGGGCAGCTTGGTGATGTGACGCTGCAGCTCCTTCAGCGACACCTGGCCCTCGTCGTTGCCGATGATGATGTCGTAGATCGGGGTGTCGCCGATGAGCCGCGCGGTGCGTTTCTTCTCCTGCGCGATCAACGACTTCAGCCGCTGCGGGGAACCCTCGCCGATCAGGATCACGCCGGGCAGGCCGATCACCCGGTGCACGGCGTCCAGCTGGGTGGTCGCGGCGATGCCGTTGCTGACCCGCCACTTGCCCTGCAGGTTCTCCAGCACCCATGCCGCGGCACCCGCCTGGCCCTCGGCCTTGGCGTAGACGTTCTTCTGCACGCGACGACCGAAGATGATGAACGCGACCAGTACGCCGAGCAGCAGGCCCAGCGGCAGCAGGAACCACTGCAAGCCGAAGATCAAGCCGATCGCCACGAACACGACCGTGATGCCGAGCACGGCGCCGATCATCAAGGGCAGCAGCAGCTTGTCTTCCTTGCGCTGCATCTGGAACGCCTGCCACAGCTGCTGGCGACGTTCTTTCGACTGCTGCTTGCGCGCCGCCTTCGCCGCGGCCTTCGCTTCCTTCGACGGCGTGCCGCCCTTGCCTACTGCCATGTGTCTCAGGATAGTGGCTGCGTATAGCCCGGTCGGCGGCGGGACGGGCGTGGTTCGAGTGATCGCGATGCGGCTCGCTCGCCGATACGAGATGATCGAGATCACACAGGCTCGACCACCTGGTCTTGCTCGTGCGGAACGGCGCCGCACACGGTAGCGCCTTCGCTACCGTGGCCGCGGCGGCCACCGAGGCGAGGATCGGGCGAACAGTCGAGATCACCGGGGTTCGAATGCGATGCACGAAGGTCGTTCCAGATCTGCGCCTGAACGGCGGCGGCGGACAGGCGAGTGATCGAATTCGTCCGCCGCGCCGGCGTATGCCCGCCCTTGTGCCGCCAATACCATGCTCTTGCAGTGCCTTTCGAATTTCCAACTAGCGTCGCATCGAATATCTTTGAGCGGTCGATAGGGTGGACGCGATGAAGGGTGGCCGTCGATGCGGGTCATCAACGAGCGAACGGCGATACCGGGATCCGAGCAGCGAGTGCTCGACTGGATGCGGACCTGGACCGGACATCACATCATTGTCGGACTGGCGATCCCCGGGTGTTCTATCCCGGAGCCCGGCCGCGCGGGCCATGCGAGGGAAGCCGACCTGGTGGTGATCACGCCGCAGGCAGTTGTCGTGGTCGGAGCGAAAGCGGCCGTTCCAGTGGCAGCCACGAACTGCTTGCCGGTGCGGGCCGATGGGCGACAGTCCGGGTTCGAGGGTGATCCGATCCGGGTGCGTGACGACAGCAGCCTGTTCGATCAGATGACGGATGCTGTCTCCAGGCTGAAAGAACTGGTTCGTCAGCGCCATGCCGACGCCCATGTCGACGGGCTGATGGTCGTGGTGCCGCCCGAGGAAGCGGAGATCACGTCGAATGCCGAATCGCGGAAGGACGAATTCCCGGTGGTGCTGGGGTCGACCCCCGGCCAGCTGCGTGCCTGGTTCATCCGCACCGCGAACCGCAGGCTGCTCTGGTCCGCCGAGGACGTGCACGCGTTGCTCGGCGACTTGCACATGTCCGACCTGGTCACCCGCGAAGACCTGGTCGCGGAGGGCTTTCCGTCGCAGACGCGACCGCATGCGGGTTCGAGCGGAGCGCCGTCACCGACCGCACCCGATCCGGACCGCTCGCCGACCTCGCCGCTGCCCGCGATAGCCGCGACCCCATCCGGCTCGGTGCGGTCGGCCGAACCCGACTACCCACCGGACGAAGATCAGCCTGTTTCGGCATCGGACCAATCGGAGTCGCCGCTGGCAGCGACCCTCCTGCGGGTGCGACCGGACGAGTCGGAACAGGTAACGCGGTTCGGGCATGCTGCGCTACGCAACGAGAGCTCGCACCGCTCCCTGTCTACCCGCGTGGATCATCGCCGGACCGACGATGTACCCGACGACGCCGGGGCGGCGATGGTGTCGCATTCTGGTGCGAGTGCTACCGCCGCGAGCTGCACGGACACGCAACTCGTCACAGAAGCACCCGGCGTGACCGTGGAGGGTCGACGTGCTCCGGAATCGAGCGGGCAGCAACGAGGGTCGCCCGCCGTGGTCCCGCCGCCGTGGATCACGCCTGACACCGACATGGAGCCGTCAGGGAGATCGCCGTTTCTCGATGGTCAGCCGCCGTTGATCGTGCCCGATTCTGATGTCGAGCCGCCGTCGCCGAGCACTTTCCGCGCAGATCATCGCGTGTCGTCGACCGTTCACGATCTCGATGCGGATCCGCCGCAGTCGTACCGAACCTCGGTACCGTACCGGGACTGGCGGTACGAGACCGAAGTCGATGCGGGTGATGTGGAGCCGCCGGAATCTGTCGGTCCGGAGTCGTCCTTTACGGGCCAATGGTCGTCGTGGATCGACGCCGACGCTGACGCCGATAACTACGACCACGACGACCACGACGACCACGACGACCACGACGACCACGACGACCACGACGACTACGACGACTACGACGACTACGACTACGACTACGACGACACGCTGTCCCGTCCGGTCAGCGCGCAGTCACCCCCCGAGAACTGGTTACCGCCTCAAACCGCACCGAGACTGTTGCCGGGCCGAACCAAGCCGGTCGTCAACGACCGTCGGCTCCATATGCCATCGCTTCGACCGCCGCTGCCCATCCGTCAGCTGTTGCCGGGCCGAACCAAGCCGGTCGTCAACGACCGTCGGCTCCGCATGCCATCGCTTCGACCGCCGCTGCCCATCCGTCAGCTTTTCCCGGCCCACGCGACCGGCCCTGTGCAGTTCAACCGGCATCTCCCGCAGCAACTGGCGGCCGTGGCTGTCATCGTTGGCGCCTTTGCCGCGTTGTGGTTCCTGGCCGCCGCTTGCTCGTCGTCACACCAGAACGCGGTAGTGCCGCCCCAGCCCACACCGACCACCGAGGCCGCCGTACCACCCGGACCTGTCGCCGAAACGGCGGAACCAGTACCTATGCTCTTGCCGCCGCTGTGCTTTCCGTACCCACCAGAATGCTGACGCTGCCACGCCCGAGTCGAGAAGGCGAGCATCGTGGCCGTACTCGGTCGGGCCGTTGAGCCCGCCGCTGGTGGGCCGATCGACGGAGATCGGCTGATTGCCGACTTGAGCGCGCGGCGGACGCACACGACGGTTCGTCGCGTGGAGAAATCGCAGCGGTAGCGGCTAGGTCCGGACCGTGGCCTGCCCGCGGACAGCGGTGGCAAGTGACTGGGGCATTTGCTCGTGCCGGGTGTAGGTGCGGCTGAAGTCGCCGGTGCCGTGTGAGAGGGAACGCAGGTCGATGGCGTAGCGGCTGAGTTCGAGTTCGGGGACCTCGGCGTGGATGCGGGTGCGGCCGGGGCCGTGCGGTTCGGTGCCGAGGACACGGCCGCGGCGGCTGGACAGATCGGTGAGGACCGGGCCGACGTAGTCGTCGGAGACGACGACCCAGACCTCGTCGAGCGGTTCGAGCAGCGCGATGCCCGCCGCGGTCGCCGCCTCGCGCAGGGCGAGCGCACCCGCGGTTTGGAAGGCGGCATCGGAGGAATCGACCGAGTGGGCCTTGCCGTCGAAGAGCGTGACCCGCACATCGACAAGGGGATAACCTGCCGCCACGCCGCGCAGCGCCTGCGCGCGCACGCCCTTCTCCACCGACGGAATGAATTGGCGCGGAACAACTCCGCCGACCACCTTGTCGACGAACTCGATGCCGGAGCCGCCGGGCAGCGGTTCCACCTCGATCTCGCAGACGGCGAACTGGCCGTGGCCGCCGGACTGTTTGACGTGCCTGCCGCGCGCGGTTGCCTTGCCCGCGAAAGTCTCCCGCAGCGCGACCTTGTGATCGATCACGTCGACCTGCACCCCGAATCGGGTGCGCAACCGCTCCAGCGCGACATCGCGGTGCGCCTCACCCAGGCACCACAGCACGATCTGGTGGGTGTCGCCGTTCTGCTCCAGCCGCACCGCGGGATCCTCGGCGACCAGGCGTGCGAGGCCGTGCGAGAGCTTGTCCTCGTCGGCCTTGCTGTGTGCGTGAATGGCGATGGGGAGCAGCGGATCGGGCATCGGCCACGGTTCGATGAGCAGCGGCGCCGCGGTGCCGGAGAGGGTGTCGCCGGTCTCGGCGCTGGTGAGTTTGGTGACGTAGGCGATGTCGCCCGCGATCGCCTGCCCGAGCGGGCGCTGTTGCTTGCCGAACGGTGCGGTGACCGCGCCGATCCGTTCGTCGGCATCGTGATTCTGGTGGCCGCGGTCCTCTTGCCCGTGGCCGCACACGTGCACGGTGTCGTCGGCGCGCAGGGTGCCGGAGAAGACCCGGACCAGTGACACCCGGCCGACGTAGGGGTCCGATGCCGTCCGGATCACCTCGGCGGCCAGCACGCCCGCCGGGTCGCAGTGCAGCGGTTGTGGCGCGGCGCCATTGGTGATGGTGATCGCAACGACGGCGTGCTCGGCCGGCGTCGGGAACCCACCGGTGATCAGGTCGAGCAGTTCGACGGTGCCGAGGCCCTGTTTGGCGCCCTCCGGCGCTTGCGCGCCGAACAGCACCGGGTGGAAGCTGCCGCGCGCCACCGCGCGTTCGAGGTCGGTGACGAGCGTGGCGAGGTCGATCTCCTCGCCGCCGAGGTAGCGCTCCATGAGCGATTCATCCTCGCTCTCGGCGATGATGCCCTCGATGAGGCGGTTGCGCGCCTCCTCCAACGCCGACACCTGATCGGCCGACGGTTCGATCTGTGCGCATTCGCCGGAGGAGTAGTCGACCACGCAGTGCGGCAGCAGTTCGACCAGCCCCGTGACCGGTCGATGACCGTCGGGACTCTTCGGTCCATAAACCGGAAGATGCAGCGGCAGAATGTTTTCCGACGAACCGTCACCGAGGACGGCGCGACAGGTCTCGGTCATCTCGTCGAAATCCGCGCGTGCGGTGTCCAGGTGGGTGATCACGATTGCCCGCGGCATCCCGACCGCGGCGCACTCCTCCCACAGCGCGCGGGTCGCACCACTGACCGCCTCGGCGCCCTCGGCCGCGGAAACGACGAACAGCGCCGCGTCCGCCGCACGCAGGCCCGCGCGCAGCTCGCCGACGAAATCGGCATAGCCGGGCGTATCCAGCAGATTGATCTTGATTCCCGACCAGGAGATCGGCACCACCGACAATTGCACCGACCGATGCTGACGATGCTCGATCTCGTCGTAATCCGACAGCGAGGTCCCGTCCTCGACCCGCCCCGCCCGATTCACCGCCCCAGCCGTCTGCGCCAACGCCTCGACCAGCGTCGTCTTCCCCGCCCCGCTGTGCCCGACCAGCACCACATTCCGGATGTCCTCCGGCCGCCCCACGCTCACAACTCTGCCGTTGCCCCCGGCAGCTGCACTCGCCTTGTCCACTGTGTGTCTCGCTTTCTCGCCGACACCTGCCGTACATCGAGCTTCCCACCACCCGTCGCATCCCGTCCACGCTTCGCGAGAACACGACCGAAGGGACCTGCCGGAGGACAGCGTCGATCGACGTTCCACGGCCGCTCCGGGCAAACAAAACGGTCCCCGCACCATCAGCGAAAAATCGCCGGTGGTGCGGGGACCGAATCAGGTGCGGTAGGTCAGGAACCGAAGCGGGCCAAAACTGCGCTTGCCTCCTGGGAGGCGGTGCCTTCCTTGGCGAGATGTGCCATGGCGGTGGGGATTTCGCGGCCGTGGTGGGCCATGGCCTGGGTGTAGAGGCGGCCTGCGCGGTAGGAGGAGCGGACCAGGGGGCCCGCCATGACGCCCGCGAAGCCGATTTCCTCGGCCATCTTCGAGTGCTCGACGAATTCCTCGGGCTTGACCCAGCGGTCGACCGGGTGGTGCCGGGGGGACGGGCGCAGGTATTGGGTGATGGTGAGGATGTCGCAGCCTGCCTCGTGCAGGTCGCGCATGGCCTGGGTGACCTCTTCCGGGGTCTCGCCCATGCCGAGGATCAGGTTGGACTTGGTGACCAGGCCCGCTTCGCGCGCCGCGGTCAGCACCGAGAGCGAACGCTCGTAGCGGAACGCGGGGCGGATCCGCTTGAAGATGCGCGGCACGGTTTCCAGGTTGTGCGCCAGCACCTCGGGACGTGAGGAGAACACCTCGGCCAGCTGATCGGGATCGGCGTTGAAGTCGGGGATGAGCAGTTCGACGCCGGTGTTCGGATTGAGTTGCTTGATGGCGCGGACGGTTTCGGCGTAGAGCCAGGCGCCGCCGTCTTCCAGGTCGTCGCGAGCGACGCCGGTGATTGTCGAGTAGCGCAGGCCCATGGCCTGCACGCTCTCGGCGACGCGGCGGGGCTCGTCACGGTCGAGTGCGGCCGGTTTGCCGGTGTCGATCTGGCAGAAATCGCAGCGCCGGGTGCACTGCTCGCCGCCGATGAGGAACGTGGCTTCGCGATCTTCCCAGCACTCGAAGATGTTGGGACAGCCCGCTTCTTCACACACCGTGTGCAGGCCCTCGCGTTTGACGAGTCCCTTGAGTTCGGTGTACTCCGGGCCCATCTTGGCCTTGGTGCGAATCCACTGAGGTTTGCGCTCGATCGGGGTCTCCGAGTTGCGCGCCTCGATGCGTAGCAGTTTGCGTCCTGCCGGTGCTGAAGCTGAGGTCACCGAACCGATGCTACGCCCGGTGGTTTCCCCGCTCGCCGCGCCATCGGCCACCGCGGTCACGCGCCGACGCCCGGCGCTGCGGGCGGTGTGACGCGCGCGATATCGCGCGCGGTCACCGGGAGTTCGCCGTTCAGCGCGCGGATGATCGCCGCCGAGACCAGGGGCTTGACCTCGGCAACCGTCACCTCGCGGCCGAGCTCGCGGGTCAGCGTGGTGACGCCCGCATCCCGGATACCGCACGGCACGATCGCCTGGAAGCCATCGAGTGCGGAATTGCAGTTCAGCGAAATGCCGTGCAGTGCAACACCACGCTGCACGCGCACGCCGATCGCGGCGATCTTGCGTTCGGCGAAGAGATCGGTCGCGGGTAGCCATACGCCCGATCGGCCCTCGATCCGGCCGCAGCTCATGCCGAGGCCGGTACACACGGTGATCAGCGCTTCTTCCAGCCTGCGCACGTACTGCACCACGTCCACCGGTTCGGCGAGACGCACGATCGGGTAGCCGACGAGCTGGCCGGGCCCGTGCCAGGTGATCTTGCCGCCACGATCGACCTCGACCACCGGGCTGCCGTCGATCGGCAGGTCCTCGGCTTCGGTGCGACGGCCCGCCGTGTACACCGAAGGGTGCTCGAGCAGCAGCAAGTGGTCGTTTCCGATACCGTCGGCCCGCTCGGCGGCGATCTTGCGCTGCAGGTCCCATGCACTGTGGTAATCGATGAGTCCGAGATCCTCGACCACGATCGGGGTCGTATCGAATCTGGCGGACCACGTGGTGCGCGTGTCGTTCACGTCCCCGACGGTACGCTCAGCCGGATCTCAGGTTCTACCGACGTGGTGTGGGAGATGCCACACGGTAGCCGGCTCGGCGGCAGACTGTCCGACGAGTGCCACCTGAGTCCGCTCGGATCGATCAGTGCGGTTGCTTGCCGTTAGCGGGGTCGATAGGCAGCGTCAATTGCATCAGCGTCAGGTCCATCCAGCGCTCGAATTTCCAACCCACCTGCGGGAGTTCACCGACGGTGCGGAAGCCGAAGCGTTCGTGCAGCGCGATCGATCCGGTATTGCTCGATTCGATCGCCGCGATCATCGCGTGCACCGTGCCCGAGTGACGCGCCCGTGCGACAAGTTCGGTGAGCAGTGCGGTGGCGACCCCGCGCCGCTGGAATCGGTCCGCGACATACACCGAGTTCTCCACCGAGTAGCGGTAGCCGGACTTGGGCCGCCACGGGCCGTAGCTGGCGTAACCGGCGACCGCACCGTCGATGTCGGCGATGAGGATGGGCAGTCCCGCCGCGGTGCGGGCCTGGAACCAGGCCCGCCGATCGTCCAGGCCGACCTGCTCTTCATCCCAAATGGCCGTGGAGGTGGCGATATTCGCGTTGTGAATCTCGAGCACCGACGACAGGTCGGCCTCGTGAGCGTCGCGGATGACCGTGACCGGTTGTGCTCGCAGTTCGGTCATCGCTCATCTCCCTCGCGACCCAAGGTCGCCGCCAGCGCGGCGCCGATGGTCTGGTGCTGGAACGGATAGCCCGCTTCCTCGAGGGCGGTGGGGATGGCCCGTGGGCCGTGCAGGATTGCCTCCTGCGCGAATTCACCGATCAGTGCGCGCAGCGCGAACGCGGGCACCATCAGGGGGGTCGGCCGGTGCAGTGCCCGGCCGAGCGCCCGGTTGAACTCGGCATTGGTGACCGGTGCCGGGCCGACCGCGTTGATCGGCCCGGAGATCGTGTCGTTGGTGAGCGCGAAGATGATCGCGCCGATCTCGTCGTCCATCGAGATCCACGGCGTGTACTGCCTGCCGCTACCCAGCCTGCCGCCGAGGCCGAGCGAATACAGCGGTTGCAGCATGCCGAGCATGCCGCCGCCGTGGGACAGCACCACGGCACTGCGCAGCAGCACCGTGCGCACGCCCGCGGCGGTGGCGGGCTTGGTCGCGGCCTCCCAGTCCCGGCACAGCGTGGCCAGGAAACCCATACCGGCAGGCGAGGTTTCGTCGACCACCCGGTCGCCGGTTTCGCCGCCGTAGTAGTGCACGCCGCTGCCGTTCACCAGGACAGGAACGCCCACGCTCGCGACCGCGTCGGCAAGCACATCGGTCGGCGTGATTCGGCTGTCGCGCAACTCCTGCTTGTAGCTGCCGTTCCAGCGGCGACGCCCGATACTCGCGCCGCACAGGTTGACCACCGCGTCCGCGCCGCGCAGGGCCCGCTCGTCCAATTCGGCGCGAGCGGGATCCCACACGAACTCGTCCGGGGCAGCGGCCGGCCGCCGCACCAGGCGGGCGACGTCATGCCCGTCGCGGCGCAGTGCCGCGACGAGCGCCGTCCCGATCAGCCCGGACGAACCGGCGATCACCACCTTCATGCGTGACAGTCCGACCTTCCCGAATTACAGGCCGAGATCAGCTTCGAACGCCGCTTCCTCGAGCCGGTGCCGGATCGTGGTCAGGAACCGACCGGCGTCGGCGCCATCGATGAGGCGGTGATCGTAGGTGAGCGGCAGGTAGCACATCGACCGGACGCCGATGGATTCGTTGCCCGTCTCGTCGGTGACAACCACCGGACGCTTGACGATCGCACCCGTGCCGAGCATGCCGGCCTGCGGCGGCACCAGGATCGGGGTGTCGAACAGCGCGCCCTGGCTGCCGATGTTGGTGATGGTGAAGGTGCCACCGGCCAACTCGTCCGGCTTGAGGCCGCCATTGCGTGCGCGGTTGGCGATATCCGCGATCGCCCGCGCCAGCCCGGCCAGCGACAGGTCGCTGGCGTTGTGGATCACCGGGGAGAGCAGACCCTGCTCGGTGTCGACGGCAATGCCGAGGTGCACCGAGGCGTGGTAGGTGATCTCCTTGGTGCCCTCGTCGTAGCTGGCGTTGACGTTCGGGTGCACGCCGAGCGCCTCGACGACCGCCTTGGCGAAGAACGGCAGGAACGTCAGGTTGACGCCCTCACGCTCCTTGAACGACGCCTTGGCGACGCTGCGCAGCGCGGCGATCTTGGTGACGTCGGCCTCGTGCACCTGGGTCAGTTGCGCGGTGTTCTGCAGCGATTCCCTGGTCTTGGTCGCGGTGATCTGGCGAATGCGGCTCGCCTTCTGGACGGTGCCACGCAGGTGCGCCAGCTGCGACTGCGCCGCGGCCGGTGCGACTGCGGGAGCCTTCGCGGCAGCGGCGGGCGCGGCCGGTGCGGCGACTGGTGCCTTCTTGGCTTCGGCAGCGGCGAGCACATCCTGCTTGCGGATGCGTCCACCGACACCGGAGCCGGTCAGTGCCGCCAGATCGACGCCGTTCTCCTCGGCCAGCTTGCGGACCAGGGGAGTGACGTACGGGGTAGCGCCGTTGCCGGAGGTGTCCGGGGCTGGTGCGGTGGCCACGGGTGCCGGTGCCGCAGCGGGCTTTGGAGCCGGAGCTGCGGGTGCCGGTGCGGCAGCTGCGGGGGCCGGCGCGGGGGCCGGAGCCGCTGGTGCGGGAGCCGGTGCCGGAGCGGGCGCGGCAGGTGCGGGAGCCGGGGCAGGCGCAGCAGGGGCTGCGGCGGCCGGGGATCCGGTGCCGACAACGCCGAGCTGTCCACCGACAGCGACAACGTCGTCTTCCTGCGCAGTGATCTCCAGCAGGGTGCCTGCGACGGGCGACGGGATCTCGGTGTCCACCTTGTCGGTGGAGACCTCGAGCAGCGGCTCGTCGATGGCGATCTGGTCACCGACGGCCTTCAGCCAACGGGTGACGGTGCCCTCGGTGACCGATTCGCCGAGTTCCGGCATCTTGACCGGGGTACCCGACGCGGCCGCGGGTGCGGGTGCCGCGGGTGCGGGGGCTGCTTGGGCGACCGGCGCGGGAGCCGGTTCTTGGGCGGGCGCTGGTGCCGGGGCGGGCGCGGCTGCGGGTGCAGGAGCTGCGGCGGGCGCGGGGGCCTCACCGGCTTCTCCGATCACGCCGAGTTCACCGCCGACCTCGACCACATCATCTTCTTGGGCGACGATCTTCGACAACACGCCCGCGATTGGCGACGGGATCTCGGTGTCGACCTTGTCGGTGGAGACCTCGAGCAGTGGCTCGTCGACCTCGACCGTGTCTCCTTCCTGCTTCAGCCACCTTGTCACCGTTCCCTCGGTGACGCTCTCACCAAGAGCCGGCATCTGGACGGAGAAGGCCATGTCCGTTGACTCCTCTGACTGCTCGACGGGTTTTACAACAGTTGATCTCTCTGCGAGCACTCACCGCGGGTTGCGATGGATGCTCGAAAGCCACCGATCATTGTGCGTGGCACCGGAGATCCGTGTGGTTCTTGTACCGCGTTCCATCCTTGCACCCGTCCGCTTCTCACGTAGCACAGGGCAGCGAACTGCACAGAGCTGGCAAGATGGAGAGACCGGTGACGAGCGATTCCCGGTGTCGCACAGGAGGTCGACTGCGGTGGGTTTGCTGGATCGTTTTCGTGGCGCCGCCGCCCGGGGTAGCGGCGCTTTACGTGCGGGTTCCTCGAGCAACGACGACGCCCGCTATCTCGCCAACTGGGTGCGCACCCACACCGGGGTAGAGGGCTACATCGAGCCGAAAACGACAGTGACCGATGTCACTGTCGTGCTTATTGCCGTCGATGGGGAGTGGACGCGTCGGGTGGTCGGCGAGCGCGGAGCGCGACGGCTTGCCGGAGATTTGCACATCCCGGTCTACGACGTTCGCAAAACTGGATATCCGCAGCGGATGCGGGATTACGACGCCAGGATGCGCATCGAGCGCAAGCGGGCGATGGAGCGAGATCTGCGCGATTTGTAGGTTCTGGCCCGCTGTTTCGTTCAATATGTTCACTCGCGGGGCTCGACCGAGGGTCCCCAGTGGCCGATATCGGCGGACCAGGCGACCCTCGGTCGGGGCGAACTATTCGGCGGCGATGTCCTCGATGACCGCGATGAGGGTCCGGACCGGGACGCCGGTGCCGCCCTTGCCGATGTAGCCGAACGGGCTGCCGGTGTTGTAGGCCGGGCCCGCGACATCCAGGTGCGCCCACTGCATGCCTTCCGGCACGAACTCCTTGAGGAACAGGCCTGCCGAGAGCATGCCGCCCCAGCGGTGCGGTGCAACGTTGGCCAGGTCGGCGATCTTGGAGTTCAGGTCGGCGCGCAGCTCCGTGGGAAGGGGCATGGCCCAGCCGTTTTCACCGACCTCCCGGGAGATCTTCGCGACCCGGTCACGGAACTCGTCGGTGCCCATCACACCCGGGGTCCTGGTGCCGAGTGCGACCATCTGGGCGCCGGTCAGGGTCGCCACGTCGATGAGGTAGTCCGGCTCGTCCTCGCCGGCCCGCACGATCGCGTCGGCCAGGATGAGGCGGCCCTCGGCGTCGGTATTGAGCACCTCCACCGTGGTGCCGCCGTACTGGGTGAGCACGTCACCGGGGCGCTGCGCGGTGGCCGACGGCATGTTCTCCGCCATCGGGACGGTCGCGGTGACCGTGACCGGCAGGCCCAGGCGCGCGGCGAGCAGCGTGGTGGCGACGACCGCCGCGGCACCGGCCATGTCCGAGGTCATGTTCTCCATGTTCTGCGCGGGCTTGATGGAGATGCCGCCGGTATCGAAGGTGATGCCCTTGCCGATCAGCGCGACCTTCTTCGGACCGCCCGCGTAGGTGATGCGGACCAGGCGCGGCGGACGCGAAGAACCCTTGCCGACGCCGAGCACGCCACCGAAACCGCCTGCCTCCAAAGCCCGTTCGTCGAGCACCTCGACCTCGAGCCCGGCGGCCTCGGCCAATATCTGTGCACGCGAGGCGAATTCGGCGGGGAAGAGATGGCTGGGCGGGGTATTGACGAAATCCCGTGCGGTGGCGACGGCCTCGGCTATCAGCTGCGCCTTGATCAGCGCCGTCTCGCCGAATCCCGGCTCGGGCACCAGCAATTCGACCCTGGCCACCGGGCGCTCGTCCGGCTTGGGCGCGGACTTGCCCGACTTGAACGGGGTGAACGCATAGGCGCCCAAGTAGAAGCCCTCGGCGGCGGCACCGAGATCGAGGCCCGAGAGAGTGGTCGCCACGAGCTCGGTCCCGGACAGCGCACGCGCGGCGACACCGGCCGAGCGGCGAATCTGCTCGGCGTCGACCTTGTCGGGCGCGCCGAGGCCGACCGCGAGCACGCTGGTCACCCCGTCCAGCCCGGCGGGCGCAGGCACCCTGGTCAGTTCCTCTGCCTTGCCCTTCGCGCCGACCGCGCCGAGTTGGTCCAGCAATTCCGCGCGGATGTCGGCGTCGAGCACGTCACTGAACATGTCGTCGGGCGCGATCGCCGGGCCGTTCTCGGAGGAGGTCAGTCCGATGACGAGCACATCGGTGTCGGGCCCGACGGTGTTCGTGCGAGCCAGTTCCGGTCCTAGTGAACGATCTGCAACAGCGGTCATGGTCACAGGCTATTGGGTCGGCGACAGGTGGCGCATCGCGACGCCGTCGAGCAGCAATTCGAGCCCGGTCTCCAGCAAGGCGTCGAAATCCAGGTCCAGGCCGGTGGGAGCGTTGGCGAAGAGCCGGTGCAGCACCGGTCGGGTGGCCGGGTTCAGCAGTTCCTGGAGGTCGCGGAGCTGAGCATCCGATCCGGTGAGCGCTTCCACACCGACGACCCTCTCGGCCCGCTCGGAGGTCCACAGCAGTGCGATGCCCTGGACCAGGCCGGAGACCGATAGGTAGATCGCGAGCATCTGCTCGGCCGGTAGGCCGGGACGATCCAGTGCCGACAGGGTGCGTTCCAAAATGTCGAACAACGCGGGTCCGAGGGGCGGGCGGGTGCGCGCGAGGATCGTCAACATCCAGGGGTGCCTGCGGTACAGCCGCCATTCTTCCCACGCCTCGTAGGTGAGCTGGGCTCGCCAGTCTGTCGAATGTGCTGGTGATGGTGGGATTTCGGCGAGAACGAGTTCGGCCATCGCGGCCAGGAGCGCCTCGCGGTCGGGGATGTGGCGGTACAGGCTTGCCGTCGCGATGCCCAGTGCGCCTGCCAGACGGCGCATCGAGAGCCCACCGATGCCGTCGTTGTCGGCCAACTCGACCGCGGCGCGCACGATGCCGACCGTGGTGAGCCGGATGGGCCGCGCGGTGCGTCGCGGCGAGACCACCGCGTCGCGGCGGGACCGATAGGCACGCGCCTGGCACGACCGCGAGCAGTAGCGACGGCGGCGACCCTTCTCCGGTTGCCGCAGCTGCTCGCCGCAGATCGCACACGTCATCACGACTCCCGCTATTTCCACACACGAATCAGTGTGACGAAATGCTAGCAACGGTCATGTGCGGTCCCTACCTTGGCGAAGGCATACACCGTTCCATTCGGGAGGACGACAGATGACAACGACGTTGACGGTTCAGCGGGCCGATCTCGGCCGACGTGATGCCGTGATCGAGGCGTTCGCCGCGGCCAGCGTGGACGAGGCGGTGACCGCGTGGGTGCTGGAGGGGTACCCCGCCGAGCAGTTCCAGCCCGACTACGTGCCCGCCCTGATCGACAGCGCGCTGCGCGAGGACGAGGTGTGGACCGCGGGGGTCGACGACGAGGTGTGGGCGGTGTCGATCTGGCAACACATCACCTCCGCGACCAGGTTCGAGAAGGAAGCCATCGAGGCACGCGAACGCGCCGGGGCGATGCCCGACCTGCGCCCGCTCCAGCGGGTGGCCACCGTGATGGACCTGCTCGCACAGGAACATCCGCGCGAGTTCCCGCACCGCTACCTCCAGGTGATCGTCACGGTGCCGCAGCACCGCGGCAAAGGCGCGGGGGCCGCGATCCTCGGCGATCGATTGAAGGCCGCCTCCGACGCGGGCATTCCGGCATTTCTCGAAGCAAGCACCGAGCGCTCCGCCCGCCTGTACACCCGCTGCGGATTCGTGCGCGAGGGTGCGACGCACACACTGCCCGAGGGCGGACCGACGTTGATCCCCATGTGGTTTCGAGGCTGACCGCACTCCTTCCGAATAGGAGCCCGCAGATCCTGGGATGAAGCGCCGGTTTCAGGCGCCGGACGGCGACCATGGTGTGCACGGAGGGTTCGACGCCCGCGGTCGGCGTCGCAGTCGCAGCACTTCCCTCAGTGCCCAGCTGCGGGTTGTGGGCCGAATCTGCGGGTGGGTGTGCTGCGGCAGGTACGAGCCGTAGGTCGGATCCGGCCGCGTTAAGCTCGCCGGGTGACCGATACGAACCTGCTGCAAGGCCCGATCCATGACGTCCACGTCGAGCTCGGGGCGAGTTTCGCGCCGTTCGGCGGGTGGGAAATGCCGGTGTCGTATGCGGGCACGGTTGCCGAGCATCAGGCGGTCCGCACGACGGTCGGGTTGTTCGATGTGAGTCACCTCGGCAAGGCCACGGTGCGCGGTCAGGGCGCGGCCGAATTCGTGAACTCGGCGCTCACCAACGACCTCGGCCGCATCCGCCCAGGCAAGGCGCAGTACACGCTGTGCTGCGCGCCTGACGGTGGCGTGATCGATGATCTGATCGCCTACTACGTCAGCGATGACGAGATTTTCCTGGTCCCCAATGCCGCCAACACCGCGGCGGTGGTCGCCGAGCTGCAGAAGGTGGCGCCCGAGGGCATCACGGTGACCGACGAGCATCGCGAATACGGGGTGTTCGCGGTGCAGGGTCCGCGTTCGACCGAAGTGCTCGCCGCGCTCGGGCTGCCCACCGAGATGGAGTACATGGCTTACGCCGACGCCGAGTGGGATGGCCGACCGATCAGGGTGTGCCGCACCGGCTACACCGGTGAACACGGCTTCGAGCTGCTGCCCCGCTGGGCCGACGCCGAGCCGCTGTTCCGCGCTCTCGTCGAACGGGTGCGTGCCGCCGACGGCCGGCCCGCCGGTCTCGGCGCCCGCGACACCCTGCGCACCGAAATGGGCTATCCGCTGCACGGACACGAACTGTCACTGGAGATTTCGCCGGTGCAGGCCCGCACCGGCTGGGCCGTCGGGTGGAAGAAGCCCGAATTCTGGGGCAAAGCCGCACTGGAACAGGAGAAGTCGGCGGGCCCGCGCCGAATCCTGTTGGGTCTGAAAGCGCTCGACCGCGGCGTGCTCCGCCAGGGTCAGACAGTGCTGCGCGACGGCGAACCGGTCGGCGAAACCACCTCGGGAACGTTCTCACCCACCTTGAAGATCGGCATCGCACTCGCCCTCCTCGACACCGAGGCCGACTTGCAGCCCGGCACCGAGGTAGAAGTCGACGTCCGAGGCCGCCGCCTCCGCTGCGAGGTCGTGCGCCCGCCGTTCGTCGAAACCAACACCAAGTAGCACCGCGCCGACACGCCCAGCGTGTCGGGTGACAAGTTGCTATGCGGCGACGCGAAAAGCGGGGTGTCTGGGGGAGCATGCGGAACAGGCGTACACCGGGGAATCGGTGCCGGATAGGATCAGGTTCATGACCGTTGCCGCACAGTTCACCCGTGTTCCGCATCCCGCGCCCACCCCGGCGCAGCGGGTACAGGAGATCCTCGCGGCACCCGGGTTCGGGCGCTTCTTCACCGATCACATGGTGTCGATCGACTACACCGAGGGCGAAGGCTGGGGCAACGCCCGCATCGAGCCGTACGGGCCACTACCCTTGGACCCGGCGACGATGGTGTTCCACTACGGCCAAGCCATCTTCGAGGGTCTGAAGGCATACCGTCAGCAGGACGGCAGCGTCTCCTGTTTCCGCATCGACGCGAACGCGACGCGGTTCCGCAAGTCCGCGCGGCGCATGGCGATGGCCGAACTGCCGGAGGAACTGTTCATCGAATCCGTGCGGCAGCTGCTGGCGCTCGACGGCGGCTGGGTGCCCGCGGCGGGCGGCGAGGAGTCGCTTTACCTGCGCCCGTTCATGTTCGCCACGGAGGCCGGTCTCGGTGTGAAGCCCGCCTCCGCCTACAAGTACCTGCTGCTCGGTTCCCCTGCGGGCGCCTACTTCCCGCGCGGCGTCAAGCCGGTGCGGGTGTGGCTGTCCACCGAATACGTGCGTGCCGCGCCAGGTGGCACCGGCGAGGCCAAGGTCGCGGGTAACTACGCCGCCTCGCTGCTCGCTCAGGCGCAGGCCTCCGAAAAGGGCTGCGACCAGGTGGTCTGGCTGGACGCCTGCGAGCGCCGCTACGTCGAGGAAATGGGCACCAACAACCTGTTCTTCGTCTTCGGCTCCGGCTCGGACGCGCGCCTGGTGACCCCGGAACTGTCCGGCTCACTGCTGCCGGGCATCACTCGCGACTCCCTGCTCACCCTGGCCGGCGACGCAGGCTACCCGGTCGAGGAGCGCAAGGTCTCGGTCGAGGAATGGCGCAAGGGCGCCGAATCCGGTGAAATCACCGAGGTTTTCGCCTGCGGCACCGCCGCCGTCATCACCCCCGTCGGCTGGGTCCGCTCCGCCGACGGCGAATTCTCCATCGGCGGAGGCGAACCCGGCGAGGTCACCATGGCACTGCGCGACACCCTCACCGGGATCCAACGCGGCACCTTCGCCGACATCCACGGCTGGATGCGCAGCATGTAACCGGCGGACCCCACGGGTCCGCACACTCTGGAAGCAGCCATACGCACCATGTTTCGACGAGCGGCACATGGTGGCGCGCTTCTCACCGGTCGCCGCAGCAATGTCCCGGTTCGGCGCGCGGCTTGTCGTTGCGGGGTGCCGCGGCTGGACGTTAGTGGGGCATGAACATGTGCCATTCGTCGAGGGTTTTGGGGCGCATTACGTAGTTGGTGTCTTTGATCGAGGAGAGGGCGGCGAAGGGTTCCTGGGAATACCAGTGGCCGGGGTAGACGACGGGGTCGCCGGAGAGGGTGGCGAGGTACCGGAGGCTGCGGAACATTTCGTCGGAGTCGCCGCCGGGAAAGTCGGTGCGGCCGCAGCCGTCGACGAAGAGGGTGTCGCCCGCGATGAGGCGGTTGTCGAAGAGGAAGCACTGGCTGCCGGGGGTGTGGCCGGGCGTGTGCAGCAGTTCGATGTCGAAGGCGCCGACGGTGACCTTGTCGCCGTGCTGGTGGCCGGTGAGTTCGCTGGGCGCGATCCCGGTGACGTTGGCGACCCAGGAGAGTTCATCGGCATTGACATGCACTGGGACGCTTGTCTTTTCGAGCAGCTCCCGCACCCCGCGCAGAGTAAATCCGAGCATGGTGCCGCCGACATGGTCGGGGTGATGGTGAGTGGCCAGCACGCCGGTCAGCCGCAGCCCGTCTGTCTCGGCGATATCGACCAGTTCACCCGCCGCATACGCCGGATCCACCACCACGCATTCCCCGGTCTCGCGATCGCCGATCAGATATGCGAAATTTCGCATCTGCGTCGCGATCGGATCACCTACGGCGAAATCCCGCCCGGACAACAACTGACGAAAATACAGGCGCTCGGAAGACATACCGCACACCCTATTGCCCGGCCCAGACGATTCGTGCGGCGCGCCCGGAAAAATTCCAGTGACCCAGACTGTGCTGTCCAACGCGAAGGTCCGCCGTGTGCACCGCGCTCGTGAGTAGCGTCCCCAACGGGAAGCAGTCAGGCGCCGAATGCCAGGGCGGCTGCGGTCAGGGTGACCGAGATTTCCAGTGTGGCGCCGAGGATGTCGCCGGAGAGGCCGCCGAATCGGTGGACGCAGTGGCCTACGAGCACGGCCGAGGTGGTCAGGGCGAGTAGGACGACGAGGGGGCCGAGCCAGGGGTACTCGGGGACAACCGATAGACCCGCGGCCACTGAGGCGGTCGCCCACACTATGACGGTGAGGCTGGATTGGGTTCCGGCGACGAGTGCGCCGAAACCGGTGTCGGGTGCGGCGTCGATGCCCTGCCTACAGGCAAGCACTACTGCGACTCGGCCGACGACGACCGCGAGAATCACCGCGAACCAGCGCTCGGCTTGAGCCAGTGCGGCGAATGAAAATGCCTGGATACCAATCGAAAACACGATGGCCACGACGCCGAAGGGGCCGACGCCACCGGATTTCATGATCTGTCTGGCCCGTTCGGGCGGCCCGTAACTGCCCAGCCCGTCCATGGTGTCGGCGAGGCCGTCCAGATGCATGCCGCGAGTGATCAACGCCAGCGCCGCAACCACCAGCAGCCCGGCCAATGGTGCGGTCACCCCCGCCCAGATCAGCACCCACAACAACGCCGCAGCCGCGGCACCGAGCGCACCGCCGACCAACGGCGCCAACGCAATCGCCTGCCCGGCCGTCTTACGGTCCACGTTGTCAGGCCCCCGCACCGGCACGACCGTCAGCCAGGAAACCGCAAGCCGCAATTCGTTCATGAGGACCCCGCCGACAACAACCCGGTGGCTGCGGCACCGAGTGTGCGATGGACCGACGGGGCGGTCGGGTGCCCGGCCGTCGTGCGGTCCACATTGTCCGGCCCCCGCACCGCTACCCCTGTCGGCGGGGAAACCGTAAGCCGCAGGTCGTTCATAAGCGTTCCGTCCGCAACAACGTGGCAGTCGCGGCACCGGGGACGCCCTGGACCGACGGTGCGACTGCGTATTCGATCGTCGCGCGGTCCAGTCCCCGCACCTGCCCCACCGTCAGTTCGGAAAGGGCAAGCCGCCGCACGTTCATGGGCACTCCTGCGACCGCGGCCACCAACCACTCACTTCGTCAGGTCCGGCTTCGAGACCGGGTGCTCGACCGCTGTGCTGTGGTCCGCGTCGGTGACGGTGTCTGCGTTTGCGACGGCGTTTTCGCCGCCCGTGTCCGCGCTCGCCTCGGGTTCGGCGGTGCTGACTCCCGCTTCGCCGAACGTTGCCATCTCGGTGAGGGCGGCGACGGCGGCACGCAGGATGGGGAGGGCGGTGAGCGCGCCGGAACCCTCGCCGAGGCGCATGCTCAGGTCAAGTAGGGGTTCGAGGCGCAGCCTCGTGAGGGCCAGGGTGTGGGCGGGTTCGGTCGAATGGTGGCCGGCCAGCCACCATGCGCTGGCACCGGCGGCCAGGTCTTCGGCGACCAGTGCGGCGGCGGTGACGACCACGCCGTCGAGGATGACGGGCGTGCGGCGTGCCGCGGCCTGGGCAAGGAAGCCCGCCATGGCGGCGAAGTCGGCGCCCGCGGCGACGCGCAGCAGTTCGACCGGGTCTTTGGCGACAGGGCGGGCGCGGCGCATGGCGTCGCGGATCGCGGCGACCTTGCGCGCCCAGCCCTCGTCGTCGATGCCGGTGCCGCGCCCGACGGCCGCGACCGGTTCGGTGTCGGTGAGGGTGGCGATGAGAACGGTGGCAGGCGTGGTGTTGCCGATTCCCATGTCACCCGCGATGAGCAGGTCGGCGCCCGCGTCGATCTCCTCGTCGGCGATCGCGATGCCCGCCGAGAGGGCCGCCTGGACTTCTTCGACGCTGAGCGCGTCCTCGCGGTCGATCGCCCCGCTGGACCGGCGCACTTTGTGCTTGCCGACCTGCGGATCGGTATCGGTGTCGACGGAGATATCGGCGACCCGGACGGTCGCGCCCGCCACTGCGGCCAGCGCGTTCACCGCGGCGCCGCCACCGAGGAAATTGGCGACCATCTGCGCGGTCACTTCGCTCGGGTATGCCGAAACCCCGTGCCTTGCGACACCGTGATCGCCCGCGAACACCACCACCCTCGCTCGCTCGAACTGCTTCGGCGGGCAGACACCCTGACATGCCGCCACCCAATTGCCGAGATCCTCGAGCCGCCCCAGTGCCCCACCCGGTTTGGTCAGCTGCGCCTGCCGCTGCTGCGCTGCCGCCCGAATCTGCGCGTCAGGTGGCGTAACCGGTCCGAATCCGTGTGTCACTGTCGAGCCTTTCGAGGTCAGGGCAGTTCGTTCCTACGCCGCCCAATACTGCCCGTCGCGGGTGCCGCTGCGCACATCGCCCGCTTCCCACTATTTGAGGCGGACAGGCAACCCGGCCACGATCAGGAAGGCTTCTTCGCAGATAGCGGCCAGACGCTGGTTGAGGGCGCCGATTTCGTCGCGGAAAAGCCGTCCGGATCGGGTGGCTGGGATGACGCCCATGCCCACCTCGGGGCTGACGATCACCAGTCGGTGCTGGTAGGCGTCGACGGCGTCGACGAACGCGTCGGTGTCAGGGGAGATGGTGCCGCGCGGGGATTCCCACGCGTCGCGGGCATCGATCCGGGCGGTGAGCCAGGTGCCGATATCGTCGATCAGCGTCGCGCCCGCTGCGGATGCGGTTGCCGAATCGGTGAGAACCGCTGTCGGATCGGCGCTTTCGACGACCGTCCAGTCGGCGGGCCGACGGTCGCGGTGCCTGGCAATGCGTTCGGCGAAGTCGAGATCGGCGGGATCGAGGATCGCGGTCGCGAGGTAGCGCACCGGTCCAGGGTCGGCCGCCAAACCTTCCGCGAAGGTGGACTTGCCGGACCTCGCACCGCCGAGGACCAACGTCCGGCGCGTGCGGCGCACGCGCCTCGGGGTGGGTGAACTGTCCGACACGTGCGCAACCGTACAGGGGACTGTTGTGAGCTCGGTGTGCATGGCAGGTGTGGGTCGGGTGTTTGTAGTTGAGCCCCGGTGCGTCCGGGTGTCGCGGAGGGAGCCTGGCAGGCGACCCGGTCTCCGCGTCGACGCGCCAGGTGTCGCAGTCGGAGAGCCGGATTATGCGCTGTCGGCTTCGGCGAGCGGGTTGCCGCCGAAGCGGCGGCGGTATTCGGTGGGGGCGATGCCGACGATGCGTTGGAAGTGGTGGCGCAGGAGCGCGCCGGAGCCGAAGCCCGCTTGGGCGGCGATCTGTTCCAGACCGTCGTCGGTGTCTTCCAGCAGGTGCTTTGCGTAGAGCACACGCTGGTTGGTCAGCCATTTCACCGGTGTGGTTCCGGTTTCGGCGGCGAAGCGGCGGGCGAAGGTTCTTGTCGACATCACCGAGCGCGCAGCGAGATCGTCGATGGTGTGCGGGAGTTCGAGGTTCTCGCTCATCCACAGCAGCGTGGCGCTGAGGCTGTCGGAGGTGCACGCGGCGACCGGGCGCTCGATGAACTGGCGCTGTCCGCCGTCGCGCTGCGGCGGCACCACCATGCGCCTGGCGATTCCGTTGGCGGCGGCGCTGCCGATCTCCCTGCGCACCAGGTGCAGGCAGGCGTCGATGCCCGCTGCGGTGCCCGCGCTGGTGATCAGGTTGCCCTCGTCGACGAATAGCACGTCCGGATCGACGGTGGCCTCGGGGAACATCTCAGCGAGTTGGTCGACATAACGCCAGTGCGTAGTGCATTTGCGGCCGTCGAGCAGCCCGGCCGCACCGGCGAGGAACGCACCCGAACAGACCGTGAGAATGATCGCGCCGGCGTCGGCGGCCGCCCGGACACCGTCGACGATGCGCGGATCGAGCCCGGGGCCGAGCAATGAGGCGTGGAACGCGGGAATCGCCACCAGGTCGGCCTTCGGCAGTTCCTCCAGCCCGTACTGCGGCGTGACGGTGACGCCGGGCGTAGTGGAGTGCAGTGGCTTACCCGGTTCGGCTCCACACACCTTGAAGTCGAAGGCAGGCAGTCCGTCGGAGGTCCGGTCCAGGCCGAAAACCTCACAGACGACCCCGAATTCGAACATGGCGAGGGGGCCGGTGGTGACAACGGCGACCTTGGACAGCATGGACCGAGTGTAACTGGCTGAATCTTTACGGACAATGTCAGTACAGCCACTTTCGGCTGAAAGTTCACGAGCGCAAAATTACTGCCATGATTACTTTTCTCGTTGCCCTGGCAGTCATCGTCGGTGTCGCGGTCGTCATCGCGCAAGGCTGCGGTCACTTCGGATCGTCGAACATCATCGATCGCGACGCGCAGCGTCAACAGGCCGAACTGTCGGCCATGTTCGGTCGGATGTCGCATCACCGATGAAACCGGGCGAAAACCCGGCCTGTACGCGTGAGCCTCATCACCGCCAGGGCTCGCGCCCGAGCGACCGACAGCAAACAGCAGACCGGCCCGCCGCACGAAGCGCCAGGCCGGTCTGCTGTTTGCTGTCTGGATCTATACCGCGTCGCCGGGGCTGACCCGCGGCTTCGGCGCCCGCATCTTGCGGATCTGGGAGGCGCGGACGAAGGCGTACCAGCCGAGCCGGTAGCCGGTGTCGGTGCTGTCTGGGAACCGTTCACGGACGCGGTTGTTCACGATCCGGCCGAGCAAGAAGCCCTCGGCCATCATGAACGCCATCATCACCAGCATCGCCAGGGTGACGATGGTCTGCAGCGCGGGCGCGACGAACATGGACAGGATCAGCACCAGCGCCATCGGCATGAACAGGCCGACGAGGTTGCGCCTGCCGTCGACGATGTCACGGACGAACGCGCGCACCGGGCCTTGATCGCGTGGCAGCAGGTACTTGTCCTCGCCCGCGAGCATCCTGGCGCGCCGATCCTGGGCGGCGAGGCGCCGCTCGGAGGAGGCCGCTTTGCGGTCTTGCCTGCTGCCGCGAGTGGCCTTGCGCCGGGCACGAGCCTCCTTCGAGGTAAGCGGTGCGGGAGCGACCGGACCGCGGCGCTTGCCTTGTGCGTCACGACGTTTCGGGGTGGGGCGGCCCTTGCCCTCGGTGGCCGGGGCCGCCGTCCGGGTGGAGCCCGCGGCCGAGCCGCCGTCCGAGCCCGCCGTCAAGTCGGCGCTCTCGTCGGTGGTGCTGGACTCGCCGCGACGGAACAATTTCACAGCGACCAGGCTATTCGATGCCGCACGCAGCGGGAAATGCGGTCGGTTCGGCGAGCGTGTGACGGGTATTCGGCGTGCGGCCCGTCACACACCACCGTCGTGTGCTCGTCCCGCTGGCGATGATGGCAAGATAGGGAATAGCAGCCTGCGGAACGGTGTTGACAGCCACGAGCCGTGTGCTGTTCACGGGTTGAACACAGCTGTCCCTAGGAGAGTTCATGACTGTGCAGAACGAGACCGAAACCCACGGCGCGACGCTGACCGAGGCGGCCGCCCTGAAGGCGAAGGCGCTGCTCGATCAGGAGGGTCGCGACGACCTGGCCCTGCGTATCGCTGTGCAGCCGGGTGGTTGTGCCGGCCTGCGCTACCAGCTCTTCTTCGACGACCGCTCGCTCGACGGTGACCTCGTCGCCGACTTCGGCGGCGTCACGCTGGCGGTCGACCGGATGAGCGCCCCCTACGTGCAGGGTGCCTCGATCGATTTCGTCGACACCATCGAGAAGCAGGGCTTCACGATCGATAACCCGAACGCCACCGGCTCTTGCGCCTGCGGCGATTCGTTCAACTGACGACGGAGATCAGCTGCTCCGTCTGATACGGCTTGGCTCGCACGCATTCACACGCACCATCGGTGCCGCTGGATTCGCGTAGCGGGCCTGCCGTCGGTTGTAGGGCTTATCGATCACCGCCGTTCGATCAATACCCCTTGACACTCGGGTGACTGTTGATGTTCGACGGATGTTGTTGTTGATACGGTGAAGTCGTCGCCGGGTGTTCTACCTCGGCGATGTCTTCCTGTCGACAGCTAAGGACCGCGAGCCTCGTGACTATCGCAGTATCGGCATCGATTGCCACCGACCACCTGATGCGTTTCCCCGGACGGTTCGCCGACGCACTGTTGGCCGACCAACTCGACCATGTGTCCGTGAGCTTCCTCGTCGATGATCTGCAGATCCGCCGCGGCGGGGTCGCGGGCAATATCGCCTATGCCATGGGCCTGTTGAACCGGACGCCGTTGCTCGTCGGTGCCGTCGGTGCCGATTTCGCCGAGTACCGCGCCTGGCTGGAAGCCCACGGTGTCGACTGCAGCGGCGTGAAGATCTCCGACCGGGCACACACCGCGCGTTTCGTCTGCACCACCGACGACGACATGGCGCAGATCGCGTCGTTCTACCCGGGCGCGATGAGCGAGGCCCGCGACATCACGATCGGCGAACTCGCCAAGGAGCACGATCTGGAGCTGGTGCTCATCGGCGCCAATGATCCCGACGCGATGTTGCTGCACACCGCGCAGAGCCGCGAACTCGGCATCCCGTTCGCCGCCGACCCGTCCCAGCAGCTGGCCCGCCTCGACGGTGACCAGGCCATCCAGCTGATCGACGGCGCCGCATACCTTTTCACCAACAAATACGAGTGGGCGCTGCTGCTGCAGAAGACCGGTCTCAGCGAGGAAGAGATCGCGCGCCACGTCGGCATCCGGGTTACCACCCTCGGTGCGAACGGCGTGCAGATTGTCGATCGTGACGGCACCGAGGTGCGGGTGGACGTGGTCCCCGAGACAAACAAGGTCGAGCCAACCGGTGTCGGCGACGCCTTCCGTGCCGGCTTCCTGACCGGCCACACCGCGGGCTTGAGCCTGGAACGCGCCGCCCAGCTCGGCTCCCTGATCGCGGTCCTGGTGCTGGAGACCATGGGCACCCAGGAGTGGACGCTGAACAAGGACGACGCCCTGGAGCGGCTCACCAAGGCGTACGGCCCCGAAGCCGCCGACGAAATCAAGCCGCTGCTGTAGACCTGTCCCGGCTCAGCCGTGTCACGGCTTGACGTGGGCGCGGGTAAATTCGCCGAGTTGCGCGGCATCCAGGTGATCGACCAGGTCGGTTTCGCCGATCGTGCCGATCAGCTGCCGATCCTCGATCACCGGTAGGTGCTTGATGTGATGACTGTTCATCTCATCGAGCACCTTCGTGAGGTCGGCGTTGGACTCGACCCAGCGGGGCGTGCCGCTACACAGCGCGCCCACCGTGGTTCTACCCGGCGGCAGGCCCTCGGCGACACACCCGACGACGATGTCGCGGTAGCCGACGATGCCGCACATGCGGTCATTGTCGTCACCGACCACCAACGCGTCGACACCGCGCCTGACCATGATGCGTGCGGCGTTCGCCACGGTCTGTTCCTTGGAGACCCACTGAGCCCCTGACTTCATGACGTCTCTGGCGGTGGTCACGTTGGCACCTCCTCGCTACTCGGCCTGCCCGTTCGTCCGGAGCAACTACATTCTGTCCCTGCTCGGGCACGCTGTATAGATTTCGAGCGAACGTCCGGCAGACCGACCGGCCAGGTGCGAAGAGTTAGAGGGAGACCGGGTAGGTCGGCTCCTGGATCTCGGGCTTGATGCGGTCTTCGACGAAGATGCCGTGCCAGACCATGAACACCAGCAGGGTCCACAGGCGGCGGCTGTGGTCCAAGGTGCCCGCGCGGTGTGCGACAAGCATGTCCTTGATCGCGGCCTTGTTCAGCAGGTGATCGGTTTGGGATTCCGCGATGGTCTGCTGTGCCCAGTCGTAGAGCTCCTCGCCGCGCAGCCAATGCCGCAGTGGGACCGGGAAGCCGAGCTTGGCGCGGTGCAGCACATGCGGCGGCACGATGCCCTCCAGTGCTTGGCGCAGTGCGTATTTGGTGGTTTCGCTGGTGATCTTCTGCTCATAGGGCAGCCCTTCGGCGACCTTCAGCACCTCGGTGTCCAGGAACGGCACTCGCAACTCCAGCGAGTTGGCCATGGTCATCTTGTCGGCCTTGACCAGGATGTCGCCGCGCAGCCAGGTGAACAGGTCCAGGTGCTGCATGCGCGCCACCGGGTCCCAGCCGCGCGACTGCGCGTAGATCGGGGCCGTGACGTCCTGATGGGTCCATTCGGGCCGGAACTCGCGCAGCACCGACCGCAGCTGCGCGTCGTTGAAGCTGCGCGCGTTGCCGTAGTAGCGCTCTTCGAGGGTGAGCGAGCCGCGGTGCAGCAGGCTCTTGCCTCTGGTGCCTTCGGGAATCCGGTCCGACAACTTGCCCGCGAGCTTGCGCAGACCGCCGGGCAGCCGTTCGAAAGGCTTCAGCGACAACGGCTCTCGATAGATGGTGTACCCACCGAACAGCTCGTCGGCGCCCTCGCCGGACAACACCACCTTGACGTGCTTGCGCGCTTCTTTCGCCACGAAGTACAGCGGCACCAGCGCCGGATCGGCCACCGGATCGTCCAGATACCAGACGATCTCGGGGATCGACGCCGCGAACTCGGCGGGGGAGACCGTCTTGATGACGTGCCGTGCGCCGATCGCCTCGGCGGTCTCAGCGGCCACATCCGCCTCGGAGTAGCCCTCGCGCTCGAAGCAGCTGGTGAAGGTGATCAGCTTCGGGTTGTGCCGCATGGCCAGCGCCGCGACAGCGGTGGAGTCGATGCCGCCCGACAGGAACGAGCCGACGGTGACATCGGCGCGCATGTGCTTGGCGACCGAGTCCTCCATGGCTTCGGCGATCTCGCGGTAGCGCGCGGCCGCCGAGCCCGGCGCGAACGGGCGCACCTGGAACGTCGGAGTGAAGTAGCGGGTCACCTTCGGCGCCTCGCCCTGGCGCACGGTGGCGTAGCTGCCGGATTCGAGCCTGCGGATGTCGGCGTGCAGGGTTTCGGGCTCCGGCACGTACTGCAGCACCGTGTAGTGCTCCAGCGCGCGCGGGTCGAGCGCATCGGTCAGACCGAGCGCGGGCAGCAATTCCAGCAGGCTCTTCTTCTCGCTGCCGAACGCGGTGCCGCCGGGGCCGGTGGCAACAAACAGCGGCTTGATGCCGAACGGATCGCGGGCCAGGAACAGGTCTTGTGTCTCGGTATCCCAGATCGCGAAGGCGAACATGCCGCGCAGTCGCCGCACCGCCTCGGGGCCCCAGTAGTGGAACGCGGCGACGATCGCCTCGCTGTCGCCCTCGGTGTCGAAGATCTTGCCGTCCGGGAACTCGGCCGCGTGCGCCTCGGTCAGCTCTTCGCGCAGTTCCAGGTAGTTGTAGATCTCACCGTTGAACGTGAGGGCGTAGCGCTCCCTGTTCTCCGGCGGCCCCCAGCGCAGCGGCTGGTGGGAGTGCTCGATATCGATGATCGACAGGCGGTTGAAGCCGAAGATCAGGTGGTCGTCGTGCCAGGTGCCACGCTCGTCGGGACCGCGGTGGCGGACGCAATGCAGGGCGTTGTACACCTGCTCCACGGTGCCCGGTGCTGCGACGTCAGATGTCAGAAATCCGAGCAGACCACACACGGCGTCGGCAACCTCATTTCCTGCAGTCGGGGCGCGCGCCCTGATCCATGACGGCACTGCGTCCACGGGAGGGGGACGCAGCGATCGAAATACAGTGTCCGAGTATGCCGCACGCGCCGAATCAATGCGTCGCGCGCCCGTGGCCACGTCATTTGGCATCGGCGGAGTGTCGAATGCGACCCGACGTCAAACGGGACGCCGGTTTGGTCTACGCTGCGTAGTACTCAGGCCATTCTCAGGTGGTGCGTGCGCGAAAGTGACGCCCGCGTCAGGACGGCCTGAAACGTGCTTGGAACGTAACGTCGGGGCGATCGCAACCCCGACGGTGCAATGTCGGAATGTGTGGCGACCAGGAAGGCGTGAGCGTGGCGCACAAGGCGAGCGAAGAGATCGGGGCACGACCCGAGAGGGGTCGGCAGGGCCGTATCCTTCGGCGGGCCGGGCTGGCGGTGTCGTTGGGCATCACCGCGATGCTCGTCTCGGGCTGCTCGATCGACAATGTTTGGCTGCGGTTCGGCTGGCCCTCGGGCATCACGCCGCAGGCCACTCGGATGCGTGAGCTGTGGACCTGGTCCGTCGTCGCCGCATTGGTGATGGGCGTGCTGGTGTGGGGTCTGACCTTCTGGACCATCACCTTCCACCGCAAGAAGAAGGACTCCCCGGAGTTCCCGCGCCAGACCGGCTACAACGTGCCGCTGGAGCTGACCTACACCGCGATCCCGTTCGTCATCATCGCGGTGCTGTTCTACTTCACCGTCGTCGTGCAGAACTACGTGCACGAGAAGGTCGACAACCCCGACGTCACCGTCGACGTAACCGCCTTCCAGTGGAACTGGAAGTTCGGTTACCGCAATGTCGATCTCAAGGACGGCTTCAAGTTCGACGGCATCGACACCGCGCGTGAGGCCGCCGCCAAGGAGCAGCTCGAGGAGTACAAGGAGCTGACCAAGGACGGTCACCCGCAGCCGGGCCCGGTGCACGGCAAGCCGGCGAACGACATCCTGTCCTTCCTGCACTACGACAAGATCGAGACCGTCGGTTCCAGCACCGAGGTTCCGGTCCTGGTGCTGCCGACCGGCAAGATCATCGAGTTCCAGCTGGCCGCCGCCGACGTGGTGCACGCCTTCTGGGTGCCGGAGTTCTTGTTCAAGCGCGACGTGATGCCGAACCCGAAGGAAAACCATTCGGACAACGTCTTCCAGATCACCAAGATCGAGAAGGAAGGCGCGTTCGTCGGCCGCTGCGCCGAGATGTGCGGCACCTTCCACTCGATGATGAACTTCGAGGTCCGTGCGGTGTCGCCGGAGAAGTTCGCCAGGTACATCGAGTCGCGCAAGGCGGGCAAGACCAACGCCGAGGCGCTCGAATCCATCGGCGAGTCTCCGGTCGCGACCTCCACGAGGCCGTTCAACACCGACCGCACGACCAAGAGCGCGGCCGCGGCCGACAGCAAGTGAGGACTGATCTGACATGAAGATCGAAGCGCGGATTTTCGAGCTGCTCACGGTGTTCTTCGTCATCGTGGCAATCGTGTACGGCTACTTCACCGGGCAGTCGCGCACCGGCGTCGAGTGGGCGGGCACCACCGCCACCGTGCTCACCGCCGGCTTGTCGCTGATCATCGGTACCTACTTCCGGTTCGTCGCGCGTCGCCTCGACCTGCGCCCTGAGGACTACGAAGACGCCGAGATCGTGGACGGTGCAGGCGATCTGGGCTTCTTCTCGCCCGGCAGCTTCTGGCCCATCACCCTGGCCGCCGCTGGCTCCATCACCGCACTCGGCTTCGCGTTCTTCCAGCTCTGGCTGATCGCCATCGGCGTGGTGTGCGTCCTCGGTGCCGCCGCTGGTCTGGTGTTCGAGTACTACCTGGGCCCGGAGAAGCACTGAGCTACGAGTTTCGAACAAAGCGCCCCATCGGAATCCGATGGGGCGCTTTGCTTTGGCTGCCCGTCCCTCATAGCCGGGCAGCCCCTCGGTGGGCTATCAGATGCCGAAGGCGTGCATGAGGCGGTTGGTGGAGCGAGGAGCGACCCCCGCGAGGCCGCGCAGGGTGCGCGCGAAGCGGGGCTCGAGGCGGGTCGGTCGAGTGCGGATGGCGGTTTCGATCCAGCGGGCCGCCTCGGCGAGCTCGCGTGTGGGATCCTCGCTGAAGTGCGCGATGGTCACCTCGGCGTCCACGCGGAGCGCGGGATAGTGCACGGAGGTCACCTGGATACCGCGCGGCGACAGTTCGGCGTCGGCGCACTGCCCGAAGGTGGTCCATGCGGCCTGGGAACTGGCGTAGGACGCGAAATTCGGTGCGGCGCCGGTATTCAAGCTCCACGGACCCACATTGACAACCTGCCCCGAACCGGAGTCGAGCATGGCGGGTAGCAAGCCGAGCGTCAGCCGCAGCGGGCCGAAGTAGTTGGCCGCCATCATGCGCTGGTAGTCGCGGAAACGGTCGAGTGACTGCGTGACCGGCCTGCGCAGCGGACGGCCCGCATTGTTGATCAGGACGTCGACGGCGCCGAATTCGTTCAGCACCCAGGCGACGAGCTGGTCCACATCACCTAGCGCGGAGATGTCGCAGCGACACCAGCTCGCCTGCCCGCCGATGTCGGCGATCTCGTTGCAGGCGGCGACCAGTTGATCGCCACGCCGGGCGACCAGCAGCAGCTGAGCACCCTGCGCGGCGAGCCGTGCCGCGGTGGCGCGGCCGATCTCGGAGCAGGCGTCGGTCACCAGGACGCGCAGGCCTTCGATCGATTCGGCCGGCCGTTGTCGTTTGCGATCGGTGAATCGGGCAGGGGCGGGGCGAAATTCGAGCATCGGAACAGCACCCTTCACAGGAGATGAGCTGAACAAACGCATCGACACCCCGCCGACAGTGCCGAAGTCGACCGCCCGCGCCCGCTGGCAGCGACAAGCTACCGGCTGGCGACTACGGGCGGCGCAACAGGAGTCTAATCCGTGGAGTCGTAGCGCAGGGCCTGTTCGGAGTGACAGATCTCATCGATTCCGGACACGATGTCGCGCAACAGTTCCGAGGGCAACGCCGAGGGCCGCAAACGGCAGGTGAAGGTGATCAGACCGTGGTCTTCGGCGGGTAGACCGTGCGCCGCGGCCTCCGATTGCAGGTACTTCGAGCGCACACCGTAGGTCATCGCGGAGATGACGGTGAAGCAGCCGGTCCGCTCCCGGTGTCCGGCAAACAGATCGTGCAGTCGGTAGAACACCGAGGTGTAGCTCGACAGCGGCGCGAAAATGGCCACCCGGTAGGCGGGTCCGCGTTCGGACGAGCTGATCACCGTATCGGCGAGGTACTCCGCGTCGCGCAGCGTCAGCACCTTCGGGGCGAACATCAGCGCGCCCGCTGCGGCATTGCGCACCGGGGCGCCCGCGCGCCCGCCCGCGGCAGAGGCGATGACGCCCAACGACTTTCTGGTCTTGGTGCCGACCTCGCGGCGCGCACGCAGCGATCGGGTCGGTGTGGTGGGGTAGAGGCTTGACCACTGCCCGAAGCGCACCGTGCCCAACTGCACGTGGCCGGTGCCGACGGGCCGCGACACCTTCAGCGGCGCGGTGTCGACCCAGCGACCCACCTGCAACGCGGCATTGCCAGGGCGAGTGATTTCGGCGTAGGCGTGTTCGACGAAGGAGTCGAAATCGAGGAACCGGTCGGCATTGGTGGTCAGCCAGGTGTGGTCCTTGTCGATATCGACCGCATCGAGGGTGAGCGCGGTGATGATGCCCGCGCGCCCGCCCGCGCCGAGGATCCGGTGGAACCGCTCGGTGTGGTGGTTGCGTCCGCAGGTGCCGATGCGCCCGTCCGGATCGACGTATTCCAGATCGACGATCTGGTCGATGAACATGCCATACGTGTGCGAGGCGGTGCTCACACCGCCGACCGACGCGAAACCGCCTGCGGTGATGTCGCGGTGGTCACCGACGATCGGCAGGCCGAGGCCGTGCGCGCCGAGCCTGCGGTCGATATCGGACAGCTTGGCACCGGCCTGCACCCGCACCGTGCGCCTGCCGAGATTGATATCGAGCACCGCGTTCATCCGCCGTAGCGAGACCACCGCACGCTGATCGGGCAGCGAAAGCCCGTCGTCGAACGGCTCACCTCCGCGTACCGTGAGCCGGTCGGCGCGACTGCGTGAATCTCGCACAGTGCGAACGACATCCGCAGTGTCACGGGGTAGATATTCTTCGGCGGCGACAGTGTGCGGCGTGCTCATGGCACGAAAGCTAACCACAGCGCGGCTTCCTCTGCTCGCCCGAAGTCGGAGGTTACCGGCCCTGCGGGGAAAGCCGCTGGCTGAACAGCACAGATCCGGTCGCGTCGCACAAATTCACCGTCAGCTCCCTTGACTTGCCGTCGATCAGGACCTCGCCGAAATGTTGGAAGTCGCCGTCCAGTGGCGAGGCGTTCTGGACCGCTGGGGCGTGCACGAAGACCGCTTCCGGACCGAAGGTCGTGTCCAGTGGATTCGGGCCGAACGCACCGGCGTTCAGTGGTCCGGAGACGAACTCCCAGAACTCGTCGAAGTCGGTGAACGCGGCGCGCTCCGGCGAATAGCGGTGTGCCGCCGTGTAGTGCACGTCCGCGGTCAGCCAGACGACACCGCCCACCTTGTTCGCTTTGATCGCCGAGAGTACCTGGGCGATCTCGGTTTCGCGGCCGGACGGTGCGCCGGGATCGCCGTTGGCGGGGCCCTCGAAGGCGGTCTCGCCGTCCTTGACGATCACGCCGAGCGGCAGGTCGTTGGCGACGATCTTCCAGGTGGCCTTGGAGTCGCGCAGACCCTCGATCAGCCATTTCGTTTGTGCCGGACCGAAGATCCGTCCGTTGGGTCCGTTATTGCCGCCGTTGGTGTCCTTGTAGGTCCGCATATCCAGCACGAAGATCTCCAGCAGCGGGCCGTAGGAGATTTTGCGGTAGAGGCGTCCGTCCGCGGCTTCCTTGGGCTCCAGCGGCATCCACTCGTGGAAGGCCTGCCAGGAGCGGGTCGCGAGGGTGTCCATGCTGCGCTCGGAGTAGCCCTTGGACTCGGCGACCGAGCCGCCGGGGTACCAATTGTTGACCGTCTCGTGGTCGTCCCACTGCACGAGCTGGGCGACCGAGCTGTTGAAGCGTCGGTAATTCTGATCGGTCAGGTTGTAGGCGAAGTTGCCGCGGAACTGATCCAGGGTTTGGGCGACAGCGCTTTTCGCCTCGGTCACCACATTGCGCCACACCCGGCCGTCGGGCAGCGGCACCGATTCCTTCAGCGGGCCGTCGGCGTAGATCGAGTCGCCGGAATGGATGAACAGGTGCGGGTCGCGCGCGGCCATGGTGGAGAAAATCTTCATGCCGCCCAGGTCGGGGTTGATGCCGTAGCCCTGGCCGACGACATCGCCCGACCACTGCAGCTTGATATCGGAGGCGCCGGTGGGCACGGTGCGGAAGACGCCGGTGATCGGTTCGGAGGCCGCGCCGTCCTCGCCCTCCAGAGTCACCCGATAGTGCACCTGCCGGCCCGCGGGCAGGCCGTTGACGCGTACCCGCCCGGTGCCGTCGGAGTCCGGGGTCAGCAGTGGACCGGTGAAGCGCTTGGCGTCGGTGAAGGATTCGGTGGCCGCGGTCTCCACGGTCAGCTTCGCGGGCCGATCCGAACGCGCCCAGATCAGCGCGCCGTCGGTGCGTGGGTCGCCGACCGCGACGCCGTGGGTGAGATTCGGGCGGAGGCGGACCAGCGCGGGCCCGTCGTTCGAGCAGGCCGCCAGCGCCGGCGCGGCCACCAGACCGAAGGCGGAGGTGCGCAGCAGCGTGCGCCGGGAGAGGCCGAAGTCCTTACTACCGAAAGCCATGTCGCCCACTTTGGCGCAGGGAGTCCAACACCTTGTGAACAAGCGTTGTCTGGGTGGCCAACAAGGGACACGGCGGGGTTGCCGGTCCGTCGTGGCGAGACAACGGCCTCACCGGCCACAGCGGCGAACGGGCTGCCGCCGAGGTCCTCGCCGCCCGACCGCACCGCGAGCGGCACCATCGGTCGCCGTACAGGCCTGTTTTGGGCGGGTTCCGCTGCTACCGAAATGGTTGCGGCGTAACCTCTTACGCGGCGTCGGGCGGTAGCTCGAAGTCAACGGCCGGTGCGACGCCCCGAGCGAGGAAGTCGGGGCGTCGCGTCGGCACCGTCAGATCGTGTTGTCGCAGGGCACCTCATGGCGCGTACCGCGTCTTCGGGAAGCCTAGGCGGCCAGTGCGCGCCGTGGCCCGGGTCAGGAGGGGAGTTCGTCCAGCGCGGTCAGGAAGCCGTCGGACGGATAGATGCACAGCTCGTCGGTGTCGTGCTGGGTCGCCGCGGCCAGGTCGATGGCGCCGTGATGCCACCAGTACACATCCTGGCTGACCGGCCACGGGCGTTGCGTGTAGCCGAGCACAGCGAGTTGGGCGAGCACGGTCGTCGCGCGAATCACCTCGAGGTTCGTCACCGGATACGCGTAGATGTGGCGCTGTGACGGGACCACGAATACCGTCCCCGCCGGTCCGACAACGGGATAGTCACCGAGCCATTTCGCGTGCGCGGTGATGTAGTCGGAAATGCCGCACAGCATGGTGATTTCGACGCCCGCCGCCTGCGGAGTGTCGAACGCGTGGGTGACCATCTCCAGTGGCCCGTCCGCGCGAGTGTTGCGCTCGGCGAGTGCGAACAGCTCGACCTCGTCGATCGGCCACTGCCGCAGCATCGGATAGGTGATCGGCACCATTGTGTGCACCTGGTCGATCAGCACCCGCTGCATGAGGCCGGGGGCGACCCTGCGTCGCACCACATCCCGCGCCCTACCGTGGGCGGAATAGAGCCTGGTCCTGATCAATCCGCGCATCATGGTGAAATCGCTGGTGTCGAGCGGGTCGTGATCGACCTCGAGGTCGAGTACGCCGGTGCTGAGGTAGTCGGCCACCAGCGCGGGCCACTGGTCCCTCGGCTCCTCGGCGGCCATCCGCCGTAGATTCGTCAACCCGACAAGCACATGCCCCGCCGGGCCGGACAACACCACGTCATCGGATACCGCCCGACAGGAGTAGCCCAGCTGGTGCGCCGCCGCAACGGTGAGTGTCATCAGCAGATCGGGCGACGAATCGACCATGGCGGCCCCCTCGCTCATGCTGCGGAGCGTCAGGATTCGGCGCGACTGCCGATGCCCCGCGGTGTGCCGGAGTCGGACACGTACTCAGCTGATTGTGCACTGAGGGGCCGCTGCGCATCAGGTGGTTGTCGGATCCGGCCTGCGCGGACACTTTCACGTCGACCCGCGGCATCGGGCGGTTACTCGCTAAGGTGTCCGCGCAGCAGGGGTACTCAGCGAGCCGACAACGCGTCCAGTCGCCGATGCAACTCCGCGGCCCAATCCGTGTGCTCCAAGGAGCCGTAATCCACCCACAGCGCGTCGAGCACATCGCGTCCGGCGGAGATCAGGCCCGCTCGTTTGTCGGCCTCCAGGATCACGCTCATGCCGTGATCGGCCGCGACGAACGTGACCTCCAGCTGTGCCAATCGTGGAAACCGAGGCGACCCGGAGAATTCGATCTCCTGATAGAACGGCAGCTGCTGCGGCGTGTTGTGCAGCCACCCGCCCTCCACATCGGCACTGCGCAGCTGAAACCCCAAGCGCTCCACGGCGTCGAGGACAACATGCTGTGCGGGCAAGGCGCCGACCCCGATCGGATCGCTGTCCCGCGGATCGACCGCGCCGCTCACCTCGACGATGGTCCGCAGCGAAACCGCGACTCCAGGAAGGTGTCTGCCGTTGTAGAAGGTAATCGGCGTCTCCATCGGCGCCCGTACCCCGAACGGAATCTCGACCACCTCGCCCGGCGCCACCTCGAACCAGCTCCGCACCTCGAGCCGGCCGAATCCGAGATCCCGCACGTCCTCGACATCGTCGAACTCCCGCTCTACCCGGGTGACGAACTCGACCGCGACGCGCTCGATGTGTTGCCGAGTAGGGCCGCTCCGCAACCGAATGACCCCCTCGGCGTGCCCGCCCGGCTGCACGCCCGGGGTAAACAACTCGGTCTCTACCTCGGCCCCGCCGACGCCGACAGCCGCCATCAACTTCCTGAACATCCTCGAACTGTCTCAGCCGTACTCGGCGCGCGCCGATCCATGTGACCGAGATCATCGAGCGGCCGGAACTGCGAGTCGCGCACCATGGTTAGCGAATGCGCATGCTGCACCCAGCGGTGGTTTGCGGGCCTCGCAGGTCGAGCGCCCGACCGATAGGGTAAAGCCGCTGGATTATTCGGACGAGAACGATGGGGGGACAGATGCCATCCCCCAACGGGCACAACCCTCGCCCGCAGCCGTATCCGCCGCCGCAGGGCCAGCGGTACTCGCCCGGATCTGCCTATCCGGCTGCCCGGCCGCCCACTACTGAGCAGCCCTCCGAGCCCGTGCGTCGCGCGAGGCCGCAGCCTCCAGGGCAGCAGTCTTCGTCTCGCCAGCCGTACCCGCCTGCGCCCGTGCGTCCGTCCAGGGAGCGGCCGCCGGCACAGCCGTCCACGTCCGAGCAGCCGCATCCGCCTGCGCGAGTCCGTCCATTCACGGAGCAGCCGCAGACAGGGCAGCCGTCCCGATCCGAGCCGGTGCGTCCAGCGCGAGAGCAGTCTCCGGCGCGGCCGTCGTCTTCTGCCGGGCACGGACACCCACCCGGATCTGTCCGTCTGCCAAGGGAACAGCCGCTGGGCGGCGACTCACCCCGGCCTCGGTCCACCTACCCATCCGGGCCGGTCCGCCGACGGGGTGAGCAGACGTCGGACGGGCCGCCGAACCCGACCGGGTCTGCACGTGCCCCGAGAGAGCAGCCGCTGGCGCGGCCGTTGCCTCCTGCTGGGCGGGAGCGCCTACCTGAGTCTGTCCGTCAGCCAAGGGAGCAGCATTCGTCCGGGGAGCCGACTCGGTCTCGGGCTACATACCCGTCCGGGCCGGTGCGTCGGCCCGGGGAGCAGCCGCCGTCTGGGCCGCCGAACCCGCCGAGGTCTGTACGCCCGCCGGGAGAAGAGTCTCCGGCGCGGTCGTCGTCTCGCGCTGGAGGTGAGCGCCTACCCGAGTCTGTCCGTCCGCCAAGGGAGCAGCAATCGTCCGGGGAGTCATCCCGGTCTCGGCCTGCATACCCGTCCGGCCCGGTGCGTCGGCCCGGGGAGCACTCGCCGTCCGGGCAGCCGCCGGGGTCTGTGCCTCCGCCGAGGGAGCAGTCTCCGGTGCGACCGTCTCCCGCTGCTCGGCCGCACCTGCCAGGGTCGGCCCGTCTGCCGAGGCAACAGCCTCCAGTTGGGCCACGCTCGCCTGAGTCCGAGCGTCCGTCCCGAGGACATGCTCCGGGCGAGCCGGACCCGGGTGGGCTCGAGGGCCCACTCGGACACCAGCCTCCGATGGGATATTCGTCACGATCCGGGCGGCCGTACTCTCCCGGATCTGAGCGGCCGTACCGAGGAAACGTTCCGGCCGAGTCATACCCGGATGGGCCGGAGCGTCCACCGAGGGATCAGGCTTCGGGTCCGCATCGGCAGCCACACCCTCCTGGGTCCGCGCGCAGACCTGGACAGCGGACGCAGTTACCCGGATCTGCCCGTCGGCCCACGGAGCAATCTCCGGATGATCCGTACCAGGATGAGCTGTACCCGGATGAGCCGGTGGGAGCGCCGAGGCAGCGGCAGTCTGCGCGGCAGCCATATCCAGAGGAACCCCGGCGGTCTCCGGATCGACAGTTTGCCGAGGCGGACGAACCGGATGAGCTGCTCGACGAAAGCGATGGTGCCACCGGGTTTGTGGTGGTGTTCGGTTCGATCCTGGTCGGGGTGCTCGCTATCACCGCGATCATCGGCGTCCGGGAGTACAACGAGCAGGCCGACATCAAGGCCGCCGGTGCCGCCGACAACCAGACCACTACGCAAAGTTCCACGCCATCGGCCGCGCCGACTTCGGGCCAACCGGTCGCCCCCGCGACCGCGTCGAGTCCGACCACACCTGCCACGACTGCCAGTGACCGCTGGGTCGCCGCCACCTACAACGCGCAGACCGACAAGGTGTCCTGGGTCCGCAGCGCCGTCAGTGGGGAGGCCGCAGCCAAGGAAGCCGATGCGGCCTGCGGCACCGGCTGCCCACCCGCCCGCTGGTCCCGCAATGGCTGTATCACCCTCGTCATCGGCCAAATCGACGGCTGGGGCTCCGAACGCGGCGAGACCATCGCTGAAGCCGAAAGCAAAGCGGTCAGCAACGCGGAAACCGTTTACGGCATTTCTGGACCCTTCAGCCTCTGGACGAAATGCGCACTCGAATAGCCGACGAATGGCTATTCGGTGCGGCCGGTCCGGTGCGCCGCTGTCACGAATGCGGTGCAGGCGTCAGGGTTTTTATCGCCGGCAACTGTTTCGACTCCGCTATTGACGTCGACCGCGAAAGGGTTGACCCGCGCTATCGCCTCGACGATGTTGTGCGGTCCGAGTCCACCGGCGAGGATCACCGGGCAACCGAGATCGCGTAGCGCAGACACCACTGCCGCGCTCACCGACCAGTCGTGGGTGCGCCCGGTGCCGCCGAGTCGGTCTGCGGTGCGCGAATCCAGCAGTACGGCATCACAATCCGACGCCGTCCGCAGCGCGGCGTCGACCGCCTCCGGTCCGAGGACATGGATCGCCTTGATGATCTTCCGACCACCGGCGTTCTTGTGCACCGCACGGAGTGTGTCGGCCGATACCAGACCGTGGACTTGAATCATGTCCACGCCGACCCGATCGGCGAGCTCCACGATCGCGCCCGCCTCTTCGAGGTGGGTCACCAGGACGCGGGTGACGAATGGCGGTACGACACGGGAGAGTTCGGCAGCACGCTCGGCATCGAGCGCGTCCTCACTGAAATGCGTGACACCCGAAATGAACCCGACGGCGTCGGCCCCGGCTGCCACCGCGATCCGCAGATCGGCTTCGGACCTGATCCCGCAGATCTTCGCGCGCACTGTCACGGCTCGACGATAACGGCCGGGAGCGCGCACTCGCGCGTTCCCGGCCGGGTGAACGAACTAGCTGGCGGCCGATTCAGGAATGCGGGTGGCCTCGCGGTGGCCGGAGGGGACACCCTTCTTGAGGCTGGCGGCATAGACATCGACGTACTCCTGGCCACCGAGCCGCATGAGCTCGTACATGACCTCGTCGGTGACGGCGCGCTCGACGAAGCGATTGCCGCCCATGCCTTCATAGCGCGAGAAGTCGATGGGGGTACCGAATTTGACGGTGACCTTGCGGCGCTTCCAGCGGAAGGGTCCGGGCGGGCTGACCTCGTCGGTGCCGATGACAGCGACCGGGATGACGGGGACGCCGGTCTCGAGCGCAAGGCGCGCCAGCCCGGTCTTGCCCTTGTACAGGCGACCATCGGGGGAGCGGGTGCCCTCGGGGTACAGGCCGACGAGGCGGCCCTCATCGAGCAGCTTGCTGGCGGCGTTGAGGGCATCCTCGGCCGCGTCGGCACCGGTGCGGTCGATCGGGAACTGACCGGAGGTGGTGAAGAACCACTTCTGGAACGCACCCTTGATGCCCGGGGTGTTGAAGTACTCGGCCTTGGCCAGATAGTTGATTCGCCGCGGACTCAGCAGCGGCGCGAACAGCCAATCCGCGAAGGAGAGGTGATTACCCGCCATGATTGCCGGACCGTCCGCCGGAATGTTCTCTACACCCTCGACCGTGGGCCTGTTGTAGAGATGCATGAACGGTCCCAGCAGCACAAACTTCAGCAGCCAGTAGAACATAACGTCCTTCCCCCGGGACCGGGATAGTTGCGGGCATACCTGCGTCAGTTGCCGACTTTACCGCTGGTTACAGATCACATCCAAGCCGAGCGGCGGATCTCACCACATGTTCTCAGTGGCTGATCGGTCTGTTCTCAGTGGCTGGTACGCGCGACCCGCGAACGGCTGCGTCCCGAGTCGATGAGCGTCGCCCTCGCGAGCTCGGCGGCGCCGATCATTCCAGCCGCCTCACCGAGTTGTGTGGTGCGAATCCGAGCCAGCGGGCGGTGCCCCGCGCCGGTGATCGCGCGGGCGTATTCCTCGCGCGCCTCGTCCAGGAACAGCGGCGCCGAACTGCTCACCCCGCCCGCGATGACGACCAGATCCGGGTCGAAGATATCGCTGACGAAGGCGAGACCGAGCCCGAGCCAGCGCGCGAAGTCCGCCATGACCTGCACCGCGAGCGGGTCGCCGTCCTGTGCGGCACCGGCCACCCGGCGCCCGGTCAGTGAGCCGGGATCGCGGAATATGTCCCTGGCCAGGACCGTCGAATGCACCGGGTCGGTGGCCAGCATCTCGATCGCGGTGTCGGCCAGCGCTGTTCCGCTGCAATACCTTTCCCAGCAACCACGTTTCCCGCACGGGCACGCCCGCCCATCCGGCACCACCTGCAGATGACCGAGTTCCGGCGCGACGCCGTGGGTGCCCCGATACAGTTCACCGTCGATGAGCAGCGCCGCGCCGATGCCGGTGCCGATCGCGACGAGCACCACGTTGTGCCCGCCCGCCGCGGCACCGAACCGGTACTCGGCCCAGGCCGCCGCATTGGCATCGTGCTCCAGGATCACCGGAAGCTCGAGACGTTCGCTCAGTCGCCGCGCGACCGGCGTGTCTTTCCACGGCAGATGCGGAGCGAACCGGACGGTCGACCGGTCGGCGGTGATGAACCCGGCCACGGCCAGCCCCACCGCGCTGATCGGATGCCGACGGCACAGCTCGCGGACCACGCGATCCAGCGCGTCCTCCAGGGCGCGCGCCGAATGGGGGGTCGGCGCCTGGACGGTATCGAGCATCTCGCCGTCGCCGTCGACCACCGAGGCGCGAATGTTGGTGCCGCCGACGTCGATACCGACGGTCAGCGGCCGCGCGCTCGCCATCTGGCGCGTCATGCCTTGATCGTCACGGGGATGCTGACGTATGCGGAACGCTTGCGGCCGGAGCGCTGCGTGCTCGGGCCGTCGTGCGCGTTCCCGGTGGCGCTGTCGTCGTTCGGCATCGAATCGTCTCGTGGTGTGTGATTGTGGGGCACAGAGTTATCGTCCGACGTACCCGTCGGCGCATCATCGTCGGGTGGTAGCACCGGCTCGACCGGCACCCCGGCCAGCGCCTCACGCAACACCGTGATGATCGCGGTGCCGTGATCGGCCACCGTCGCGAGCACGTCATGGTGCTCTCCGCGCACTAGTGCCGCGGCCGCGCACACCGGGCACCAACTGCAGCTCGACCACTCGGTCTGACCCTCGACGGCGGCATGCCGCAGCACCGGCTCGACCCGCTCCAAGACCGCCTCGGCCAGCAACTTCAGCTCCGCCGCGAACTCGCCGAGCCCGTCGACGTCGTCGAAAACACCACGACCGTGGGCATGGCCCTGATCAGCATGGGCCCCACCGTCATCGCCGCCGCTCATACCGGCCAGGCCTCCGGATCGGGACGAAAACGCACGACCAGGTGGCCCTCGTCGAGTTCGGCTCCGTCGACCGTGCACCGCCGCAACACCGGCGCCAGGCGCACGCGGCGCCGGGTCCCGTCCGCTCCCACGATCAAATCGTCCTCCACTCGTCCCAGTCGCAGCGTCGCCGGATCGACGACGGGCAGGTGCATCCGCAGCGCGTACACCGAATGCAGTCCGGTGCCCGATTCCAATCGAACCACCGGATCCCCGGAACTTGTGCGAACCTCCGCCGGATTGTCGCGCAGTGCCGAGTCCACGTCCACCGCATACGACAGCGCCGCAAGCGAGGTGAGCCCGACGGGTTCGGGGCCGCTGTGCTGGGCGATCAATACCGGAGTGCCCCGCAGATCTCGTTGTAGTCGCGCGATCACGTCCAGTTGCTCACCACGCCGGTTCTGATACCAGTACACCGCGGGATGCGCTGTTTCCGGATCGTCGGGCGCGGGCGAAGGCGGCAGCACCTTGTTCACCACCACAGCGTCCAACCGCAGGCCGAGCAGTGCCGCGGCCGAACGGACCCGCTCGGATTCGGCGACCGCCACCGTTTCGGCGACGGTGATCAGTCTGGCTCCGGTGCGTCCGTGGTCGGCGAGCAGATCACGCACCTCGGTGACCGCGGTGACGATCTTTTCGACGGTCGCCGCCAGCACCGCGCTGCGCAGATCGGTGCCGATGGTGCTCATCGCGCGGGCGTGCGGCGGCCAGATGCGCTCCAGATAGCCGAGCAGGGTGTCCGGTGCGGTGATGATGCGCAGCATGTCCGCCGAGGGCGGGCAATCCACGACGATTACATCCCAGTCGTCCTCGTTGGCGAACTGGGTGATCTCCACCAGCATCAACAATTCCTGCACGCCAGGCAGCCCGGTCAACTCGGCGGGATCAAGCGCGGCGAGATCGATGCCGTGATCGTGCCCGGAACCCGTCGCCAGCATCCGCACCACCTCGCGGAACCGATCCTCCAGCAGCGCAAGGGAATCCACTTCGATCACGTCGAGGCCGGGCAGCACGTTCGCGATCCCGGTCATCGTGCCCGCGTCGTGCGGGAATCGGAAGCCGAGCGCGTCGCCCAGTGAATGCGCCTGATCGAGCGAGGCGACCAGCACCCGCGAACCGGCCCGCGTGTACGACATCGCGGTCGCGCACGCCAACGTCGTCTTTCCGACTCCGCCTTTGCCGATGAACAGTTCGACCCGGGTGCGGCGCACGGTCCCGTTCCCGTCCGCGATCAGCCTTCGACCCGTTTCTTCAGTTCTTTCAGCGCGGTATCGGTGATCACCTTCTCGGCCTTGCGCTTGAACATGCCGATCATCGGGATGTTCAAGTCGACGGTCAGCTCGTAGGTCACTTGTGTGGTGCCATCGGGCTGGTCGATGAGTTCGTAGGTGCCGTCCTGCGCCTTCTGCAGGTCACCGCTGACGAGAGTCCAGCTGACGGCCTTGTTGTCCGGGCGCCAGGTATAGGACAGCACGTAGGTGTCCTTGACGACGCCCGCGTCGAGTACGAAACGCGCGGTGCGCGCCTGGCCGTCGACACTCTTCTCCAGCACCTCGACGGACTTCGCCGCCGATACCCACTCGGGGTAGGACTCCAGGTCGGCGATGACAGACATCACCCGTTGCGACGGTGCCTCGATGATGATCGACCTCTGGGTCCTGTCGGCCATGGCGGACAACGGTTCCTTTCCAGCTACGGTGCTGTGCCTTCGATGGTGCGCGGCCTTCTGAATGCTCCAGCGGTGTGCGCGTCAGGATGCGCTGGCGGCAGGTGCGACGCCGGCCGGGCGGCCTGCCTCCAGTCGCGCCTTCACCTCGAAAGACATATTCCTACCCGCCACCCGGCGCGCCCGATTGGCCGCGAGTAGCGCACGCGGCGACATCCGGTTCGCCGACCAGGGCTCGGCATGCAGGAAGTAGTGCAGTATCACCCCGTCCAGCGAGGGCTGCAGCCATACTTCCATGGTTCCGGTCAGCCCGCCGGTCACCGCCCAGCGGATTCCCTTGTCGCCCCGGTCTTCTCGCACCTCGAGGGTGAGGTCGGGCCACCAGCGGCGCCAATTGTTCGGGCCCGCCACGATGTCGGCGACCGCGGCCCCCTCGGCGGCGACGAAGGTCTGATCTGCGACCTGGATGCTGCTCACCTCGCTGAGCGTAATGGATGGCCGCGCGGCGTTCACCGCAGCAGGTGGCGCAGGCGGGCGCCGAGGCTGTCCCAGCGCCACTGCTGTTCGACCCAGGCTCGGCCATCGGCGCCCATACGGGCGGCGGCGTCGCGATCGGACAGGATGTCGACGATAGCCTCGACGATCTCGGAGGTTTTGCGTCCGTCCACCACCCGGCCGGTCTTGCCTTCCATCACGGTCTCCGGCGCGCCGCCCGAGTTGCCCGCCACCACCGGCACACCCGACGCGGAGGCCTCCAGGTAAACGATGCCGAGCCCCTCGACATCGAGACCGGCGCCACGAGTCCGACTCGGCATCGCGAACACATCCGCGAGGGTGTGATGGGCCGCCAGCTCCGAGGACGGCACCCGGCCGGTAAACACCACATCCTCGGCGACACCGATAGCAGCGGCCAGCCCGTGCAGCTTCTCCTCGTACGGCCCGCCGCCCGCGATCACCAACACCGCACCAGGGATGCGCTCGCGGATCTCGCGCATGGCGACGATCAGCGCGTCCTGACCCTTGCGCGGGACGAGCCGCGACAGACACAGGATAGTCGGCCGATCATCGAGCCCATAACGATCGCGCAGCTCCGCGCGCGCCGCCGGATCCGGCCGGAACACCTCGGTATCCACTCCCGGCGGCAGATACTCGAGCGCCGCGTTCGCACCGAACGCGGAAGCGAACCGTCCACGCGTATACCGACTGACATAAGTGACGACATCGGTGTGCTCACCGATCTGCCGCAAAGCCTGTCTGGCACCGGGCAGCATCGACCAACCCACCTCATGCCCATGCGTACTCGCCAGAATCCGCTCGGCCCCAGCCCGCCGCAGCATCGGCGACATCAACGCCAACGGCGCAGCCGCACCGAACCAGACAGTGTCACAGTTCTCACTACGCAGTAGCCGCGCCGCCCGCCGTGTCACCAGCGGCGTCGGCAACATCAAGGTCGTCGGATGGCGGATCACCTGAAACTTCTGCTTGGCATCGAACTTCAGATGGCTGTCCCCACGCCACCGTGGTGCGTAAACCACCAGATCATCCGGCGGCAACTCACCGGCCAACGCTTGCAGATACGACTGGATACCGCCTGGCCGAGGCGGGAAATCATTGGTAACCAGCAGAGTTCGGGCCATGCGCAACAACCTACTGGGTCTGATTTGCAGCGCCTGCGGCGCTGCGTGTTCGCGGCCCTGGAAGCAAGCCGGACCGCGAACGTCAGGGCAGGTGCTGTGTGTTGTCTTGTATCAAGGCTGTGGGCCCGCTCCGGTGGTGGTCGGGGTTCTGAGGTGTTGGCGGCGGGTGGATCGGTGGTGGGTGCGTTGGGTGACCGTTCGAGACGGCCGGTCTTCCACGCTGGAAGAGGTTCGGAGTCTCGGTTCACTCGAAAGACGGTGGCCTGCCGAGGTCGTGCGTCGGTGGCGGTGCTTGCGAATCGCCAGGGATGCGGTTCCGTCGCGCGGCGGTCGGAAACGTCAGGCGGCCTGGGGGGTTAGCCAGGCGCGCCAGTCGGCGACGAAGTCTGCTCGGGTGGTTTGTAGGACTTCTTGCAGGATTCGGTCCTCGGAGGCGGTGTCCTGCTTGCTTGCGGCGATGCGGCGGTAGAGGTCCACCAGGCGGGTTTCGTCATATTTGTCGGCGATGAAAGCGCAGACTGTCCAGGCTTGTTCGTAGGCGAGTACGGCCGTTGTGCCGGTGAATGCGGCCGCGGTGGGGAGGTCGGTAGGGAGGTCGGCTGCGCGGGCTTGCGTGGTGACCGTTGGTGCGACGTCGCCGAAATGGTGGCCTTGGCCGCGGTGGGCGGCGTATTCGGCGAAGCCCTCCAGCATCCATGGGGGAGCGCCGTCGACGGTTTTTGCGCGCGTGGCGACGTGGGTGAGCTCGTGGCGCAGCAGGGTGCGCAAACCGTCGGGGGAGAGGCGGCGGCCTGCGTCGGGGCTGAATACGACTCGCTGGGCTGTTGGCTGGGTGCCGGGGGTGAACGCGTCGGCGATGGAGGCGGCGGCGACATCCGAGGGCAGATCAGTAGTCGAACGCAGCAGCGCCGCGAACTCCGCGGGCGCGGATGCCACGATCACCAGCGCCGACTGGGCCCAGTCCGGTCCCCACAGTTCGGTGACGGCGGTGGTCGCATCGCCGAGTTCGCGGGCAAGGATATCGATTTCGATTCGCTGGGCCGGATGGCCGACGACAAGCGACTCCTGCCCGGCCCCGGTCGGGACTACTCGAGTGACGAGTTGGCCGAAGGGTTCGATGGTGCGGCGGACCTGCGCCAGCCGCGGATCGTTGTCGGCGGCCGCGACCTGGCCGAGGCTATCGGCCCTGGCCTGTTGGGCGGCCCGCAGTTTCGGCAGCACCGGATTCGGCACCATGAGCAGCACGACACAGGTGCCGGTCAGCATCATCACCATCGCGACAGTGAGGACGAACTGGAATCGCCGCCGGGCCGACAACCAGGCGCGGACCTGCCGGACAGTGGTCACGGCTGCGCCGCTCCGACAGGCGCTGTGTCGATGATTCGTTCGTTTCGCGCGCTGTGCCGTCGCTGCGCTCGCTCACCGATTCGCCCTTCGACGGGCGCTGCCTCACCGATTCGCACGCTCATAGCGACTCAGTATCGCCGAGCGGAGTGATACGGCGTCGAGCCCATGGGTGCCACGGCTACCGGGACACCGAAAGTGGAGGCGTGCAACATGAGTCCGTTGCCCGCGTAGATGCCGACATGGGTGATGTCGGAGTAGAAGAACACGACGTCGCCGGGTTGCAAATCCTCCCGGTCGACGGGGGTGCCGTAGCCGGCCTGCTGCGAACTGGTCCGCGGCACGTTCTTGCCGACCTGTTTGAAGGCCCACTGCACCAGGCCGGAACAGTCGAACTGGCTAGGGCCGGTCGCGCCCCAGACGTAGGGGTCGCCGATGCGGGTGAGTCCCGCCGCGAGCGCGCTGGTTCCGCTGCCGGGCACGAGGCCGCGCAGCAGGCTGTCGCGGTCGAAGCCGGGAGGGAAGGGGGAGCCTGCCAGTGCCGTCTTGTCCTTGGCCGACAGCGTGCTCCATGCGGAGACCACCTGCGCGATCGCACCGGAGAGGTCCGCGCGCTTGCGTTCCAGTTCGGCGCGGACCTGGTCCGCCTTGGTCGCGGCGGCGCGGGCATCGTCGTCGGCGGCGCGGGCGGCCGACTCCGCCGCGGTGGCGACATTGGTGGCCGACTTGTAGAGGTTCAGCTGATCGGAGGTCTTGGCCGACAGCACATCGAGCGTGGACATCTGGTCGAGCAGTTGCTGTGGCGAGTTGCTGGCCAGCACGGCGAACAGCCGGTTGGTCCGCGCGCCCTGGTAGGCGGCGATGACGGTGCGGTCGACGATCGGCTGGAACTTGCGCACCTCGTTGCGCGCACTGTCGGCGACCTCGGTGCTCGCGGTCAGTTTGGCATCGGCGTCGCGCTGGATGGCGAGCTTGGCGTCGAGATCGGCCTGCACGTTCAGCGCCTGCTGGTTGAGCTGCTCGGACTGCCTCGACAGGTCGATCATCCGCTGTACGGCCTCACCCGCCGTGGTCGGCAGGGCGGCCGGATCGGCTCCGGCTGGACTGCCACCGTAGAGCGTTGCGGCCAGGACTCCGGCCGCGAGTGCCCCTCCCACCAGACGTTTTGTGCTTTGTCTCCGGTGTTGTGCCACAGCCTGCCGTGCCCCGCTCTCTCGTCAGTGATCGGACGCAGTTCCATCAGTGAGCCCTGTGAACTCCGTGAGCTGCGAGAACGGTGGTTCTTCTACCCGCAGCTTCGGAAGGTCTCATTTAGGTTACGGAACGGCGTACGTCTGTGTCCAGTAGGGCACGAAATGATCACGTACGCCATCCCGACGGCCCGCCGTGTCGTAGCGCGGGGCGAGTGGATCAGAAGTGGCGAGCTCCGGCGACCGGCATCGACGAGATCGGGGCGATCATCACCGGGGTGCCCGAGGTCGACGCGTGGATCACGTTGCCGTCGCCCGCGTACAGGCCGGAGTGGCCGCCGCCGTAGAACGACACCAGGTCGCCCGGCTGCAGGTTGTCCAGCGAGGCCGGGGCGCCCGCGGCGAGCTGCGCGCCGCTGGTGCGGGGCAAGTCCATGCCCGCCTGCTCGTAGGCCCACTTGACCAGACCCGAGCAGTCGAACGCGTTCGGGCCCGCGGCGCCGTAGACGTACGGCGAACCCAGCTTGGTCATCGCGGCGTCGAGCGCGACCTCGCCGAGGGTCTTCTTGGGCGCCATGAAAGGCAGCGGCGCGGGCGGGTTGCCGAGCTGGATGCCGGGGATGTCCGCCGGGATCGGGATCTCGTTGGGAACCTCGAAGGTTCCGATGCCGGGGATGGTCACCGGCTGTGCCGAGGCGGGGGCGGCCGGAAGAAGGAACGCGCCGATGGTGGCAGCGCCGACGGCTCCGGCGGCAACGGCACGCTGCGCCTGTCGCTTGACGGTGTTGATCGCCATGATGCGGTACTCCGAATCTGCCCCACGACGCCGTACCCGGTGGTGCGGCGGACTTCGTTTCACCGGCCCTGCGGCTCGGCGGAACTCCGTGAGGTCTCAAAAAGGTTACGAACACATCACGGTGGTTTGTAAAGTCGGGCACATCCGAAATGTCGATACTCAACAAAAGTGCGACACATAAATTGCGAGATGAGTCACAGCAATCACGAAACGATAACAACCGACCGTTATCGACGGGCGTCCGAGTTGCTACCCGGCGCGTCGGGGGTGCTGTCTGGGTCGGTTTGCTCGTCGATTTTTGGGACATTTCCCAAGGTCGCAGCCGCCATACCACTCGTGATAGCGACTTGGTACCGAACGGGCTGTCGGCGCCGCCGCGACACGCGGTAGCACCCCGATGGCTCCGGTCCGGCACGATCGGGCGCGCCCGACCGATTGATGCAATTCAGCTAATAATGTGATCTGGGTCACTTTTGCGAATTGAAGATCATTTCGCGGGTATCAGAACGAAAACCTCGCGGATGAATACGGACATTTCGTGTGCGGTGTCGCGTGCGCGTTCCTGTCGGACCAAGGTCATACGCTGCACGCCGTGCCCGACCCCGTACCGCGCCCGGCCGCCGCCAAGCAGCTGGCCTTCGATGAGCTCGATACGCCGCTCTACGACACCACCTTCGTGGTCGTCGACCTGGAGACCACCGGGACCAGTCCGGACGGTGACGCGATCACCGAGATCGGCGCGGTCAAGGTCCGCGGCGGGGAGGTACTCGGCGAATTCGCCACGCTGGTCAACCCCGGGCAGGAGATTCCGCCCGCGATCGTCCAGATCACCGGGATCACCACCGCCATGGTGTACGAAGCGCCCAGGATCGAAGCGGTGCTGCCCGGCTTTCTGGAGTTCGCGGCGGGGGCGGTTCTCGTCGCGCACAATGCGCGGTTCGATATGGCCTTCCTGCGCGCCGCTGCGGCCCGCAGCGAGACCCCATGGCCCTCGGCGCCGGTGCTGTGCACGGTGAAGCTGGCAAGGCGGGTACTCACCCGTGACGAGGCGCCCTCGGTCCGGCTGGGTCTGCTCGCGCCGCTGCTCGGTGCGAGCACCCAGCCGACGCACCGCGCCCTCGACGACGCCCGTGCCACCGTCGACGTCCTGCACGCGCTGATCGCCCGCGTCGGCAATCAGGGGGTGCACAGCCTCACCGAACTGCTCGACTACCTGCCAGGGGTCACGTCCCGGCAGCGCGCCAAGCGCGTGTTCGCCACCGACCTGCCAGGCAGCCCCGGCGTCTACCTGTTCCGCGGTCCCTCCGACGAGGTGCTCTACATCGGCACCGCGGTGAACCTGCGCCGCCGGGTCCGCAACTACTTCACCGGTTCCGAGACCAGGGGCCGGATGAAGGAAATGGTGTCGCTGGCTACTCGGGTCGACCATGTGGTGTGCGCGCACGCGTTGGAGGCGGGCGTGCGCGAGTTGCGCCTGCTCGTCGCGCACGCGCCGCCGTACAACCGGCGCTCGAAGTTTCCCAAGCGCGCCTGGTGGATCACGCTCACCGACGAACCCTTCCCGCGCTTCGCGATCGTCCGAACGCCGAACCGGGATGCGCTGGGCCCCTTCAACTCTCGGATGGATGCCACCGAGGTGGCGGTCACGGTCGCGGAGTACACCGGCCTGCGCACCTGCACCACTCGGCTATCGGGTGCGGGTCGCCACGAATGTCCGCACGCGGTGGTCGGCGGCTGCCCTGCCGCGGGCGTCACCGGAATCCCTATTAATAGAGAGGAATACGCGCCCGCACCGGCGGCCGTCCGCGCACTGTTCGCCGGGTACTCCGACGCGCCACTGCGCGGCATGCTCGATCGCATCGAAACCCATTCGCGTGCGGAACATTTCGAAGCGGCGACCCGGTTGCGCGATCGCGTGGTCGCGGTAGTGCGCGCCCTGCGCCGTACCCAGCGCCTCGCCGCGGTCGCCTGCATCGCCGAACTGATCGCCGCGCATCCGGACGGCGCCGGCGGCTGGGAGTTCTCGGTGATCCGCTACGGTCGCCTCGCGGGCGCGGGACACGCGGCGCGGGGTGTATCGCCGATGCCGGTTGTCGAACGCATAGTCGCCGCGTCGGAAACCGTCATCCCCACCGGTGCCGACTCGAGTGCCGGTGCACTCCGTTCCGCCGACTCCGAAGGTGCCGACGAGACATCGGTCGTGGTCGATGTGGGCTCCGGCCACCTGCTCCCGCTCGGGGCCGCAGGGTTGTCGGAGGGTATCGCGCCGAATATGCCGCCGCTGCGCGGTGCGTCCCCGGAAGAAGTCGCACTCGTCGCGCGCTGGCTGGCGCGGCCAGGGATCCGGATCGTGCGCGCTACCAACGGTTACGGTGAGCCCGCGTATGGGGCAGGCCGCTGGATGGGGTGGGTCGAACTGGCGGATGCGGCGGCGCGCGCCGAACTCCAGGAAGAGGAGTACGCCGAGCGCCTAGGCTGACAGCCATGATTACCGCGATCGTCATGATCAACGCCGAGAACGCCCGTATCCCGGAAACCGCGCAGGCGCTCGCCGACACCGAGGGCGTCGCCGAGGTCTACTCCTGTGCGGGCGATGTCGATCTGATCGCGATCGTGCGGGTGCGCGATCATGAGCAGATCGCCGAGGTGGTGACCGACCGGATCGACAAGACTCCCGGTGTCGCTCGCACCATCACCCATATCGCGTTCAAGTCCTACTCCAGCGCGGACGTGGAGGCCGGTTTCTCGCTGGGTGAGTGAGCTCGACGGAGGAGTGCGTCAGCCGATCTGGATCGAGGACCCGCTGGACGTTCGGGTCTCACCCGGCACGATGGTCGCGGTCACATCGCCCCGGCAGCCGGAACCGGTGAAGATACTCACGGTCCTGTCGGTGTGGTTCTCGATGGCCAGGGTCACCGCTCCGCCGCCGATCTGCATGCAGCCGGACGGCCCGCGGTACACGGTGTTGTTGACGACCAGGGTCCCCTGCGCCGCGGAGGCGGCCGGTGCGATCGCGATCGTCCCGGCCACCGCTAGTACGCCGAGTACCGCGTAAACGCCCCGCTTCATGTGTGTGCTCCTCGCAAGTCGAACCGGGCGGCGCACGCCCGACGCCGAACAGGGCGAGGCGCCGGTTTGCGTCGTCACTCTAACTGCTGATGGCACGGCGTGACCGACGACATGCGAAGCGAAACATAGTTGTCACTATGCTCGCGGCTCCGGGCCCCATATTCGTTCTGGATATCCATTGCGAATGTGAATCCGGACAAACGGTGCGTGCGGCTCAGTTGTCGCCAAGCGTATCGGTCAGTTTCGACCACCGTTCGAGCAGCGCGGCGGATTTGCCCGCGTCGATAGCGGCGGCGGCCCGCTCGATACCGGCGGCCAGCGCGTCGTGCACATCGGCGTCGGGATCGCCGACGCCCTGGGACAGGTCGTAGGCGACGATGGCGGCGGCGGAGTTCACCAGGACGGCGTCACGGACGGCGCCGGGGGAGCCTGCGAACACATCGCGGGCAACGCCCGCGTTCACCTCGGCATCGCCACCGCGCAGCGCGTCCAGGTCCACCCGGGGGATACCGAGGCGGGTCGGGTCGATCGTCGTCTCCCGCAGCCGTCCACCCGCGACGATCCAGGCGGCGGTGGTGTCGGAGGTGGTGATCTCGTCCAAGCCGTCGTTGCCGCGGACCACCAGCGCGCTCGCGCCGCGCTCGGCGAACACGCCCGCAATCACCGGCAGCAGGTCAGCGAAGGCGCAGCCGACCAATCCGGCCCGCGGTTGCGCCGGGTTGGTGAGCGGGCCGAGCACATTGAAGACGGTGGGAATGCCTATCTCTTTACGTGCGGGTCCCGCGAAGCGCAGTGCGGGATGGAACAGCGGCGCGAAACAGAAACCGATACCGACCTCGCGGACACACCGGGCGACCGCCTCCGGCCCTAGGGAAAGCTTGACGCCGAGCGCCTCCAGCACATCGGCACCACCGCTCTTGGAGGACGCCGCACGGTTGCCGTGCTTGACCACCGGTACACCGGCCGAGGCCACCACGACCGCGGACATCGTCGAGATGTTCACCGAGCCGGACCGATCACCGCCGGTGCCGACAATGTCCACCGCATCGCCGTCGACATGAACAAGACGTGCGTGCGCGAGCATGCCGGAGGCCATGCCCGACAGCTCGGCGGGCGTCGGGCCCTTGATCTTCATGGCGACACCGAACGCGGCGATCTGCGCCTGCGTGGCGTTGTCGGTGAAGATCTCGTTGATCACCCATGCGGTGTCGTCCGCGGCCAGATCGCCACCATCGGCGAGGGTCCCGAGTACCTGGGGCCAGCTGCGCGAGCTCATGTCCACTTCTCCCGTCACACTGGTTCGCACACCAGTTTGTCGCGATGCAGCCTAGTCGGCCAGACCTTATTACCGCTGCTCGGTTACGGGCCCGGGTTGCAGCGCGTCCCATCCGTCGGCCGTGCCGTCGTGACGCTGTGCGAGCCCGGCCATCCGCGAACGCTCCTGCGAGCAATGCAACGCATCGAGCAGTTGCACCCGTTGCAGCACCACGGGTTGCAGTCCGTCGGCCGATGGCGCATCGACCCGCGCTGCCGGTGCGTACCCGTCCTGTGCGGCGATGGCGCACACCTGCTCGATCTGCACGGCGGGAATCCGCAGATGGTGACGCAACACCGCGGGCGCGTCGGCCTGCCACGCGGTGGCTCGTGCCAGCACCGCCGAACACGCCTCGGCGTCATCGAAACTCGTCGCGACAACCATCAGATCGGCAGCTTCCGGGTCCAGGGACGCGACCGCGCCCTGTCTCGACAGTCGTTGCCACCATCGCGGAGCCACATCCGCCTCCTCGTCTCAGCTTCTACTTACCGTTGCCTGTCATGCTGGCCGCACGCAACACGCCTGGCCAAAAGGGCGCGGCAGGCGCCGCGCGGCAGGCGCGGCAAGTCGAACCTCCTGGTCCAGAGCCTGTCTGTCCGTGCGTTTTCCAACACGGGAAGACAAGTTTCGTACCCGGGTACTTGTGTCGTACTACGACGAGTCATACTTACCCCCGTGACGACCGCAGTAGGGACCCCAGGATCGGCCATTACTCAGCGTGTGCATTCGCTGAACCGGCCCAACATGGTGAGCGTCGGTACCATCATCTGGCTGTCTAGCGAGCTGATGTTCTTCGCCGGGCTCTTCGCGATGTATTTCGTCGCGCGCGCCCAGGCCCACGGTGTCTGGCCGCCGGAGCCGACCGAGCTGAATCTGAAGCTCGCAGTGCCGGTCACGGCCGTGCTTGTCGCTTCCTCCTTCACCTGCCAGATGGGTGTGTTCGCGGCGGAGAAGGGCGACGTTTTCGGGCTGCGCCGCTGGTATGTGATCACCCTGATCATGGGCACCTTCTTCGTACTCGGCCAGGGCTACGAGTACATGAACCTCGTCCACGAGGGCACCTCGATTTCGAGCAGCGCCTACGGCTCGGTTTTCTACATCACCACCGGCTTCCACGGCCTGCACGTCATCGGCGGTCTGATCGCGTTCGTGTTCCTGCTGCTCCGTACCAAGGTCAGTAAGTTCACCCCGGCGCAGGCCACCGCCGCGATCGTCGTTTCGTACTACTGGCACTTCGTCGACATCGTCTGGATCGGGCTGTTCGCCACGATCTACTTCGTCCGCTGAGCCGGGCACGCAACCCCTCAATCTTGTACAAGTCGGTTCCGTCTACTCCAAAGGGACACAGATGAGTTCATCTCCCCCGTCAGCGCCAGAGCCCGTCGGCCCCGATAGCGGCCAGGCCAGCAAGACGCGTAAGCAGCGCCGCGCCCGCCGTCGTATCGCGGGTGGGCTCGCGCTTCTGGTTGGTCTGGTCGGAGCCGGCTTCCTTGCCTCGGTCTTCACGCCGGATCCGCAGGTCGCGACCGCGCACGAGGACCAGGCCGCGTTGATCCGCGACGGCAAGCAGCTGTACGAAACCTCCTGCATCACCTGCCACGGTGCGAACCTGCAGGGTGTGGTCGACCGCGGCCCGAGCCTCATCGGTGTCGGCGAAGCCGCCGTCTACTTCCAGGTGTCCTCCGGCCGTATGCCGATGGCGCGCAACGAGGCCCAGGCGCAGCGCAAGCCGGAGAAGTTCGACGCGCACCAGACCGACGCGCTGATGGCGTACGTGGCGGCCAACGGTGGCGGTCCGAGCGTGGTGCGTGAGGCGAACGGCGAGATCGCGCAGGAATCGCTGCGTGGCCCGGATATCGGCCGCGGTAGCGAGCTGTTCCGGATGAACTGCGCCTCCTGCCACAACTTCACCGGCAGGGGCGGCGCGCTGTCCTCCGGTAAGTTCGCGCCGCCGCTGGAGCCCGCCTCCGAGCAGCAGATCTACACCGCGATGCTCACCGGCCCGCAGAACATGCCGAAGTTCTCCGACCGGCAGTTGACGTCGGAAGAGAAGCGCGACATCGTCGCCTACGTCAAGAACGCCACCGAAGAGCGCGCCCCGGGCGGGTACGGCCTCGGCGGCTTCGGCCCCGCGACCGAGGGGCTGGCCATCTGGGTGGTCGGCATCGTGCTCGTCGTCGGCGCCGCGATGTGGATCGGATCAAGGTCATGACGGATAAGGAGCCAAACGACATGGGTCGGCCGGATGAGGGCGACGGCAGCATCGAGCTGTCGAAGGACGCGGTGAGCCCCGCAACGTCCGATCACAGCTCGGTGAACCTGGACCCCACCGAGGAAGAGCTCGACGCGATGACGCGCGACGAGCTGGTCAAGCTCGGTACCGCGCGCGACGGCGTCGAGGTCGCTTACCGACGCGAGCGCTTCCCGATTCCGGGTACCCGCGCCGAGAAGCGCGCCGAGCGTGAGGTCTCGTTCTGGTTCGCGGTCTCCGGACTGGCTGCCGCGGCGCTGGTCGGTGTGTACCTGTTCTGGCCCTGGGAGTACAAGGGCAACAACGAGGACGGCAACACCGCCTACTCGCTGTTCACGCCGTTGGTCGGTCTGACCTTCGGTGTCGCGGTGCTGGTCATCGGTGTCGCGGTGGTGCTGATCCGTAAGAAGTTCATCCCCGCCGAGCTGTCCATCCAGCAGCGCCACGACGGCAAGTCGCCCGAGGTCGAGCGCCGCACCCTGGTCGCCGAGCTCACCGACGCGCTGGAGACCTCGACGCTCGGTCGCCGCAAGATGATCACCCGCACGGCCGGTGCGGGCGTCGGTGTGCTCGGTATCGGCGCGCTGCTGGTCTTCGTCGGCGGCATGATCAAGAACCCGTGGGCCAAGGGCGACAAGTCGCCGCTGTGGGTCTCGGGCTGGACCCCGGATTTCCCGGGCGAGACCATCTACATCCGCCGCGACACCGGTCGCCCGGGTGACATCGTGCTCGTCCGCCCTGAGGACCTGGACGCGGGCGCCATGGAGACGGTGTTCCCGTGGAAGGAAAAGTGGCGCGGCGACGAGCACGCGACGCTGCAGTCGCTGCGCGGTATCCGTAACGCCGTCATGATGATTCGGCTGCGCACCGAAGACGCGCAGAAGGCCATCAAGCGCAGGGGTCAGGAGAGCTTCAACTTCGGCGACTACTTCGCCTACTCGAAGATCTGCACCCACCTCGGCTGCCCCACCTCGCTGTTCGAGCAGCAGACCAACAAGATCCTGTGCCCCTGCCACCAGTCGCAGTTCCTGGCGACCGAATGGGGTAAGCCGATCTTCGGTCCCGCCGCCCGCGCGCTGCCGCAGCTGCCGATCACCGTCAATTCCGAGGGCTTCTTGGTCGCCAACGGCGACTTCATCGAGCCGCTCGGCCCGGCCTACTGGGAGCGTCGTTCATGAGTGGTAAGGTCGCAGCCCAAGCGAACGCGGCGGACGAGCGGTATCAAGCCGCGGCGTTCATGAAGCGGTCGATCAACAAGGTCTTCCCGACCCACTGGTCGTTCCTGCTCGGTGAAATCGCGCTGTACAGCTTCATCATCCTGCTGCTGTCGGGTGTGTACCTGACGCTGTACTTCGACCCGTCGATGGCCCACGTGGTCTATGACGGCGCCTACCAGCCGCTGCGCGGCGTCGGTATGTCGCGGGCCTACGAGACGTCACTGAACATCTCCTTCGAGGTGCGCGGTGGTCTGTTCGTCCGCCAGGTGCACCACTGGGCGGCACTGCTCTTCGCGGCGTCGATCATCGTGCACTTGTTCCGCATCTTCTTCACCGGCGCGTTCCGCAAGCCGCGTGAGGCGAACTGGGTCATCGGCTGCCTGCTGCTGATCCTGGCGATGTTCGAGGGCTTCTTCGGTTACTCGCTCCCGGACGACCTGCTCTCCGGTACGGGTCTGCGAGCGGCGTTCTCGGGCATCACGATCGGTATCCCGGTCATCGGTACCTGGATGCACTGGCTGATCTTCGGCGGAGACTTCCCCGGCGACATCATCATTCCGCGCTTGTACATCGCGCACGTGCTGCTGTTGCCCGGCATCATCCTCGCGCTGATCGCCGCCCACGTCGCGCTGGTCTGGTACCAGAAGCACACCCAGTTCCCCGGCCCGGGTCGCACCGAGAACAACGTGGTCGGCGCCCGCATCGTGCCGGTGTTCGCCGCGGATCAGGGCGCGTTCTTCGCCTTCACCCTCGGCATCGTCGGCATCATGGGTGGTCTGCTGCAGATCAACCCGATCTGGAACCTGGGGCCCTACAACCCCTCCCAGGTCTCCGCGGGTTCGCAGCCGGACTTCTACATGATGTGGACCGACGGCATGGCCCGCCTCATGCCGCCGTGGGAGCTCTACCTCGGCAACTACACGATCCCCGCCGCCTTCTGGGTCGCGCTGATCATGGGCCTGGTGTTCACGGTGCTGATCATCTACCCGTGGATCGAGAAGCGGCTCACCGGCGACACCGTCGGCCACAACCTGCTGCAGCGGCCGCGCGATGTGCCGGTGCGCACGGCGATCGGTGCGATGTCGATCACGTTCTATGTTGTGCTGACGCTGTCGTGCGTCAACGACATCCTCGCCTACAAGTTCGACATCTCGCTGAACGCGACCACCTGGATGGGCCGTATCGGCCTGCTGGTCGCACCGCCGGTCGCGTACTTCATCGCCTACCGGTTCTGCCTCGGCCTGCAACGCAGCGATCGGGCGGTGCTGGAGCACGGCATCGAGACCGGCGTGATCAAGCGCCTGCCACACGGTGAGTACATCGAGGTGCACCAGCCGCTCGGCCCGGTCGACGACCACGGCCACCCGATTCCGCTGGAGTACCAGGGTGCGCACGTGCCCAAGAAGATGAACAAGCTGGGTTCGGCGGGCAAGCCCGGCACCGGCAGCTTCCTGCGGCCCGATCCGTGGCAGGAGAGCGAGCAGGCCTTCGAGATCGAGCACGCGGAGGAGCACAAGCAGCTCGCCGTGCTGCAGAAGGCCCAGCAGAAGGACAACGGTCCCGGCCACTGATCGCTGGCAATAACGAAGGCCCCGAGTCGAATGCGACTCGGGGCCTTTGTGTTTCGTAATCCCGGATTACCGGTGCGGCATGGCGCGCCGGGCGGCCTCGATCGCCTCGAACTTCGCAAGATTGTGGCGAGCATCCGCCAGCGCGTCGTGGGCGTCCTGCGGCACCGGGGGCAGTTCGGGGCGGCCGTGCGCGTCCCAGTGCTGCCGCAATTCGTTGGTGTAGCGGGGGAGCGTGCTCGGAAGATCGACCATCGAGCCCCATAGTTGGCACAGCGCCACGTGGTCGTAGGCGCCCACCCAGGCCCACAGTTCCGGCTGCACAGTGGAGCGGGGAACCAGGAACTTGTAGAGGTCGTTGCGGATCTGCTCGCGGCTGCGCCAGCGCGGCGAGGACGGTGCGGGCAGCTGCGGGAGCACATACTTGCGCACCCACGGGCCCGCACGGTCGGGATCGAATTCCGTAGAGACCGCGTAGTATTCGCGGCCGTCCTCGCAGACGACACCGATGGACACGAGGTCGATCGTTACCCCGTCCTCGATGAATTCGCAGTCGTAAAAGTATCGGAGCGAGATCGGTCTCTCCTCGGTAGTCGAAGCGGTGGTGGCGGGTGCCGGCCCCGCAACCCTATGTCGGTGTGCGACCAGATTGCCCAAGGGGCCTCAGGTGGGGATTCTCGACACCTTCGGTGTGTCGGATCACCCCTACCTCTGGGTATCTGTGCGATTAGACGGTCCGTATCCTGAACTGGTGAACTGGACCGTCGACGTACCCATCGATCGCTTGCCGGAACTGCCGCCGCTGCCTGCGGAGTTGCGGAGACGCCTGGACGATGCGCTCACCAGACCGGCGCTACAGCAGCCCTCGTGGGATCCCGAGCAGGCCGCCGATATGCGGACGGTCCTGGAGAGCGTGCCGCCGATCTGCGTGCCAGCCGAGGTCGAGGAGCTGAAAACCCAGCTCGCCGAGGTCGCGCGTGGTGAGGCGTTCCTGATGCAGGGCGGTGACTGCGCGGAGACCTTCGCCGACAACACCGAGCCGCACATCCGCGGCAATATCCGCACCCTGCTGCAGATGGCAGTCGTGCTCACCTACGGTGCCAGCTTGCCGGTGGTCAAGGTCGCGCGCATCGCGGGCCAGTACGCGAAGCCGCGCTCCTCCGATGTCGATTCGCTCGGCCTCAAGTCCTACCGCGGCGACATGGTGAACTCGCTCGCACCCGATGCGGCGGTGCGCCAGCACGACCCATCGCGGCTGGTCCGCGCCTACGCCAACGCCAGCGCGGCGATGAACCTGGTGCGCGCACTGACCGGCGCGGGCATGGCGGACCTGCACAAGGTGCACGATTGGAACCGCGACTTCGTGGCTCAGTCACCCGCGGGCGCGCGCTATGAGGCGCTGGCCGAGGAGATCGACCGCGGTCTGGCATTCATGACCGCCTGCCGAGTGAAGGATCCCAGCCTGCAGTCGGCCCGGATCTACGCCAGCCATGAGGCACTGGTGCTCGATTACGAGCGCGCCATGCTGCGCCTCGGCGAGAACCCGGCGGGCGAGCCGGTGCTCTACGACCTGTCCGCGCACTTCCTGTGGATCGGCGAGCGCACCCGTCAGCTCGACGGCGCGCACATCGCGTTCGCGGAGCTGCTCGCCAACCCGATCGGCCTGAAGATCGGTCCGACCACCACGCCGGACCAGGCCGTGGAATATGTCGAGCGGCTCGACCCGAACAACGAGCCCGGCCGGCTCACCATCGTCTCGCGCATGGGCAATGGCAAGGTTCGCGATGTGCTGCCGCCCATCATCGAGAAGGTGCAGGCGACCGGCCATCAGGTCATCTGGCAGTGCGATCCCATGCACGGCAACACCCACGAGGCATCCACCGGCTACAAGACCCGCCACTTCGACCGGATCATCGACGAGGTGCAGGGCTTCTTCGAGGTGCATCACGCACTCGGCACGCACCCGGGCGGCCTGCACATCGAACTCACCGGCGAGGACGTCACCGAATGCCTCGGCGGCGCGCAGGACATTTCCGATCTGGATCTGTCCGGCCGCTACGAAACCGCCTGCGATCCGCGCCTGAACACCCAGCAGTCGCTGGAATTGGCGTTCCTGGTCGCCGAAATGCTGCGCTGATCTCCCTCGGCAGTACCGAACGTCACATCGGGCGCCGCGCGCCGGATGTGACGTTCGGTGCGTTCAGGGGAGCGCGACCAGCGTGATGGTCGAGCCCGGCTCGACCTTCGACTGCCCGCCGGGGTTCTGTGAGATCACCACCGACGAGTCCGAGGGAGTCAGCTGGCGGACCTGCACCTGCAGGCCGAGGCCCTCGAGCTTGGCGCGCGCGTCGGCGACGCTCTGCCCGACCACCATCGGCATCTTCACGGCGTTGGAGACGATCAGCGTGACACCGTCGCCGGACTGGACAGTGGTGCCCGCGGCCGGGTCGGTGCCGATCACCTTGTCGCCCTCGACGTTCTTGTCGTACTGCAGCCGGGTCTCGCGCACCGTGATCCCCGCATCGGTGAGCATCTTGGTGGCGTCCGCGGTGGCGCGCCCGCGCACCTCGGGCACCTTGACGGGCTGAGATCCGTTGCTGCGGTACACCTTCACCTGTGCGTTCATCGGAAGCACGGTGCCGGGAGCCGGATCGGTCTTCGCGAGCGTCCCCTTCGGTGCGGAACTTCCGGTTTCGCCGGAGTCGACCGGTTGCAGGCCCGAGTCACGGATGAGCTGGTTGACCTTCGACAGCGCGTCGCCGGGTTTCACCTCCGGCACTCTGGGTTTGCCGCTGGACACCAGCACCGCCACCGTCGTGCTCTTGGTGATCTTGGATCCGGCGGGCGGGTCGCTGCCGACCACGCCGCCGACCGGGATCGTATCCGAGGCCTTCTGTCTGATCTCGGTGGAGAAGCCCGCATTCTGCAACGCGGCGATGGCGCGTTGCTGGTCGAGTCCGGCGATCGGCGGGACCGCGGAGAAGCGGCCGACACCGAGCCACCAGCCGCCGACCCCGACGATCAGCGTCAGGATCGCCACCGCGGCCACCCACAACAGCACCGTGCGGCGTGACCGGTTGCGTTCGGAGTCGTATTCCTGATACGGCGAGGGCTGCGGCAGGCGCGAGGGCTGCGGCTCGTAGTCGTCGGGCGGACCGTAATCGGCGTACCTGGGCCGCGCGGCGGTGACGACCTTGGTGTGCTGCAGCGCATGGGGTTCCTGGTGCGCTGGGGCCTGCTGGGCCGCGTGCTGGTCCGGTGTGGCGATGTAGCTGGCGCTGAGATGCTCGGCCGATTCCTGCGGAGCGGGCACCCGATACGGGGGCAGGTTCAGCGCGACGGCGATCTGATGCAGCGCGGCGACCATCTCGTTCGCGTCGGCGAAGCGGTGCGCGGGCTCACGGGCGGTCGCCCGTGCGATCAGGTCGTCGAACTCCGGGGGTACCCCGGCGATGAACTGGCTCGGGCTCGGAACGTCGTTCTCGATCCGCTGATACGCCACCGACAGCGAGGTGTCACCGGTGAAGGGAACCCGGCCGGTCAGCAATTCGAAGATCAGCACGCCGAAGGAGTAGACGTCGCTGCGCGCATCGGCGGTACCGGTGGTGACCTGTTCGGGCGACAGGTAAGCCGCAGTGCCGAGAATCACGCTCGCCGAGGTGGTGTTGGCCGCCGCGACCGCGCGGACGAGGCCGAAATCGGCGATCTTCACCTCGCCCGCGTCCGAGATCAGCACGTTCTCCGGCTTGATATCACGGTGCACCAGACCCGCCGAATGCGCGACGCCGATCGCGGCGAGCACCGGCTCGGCAACCGCACGTGCCGCGTGTGGCGGCATCGGACCGCGCTCGCGCAGCAGCTCGCGCAAAGTACCGCCCTCGACCAATTCCATGATCAGGAACGGATGCTCGCCGTCGACGCCCTGGTCGTACACCGCGACCAGCGACGGATGCTTCAGCTTGGCGACCGCGCGCGCCTCGAATTCGAATCGCGACAGGAACTGGGGATCGGCGGCGAACTTCGGGTCCATCACCTTGATGGCGACGGGGCGGTCCAGGCGAGTGTCCACACCCCGGAAGACCATCGACATCCCGCCGCGAGCAATCGGCGCATCGATACGGTAGCGCCCTTCCAGTATTTGCCCGATCAAGTGATGTCCTCCGGCTTTCACAAAGTTCTCACCCCTCGCTGCTAGTGCGACAAGCGACCAGCCGCCCCGTGCGGCCCCCACGATGGTATCGGCGAATGTGCCCCGGGTGTCTCACGACGTGCGGCAGCGGACCGTCTACCGTTATCCGGGTGAGTGCATTTCCCTGCAGCGATGATGTCCTTCCCGAGTCCGTGGCCGTGCTGCCACTGCCCGAGGTGGCCGACAAGCTCGGGCTCGTGGTGACCCGGGTGCATCAGATGCTGCGCGACCATCAACTTCTCGCCGTGCGCCGCGACGGCGTGGCAGGCGTCCCCGAACGGTTCTTCGACGACACGGGTGCGGTGATCAAATGGCTGCCCGGCCTGATCACCGTGATGAAGGACGCCAAGTACACCGACGAAGAGATCCTGGAATGGGTCTTCACCGAGGACGAGACTCTGCCGGGCCGACCGGTCGACGCCCTGCACGGTCCATTGGCCCGTGAAGTCATCCGCCGCGCCGCTGCCGATCCTTTCTGATCCCACCCGACCCTGACCTGTGCCGCACTACCGGTGCGGCACAGGCAAGCGGTCAGCGTGGGCCGCGCAGCGCGGCGGTGCCGAATTCCACCGCGGCAACACGCAGGCGTCGCCTCCGTGGGACTACCGCGCGCCCGCGGAAGACGGCGTAGTCGGAGTGTTCGATCTGGTCGAGAATGCCCGCGTACAGCGTGCTCGCGGTGCGGATGGCCGGGCGGACACGCGGTTCCAACAGGTCGATGCCGCGGTCGGCCGCACGATAGATGTCACGGTTGATTGCGATCAGGTGGGCCAGTGCCCTGCGCACCCGCTGATCGGTGTGCCCGCGGCGATGACAGTGGACCAGCAGGTCGTGGTCGACCCCGAACGCGGCCAGTTCGTCGGCGGGCAGATAGACCCGCCCGCGATCGAGATCCTCGGCGATATCGCGGAGGAAGTTGGTGAGCTGGAACGCCTCGCCGAGTGCCGCGGCGGCGGGTTCGGCCTCGGCCACCGGCACGACGGTGCCGAGTATCGGCAGCAGCTGTAGTCCGATCGCCGCCGCCGAACCGCGCATGTATTCGCGCAGTTCGTCCATGGTCGCGTAGCGGTTGCGGTGCTGCGGTGTGCCGACGATATCCATCCGCATCGCATCCATGAACGTCCAGAAGTGCTGGTGCGCAATGTCGTAGCGTTCGATGGTGTCGGCGACGGCGAGCAGGACCCGGTGCCGTTGCTCGCCGATCTGATCCGGGAGCGGATTGCCTTCCAGGCGGCTGCGCAGCTGCTTTTCGATGCGATCGAGCAGCTCGGCACAGTCCTGGACGTGGTAGGCCGTTGCCGCCGGATCGGGGGTGTTCGCCAGCTCGATGGCGTCGGCGTGATCGACGATGTCGTCGACCGTCCTCGCGAACGCGTAGAGCGCGTGCACCGCGGGTCTTCGCTCGGCCGACAGCAGGCGGGTCGCCAGGAAATAGGTGCGGCCGTGCACCGCGGCGAGTTGCCTGCATTCGTGATAGGCGACGGCGAGTTCGGCGGTCATGGCTGAGGCAGTGCTGGTCACAGCCGGGGCGGTGCCGACGAATCCGCCGAGGTAGTAGCCCGCAAACGTAGCGGGTCCACCTTCCGCAGCGACAGCGCCGCCACCACCGCGACGAAGGTCGCGGCGGCCACATGCCAGAAGTTGTACAGCCCGATCGAACCGTCCGGCTGGAACACCAGCATCAGCCAGGTGCATAGGCCGACAAGCACCATCAGCGTGGTGGTCGACAGCGCGAAGCCCGCGGCCAGCGCCAGTGGCCAGGAGTAATACCAGGGCAGCGCGGCGGGGGAGAGGATGACGATCGCGACGAACGCGATGAGGATGCCGAGCACCGCTTCGCGTTCGCTGTGCCGGAAGCGCCACCACGTCCACACCAGCACGGCCACCAGCGCCGCCGCGCAGATGGTCCGGGTGACGCCGAGCACCGAATCGAGCCGCCATGGGGTGATCCAGGTGGTCGCGTGCGCCATGATCGTCGGCAGCGACAGCCAGTTGATGATCTTCTTCGAGCCCGAAAGCGCGGTCAGCCAGCCGATGCCGACACCGGCGGCCAGCGAGGCCACCGCGAAGACCACCGCGAATACGCTCAGCCCGAGTCCGGCGATCTTCGCGAACATCAGTGCCGGGTGCGGCATTTCCTCGCTCGGTTTCGCGGCATCCGGCTCACCTTCGAGCGGCTGCGTGGCACCCGGGGAATTCGCGGCTCGCTCGAGAGCCCTGCGTTCCTTCTCGTGCAGCATCCAGATCCACACCAGGAACGGCAGCGCGATTCCCGCGGTCGCCTTGATGGCCACCCCGATCGCGACGACCACGACGCCGGCCACATGGTGGCGTTCCAGCACCAGCGCGATGCCCGCACACATCAGGCCGACCATCAGCATCTCGTTGTGCACGCCGCCGATCAGGTGGATCAGTACCAGAGGATTGAGCACGGCCAGCCATAGCGCGACCGTCGGCTTGCCGCCGAGATGCTTGGTCAGGTACGGCACCGCCCACATCATCAACGCCAAGCCGGGCAGCATCACCAGCCGCAGCGCGATCGTCCCTGCCACCACGTTGTCGCCCGTGATGGCGGTGATCGCGCGGCCGAGTAGCAGGAAGACCGGACCGTAGGGCGCCGTCGTGGTGGTCCACACCGGGCTCACGTTGTCCAGCAGCACACCGGGATTGGCGACCGGGCCGACCTGATAGGGGTCGAACCCGTCACGCAGCAGCGCGCCCTGCGCCAGATAGGAGTAGGCGTCACGGCTGAACATCGGTGCGGCGAACAGGAGCGGGAAGATCCAGATGCCGACGATCGCGCGCAGCTCGTTCAGCGTCACCCCGGCATCAGGTCGGTTCCCGAAGCCGATGGTGGTCCGGCCCAGCCGAACCCATGCGGTGATCATCAGCAGCACGCCGACCCAGATGACCATGGTGGACAGCGCGTAGCCGTGGCCGAATCGCAGCCAGGACAGGTGCAGTCCCTCGAGTAGCGGATCGCGTTTGCGGACACTGCCCGCGCCGAACCCGCCGAAGGTGATCATCATGGCGCCGAAGAACCCGAGTAGTGCCGAGTGTCCCTCTGGGCTGCGCAGGAAGTCGGCGGAGGTCCGCATCCACCACCGGAGTCCCTGGTGGGACGGTCCGGCGGGGGCGATGTGCTCGGTACGGTTGACAGGCGCACTCGACGTGCGGTCCGCGATGTCGCGGGTCTCGCTGATCGAGGCGTCGGTGGCGGCTGCGGCGCTGGCTTCGGGGGGTGGCATGTGGTGTCGGTCCCCCCGGAGTGGTCGGCGGTCGCAACCGCGAGTGAATTAGGTCGGCGTTGAGTTTAGAGGTTCGCCGGGAACACTATCCCGGTGGTGCGTGGGGTTTCATCCCGAGCGGGGCTCGCAGCACCGGTAATCCGGTTTGCCGCCAGTTTTCCGGACAGCACTGTCGTGGGCACTCCGACGCCTGGAGTGGTGCCGCAACCCGCGATAACTACATTGTCGCTGGAGTGCGGAAAATTGCGTGGCCGAAATGGCCCGGTTTGCCGGAACAGGTGTGCCGCGGAGAACGGAGTACCGGCCAGCATGCCTTGTTCGCGCCAGGTGTTCGGGGTGTCGAGATGATCGACGGTGAAATATTCGGCGATGCCGTTGTAGCCGCGTGACTCCAGGACGCCCAGCAGTTCACGCAGGTAGGACGGGCCGAGCCGATCCCAGTCCAGCGGCGCGGAATCCAGGTTGGGGCAAGGAGCCAGCAGCGAGAACGGTTCGTGACGGCCGTCGGGCCTGTCGATGTAGAGGGTGGAGTCGGTGAGTGCGGGGCGCGTCAGCAGCAGCGACGGATCGCTCATCACCCGGCCCTTGCCGCGTCTGGCCGCGATCTCGGTGAAGGTCCGATCCCAGGCCGCGCCGAAGTCGATGGTGTGGTGCGCCTGCACCGGCCAGGTGGCGGCGATCTCCGCGGGCACGGTGCCGTGCGCCACGATGGCCGACGGCGCGGCGCGCAGCGGGCGGCGGCGCACTCCGAATCGTTCGATCGAGCCGAGATCGGTGGTGAGCACCAGGGCGTCGCAGTCGAAGGACCGACCGTCGGCGGTGCGGACCCGTCGCGCGCGCCGGTTGGCATAGTCGATCGCCGTGACTTCGGTGCTCAGTGCCAAGGTGCCGCCTGCGGCAGTGAAGGCGTCGGCCATGGCGTCGGCGATGGCGCGCATCCCGCCCTCGGGGAAGTAGACGCCGAGGGAGGTGTCCATGTGAGGGATCGCGCCGTACACGGCAAGCGCCTCGGCGGGCGGCATGCCCGCGTAGAGCGCCTGGAAGGTGAACAGCCTTGCCAGCCTTTGATCGCGCAGGAACCGGCCGACGCGCGGGCCGAGCCTGCCGAACCCGCCGAGCCGCACCAGCGCGGCGAGTGCGCGCCGCTTCTCGGGCTTGCGCACCATGTCCAACGGCGAATCGAAGTTCGTGTCCATGAACTCGCCGAACTCGGCCTCGTAGATCCGTGCCAGCCACGCCCGCAGCCGTCGATAGCCGCGTGCCTCCTCCGCCCCGCAGACCTCGGTCACTTCCTCGGCCATGGCCTCCGGGTCGGCGAACACGCGAATGGTGGCGCCGTCGGCGAAACGGGCGTGATAGCTCGGCGCGAGCCGATGGATCCGCAGCGGTGGCGTGCAGGATTCCGGGGTCAGCCCCACGGCGGCCAAGGCATCGGTGATCAGCTCCGGCAGCGTCAACACGGTCGCGCCGGAGTCGATCTCGTAGTCCGGCCCGCGATACCGCCCGACGCGCCCTCCCGGGTGATCGGCGCGCTCCAGCAGGGTCACGGTGCGGCCCGCTCCGGTCAGATACAGCGCGGCCGCAAGCCCGGATAGTCCTGCGCCCACAACGACGACCCGATCGGTCGGTCCTGCAACGACTTTCACGCGGCGCGCCTTGTCGCCGCAAGCGCCATCGCGCGTAGCTGCTCCTTCGTCGCCTGGGTGGCGGAGCTGGATTCTATGGCGGCCAGGCCCTGTTCGGTGAGGTCGGTGATGCGGCGTTCCACTTCGTCGACCGCGCCGAGGTCGGTGAGGACGGCGCGCAGGTGTTCGACCTGGTCGGCGGTGAGGTCGGTGCCGATGCTCGTGCGCAGCAAGGTCGCGGCGGCCGGGTCGGTGCTGTCCGCGCGCTGTAGCGCCTCGGCGATCAGCACGGTGCGCTTGCCCTCGCGCAAGTCGTCGCCGGAGGGCTTGCCGGTGACCGCGGGGTCGCCGAAGACGCCGAGCAGATCGTCGCGCAATTGGAAAGCGATGCCGATGTCTGTGCCGAAGGTGCGGTAGTCCTCGACCAGCCGAGGATCGGCGTCGGCGATGGCCGCGCCCAGGTGCAGCGGGCGTTCGACGGTGTAGGCGGCCGTCTTGTACCGGTTGATACGCAGCGCGGCGGCTACGGATTCGTCGCCGCCCGCCTCGCCGTTGATATCGAGCAGCTGCCCGCCGAGCACCTCGGTGCGCATCAGCGCCCAGACCGGTGCGAACCTGGCGATGGCGGCGGGATCCAGGCCGGAGGCGTGCACCATATCGTCGGCCCAGGCGAGCGCGAGGTCACCGATCAGGATGGCGACGCTGGCGCCGAAGTGCTCGGAGTCGCCCGCCCAACCGCGGTCGCGGTGGCGCTGCTCGAAGTCGACGTGCACGGTGGGGAAGCGCCGCCTGGTGCGCGAAGAATCGATGATGTCGTCGTGAATCAGCGCGCACGCCTGCACCAATTCCAGTGCGGCGCAAGCATTCAGCACCGCGGCCGCGTCGGGACCGGTGGGGTCCCCGCCCGCGCCGAGCCAGCCGGTCCAGGCGAATGCGGGCCTGGTGCGTTTGCCGCCGCGCAGGACGAACAGCTCGAGGGCCTCGGCGGCCTGAACGAATACCGGGCCCAGCGGTTCGACCGCGGGCCGCCGAGTGCGGAAGAAGTCGGTGAGCGCGGCTTCGACTACCGCGACGAATGCGGGCGTCCCGGGCTTCAGCGCTGCATAGTCGGTGGCCGGCGCGGTGTCACCGTTCGGTGGTGGGGTTGGCGCCGCCGACGTGGCCGCCTCGTCCGACGGGTTGGCCCGAGGCGTCTGGGTACCGGTTCCGGCGGACAGGGGAGCCTCCAAGGTCGTGCGGGTCGTGGACTGCGCCGGGCCGCGTGCTGCCCGGAATGCGGCAAGTGGTGCCGGGCGAGCTGTCGTGCGTCTTGCTCGGCGGTGGCGACGATGCCGCCTGGTCGCAGAATACGCGGCCGTTGAAAACGGCACCCCTGGCGACCCGGCGAGGCTGCGACTGCCCACCACTACACTGGACCGGTGACTTTCGACAACGTACGGGGACCCTCGACCCCTGGCCGACCGTCCCCGACGCCACCGAACGTCTCTGGAACACCCTCGGTTGTGCAGAGCCTGCGGACCCATTCGAGCACTGCGGTGCCGTTCTCCGTGGAATTCAACCCGCCGCGCGACGCCACGGCCGAGGCGAGGCTGTGGCGTGCGGTGCGACAGTTCGAGCGGATGCATCCGGCCTTCGTATCGATGACCTACGGCGCGGGCGGGTCCACCCGCGACCGCACCGTGCGAGTGACCGGTGCCCTGGCGCAGGAGACCACGCTGCTGCCGGTGGCGCACCTGACCGCCGTCGAGCACAGCCTCGCCGAGCTGCGCTCGCTGGTCGGCGCGTACGCCGATTCCGGTATCCGCAACATCCTGGTGCTGCGTGGTGACCCGCCGGGCGATCCGCTCGGCGAATGGACCAAGCATCCCGAGGGCGTCGCCTATGCCGAGGAACTGGTGCGCATCGTGCGTGACCTCGGCGACTTCCATGTGGGCGTCGCGTCGTTCCCACAGGGCCATCACCGTTCGCCCGATCTGGACACCGATACCCAGTACCTGGCCGCGAAACTGCGTGCGGGCGCGGAGTATTCGATCACCCAGATGTTCTTCGACGTCGAGCACTACCTGCGCTTGCGCGACCGGATCGCCGCTTTCGACCCGATCGAGGCCGCCAAGCCGATCATCCCCGAGCTGATGCCGATCACCTCCCTGCGCACCGTCGCGCGCGCCGAGGAACTGTGCGGCCGCCCACTGCCGGGCGCTGTGCTGGAGCGGCTGCACAAGGCGGCGGGTGACAACCCGGACGCCAACCAGGCAGCGGTCCGTGAGGTCGGCATCGAGATCGCCACCGAAATGGGCCAGCGCCTCATCAACGAGGGCGCCCCCTGCCTGCACTTCATCACCCTCAACTTCGCCAAGGCGACCAGCGAGGTCCTCACCAACCTCGGCTACGGAGTGACGGCCGCTCCGATCAGCGCCTGAGCGGATCGCACCGGTGGGCCAGGTGGCCCACCGGTGTTGTCATCTAGGGGCGGGTGAACTCTCATCGGTGCGAGCTGGAGGCTCGGGGTCGCAGTATCGCCGCACCCAGGTCCAGGATCTACGCGGCGGTTATCTACGCCGTGATGGCCAGTGCTCGTGAGATCGGGCACTACGGCGTCGGGGGGTGGCGACCGCGCCACAGTTAGATGTGATCCTCGACGGTGCTGAGCGAACCGATTGGGATGCAGCAGTTTTCGCTGTTCTCATAGAAACGGCCGCACTCAACTGAACGGGCTCTCCTTCCGTGTTTGTCAACTAATATTGACGCCGACCCCGTTGTCAATCTAGATTGACATTGGAGGATGTCATGGGCGAGGAGAGTGTTCGTGAAGCGACGAGGTGTCAACTACGACGTCGGTATCGAGTTCGGGGAGCGATACCACTCACGTCCCGTGTTCGATCCGGAGATCGCCCGGGCGGGAACTCGAGATCATCGGGAAAGACCTGCACTGCAACACCGTCCGGATTTCCGGGACCGATCCGGACCGATTGGCCGTGGCGGCGGAGCACGCACTCGACCTCGGGCTCGAGGTTTGGCTGTCGCCCCACCTGCATGACAGATCTCCCCGGGAGACTCTGGACTACATTCTGCGCTGCGCCGCAGTTGCCGAGCGGGCGCGACAGCACCGGTCCTCGGTCGTGTTCGTGCTGGGCTGCGAGCTGACATTGTTCATGAACGGGATCCTGGATGACCGCAACTCGGTCGAGCGGTTCAGCAAGCCGACCGCCTTGCTGGCCACCGTGTTGAAGCTGAAGGTGCTCAAATCGCACAACAGACCACTGAACGCGTTTCTGGCCGAGGCCGTCACTGCGGTTCGAAAAATATTCAACGGCCCGATCACCTACGCGGCCCTGCCGATCGAGGCGGTCGACTGGACCTTGTTCGACATCATCGGCGTCGACTACTACCGCGCGAAGCGCAATCGCGCCACCTACGGCCGATCTCTGCAACAGCTGTCCGACTACGGCAAACCGGTCGTAGTCACCGAAGTCGGTGTCTGCGCGTACCAGGGCGCTGAAGACAAGGGGCCACGGGGATTCATGATCGCGGACTTCGCCTCGGACCCGCCGCAATTGAACGGCGACTACATCCGAGACGAGGCGATGCAGGCACGCGAGTTGACCGACATGCTGGGCCAACTCGATACGGCCGGTGTCGACGGCGCATTCGTCTTCACCTTCGTCACCCCCGCTCTTCCCCATCGTCCCCAAGCGCGACTGGACCTCGACCTGGCCGGCTACGGCCTCGTGAAAAGCTACGTCGATCACAACGGCGTCGCATATCCCGACCTACCGTGGGAACCAAAGGAGTCTTTCCGCGCCGTCGCGGACTTCTACGCCCATCACACACGGTGACAGTTCCCTACCCGCCCCGGCAACGGACCGGGCCTCGGCTCCGTGACCCGGTTGGCTGGGATCAGTCGGGTAGGTCCACCAGCGTCGCATTCCCGAGTCCGGTGCGGTGGCGCACTAGCGGCGCGACAGTTCGCGGCGATCGCTGACCATCGGCATCGAGACACACGATCCGGCGGGCACCGGTGCGGTGCCCGCCGGATCTCGTCCTGCGGTTCAGGCGGCGCGCGCGGCGCGGAGTCCCCATGCCTCGGCGAGCAGGCGGTGGGATTCGAGGCGGTCCTCGTGGTCGTGCGCGATGCTGGTGACCAGGAGTTCGTCGGCGCCGGTGACGCGTTGCAGTGCGGTGAGGCGTTCGGCGACCGTTGCGGGGGCACCGACAAATTGGGTGGCAAGACGGTCGTCGACCAGGCGTTGCTGCTCCGGTGTCAGCGGGGAGGCGTCGGCCGGGTCGAGATAGTCGGCAGCGCCCGCACCGCTGCGAATGCTGTGCACCCAGTGCCCGTAGGTGGATGCCCGTCGCTGCGCGGTCGCATCATCCTGGGCCACAACTACATCCGCCGAGATCACCACATAGGGCGCAGCCAGCTCGGCCGACGGCCGGAATGCCGCCCGATACGCATCGACCGCGTCGAGGGCGGTACCCGGCGCGACGTGGTAAGCCGCCGCGAACGGCAGACCGAGTCGTCCGGCGAGTTCGGCACTTTCACTGGCCGAGCTGCCGAACAACCACAGTTCGACCTGCGCCCCCTCACCCGGAACCGCGTGCAGCGCAACACCATCGGTGCTCTTGTAGGTGCCGTTGAGCAGCGCGCGGATCTCGTCGACCTGATCAGCGAAGTCCAGCGGGTGCGCACCCTCCTGCTGGAGCGCGGCGATCGAGGCGATGAACTTCGAACGGTCGGTGATCCGGCCGGGATCGAACGGCGGCGGGACAACCACACCGTCCCGGATCTCGGTGCGCCCTGTCACCGTATCGACCACCGGGTGGCTCTTCTTCGGACGCTCTGGCTGCGCACCGAATTGAGCACGGCGATGACCGGAGCGGCCGAGCCCGAGATCGAGACGCCCCGGGTACAGGGCATCGATGGTCCCGAACGCCTCCACGATCGACGCCGACGTGTGGTGCCCCACCTGCACCGCGCCGGAGCCGACCCGAATGCGCGAGGTAGCCGCCGCGACCAGACCGATCAGGGTGATCGACGAGGAACTCGCCACCGAAACGAAATGGTGTTCGGCGAGCCAATACCGGTGATAGCCCCAGTCTTCGGCGTGCTGCGCAAGATCGATCGTATTGCGGATCGCCTGCTGTGCGGTCGACCCGGCGCTGATCGGTGCCAGATCGAGAATGGACAGTGGAACGCTCATGCCGCCGGCCCCAACCGCGGATTCTGCTCGCCTGCTTCGATAGCAAGGCGCAGCCTGTTCTCCGCGGGTGCGAGCGGGCAGGTCGCGAAATCGGTGAAGGCGCACGGCAGGTTGGCCGCCCGGTTGAAATCGAGCCGCACGGTGCCGTCGGATTCGGGTGCGTCCACCGCGAGCGAGCGCGCCGTAGGGTAGGTGGTGACGCCGCTGGTGGCATCGGTGAACAGCACCCGCAGATTCGTGGGCTCACCGAAGGCGATGACCCGCTCGGTCACCTCGCCGATGCTGAATTCGATAGTGCCCACGGCGGTATGGTGATGCTCGAGACCGTCGACGACGGCGCCGGTCGTCACCGTCTGCGGTGCGTCGAACGGTACGAATCGGCCCGTGACCACCCAGCGCGGATCCGGTGCGTAAGCCGGAATCCCTTCGAAAGTCAGCAGCCTCGACGCGGCCGGATCGTGCACCCGCACCGCGTACTGTCCGGTGCGGCGGATCACCTCGAGCACCCGATCCTCGTGCAGCACAGTGAGTCCGGAAGCACCTTCGGCCGGCGCGAGGATCTGCACGCCTGCGATGCCGGTGCCATCGAACTCCAGTCGGTCGGCGGGTTGGGCGGTGATGAAAACCTTGTCGTCGGTGACCCACCAGGTGCCCGGCACACCGGGCAGCCGCTCGGGTTGGTCGGTGAGCCAATGCAATCCGGTCAAGCTGAGGAAGCCGAGCGGGTCGCGCAACTGATCCTCTCTGGCGTGCTGCCAGGAAGCCCACTCGGTCTCGAAAAGTGTTGTGGTGCTGGTGGTCATGACGCTCGGGCTCCTTCGTGTGCAGTGCTGCGGTGGTGCTGATGCGGGTGGGGCAAGCCGAGATGTTCACGCAGGGTGGTGCCGGTGTACTCGGTGCGGAAACTGCCGCGTTCCTGCAGTTCCGGGACGACGCGATCGACGAATTCGTCGAGTCCGGCCGGGGTGAGATGCGGGACGAGGATGAATCCGTCGGCGGCATCGGCCTGCACGTAGGCATCGATCTGTTCGGCGACCGCCGCGGGCGTGCCGACGAACTGCTGGCGCGCGGTGACCTCGATGATCAACTCTCGGATGCTGAGCTTCTCGGCCTCGGCTTTCTCCCGCCATCCGTCGGCTATGGCGCGGGGGTCCTTCGCGTGCCGTACTCGGCCGCGGGTGATGTCGGCGTCGCCGGACGGTTCGACATCCGGCAGCGGCCCATCCGGGTCGTAGCCGGAAAGGTCACGACCCCAGACCTGTTCGAGGAAGGCGATGGCGGTTTGCGGGCCGACCTGCTGAAGCCGAATCTGCCTGGCGCGTTCCTGCGCGTCCTCGGCGGTATCGCCGAGCACGAACGTCGCGGCGGGCAGAATCTTCAGCTCGTCCGGCGTGCGGCCGTATTTCGCCAAGCGGCCCTTCACATCCGCATAGAACTTCTGACCCGCTTCGAGCGAGCCGTGTCCGGTGAAGATCGCATCGGCGGAGGCGGCGCCGAACTCACGCCCCTCGTCGGAATCGCCCGCCTGCAACAACACCGGGTGCCCCTGCGGGCTCGGTGGCAGTACGAATCGGCCCGAGATATCGAATTGTGTGTTCCGGTAGCTGATTTCGGGAACCGCTCCGGCGAACACACCGGCCTCGCGATCAACCACCAGCGAGTCGGCAGGCCAGCTGTCCCACAGCGCGCGCGTGACCTCGACGACCTCGGCGGCACGCCGATAGCGTTGACTGTGTTCGAGATAGCCACCGCGCCGGAAGTTCTCGCCGGTGAACGCGTCGGAGGAGGTGACGACATTCCACGCCGCCCGCCCACCGGATAGATGATCCAGCGAGGCGAACTGCTTGGCCAACTCGAACGGCTCGTTATAGGTGCTGTTGATGGTCCCCGCCAGCCCAAGCTTCTCGGTAACCGCGGCAAGCGCATTCAGCACGGTAAACGTATCCGGCCTGCCCACCACATCGAGATCGTGGATCCGCCCGAGATGTTCACGCAGCCGCAGCCCCTCGGCAAGGAAGAAGAAGTCGAACAGCCCGCGCTCGGCGGTCTCGGCCAGATGCACGAACGACTCGAAATCGACCTGACTCTTGGATTCCGGATCACTCCACACCGTGGTGTTGTTCACCCCGGGAAAGTGCGCGGCAAGATGAACCGCCTTACGAGGTTTGTCGCTCATCACAGCGTCCTTTCCGAAGTAGACGTCGAAGCTTCCGCATAGCGGCTGGCCGGCCGCGGCAGACCGAGACGCGCCCGCAGCGACCCGGGGTTCCGGGTGTCGGGACCTGTTGTCGGGATCCGCACACCTTCCGGGTGCCCGGTGCGGATCCCGAGAAGGGGTGCCGCGGTGAGGTGGCGGAGGGCGGCGCGGACGGCGAGTGGGCGCAGGACGACGCCGTCGGCGGCTCCGGCGGTGCGGAAAGCGGCGAGGAGCTCACGCAGCGTGTCCGAGGTGCCGATGTGGCGCAGCGTGTTGGGCGCACCGGGGCCGGCGGTGGCGATCGGCTCGGCCCAGCGGTCCAACTGGACCACCTCGTCGTGCGCCGCCGGCACCGTCTCTGCCAGGTGGACGTCGATATCCAGCAGCACTCGCACCGCATCCGGATCGCGGCCCGCATCGACGAGCGCCGTGCGCAGCGTGGTGCGTCGAGCGGCGGCCTCATCGAGATCGGTGGCGCTGCTGCGGATCAGATCGGCGCGCTGAATCGCTACGGCGGTGCTCGCCGGGTCAGCGGCGCGGACCGCGACAATCGGCAGCCCCTGCGGGGAACGCGGTGTGATCGACGGACCCTTCACCGAGAAGTTGTCTCCGACGAAGTCGATGTAATGCAGCTTGTCCCGGTCGATGAATCGCCCGGTCGACTCGTCGCGGACCTCCGCGTCGTCCTCCCAGCTGTCCCACAGCCGCGCGACCACTTCGATCGCCTCGTCCGCCTCGTGCCACAGCGCCTGGGCATTCTGTGCGCCCTTACGCCCGAATGCCCTCGCCTGCTCGGCCCCTACGGAGACGGTGACCTCCCAGCCCGCACGACCCAGCGACGCGAAATCGAGGCTCGCGATCGCCTTGGACAGGTGGAACGGCTCTGTGTGCGTCACCGCGGCCTGCGGAATCAGCCCGATGCCGCGGGTGACCGCGGCAACCCTGGCCGCGATCGCCACCGCGTCGAGCACACCCCGGGTAACCCCGTGCCCGCCTTGCTGCACACCGAACGAATCGGGCACGAAAACCGCGTCGACCCCGAAACTCTCGGCGGCCGCGATCGCGTCCACCCAGTACCCGCCGGTGAACAGATCCTCCGCGCGAGAATCGTCGCGCCGCCACGACGCCGGATGCACTCCGGTTCCGGCGAGCTCTACAGCGAGGAAGAAGTCTGAATCAGACATCGGCACGGTCCTTTCCAGTCGATTCGACGCCGCGTTCGTGAGGGGGCGTGTGGGTCCGGTGCGGCGGCGACTTGTGTGCGGACTGCCCTTTCGTGGCTGTGGCGCGGGCGGGAATGGCCGACAACAGTTCCCGGGTGTACTCGTGCTGTGGGTTGTCGAAAATGTCGGCGGTGTGGCCCGTTTCGAGGATGCGGCCGTTGCGCATCACCGCGACGCGGTCGCTGATCCGGCGGACCACCGCCAAGTCATGGGAGATGAACAGGTAGCTCAGTTGCAGCTCGGTTTGCAGACGGTCGAGCAGCTCCAGGATCTGGGCCTGTACCGAAGCGTCCAGCGCGGAGACCGGTTCGTCGAGGACCAGCAGGTCGGGGTGCAGTGCAAGGGCTCGCGCGATCGCGACCCGCTGTCGCTGCCCACCGGACAGCTCGGCGGGGCGACGCTGCGCGAACTGCTCGGGCAATGCGACCTGTCCGAGTAGTTCCCGGATCCGTCCTCGGCGTGTCTTGCGGTCGCCGACTCCATAGGCGCGCAACGGTTCCTCGATGATCGACCCGACGCGCCAGCGCGGATCGAGAGAGGCGTAGGGGTTCTGATACACCACCTGGAACCGCTGGCGCAATGCCCGCAGCTCGGGTCTGCGGACCCTGGTCAGCTCGTGGCCGTCGAAGGTGATCGCACCGCTGTCGGGTTCGGTGAGCCGCAACGCGATTCGCGCGGTGGTGGACTTGCCGGAGCCGGATTCGCCGACCAGCGACAGTGTTTCGCCCCGTCCGAGGTCGAAGTCCACGCCGGAGACCGCTGTCACCGACTCACCGGCTTGTGCGCGGAAGCGCTTGCGCACCCCCCGAACCGACAGCAGCGGCGTGCCTTCGCTTGGGCGCCGAGGACGGAACCCGCCGAACGGAGCCAGGCTGGGTGATGCCGCGAGCAGTCGTTTCGTGTACGGGTGCCGAGGTTCGGCGAGCAGCGTTGCGGTGGGGCCGGTTTCGACGACTTCACCGCCGTTGAGCACCACCAGCCGATCGGCCCGCTCGGCGGCGACCGCAAGATCATGGGTGATCAGCAGCACGGCCGTGCCGCGAGCCGAGATCTGCTCGGCCAGCCCATCGAGCACCCGCCGCGCCACGGTCGCGTCCAGCGCACTGGTCGGCTCGTCGGCGATCACCAGCTCCGGCCCGCAGATCAAGGCGGCCGCGATCAGCACCCGCTGCCGCTGCCCGCCGGACAGCTCATGCGGATACTGCGTCGCCCGCAATTGCGGCCGATCGAGCCCCGCCTCGGCGAGCAACTCCACTGCCCGCTGCCTTGCACCGCGCCGATCGGCCAGACCGTGCACGATCAACGCCTCGGCGACCTGATCGCCCACCCGCTGCACGGGATTCAGCGACAGACCGGGATCCTGTGGCACGAACGCGATCCGAGCCCCGCGCAGTCGCCGCAGCGCCCGCTCGGATCCGGTGTCGATGGTCTCCCCATCGAAAGTGATGGTCCCGCCCGCGACTTCGGCATTCGGACCGAGCAACCCGATCACCGCCTGCGCGAGCGTCGACTTGCCGGAGCCGGATTCACCGACCAACGCGACAACCTCACCACGCGCCACAGTGAGCGAGGCACCGGCCAACGCGGTGACGGGACCGGAGTCCGACCGGTAGCGAACATGGAGACCGTCGATCCGCAGCAGCGCGGTATCTGCTGACGATGATGCGAACCCATTCTCGGAGCCACGGAATTCGTTGTCGCTCATGTGTGCTCACTCCTGCTCACGACGCGACCAAGGCGCTGGGCGGCGAGGACGACCGCGATGATCACCAAGCCGGGCAGCGTGGTCATCCACCAGGCGGTGGCGAGGTAGTTGCGGCCCTCGGAGATCAGCGAGCCCCATTCGGGAGTCGGCGGTTTCGCGCCGTAGCCGAGGAAGCTCAGCGCCGAGACCGCGAGCACCGCCATGCCGAACTCGACCGCGGCAAGGGCGAGCACCGGCTGGTAGGCGTTGGGCAGCACGTGCCGAGCGAGCACGCTGTACCAGCGGACGCCGGACGCGTGCGCGGCCTCGACGAACGGTGACTGGCGCACCCGCAACACTTCCGAGCGCATCACCCGCGCGAAATTGGCGACCAGCGAAACACCTACTGCGATAGCCACATTGCGAGTTCCGAAGCCGAGCGCGGTGACCAAGGCCAGCGAAAGCAGTAGCGCCGGGATGGACAGCAGCACGTCGACGAATCGCATGATGAGCGTGTCCACGACGCCACCGATCGACCCGGACAGCAGTCCGAGCAGCGACCCCGCGACCAACGCGATGGCCACCGCGGAGATCGTGGCGGTCAGTGAAAGCCCCGCGCCGTGCACCATCCGGGTGTAGAGGTCACGGCCGAGGTTGTCGGTACCGAACCAGTGCTGAGCGCTCGGCCCACGGAATTTCTCGGCGGGCACGCCGGTGAGCGGATCGCCGCTGGCGAACACCGACGGCAGCAAAGCCCACCCCAGCGCGATCAGCACGACTACGACGGCCACGATCAGCGCGGCATTGCCGCGCACTGTCGTCCATCGCAGCACCGGCCGCCGCAACCACGGCGCTGCCACGCCGCGCCGCTCGTCGAGCACGTCAACCATGGACGTTCACCTCCGCGATGTTGTCGATGAGCAGCCACGGCTCGAATGCGAAGCCCGCAGAGAGCACTCCCGGTGGCAGGGCAATTACGGCGTTGTCACGCACGGCGCGGGCGTCGGGTTGCTGAACCGAGCCACAGTTGCCTGCAAAGGTGAATCGAGCAGGCGTCGGTGGGGTTGTGCGGCGCGACGACTTCCACGAGCGCGCACGTCGCCCCCAAGTTGATGTGTCGAGGAGATCAGGCACGAACACCCACCTCCTTCTCGCCGACGCCGACGCCGACGTCGCTGCTCTCCGGCACCGCGCGGCGAGTGCGACCCGCGATGCGCGGATCCAGCAGCGGATAGAGCAGATCCACCGCGAGATTGACCGTGACGAACACCGTCGAGGTCAGCAGCACGATGCCTTGTACAACCGGAATATCCTGGGCGAGTACGGAAGTCTGGGTGAGCCGTCCGACGCCGGTGCGAGCGAACACGGTTTCCACCACCACCGACCCGGCCAGCATGTTGCCGACGAGCACGCCCGCGATGGTGAAGGTGGGTAGTGCGGCCGAGCGCAGCACGTGTTTGCGCTGCACCCACCAGCGTGAGCCGCCCTTGGCCAGCGCCACATCGACGAACGGCTGACGCCACGTCGATTCCAATCCGGCCGCAAGCACCTGGGCGATCACCGCGCCGATCGGAATGGCGAGGGTGATGGCGGGCAGGATGGTGCCCGCGAAGCCGTGGCCACCGAACGCGGGTACCAGTCGGAACTGGAAAGAGAACAGTTGCAGCAGTAGCAGTCCGGTCCAGAACGTCGGCACCGAGACACCGAGCGAGGGCAGCGAGCGCAGGGCGTTGCGCAGCCAGTGGCGGCGCGAGTAGGTCGCGGTGAAGGCCAGCGCCACACCGCCGACGGTCGCGAACAGCAGTGCAAGCGAGGCCAGTCCGAGAGTGGACGGCAGTGCGTCACCGATGGCGCCGGTGACAGGTTGGCCGGTCGAGATGGAATGGCCGAGGTCGCCACGCACCGCGTGCGTCAGCGCGGTCCAATACTGCTCCCACAGTGGACGATCCAGCCCGTACCTGGCCTGCAGCTCCGCGATCGCGGCCTTGTCCACCGCGGTGCCGGAGCCGCCGGAATCGGCGGCGATGGACACCGGATCGGCGGGCAGCAGATAGAGCACCACGAACGAGATGGTGAAGGCCGCCCACAGCACCCCCACCGCCTGCAGTGCTCGCAGCGTCACATAACGCGCCACCGCTACCGCCCGCTCAGCCAGGTGTCGAAGAACTGTAGTCGCGCCGAAGCCTCGAACTTCAGATCCTGCACACTGCCGCCCGCGCCGATGGCCTGGGACAGCTCGACCGTCGGAATCCACAGACCCGAATCCAGCACCGACTGCTGCGCGGTGTGGATGAGGGCGCCGCGCGCGGCGGCGTCGCTGGTGCTCAGCTGCCCGTCGAGCGCGTCATCCAGTGCCGGGATGCGTTCGCGGACATTGAGATTGCGGCTTTCGACACCGAATGCGGTCCGCAGGATGTCGCCGTCGGCGCGGGTGGTGTTGTAGTAGAGGCTGTCGTAGTCCTTGGCGTTCTGCCTGGCCGTGTACTCCGCGACCGCGACCAGATCCAGGCGTAGCTCGACGCCGATCTGCCGCAGCTGCTGCTGCACCAGTTCGAGGATCGCCTGATTGCCTGCGAACACCTGGCTGAACAGCACCGAGAAGGACAGCCGCTCACCGTTCTTGACGCGGATGCCGTCGTTGCCGGGCGTCCAGCCCGCCTGGTCGAGAACGCTGCGCGCCTTGGCTTGGTCGTAGCTCAGTTTCGCCGAGAGGTCCTGATAGCCAGGAGTGGTGCTGGCCAGCGAACTCGTCGCGGTCTTGAATTGCGGGCCGAGCACGGTGTCGATGAGCTGCTTGCGGTCGATCGCGGGCAGCAGCGCCTGGCGGACCGCGGGATCGCGCAGGGGACCGCGGGTCAGGTTGGGCTGGAAGCCGAATGGCACACCCGGGTTCGCGGTGCTCAGTACCCGCCCGCCGGTCGCCTCGATCTGCGGCGCGTCCTGTGGCAGGGCGTCGCTGATCGCGTCGAGCTGACTGGAGCCGAGACTTCCGGTTCGGACACCGGATTCGGGGACCACGGTGAACTCGATCTTGTCCAGATAGGCCTCGCCGCGGTGCGCGAAGACCGCCGAACCCCAGTTGTAGCCTGCGCGCTTGGCCAGCGTCGCCGAGGCGTCCTGGCGGTAGTTCGCGTAGGTGAACGGACCGCTGCCGACATTGTCGCCCGCGCAGCGCTGTTCGGCGGGTTTGGCAGTGGTGACGTCGGCGAGGATGCCCAGCTGCGCGGTTGAGGTGGCCTGGAGGAATTGGGCATTCGGCTTGCTGAACTCCACTCGGGCGGTCAGCTTGTCCACCGGGGTGGTCGCGACATAGTTGGTGAGGTAGCTCGCGCCGAGCGGCGCCTTCGCCGCGCCGAGTGCGACGACCGAATCGAAGGTCTTCCGCACCGATTCCGCGGTCAGCGGCGTGCCGTCGCTGAAGGTGACGCCGTCGACGAGATGGAAGGTGAAGACCTTCGCGTCGGGAGTGACCTCCCAGCTCTGCGCCAGCCACGGCTTCAGTTCACCGGTCTCGGGATCCTGATCGGTCAGCGAATCCACGATCTGACGGCTGACATACAGCGTTTGGTTGGTGCTCGACTGCGCGGGGTCCGAGCAGGTGGGAGCCACCGACAGGCCGTAGCGCAGGGTGCCGCCCGGCTTGGGCGGGCCCGCGGCGGTGCCGGTCCCTGCCGAATCACTGCCGCAGGCGGCGAGGCTCGCGGCCGCGGTGACGGCTGCGGCCACTGCCGCGATTCGATGGCGGGGTCGGATCACTGTGGTACTCCAGATGTTTCGGTGCGGACGAGTTCGCCGCGGGAATCGAGGTCGTTGTCGGTGGCTGGTCGGGTGGGGATTTCGTTGTCGTCGGTGGCGGTGTTCGTCGCCAGTGGCCTGCTGTGGATGCGGCGCCGCAGCTCCGGCGCCACCTCGGTCTGGAACAGCTCGAGGCTGTCGCGATGCTGAATCTCGGTGCGTCCGTCGCGATCGGCGGCCAGGTGGGTCACCTCGTGGCCGAAATGCTGGTGCTGTCGACCGACCTTGTCGATCACCTGCTCCGGGCTGCCGACCAATGCCGAGCTGCGAGTGAGGAAGTCGTCGAGGGTCTCGAATACCACCGGCAGCCCGAGTTTGCGGGCCAGCGCGAGGCGCGCCTCGAAGATCGGACGGAATACCTCTGCGGCCTCCTGCGAGGTCCTGGCCACATGGAATCCGGCGGTACCCGCACCGACCAGTGCGTCGGCGGGGTTGTGCCCGTAGAACTCCCACCGTTCCCGGTAGTGGCGCACCAGTTCGGCATACGGCTCGATCGGGTTGGTGACATTCGCCGAGAACAGGGGATCACCATGGCGTGCGGCCAGTTCCACGGAATCGCGGCTGGTCGTGCTGCCGTGCCAGATCCGAATGCGCGGCTGCCACGGCCGCGGCAACGCTTTCGCCGCGTGGAGGTCGGGCCGGAACCGGCCCGACCACGTCACACTGTCACTGGCCCACAGCGCCCGAAGCAGCTCGTAGCCTTCGCGATTGCGATCCCACTGGTCGTCGGTGGTGACGTGGAACAGCTCCGCCTGCGCGCTGCCGTTGCCCTTGCCGATGATCAACTCCAGCCGGCCGCCGGAGAGATTGTCCAGGGTCGAGTAGTCCTCGAACGCGCGCACCGGATCCAGCAGGCTCAGCGTGGTGACCGCGGTGAACAACGAGATACGCGAGGTGACCGCGGCGATGTGGCTGAGGATCACCGGCGGTGCGGCCGAAAGGAACGGATCCTCGTGCCGCTCACCGACGGCGAAACCGTCATAGCCGAGCTCTTCGGCGAGGCCGGCCTGTTCGATGACATTGACCAGACGTTCCCTGGTGCCGGGCAGCCGCCCGGTTTTCGGATCCGGCACCCGGGTGACCAGGGTGAACAGCAGGAATTTCATGCGCGGGCTCCTACTGGATCGGAGGCGGGATGTGGTGCGGGCAGGTACTTCTCGAAGGGATGTGGGCCGATCTGGTCCGACGGAATGTCCTGGTCGTAGAGCGCGGCGTAACCGTGAGTGAGATACAAGGCGACGGCCTCGGGCTGGCGCGGCCCGGTGGTCAGGTAGATGCGCCGGTATCCGCGCCGCGCGATCTCGGTCTCCAGCTGTTCGAGCACGAAAAGGCCGAGTCCTTGCCTGCGGTGCTCACGTGCGGTCCAGATACGTTTCAGCTCGGCCGTGTCGTCGTCGTAGCGGCGAAAGGCGCCCCCGGCCACGGGCTCGCCGTCGCGGGTGACGACCAGCAGCGCGCCGTCCGGCGCCGCGAACTCCGCGGCGGGGTAGTTGCGCAGCGAGTCGTGTACCTCGCCGACGGTCCGGCCGTAACGAGTGCTGTATTCGACGGCGAGTTCGGCGAGCAGGGGCGTGGCCAGCGGATCGTCCTGGGCGACCGCGTGCACCCGTAGCCCGCTCTTGGCTGTCGGTCGCCATGTCTGTGAAAGTCGCTGTGTCATCGGGCCGTCACGACTTCTTCGGTAGGCCGGTCGGATTGATCCGCGAGCTGGCCACGGTTTCGGTCTTCAGCCCCCACCGGTCGATGACCTGTTGGTAGGTGCCCGACTGGATGGCGTGGTTGATGGCCTTGTGGACGGCGCCGATCAGCCCGTTGTCTTTCTTGGTGAGCACGCCGATCTCGCCCTGGAGCGCCTCACCCGCGCCGGAGAAGGTGGCCACGATCTTGGTCTGATTCGCGGTGGCCACGTGGTAGATCGCTGTCGGGTTGGGTCCGATGTAGCCGTCGAGGCGGTGCGAGGCGAGCGCCAGGTAATAGTCGCTGGTTTTATCGAAGTAGGCGATATCGATGGCGGGCAGTTTCTCGGCGGTGTTCTGCTCGTTCCACTTCACCAGCAGCTGTTCCTGGTTGGTCCCGGTTCCGACGCCGATCCGCTTGCCTGCCAGGCTCTTACGATCCTTGTAGTCGAGCGTGCTGTCCTTGGGGACCTCGAGCGCGACATTGTCGGTGCGGTAGGTGGCGAAGTCGTACTTCTCTTTGCGTTCCTCGGTCACGGTGACGTTGCTGATGAACGCGTCGACCTCGCCGGAGTCCACTCGGACGAAGTTCTGTGTCCAGTCCGCCACAGTCGCTTCGAGTTTCAGACCGAGGATGTCGGCGATCAGCGCGGCGAAGTCGACTTCGGAGCCCACCACGGTCCTGTCGTCGGTGGCGTAGAAGCGCAGTGGGGGCGCGGTGCCGGACGCACCGGTCACCACCAGGGTGCCGCGGTCGCGAATGGATTGGGGCACCTCGGCGGCGATGGCATCGACTTTGGTCGTGTGCACCCGACCCGACTGAGCGGGGGAGAGATCGAAGGCGACCGAACCGGCCGGTGCGACGACGGTGTCCTCATCGGGATCAGTGCCGCCGCCGGTGACCAGCAATGCGGCCGTGGCGGCGATGCCGACCAGGGCGGAGAACTTCATCGAATACCTGTTCATCAGGGGAGCGCGCGTCGTGCGCTCAGCGGACTCGGGACAGAAATGCGCGGGTGCGCGGATGTTCGGGGTTGTCGAGCACGGCGGCGGGCGAGCCCTGCTCGACGATCGCGCCCGCATCGAGGAACACGACGGTGTCGGCAACCTCACGGGCGAAACCGATTTCGTGGGTGACGATGACCAGCGCGGTGCCGCCATCGGCCAAACCGCGGATCACGTCGAGGACCTCGCCGACGAGCTCGGGGTCCAGCGCGGAGGTGGGTTCGTCGAACAGGATCACCGGCGGCCGCAGTGCCAGCGCCCTGGCGATCGCCACCCGCTGCTGCTGTCCACCGGACAGCCGCCTCGGATAGGCGTCGGCGAGCGCGCCGATGCCGACGCGGTCCAGCAGTGCCTTCGCCTCGCGCTCGACCTCCTGCCGCGGGCGACCCTGCGCGGAAATCGGTGCGAGCGTGACGTTGTCCAGCACCGTCAGATGCGGGAAAAGATTGAACTGCTGGAACACGAACCCGATATGGGAACGCTGCTTACGTACCTCGCGGTCCGACAGCGCGTGCAAAGTGTTGCGGCGCTGCCGGTATCCGATCAGCTCGCCGTCGATGTGCACGGTGCCCGCTTCGAGCGGCTCCAGGTGGTTGATCACCCGCAGCAGCGTCGACTTGCCGGAACCGGATGGGCCGATGACGGTGACCACTTCGCCCGCGGCGACGGTCAGGTCGATGCCGCGCAGGACCTCGTGCGCGCCATACGATTTGCGGACACCACGGACCTGGACGGCGGGAGCCGTGCCGGTATGCCGCTGCTCGACCGTGTCGAGCGCACCGGCGCTCATCGGGTCGCTCCGCGCGGTGCGGCCGAACCGATTTCGGCGACGTCGCGCAGCCTCTGCCATGCCCGCTGCAGTGGTGTCGGCGGCGGTGTGCGCTGTGCGCCCTTGGCGTAGTGGCGTTCGATGTAGAACTGCGCCACCGACAGGATCGTGGTCAGGATGATGTACCAGACCGTGGCGACCATGAGCAGCGGCACCACCCGGCCACTGCGGCCGTAGATCACCTGGACCTGGTAAAAGAGCTCGGCGATCGCCATCACCGACACGATCGAGGTGCCCTTGAACAGGCTGATCACTTCGTTGGTCGCGTTCGGCAGGATGGATCGCATCGCCTGCGGGACGATGATGGTGCGGAACTGGCGTAGGCGCGGAATGCCGAGCGCCGCCGCGGCTTCCAGTTGGCCGGGATCGACCGAGATGAAGCCGGCACGGATGATTTCGGCCGAGTATGCCGCCTGGTGCAGCGCCAACCCGATCACCGCCGCGGTGAACCCGCTGATCACGCCGTTCACTTCGAAGGTCAGAAACGGGGGGCCGAAAGGGATTCCGAGGGACAGCGTGTTGTACAGGTAGGCAAGGTTGAACCAGAACAGCAGCTGCACGATCAACGGAATCGACCGGAACGCCCAGATGTAGACCCATGAAATCACCCGCAGCACCGGATTGTTCGACAGCCGCGCGATCGCCAATGCGGTACCGATCACGAACCCGAGCGCAGTACCCCACACCGTGAGCTCCAACGTGACCCGCAGTGCCGACAACACCGACTTCGCGGTGAAGTACTTCGCGAACGTGGACCAATCCCAGCCCGGATTGGTTACCAACCCATGTATGAACTGCGCGAGCAGCACCAGCGCCACCGCACTGATCACCCACCGCCATGGATGCCGTGTCGGGGCAACCTTCAGCGCTGGCTCGGTGGTCTCACCGAGTGCGGTTGCAGCGCCGCTGTCGAGCGTCGCGGTAGCGCTGCGTGCACTGACGATGGCGGGATCGCCCGTCGTACCCGGCTCGCTCGATGCGGGGGCGAGGCCACGGGATTCAGCGGCGTCGGATCTGGCGGATTCGTCGGGTGTTGCGGTGGCGGGCCTACCGGGTGCGGCCTTCGTGCCGGGCCCGTCCGGGGAGCCGGGCGCACCGCCGACGGCGGCGCCGGATGCGATGGACGCACTCATGTCGAGGTCCTTCGAAGAAAACGAACGGGACCGCCCCTCATCGGGCGGCGGTCACATCACCCGGCCAGCGACGGGTGCACGGTCTGGCGGCGCGATCAGCCTCGACAGTTCGCGGCGGTGACGCGGCACTGGTCGACATGACGACGGGCCCAACGGTTGACGCATTGCTCGGTGATCATTTCGTTTCCTCCATCGTTCCCGGCGGAAGCACCCGCACCCGGCGAGCGGGGGGTTGCTGCGACGTCGACGAGCCAGGTCTCTCGGTCGCTCTGGATGGTGCGGCCCGCGCCGAGCGCGGGCCTCGAAGGGTTTAGCCCGATCAGCATGCGAAGTAAGGGCACTCCAGAACAAGGTTAGGAATCACTGTGAGCGCAGCCCTTGTCCGAGCGCCCCATGCCCGCGATCATTTAGCCCGTCGCCACGCCCCACCTTTCGGCCCGAGTGTCGACCGTGCGACGCGCGACGCGCCGGAAAGTTGCCAGTCGGAAGAAGCCCTGTTGTGAGGGTTTGCCGGAGTACCCTGACCTCGATCGTGCCGACGATGAGAGAGGTCCGCTGTGACCGTTGTGCGCCGTCTGACCACGCTTACCGCCATTGCGACCAGCTCGGCCGCACTAGCGCTCGCAACCCCGGCCATCGCCGTCGGCGCCCCGGCGGTTCCGGCCCCCGCACCCCCGGCCGCGTCAGCTCCTGCGTCCGCCGAGCGCCCTGGCCTGGCCCAATCGGCCGCTCCCAATGATCTGTTCGGCGCATATCAGTCGGCAATCGACGCGCTGCACACCTTCGGCATGGACCCGTTCCTGTACCCGACCGCCGCGCCATTCTGCTCCAACGCCACCACCCTCGGCCTGGTCCCCGCCGTCGCAGGCGCAATCCCCGGCCCGTGGCCCAAGACCACCGTGAATATCCCCGGCCTCGACCTCACCGCCGTCAAAGCAGGCCAGACCATGTTCACCTTCGTGCCCTACGGCGTCGCCCCCGACACCTCGACCGTGTCGGGCATGCGCGTCGCCTGGATGAACCTGAGCAACGGCCGCAGCGGCTTCACGTCGATGGGCCCGCTCTCCGACATCTTCCGCGCTATGGTCCCCGCGGAGGTCCCCCAGGAAATCCGCCCGCTCGCCGAACGCGCGATCCGAGACTTCTTCTTCGCCGCCCTCCCGGTCGGCGGCGTCCGCGCGGTGCCGGTGGACACGGGCTCGGGAACCGTACTCGCCGCAGTCTTCGGCACCATCGAAAACGGCGGCAACTCCTGCTTCTTCCTCCCGACGATAGGCATCACCTCGGTTCGATAGTCCGCTCCGCCCCGACACTTTCGCCCGGAATCAGCAAGCTTGGGTTCAGGCTGATAGCACCACTCTTGATCGCTCTTTTTCCTCACTGCTTGCGACGCAACCACAGCCAGCCTTCACGCCGGAAGCCGTGTCCCTGCTCGCTCAGGGCCACGGAAGACCAAGCCTGGTGTACCGCACAGGACGCACCAGCACTGCCCCGAACAACCGCCAGGAAGTGAGCCCGGCCCACCAACCCAGGACAAGCTCCCCAACACCGGCTGCCCTCACCACCTAAAACGCCTGAAACGCAACCACAGCCAGTCCTCACGCCGGAAACCGTGGCCTGTCTACCCAGGTTGCGGAAGACCAGGTCGGGTACGGCACACGACGTGCCCAGCACTGCCCGGAACACCGCTGGAAGGTGAGCTCGGTCTACCAAACCGGGCACGCTACCCACAGCTCTGGCCTACTCCGGTGAGCTCCAGCAAGGCAACCTCAGGCAGGCGAGCTCGGTCCACCAATCCAGGGCACGCTCCCAAACGCTCGGGCTGTCCTCGGTGAGTTGCACGGGGCACGTCAGGGTGGTGAGCTCGGTTTACTGAACCCAGGGCGCGCACCCCAGTTTTGGTTGCCTCCCCGTGGTTTTGCCGGGGGCAGTGCTGGGCGCGTCGGGTGCCGTACCCGGCTTGGTCTTCCGCAGCTTTTCGAGGCAGGCACACGGCTTCCGGCGTGAGGACTGGCTGTGGTTGCGTTCGCGAGCGGTAGAGAAATCCGTCCTCACACCCCGTGTCGTAACCGCACACCCGGTATACGGGGTGTGCGGTTGTGACGCGGGGTGTTCGGACGACAGTTTGGTCTTCCACAGCTTTGCGAGGCACGCCCACGACTTCCGGCGTGAGGACTGGCTGTGGTTGCGTTCCCGGACGGTAGAGAAATCCGTCCTCACACCCCGTGTCGTAACCGCACACCCGGTATACGCAGTGTTCGGCTGGGACACGGGGTGTTCGGACGACAGTTCGGTCTTCCACAGCTCTTGGAGGCACGCACACGGCTTCCAGCGTGCGGACCGGCTGTGGTTTGCGTTTCCGAACCCGCACAACCTCCCTAACCGTCGCAACCCAATCGCGATGGCAGCCGCACCCCGTGTCACAACCGTACAGCCGATACACGGGGTGTACGGCTGCTACACGGGGTGCGCGGTTCGGGGGCGGGGCGAGAAACGGTGGGTGCAGGGGAGGTTGGGGGCAGTGTCTGCTTGGGCCGGGCTGGTCAGGGGGTGAATGAGCGGTTTTTCCAGCGAAGTGTGCCGTGTCGGTGGGCGTAACGGGATCGCGCCCACAGGGCGGAATACGCGCCGATTGATAGCGGATGAGCAAGGGCCGCAAGGATGTCAGTGGCTGTGACGGGGCCACCGGTCTCGGTGGAACGGGACAAGAGACGGGCTGCCACCGCGGCGGAGTAGCCGAGCAGACCGGCTCGACGGATTGCGCCTCTACCAGCGGCGGTGGCGAGAGGCGGAAGCCAATAGCCCAGTGTGGCAATGGCTCCGACGGTCGCGCCCGCGCTTGCGGATCCGCCGTAGGCGGACCATAGCCACCGGGTATATCCCGCTTCGAGTTCGGCGGCGCCACAGTACATTCGGGTGTCTGCCAGATGGCCTGCGGCGACCAGTGCGGTGTGGAAACCGTTGCGGCGCAGTTCGCGAGCGATATCGAGGTCCTCGGTGGGGCTGGCCGCTACCGCGCGATGGCCGCCTACAGCGCGGTAAGCGGAGGTATCGAAGACCAGGAACTGTCCGCACGCCACCGCTGTTGACGGCCGCGTGCTGCGGTTGGCCACCGAGATCGGCAGCGTGGACGCCCACGACCAGCACAGCAGCGGTTGCACCAATGCTTCTACCGCCGATCCGGCTCGTTGCCTCGGCCAGGGGGATAGCAGCGCGACATCTCGGCGGTGGAACTCGGCCGCCGCCGAAGCGAGCGCCTTCGGTGCCAGCCGGACGTCGGCATCGAGAAAGATGAGAACGGGTGCGTCCACGAGATCGGCGAGCCGCGCGCAGGCGGCTGCTTTGCCTGTCCAACCGGGGTCGGGCTCGAACTCGTTGCGCAGCACCATGAATCGCTCGTCGCCTGCTATCGCACCGATCGCCGCGGCACGGGTGTCATCGGTGGAGGCGTCATCGAGGATCAGCACCCGCAATCGTGGGACCCCGACCTGAGCCCGCAGATCGGCGATCAGCGCGGGCAGCCGCGTCGCCTCATTACGCGCGGGAACGCAGACCGTGATCGGTTCGAGGGCGGGCGCGGCGATATCGGGCAGTCGGCGCACCGTCGCCCGGTTGTACAGCGCGATCGCACTGCCGAGCAGCGCAATACCGGTGCCGATGCGGGTCAGCGCCAGTGCGGCCGAATGGAGATTCGGGTCGGCGGGCCGTCGTGTCATGAGCTCAGCGGCGCTGCCGCGGCTGCCACACGCTGCTGAACGAGAAGCCCTCCGGCGCGCCGGGCGGCGCGGGGTTGCGATTCATGTAGGCCAGTGCGGCGACAATCGCGGCGACGGCCAGGGTGATGCCGCCGACGATGCCTGCCCAACCCGCGAAGGAGCGGGTGTTCGGGTCGGCGTAGCTGACCTCGGCGCGCAGCGTGGACACATCGCCGGGCGGCAGCTTCCATGACACGGTGGAATCGTCGTCGCGGGTGCCGTTGGTCTTGGCGACGCGAGATGGGAAAGCCACCGTGAACTGCACGTCCGAGCCGTGCGGTGGAACGGATTTCAGATCGACCCTGCCGTTGAGGCTGACCAGGTCGCCAGTGCGCTGGAACTGCAGGTTGAACATGCCCTGTGTCTGCTCGGAAAGCCCTCCGAGCTGGGAAATCTCACCGAAGGACAGGTCGTCGAAGAACACCTTGCTGCCCACATACCCGTCCTGGCTGTAGGGCACGACCCGGACCTTCGCCGCCAGTGAGTCGGGCGACTTCAGCTGCGGGCCCTTGTCGTTGGGGTCGACCGGGACGACCGCGGCGACGATCCGGCCGGACACTCGGTCGTTGGACGACACACCCATCGATACCTGCACGCGCAGGCAGCCGGCGAGCACAGGCACCAGCAATGCCGCCAGCAGGACTGCCGCCGCGACTCGGACCCCGAGGCGGGGCGAGCGCGGCGACGGTAGAACCGGAGCATCGGGCGTCGTGGAGAGAGGACTCGGCTGCACGGGTCACATCGTGCCAGGCCATCGGTTCAGATTGCCACGCGACGGGCGGAACCGCCGTCGTTGTGTTCGCCTCGGGAGCGTCGCAGCCGCACTACCAGCGGTACTCCGAGAAGCCCGAGCCCGATCCCGCCGTAGCAGGCCGAGGCGGGCAGATCCAGGAACACCGCATGTGCCAGCGCGGACCCGAGCCAGGTCCACAGGAAAACCACGATCGGTACCGCGATGTTCGAGCCCGACAGCACTACCTCGCGCGCGACGCGCTCCCACACGGTCAGCGCCAGCGCCATCAGCAGCGCCACCCCGAACCAGCCAAGGTAATTGGTAGCGGGAATCCGCGCCAGCCCGGGCAGCCCCGAATCGGTATCGCACCAGAGCCACTGCCCATCGGCGACCATCTGCGGATCCAAGAACAGATCCCACCCCACCGCGCCCACCGCCGTCAGGACGATCCGGCCGCTTGTCCGGCGCGCCAACAGCCCGGCCACCACCCACACCGGATACAGCCCGCCGGTCCATGCCAGCGCGACAACCAGCGGCACCCCGGCCACGGCGGGCCCGAGCCTGCCATCCGCGTACTCATAACAGCCGAACGGGAATCCCGTTGCAGTACCGACGATCTCGGCAACCAGCCCCAGCCCCGACACGATCACCAGGAATCCGGCGGCGTATCCGAGGCCCCGAGTCACCCCGGCATGAACCAGCGCGGTGGCCGCCGAGAGCAGCACGACCACGACGGTCACCGCATCGCGGGCGACCCCCGAGGTCAGCGGATAGGCGATCTGTACCAGGACCAACAGCATTACGAACAACGCGGGTATCAGGTCTCGCGGCCGAACATCGGCCGCATCAGCGGATCCGGTTGTCGCGAGCCGTCGGAGGAGCGCCGCGGGGTGCCGCCCCGATCGCCGCTCGCGTCGTCGATCCGGATGCCCTTGGTCCCCACTTACGGGCGGAAGCGCACCATGCTGACCGGACTGCTGTGCGGCAGGCTTGTTTCGCTCGCCGATCTGCGGTCCAGCTGTGTGATCTGGTTGGTCGGCAGGCTGGACTGCGGCTTTTGGCTGAGCAGGCTCCGCAGCCATCCGATCCCGCTTGCCGACCCGCGCTCTGGATTCGCCTTCTGGACGCGGTCCGGGCTGATCTGCCGCTTGCGGCCGGGTGTGGTCCGTCATCGTCTGCGCAGTAGCGGGAACCGATTCCGCCGCTGGTCGCGCAGGACGAGTTGCGCGGCGCTGCGACCGCTCGCACCGGACACACCGCCGCCGGGATGGGTCGACGCGCCGGTCAGATACAGCCCCGGTGCGCCCGGCACTCGCTGCCCCGACAGTTCAGGCAGCGGCCGCCACAGCATCATCTGGTCCAGGGACATCTCGACGTGCATCACATTGCCGCCGCGCAAGCCCATCTCGCGCTCCAGATCGACCGGTGTCTGCACGTGGCGCCGCAGCACCGAGTCGGCGAAACCCGGTGCGTAGGAATCGACTTCGGCGATGATTCGGTCGGCTTCGTGGTCGGCGTGCTCGGCCCAGTCACTGCCGTCGGCCAGTTGGTATGGGTGCCACTGGGCCCACAGCGAGACCTGATGTTCTCCGGGGGCTGCGATGCTCGGGTCGAGTGCGCTGAAGCTCATCGCGAGAACGACCGGGCGTGGCGGCAGGTCGCCGGCGAGCGCCGCGCCGTGCGCCAGCCGCAGCTGTCGCCGATCGGACACCAGAAACTGCAGGCCGTGCGCGGATTCGTCGGTCGGGCTGCCTGGATACCGCGGCAGCGATCGGGTCGCCAACCGAACTACCATGCCGATGCCGGGCCCGACGCGGATGCGACGCTGCCAGTCGTCGAGCACGGCCGCGTCGTATCCGCCGTCCCGCAGCAGATCCAGGGTGGTCAGCACATGGGTGCCCGCGATCACGGTTTCCGCGTGCAGGTCTCGACCGGATGCGGTGTGCACCCGCCAGCCCTCGCCCGCGCGTTCCAGCGCGGTGACCGCATCGCCCGCCGACACCGTGCCGCCATCGGCACGCAATCGTGCGACGAGCGCCGCGCTGAGCGCACCACTGCCGCCGACGGCGCGGCCAGGTGGCAGGGTGTGCATGAGCGCGGCGAAGCCGACCATCGGCGCGGTGCCAGGCTCCGACATCGGAGGACCCGACTGGGCGCCGAACCAGGCCAGCGACGCTTTGAGCCGCTCATCGTCGAAGTAGCTGTCCAGCAGGGCATCCCCGGACTGGAGAAACTCCCGTGACAGCGCACTGCCACCATCGCGGGCGTCGAGCCCCCAGAACGAGCGCAGCAACCTGCCGGGTGTGGGCGATCCGCCGAACGCGCGCATCACCCGTGCGGACCGCGGCCCCCAGACATCGACGAAACGTCGATACGCGGCGGCATCGCGGGCACCGCAGGCCGCCGCGATCGAGGCGCGGGTTCGATCGAGATCGCGATGGAACACGATCGGCGCGCCACCGCCGGGGCCTGCCGGTGTGAACCCCCATGGGTCGCAATCGATGTAGCGCAGCCCGAATCGGGCCAGCTCCAGCTCCTCGATGATCCCGGTGTGCCGCACCATGATGTGCGCGGATGACCCGCGGTCGACCAGATGTCCTGGAAAACGTTCGACGGTCGACACCGCGCCGCCCAGCACGTCGTCGCGCTCGAGCACCTCGACCCGGTGCCCGGCGCGCGCCAGATAACAGGCCGCGACGAGCGCGTTGTGGCCCGACCCGATCACGAGAACCGTCACGTGACCCTCACCGGCGCACCGTCTCGGACGTGCACGCTCACAGCGGCAGCCGTCGGCCGAGGATGGCGAACGGCCGAGTGTCGCCCGCGAAGACGAAGTTCCGGACCACATCGGTGAATCCCTGTCGCCGGTACAGCCGCCAAGCGCGGTTGCCCTCCTGATCCACCTCCGGGGTGGACAGCAGGACGGCGCTTTCGGGCCGGTCCTGGAGCAGCCGAGTCAGCAGTGTCGCGCCGATGCCCCGGCCCTGGGCGGCCGGGTGCACGTGCAGCTCGGTGAGCTCGAAATAGTCCGAGAGCAGTTCGCGCGCAGAGTGTTCCGGCCACCCCGAGCGTCGCATGCCGCTGTGCACCTGCTGGTGCCACCACTGGTGTGCGGCGCCCCGATAGCCGTAGGCGATCGCGACGATCGGCGACGATCGTAGGTCGACGTGCCCGGAATCATCGGGCACGACGGCGGCGACCGCCTGCCAGCCGGGACGGGTGGTGTGCTCGGTCCACATCGGCGCACGGTGCTGCTCGGTGCCGCGCGGGTAATCCATCGCCGCGACATACACGGCCAGCGCATCGTGGAGCCGGGAGCGCAGGGCCGCGACCGAGAGGTCGACGACGACGGGTGCGGGGGTGTGATTGGGCTTGACGGCAGTCATGGCTCTCGTCGGGCCGCGCTGGCGCGGAAGTTTGTCGGTGGGTGTCTCTATATTCAATCTCAATTCAAACGTTCGAATACCTGTTCGATCCGCGCGGTGGCGAGAAGTCGGCTTCCGCGCACACGATGGGCCAGGTGCGCGATTGTGGAGGGACGGCTGATGTCTGGTCGGATCGAACATGCGGGACAACCCGGTCGGGCGGGGAAACTGCTGAAGAAGGCCGACGGCCTGCTGATGCAAGCGGCGGGCGAGGAGGATCCGCGGGAGCGATTCCGGACCGCGTATCTCGCGGCGTTGCGTGGCGCGGGCGCGGTGCTCGCGTTCACGGGTGCTGACGCCGCACCGCGAGCGCGCTCGCGCAACGCCTGGGTGCTCTTGCAACGCGCGGCTCCCGAATTCGTGATGTGGGCGGACTACTTCAGCGCGCGCTCGGAGACGCGCGCGGCGCTGGAGGCCGGCCTCGATCGTGATGTCGACAACCAGCAGGCCGACGAGTTCTATTCGCGGGTAGGCGCATTCCTGCACGACGTGGAAGATCTCATCGACGCGGGGGCTCGATTGCGCCCGGCGCCAGGCTGGAACAACGGCATGACCGCATAGCCATCGGCGTGTCGGTTACGGCCTTATTGCCGCCCGGCTCGGCGCAATTTGGCGACAGACTGGTCTGGCTGGGCCCATTAGGTGGTACGGCTTTGATCGAACTCGTATCATTGGTGACAGATAGCCGCCAAGGTCGGCTGTCTGTCGCCTACCCGGAGGCGACAGCCAAGTCCTAGTGCCGGGGGAGGTACCGTGCCACTCTCCGAGCACGAGCAGCGCATGCTCGAACAAATCGAGAGCGCTCTCTATGCTGAGGATCCGAAGTTCGCCTCGTCCGTCCGCGGCGGACGCCTTCGCTCGACCTCGAGTCGTCGCAGACTCCAGGCCGCAGCTTTGTTCGTCCTTGGTCTGTTTCTACTTGTCGCTGGTATCGCCGCTCCGGTGAAGCTCGGCGACTTTCCGATCATCAGCCTGATCGGATTCATCGTCATGTTCGCCGCAGGCGTGCTGCTACTGGTCGGCAGTTCGAAGGGCATCGCCAAGGGTGACCGGACGGGCGAAGCCCAATCCGGTGGCGCGAGCGGCGGATCGAGCGGACGTGGGCGCCAGCGCAAGTCCGGTGGCTTCTCCGAACGCATGGAGGATCGATTCCGGCGACGGTTCGAGCAGGAGTAGCTCGCCCATAGCCGACATCTCGCATAACAGACGGCGACGCCGCACCGAATCGGTGCGGCGTCGCCGTCTGTTATGCGAAACGTCGAGCGGTCAGATGATCTTCGGGCGGGTTTCCCTCGATGCCCCACATCACCCCACGAAGTTCCCCCACCAAGCCCCATTCATCTACTGAATGGGGCGGCACCAGGGCGTTTGCTGGTTGTTGTCGGGCGGCCGTTCGGTCGGGCGGTGCGTGTCGGCGAACACCTGAAAAGTTCTCCACCGTGGTGATAGCTGGGATGACCTGCGGAATCGCCGAAGCGGGGAGCCAGATCACCCCGCGTTTCGATTGAAAGTGGGGGAAAGTGGGGTAATGTGGAGCGCGCACTACAGGAAAGTCGTACATCCGAGGTGATCGCACTCCCCGCGCAGGTGGGGTTGATCCGGGAGGTATCGGGTTGTTTCTCGGTACGTACACACCTCGGTTGGATGACAAGGGGCGACTCACGTTGCCTGCAAAGTTTCGAGACGATCTGGCGGGAGGGTTGATGGTCACGAAGGGTCAAGACCACAGCCTTGCCGTGTATCCCAAGGAAGAGTTCACCGCGCTCGCTCGCCGAGCCGCGGCGGCGTCTCGGAGCAACCCGCAGGCGCGCGCGTTCGTCCGCGCGCTGGCAGCCGGAACCGATGAGCAACGTCCGGATGCCCAAGGCCGGATTGTGTTGTCGGCCGACCATCGTCGTTACGCGAACCTGGACAAGGAATGCGTGGTGATCGGATCGGTCGACTTCCTCGAGATATGGGACAAGCAGGCGTGGGATTCCTACCTCGCCGAGCACGAGGAGGACTACGCGGAAGCGAGAGACGAGTCGCTGGGCGGAATCTTCTAACCGAGCGAACGAGTGCCACGCGGCCTCTGCCCGGACGTGGACCCTGACGTACTTCCCCGACGCCAGGTGCCGTGTTTCGGACAGAGACCACGCGGCATTCGTATTTTCGAAAGCAACTGTCTATCAAGGCGACCCGTGCGATGGTCGGACTCTTATCCGCCCAGACGCTCCAAGTAGTGCAGGACGACGCGAGGCAAAATCCCGGGAGGTCGAGGTGAACCGCGAACAGCACGGTCCCCGTCATGTTCCGGTTCTGCTCGGTCGAGCTGACGAACTTCTCGGACCGGCATTGGGTGAACCCGGTGCCGTCTATGTAGACGCCACCCTCGGACTCGGCGGGCACGCCGAGCACTTCCTGCGCACCTATCCGCAGATCCGTCTGGTCGGACTCGATCGCGACACCTCGGCGCTGGCACTTGCCGCTGAGCGACTACGCCCGTACGAGGACCGAATCACCCTGGTGCACACGCGGTATGACGGTATCGCCGCGGCGTTGAACGAGGCCGGGCTGGCGAGCACCGGCTCGGTGAGCGCCATCCTGATGGACCTCGGTGTGTCCTCGATGCAGCTGGACGAAACCGATCGTGGCTTCGCCTATTCCGTCGACGCACCGCTGGACATGCGGATGGATCCGACCACCGGCATCACCGCCGCCGACGTGCTCAACACCTACAGTCACGGCGATCTGGCTCGCGTGCTGAAAACCTATGGGGAGGAACGCTTCGCGGGCAGGATCGCGTCGGAGGTGTTGCGGCGGCGACAGCAGAAGCCGTTCACCACGAGCGCCGAACTCGTCGAGGTGCTCTACGCCGCGATTCCGGCCGCGACCAGGCGGACCGGCGGGCATCCAGCCAAGCGGACCTTCCAGGCGCTGCGGGTGGAGGTCAACCACGAGCTCGATTCGCTGCGGGCCGCGCTACCCGCGGCACTCGATTCGCTGCGGCTGGGCGGACGGATTGTGGTGATGTCCTACCAGTCACTCGAGGACCGAGTGGTCAAGCAGGAGCTCGCACCGCGCACGACATCGCGGACTCCGGTCGACCTACCGGTCGAATTGCCCGGTATGGGACCGGAATTCAAGCTGTTGACCAGGGGCGCCGAGAAGGCGACCGAGCAGGAGATCGAGGAGAACCCGCGCGCGGCGCCGGTAAGGATGCGCGCGGCAGAGAGAATCCAGGAGGGGAATTCATGAGTGTTCGGACGCGAGCCGTCGAGGCGCCGGGCCGGGTCGCCCGCCGGGTTCAGGCTGCCGAGCGGGTCAAATCCGGTGCGGCGCAACGCGCTTACGCCCGCCGCCGACTGCGCGCCGAACACCTCACCGACACGCCCGCCCTGCCGAAGCGGCGGGTGTCTGTCATGGCGACCCGAATTCCGTTCGTGGCGGCCATCATCGCGCTGCTCGGCTGTGGTCTCGCCTTCACGTTGCTGCTGACCACCCGGGCGGCCGAGGACAGCTACCAGCTCGGCGACGCCAGGCAGGCCAACAGGAAGCTGTCGGAGGAGCGGGCGTCGCTGCAGCGCGAGGTGGAGGCGGCCGATTCGGCGCCGGAACTCGCGGCACGGGCGCGCGAACTCGGCATGATCCCGGCCAAGGATCCGGCCCGCATCGTGGTCGCTCCGGACGGCACCGTGACGGTGATCGGCAAACCGACTCCCGCGCAGGGACCGCCGGTGCCGCCGCTCAATACGGCGCCGGCGGCGCCGATCGCCTCGCAGCCGGGACATGTGCTGGCACAGGGCGAGCGTGTGGTGCCGGTGCCGTCGTCACGGCAACCGTCGACGCCCGATCATGCGAACGCGGCGCAGGCCAACGGCGCACAGGCGCACACCTCGCCGCCTAGCCCGACGCCCACTGCGCCTAGCCCGAGTCCGGCCGCGCCCGCTCAGGCTCCGGTGGAACAGCCTTCGGTGCCGTCGCCCATCGAGGCGCCGCAGCCCGGCGCCCAGCAAGCTCGGGCGCCGGAAGATCAAGCACCGCAGGAACCTGCCACGCAGCCGGAAGTGCCGCAGGAACAGCCCGTGCCCGGCGGGGCCACGCAGTGACCCAGACCAGGCCCGCGCCGCGACAGCGGCGCGGGCCGAATCCATCCAGAACACCGAGGCCGCGGCCCGCCGCCAAACAGCAAGACCGTCCGCTTCGGCTTCGGCTCGGCGTCGGCCGGATCGTGATGCTGGTCGCGTTGCTGGTCGTCGCGCTCCAATTGCTCTGGGTGCAGAGCTTCGCCGCTCCCGGCCTGTCCGAGCAGGCGGCAAGCCAGCGCACTACGCGCAAGATCGAAGAGGCCACCCGCGGCCCGATCACCGATCGCAACGGCAAGTCGCTCGCCTTCACCATCAGTGCGAAATCGCTGACCTTCCAGCCGGTCCCGGTCCGCAAGCAACTCGAGGACGCCAAGGCCAAGAGCGCGAAGGCGCCGGATCCGGAGGAGCGGCTGCGCGCCATCGCGAAGACCATCCACGAGAAGCTCGGCAAGGACGCTCCCAGCGAGCCGGAGTTGCTGCAGAAGATGCGCAGCGACAAGACATTCGTGTACCTCGCACGCAACGTCGACTCGCGCATCGCCTCCGACATCATCGTGCAGTACCCGGAGGTCGGCGCGGACCGGCAGGACGTGCGCGAGTATCCGGGTGGTTCGCTCGCGGCCAACGTCATCGGCGCGACGGGCTGGGATGGGCACGGCCAGATGGGGCTCGAATCCTCGATGGACGCGGTGCTGGCAGGCACCGACGGTTCGCATACCTATGATCGCGGCTCGGACGGCGCGGTCATCCCGGGCAGCTGGCGCGACAAGCAGTCCGCGGTGAACGGCAACGGCGTCGAGCTGACCCTCGATTCGGATCTGCAGTACTACGTGCAGCAGCAAGTGCAGCAGGCCAAGGAGATGTCCGGCGCCAATTCGGCGTCCGCGGTGGTGCTGGATGCCAAGACCGGCCAGGTGCTCGCCATGTCCAACGACAACACCTTCAATCCGGCGCTCGGTCCCCAGAATTGGGGCAACGCCGAGATGTTCAACCCCTCGGTGTCCGACCCGTTCGAGCCCGGCTCGGTCAACAAGATCGTCACCGCGGCCGCGGCCATCGAATACGGACTGACCAATCCCGACGAGGTGCTGCAGGTTCCCGGCGAGATCCGGATGGCGGGCGTGACCGTCCACGATGCCTGGGTGCACGGCGTCGCGCCGTACACCACCACCGGCATTTTCGGTAAGTCCTCCAATGTCGGCACGCTGATGCTGGCGCAGCGGGTCGGTGAGGACCGGTTCGCGGACATGGTGCACCGATTCGGGCTCGGCCAGCGCACCGGTGTCGGCCTGCCGGGCGAGAGTACGGGCCAGGTTCCGGCCCGCGACCAGTGGTCCGGCGGCACCTTCGCGAACCTGCCCATCGGCCAGGGCCTTTCGATGACTACGCTGCAGATGACCGCGATGTACCAGGCGATCGCCAATGACGGCGTGCGGATTCCGCCGCGGATCGTCAAGGCCAAGATCGCACCAGACGGCACCAGGACCGAAGAGTCGGCGCCCGACGGAGTGCGGGTGGTGAGCCCGCAGACCGCGGCGACACTGCGCACCATGTTCCAGGCGGTGGTGCAGAAAGATCCGATGGGCGTCCAGATGGGTACCGGCAGCCCCGCGGCGGTCGAGGGATATCAGGTCGCGGGCAAGACCGGCACCGCACAGAAGGTCGATCCGAGCTGCCGCTGCTATTCGACCTCGTCGTTCTACATCACCTTTGCCGGGATGGCGCCCGCGGACAACCCGCGCTATGTCATCGGCCTGATGCTGGACGCGCCCATCCGCAGTTCCGACGGTAGCGGTGGCGGCTCAGCGGCTCCGCTGTTCCACAACATCGCCTCGTGGGCGCTGCAGCGCGACCGCATCCCGCCATCGCCGGAGCCGGCCAAACGGTTCGTTCTGCAGGCTCAGTAAAACTATGCGGCTGTCGAATTGCCTCGTTTCGCCCAGCATGTCCCCGCCTCGGCGGTCACATGCCGGGTCGGCGACGGGTGCCGGCGGCCGCTTCGCCAGACTTGCGAGGTCGAATCGGTGAGCCGCGTTGTCCGGCCATGAGTAGACGTCGGTAACCTGACTCGTCGTTCCACTCCAATTCGTCAGTCCATGTTGTCCGTGCCGATACCCGAGAGGAGCCTTGTGCCCGCGCAGTCCAGCCAGCACGCGCTCCGGCCGACCCACCCGCGGTCGACGTCGTTGTCCACCGTGCTGGAGCTGACCGGCGCGAGTACGCCGGGGTCCGTCCCGGCCGACCTCCTTGTCACGGGTATCGAGCAGCGCTCGAATGCGGTTCTGCCCGGCGATCTGTTCGCCGCACTGCCCGGCGCGCAGGCGCACGGCGCCCGATTCGCGCGCGACGCCGTCGAACGGGGCGCGGTCGCGGTGTTCACCGATGCGGTGGGCGCGGAAATGGCGGGTGAGCTCGGCGTGCCGGTGCTGGTGCGCGAGCAGCCGAGATCGGTGCTCGGCGAGCTGTCCGCCGCGCTCTACGGCAATCCTTCGCAGCGGTTGCGCATCGTCGGCATCACCGGGACCTCGGGCAAGACCACCACCGCGTATCTGGTCGAGGCCGGGCTGGCCGCCGCGGGCCTTTCCACCGCGCTGATCGGCACCATCGAGACCAGGATCGGTGGCCGCCGGGTACCGAGCGCACTGACCACGCCCGAGGCGCCACAGCTGCACGCGATGTTCGCGCTGATGGTCGAGCAGGGTGTGGACGCGGTCGTGATGGAGGTGTCCAGTCACGCGCTCGCGCTCGGCCGGGTCGACGGCGTGCGCTTCGCGGTGGGCGGTTTCACCAACCTGTCGCAAGACCACATGGACTTCCACACCGACTTCGAGGACTACTTCGCCGCCAAGCGCGAGCTGTTCGAGGCCGAGTCGCCGGTCGCCGCCCGCACCGCGGTGATCTGTGTCGACGACGAGTGGGGTCAGCGGTTGGCCGCCGGGCTCGCGCGTCCGATCACGGTGTCCACCAACGGTTCCGCGGACTGGCACGTCACGGGCGAGGTCACCGGGCACGGTGGCGAACAGGAGTTCACCGCCGCCGGACCGGACGTGAGTGTCGATGTGCGCTTGCGGCTTCCTGGCCGCTACAACATCGCCAACGGACTGCTCGCGGTCGCGCTGTGCGCGGCGGCCGGCGTCGATCCCGCCGTCGCCGCGCCCGCGCTCGCCGCGGTCGATGTGCCAGGCCGGATGCAGCGGGTGGAACGCGGACAGGACTTCCTGGCCATCGTCGACTACGCGCACAAGCCCGCCGCGGTCGAGTCGGTGATCGCCACCCTGCGTGGTTACCTCGCGACGGCGGCGGAATCCACCGGTCGGCTGGCCGTTGTCGTCGGCGCAGGCGGCGACCGGGACGCGGGCAAGCGGCCGCTGATGGGCGCGGCCGCGGCGCGCGGCGCCGACCTGCTGATCATTACCGACGACAACCCGCGCACCGAGGACCCCACGGCTATCCGTGCGGCCATGCGCGCGGGGACCGAGGACATTCCGGCCGACGAGCGCGGCGAGATCCGGGAGATCGGCGATCGGGCCGAGGCCATCGCCGCCGCGGTCGACTGGGCGCGGCCCGGCGACGTAGTGCTCGTCGCGGGCAAGGGACACGAAGCAGGGCAGGAGATCCAGGGTGTGAAGCATCCGTTCGACGACCGCGACGTGCTCGCGGCGGCATTGGAACGGCGCCTCGGCAGCGACCATGCCCACCAGACCATCACTGCCGACCAGACCACACAGCAAGCACATCGAAGTCCGCAGAGTTCGGACGCGGAGGACTTGACGGTTTCATGATCGAGATGACACTGCGGGAGATCGCGGACGTCGTCGGCGGCACGCTGCACGACGTACCCGACCCGGAGGTGACGGTAACGGGTTCGGTCGAATTCGATTCGCGCCGAATCAGTTCCGGAGATCTGTTCCTCGCCCTGCCGGGCGAGCGCTCCGACGGCCACGACTTCGCGGGCGCGGCGGTTGCCGCGGGTGCGGTCGCGGTGCTCGCGGCCAAGCCGGTGGGGGTACCCGCGATCGTGGTGACGCCCGACTCCGGCGCGGTGCCCGCGACTTCGGTTGCGCTGGCCCATGATTCGGACGGCTCCGGTGCCGCGGTGCTCGCCGCATTGGCCACGCTCGCGCGGATCAGTGTCGAACGGCTCAGTGCGGCAGGCGGACTCACCGTTGTCGGAGTGACCGGTTCCTCCGGCAAAACCTCGACCAAGGACCTACTCGCCGCCGTGTTGGCTCCCTTGGGGCCGGTGGTTGCCCCGCCGGGTTCGTTCAACAACGAGCTCGGTCATCCGTGGACCGCACTGCGCGCCGACACCGGCACCCGATTCCTGGTGCTGGAACTGTCCGCCCGCGGCCCCGGCCATATTGCCGCGCTCGCGCACGTCGCGCCGCCGCGGATCGGCGTCGTCCTCAATGTCGGTACCGCCCACCTCGGCGAGTTCGGCAGCCGCGAGGCGATCGCCAAGACAAAGGGCGAACTGGTGGAGGCACTCCCGCCCGCCGGGCTCGCCGTACTCAATGCCGACGATCAGCAAGTGGCGGCGATGGCCGATCGCACGACCGCACGCGTGGTGACGGTCGGGCAGACCGAGCGCGCCGACATCCGGGCCACCGACATCCGGCTCGACGACGAGGCGCGCGCGGGCTTCACGCTGCACACGCCGAGCGGCAGCGTCCCGGTGCGGCTGGCCGTGCACGGCGAACATCAGGTCGGCAACGCACTCGCCGCCGCCGCGGTGGCCCTGGAATGCGGCGCCGACCTCGACACTGTCGCGCAGGCGCTCTCCGGTGCCCGCGCCGCATCGGCCCGTCGGATGGATGTGCGGACCACCGCGGAGGGCGTCACCGTCGTCAACGACTCCTACAATGCCAATCCGGATTCGGTGCGAGCCGCGCTCAAGGCGCTGGTCACCATGTCGCGCGCGGGTGGCACCGCGCGGCGCAGCTGGGCGGTGCTCGGTGAAATGGGCGAACTCGGCGAGGAATCCGTGATCGAGCACGACCGGATCGGACGCCTCGCGGTACGCCTCGATGTCGACCGCTTGATCGTGGTCGGCACCGGGAGGCCGTCCCGGGCGATGCACCAGGGAGCGGTGATGGAAGGCTCATGGGGCGAGGAGTCGATTCTCGTGCCGGATATCGGCTCAGCCATCGCGCTGCTCGACGATGAGGTCGAAGCGGGCGACGTGGTGCTGGTCAAGGCGTCGAAGTCGGTGGGCCTGTGGGAGGTCGCCGAACATCTGACCAGTGCAGAGCGTGCGCGGGGTCACGCGGGTGGGACTAGGGCGGGGTCTAACACGGAGGCGGCAGGAGTGAGTGAGCGAAGCGAACGAACCGAAGGCACAGCGGCCTTCTGCCGAACGACGGAGCCGAGCGTTAGCGAGGCGGAGTCGTGAGGCAGATTCTATTCGCGGCAGGCATAGCGCTAGCGGTGTCGATCCTGCTGACGCCGCTACTGATTCGAACCTTCGCCAAGCAGGGCTTCGGCCAGGAGATCCGGGTCGACGGCCCAGCAAGCCACCAGGCCAAGCGCGGCACCCCGACCATGGGCGGCGTGGCCATCCTGATCGGCCTGTGGGCCGGCTACCTGGGCTCGCATCTGATCGGCATCGGCTACGACGCCGAGGGGCCGACCGCGTCGGGTCTGCTCGTGCTCGGCCTGACCACCGCGCTCGGCCTCGTCGGCTTCCTCGACGACTTCATCAAACTGCGCAAGCAGCGCAACCTCGGCCTGACCGCCGCTGGCAAATACCTCGGTCAGCTGACCGCCGCAGTCATCTTCGGCGTCCTCGCCCTGCAGTTCCGCGGCGGGAACGGTCTCACCCCGGCGAGCAGGCATCTGTCCTACGTCCGTGACATCACCACGGTGTCGATGGGCGCGATCATCTTCCTGGCCTTCGTCTGCATCATCGTGGTCGCCTGGTCCAACGCGGTGAACCTCACCGACGGCCTCGACGGTCTCGCCGCGGGCTCGATGAGCCTGGTGCTCGGCGGCTATGTGGTCATTTCGTTCTGGCAGTACTACCACGCGTGCGCGATCAAACCGGAGGCCGGCTGCTACAACGTTCGCGACCCGCTGGACCTGGCTCTGGTGTGCGCCGCCGGCGCGGCCGCGTGTGTCGGGTTTCTCTGGTGGAACGCCGCACCGGCCAAGATCTTCATGGGTGACACCGGCTCGCTCGCCCTCGGCGGCATGCTGGCGGGCTTGTCCATCACCACCAGGACCGAGCTGCTGATGGTCGTCATCGGCGCGCTGTTCGTGGCGGAGGCGGCCTCGGTGGTGCTGCAGGTGGCGGTGTACCGCACCACGCGCAACCGATTGTTCAAGATGGCGCCGTTCCATCATCACTTCGAACTGAGCAAGTGGGCTGAAACTACGGTGATCATCCGTTTCTGGTTGTTGGCGGCGATCGCCTCCGCGGTCGGACTCGGGCTGTTCTATAGCGAATACCTCTCCGCGGTCGGGTGAATTAGCGATGGTCGAACATTCTCCGAGGGCCCTGCGAACGCCAGGGCCCATGCTCGAATTCCTGCGTGGCCGTGATGTTCTCGTGGCCGGCTGGGGCGTATCCGGACGCTCGCTGATCGAGCCCCTACGCGATATCGGCGCCCGACCGGTAGTCACCGACGGCGGCGCGTCCGCGCTGGCCGAGGCGGCCGGGCTCGGCCTGGACATCGCGACCTGCACCGAACTGGAGTCCGCCGACTGGAGCCGCTTCGCACTGGTCATCACCAGCCCGGGCTGGCGGCCGGACTCGCCGGTGCTGGCGGCGGCCGTGACCGAGGGCACCCCGGTCTGGGGCGACGTCGAATTCGCCTGGTGGGTCGATCAAGCCAGGATCTACGGCCCGGTCCGCAAGTGGTTGGTGGTGACCGGAACCAACGGCAAGACCACCACCACCTCGATGGTGCATTCGATCCTGCGCGCGGCGGGCATCGCCAGTGTGGCGTGCGGCAATATCGGGCTGCCGATCCTGGATGCCTTGCGGCGCAACCCGGGTCCGCAGGTGCTCGCTGTCGAGCTGTCGTCGTTTCAGCTGCACTGGGCGCCGTCGGTGCGGCCCGAGGCAGGCGTGGTGCTGAATGTCGCCGAGGATCACCTGGATTGGCACGGCGGCCTCGATGCCTACGCCGCCGCCAAGGCGCGGGCGCTGGTCGGCCGGGTCGGTGTGGTCGGACTGGACGATCCGGTGGCCGCCTCGCTCGCTCGCCGCGCTAAAGCCCGTCGGGTCATCGGTTTCCGGATCGGCGTGCCCGCCGACGGTGAGCTCGGCGTCGTCGACGGCAAGCTGCTCGATCGCGCGTTCACCAAGGCTGCGATCCTGGCCGAGGTCGGCGACATCAGCCCGCAGGGACCCGCGGGTATAGCCGACGCACTGGCCGCATCGGCGTTGACACGGGCCATCGATGTCGCACCACAGTTCGTCCGCGAGGGGCTCATCGAACACAAGGTCGGTCCGCATCGCGCGGCGTTCGTGCGCGAGCTGGACGGCGTCGAGTTCATCGATGATTCCAAGGCCACCAACCCGCACGCCGCGCGGTCATCGATCCTGGCCCATACGCAGGTGATCTGGCTCGCCGGTGGGCAATTGAAGGGCGCCGCGGTCGAGGATCTGATCGGGGAAGTCGCCGATCGGTTGGTCGCCGCTGTGCTGTTCGGGGCCGACGCGCCGGTGATCGCGGCCGCGTTGGCGCGACACGCACCCGAGGTCCCGGTCGTCGAGGTGCGCGCGGGAGACGATGCAGAGATGGGTAGAACCGAGAAGGCCGACGCCGTCATGGCCGAGGCCGTGCGCGCGGCGGCCGGGTTCGCCCGCCAGGGCGATACCGTACTGCTGGCTCCCGCCGCTGCCTCACTGGACATGTTCGCCGACTACACGCACCGCGGCCGCAGCTTCGCCGCGGCGGTGCACGCTCTGGAAGACGGTGACATCGGGCGGCGGCTATGACCGAGACGACGCGGCGGAGCATGCAGATGGGGACGAAGTTCGGCGCCTGGCTGGCCCGCCCGCTCGCGTCGTTCCACCTGGTTGTCACCATCGCCACGTTGCTGACCGTGCTCGGTCTCGTGATGGTGCTCTCCGCGTCGAGCGTCGAAGCGTACGCCGATGGCAGGTCGGCCTATTCGCTGTTCAACCAGCAGGCCATGTTCGCGGTCATCGGCTGCGTGCTGTTCTATCTCGCGCTGCGGATTCCGTTGCGACGACTGCGCCAGTGGTCCTTTCCGTTCTTCGCGATCTCGGTGATCGCGCTGGTGCTGGTGCTGATTCCGGGCATCGGCAGTGAGGTGCAGGGCTCACGGCGGTGGTTCGACGTCGGGCTGTTCTCGGTGCAGCCGTCGGAGATCGTCAAGGTGACGTTGGTGGTGTGGGGTGCGCATCTGCTCGCCTCGCGCCATGCGGAGCGGGCGAACCTCAAAGAGCTGCTGGTGCCGTTGGTGCCTGCCGGTCTGCTTGTCTGTCTGCTCGTGGTGCTCGAGCCCAATCTCTCCACCACCATCGCCCTCGGCATTGTGCTCGCGGCGTTGCTGTGGTTCGGCGGACTTCCGGTGCGGCTGTTCGTCACCATCGCGGTGTCCGGCGTTGTCGCGGCGGGCATTCTCGCCCTGTCCGCGGGTTACCGGTCCGACCGGATGCGCGCCTTTTTCAATCCGGGCGACGACCCACAGGGCATCGGTTATCAAGCGCGCCAAGCGTTGTACTCGCTGGCCGACGGCGGGATCTGGGGTCGTGGTCTCGGCCAGAGCCGTGCCAAGTGGAGCTATCTGCCCAACTCGCACAACGACTTCATCTTCGCCATCATCGGCGAGGAACTCGGCTTCCTCGGCTGTGCGCTCGTACTCGGACTATTCGCGCTGTTCGTCTATACCGGCCTGCGTATCGCGGGTCGCTCGGCCGATCCGTTCCTGCGGCTGCTCACCGCGACCGCGACCACCTGGATCACCGGGCAGGCCCTGATCAATATCGGTTACGTCGTCGGCCTGCTACCGGTGACCGGTCTGCAGTTGCCGCTGGTGTCGGCGGGCGGTTCGTCGCTGGCCATTACGCTGTTCATGTTCGGCATCATCGCCAACGCGGCCAGGCATGAGCCGGAGGCCGTTTCGGCGTTGCACGCCGGGCAGGACGGCCGGTTCAGCAGGCTGCTGCGGCTGCCGAAGCCAGAGGTGTATTCGCCCGCGAGGGCGGACGCGGCCAGGGCCCGCTCGGCCGCGGCCAGGGCGGCAAGGTCTGCCGAGAAGGCCCGCGCCGATCGGGCGAGAGCCGACCGAGCACGGCAGGCGGTGCCGCCCGCGCGGCGTCCGCAGGCCGGCGCCGATGCGGGCAGGCGCCGTGCACCGGAGAGCCGGGGCACGAGTTCGTTGCGGGCGACAAGGGCTTGGGAGCCGAGTTATCCGGTGAATCATGCGAGAGATCGGGGAAGATCCAGGTGAGTGACGTGCGGCCCGCGCGGCGACCGCTGTCGGTGATCGTCGCGGGCGGTGGCACCGCGGGACATATCGAACCGGCGCTGGCCGTCGCGGATGCGCTGAAGCGGCTGGACGATTCGATCCGGGTGACCGCGCTCGGCACCGAACGCGGACTGGAAACTCGCCTCGTACCCGAGCGCGGCTATCCGCTCGAGCTGATTCCGCCGGTTCCGTTGCCGCGCAAGCCGACCGCCGATCTGCTGCGCCTGCCCGGTCGTGTCCGTGCCTCGGTGGCCAGGACCAGGGAAATCATCGATGCGGTCGACGCCGATGTGATCGTCGGCTTCGGCGGCTATGTCGCGTTGCCCGCCTATCTGGCCGCGGGCCGGGGACTACTGCGTCGCAGGCGTGCGGTGCCGGTGGTGGTGCACGAGGCCAATGCGAAAGCGGGCATTGCCAATAAGGTCGGTGCTCGCCGCGCCGTGCGGGTGCTCGCCGCGGTGCCGGATTCGGGGCTCGCCCATGCCGAGGTCGTCGGCATCCCGGTGCGCGGCTCCATTACTTCACTGGACCGGGCAGCCCTGCAGGCCGAGGCGCGTGCGCACTTCGGGCTGCCCGCCGAGGGGCCGGTGCTGCTGGTGTTCGGCGGCTCACAGGGCGCGCGGACCCTGAACGAGGCGGTCGCCGCGGCCGCGCCGCAGCTGGCCGCGGCAGGCATCTCGGTGCTGCACGCACACGGTCCCAAGAACACCCTGGACGTCGCGGACTCGGGTGACGACCGATCGCGGTATGTCGCCGTGCCGTATCTTTCCCGCATGGATCTGGCCTACGCCGCCGCCGACGCGGTCGTTTGTCGGTCCGGTGCGATGACCGTCGCCGAGGTGTCGGCGGTCGGGCTGCCCGCCTTCTACGTGCCGCTGCCGCACGGCAATGGTGAGCAGGAGCTCAATGCCAGGCCGGTCGTCGGCCAGGGCGGTGGCAGAATTGTGGCCGATTCCGAATTGACCCCTGAATACGTGAGCGACGAGGTGATCCCACTGCTGACCGATCCCGCACGGCTGATCGAGATGAGCCTGCTCGCCGCAGGCGCTGGACACCGTGATGCCGCCGACGAGGTGGCGCGGATCATCGTGCAGGTGTCGGGCCGATGAGCGAGGCCAGTATCAACCAGGTGGAATCCGACACCGTGGACGGGCGTTCGGCGCTGCCGCCCGAACTGGAGCGGGTGCACATGGTCGGCATCGGCGGTGCCGGGATGTCCGGCATCGCGCGCATCCTGCTCGCGCGCGGCGGCGCGGTATCGGGCTCGGACGCCAAGGAGAGCCGCGGCGTGCTCGCGCTGCGGGCCCGTGGCGCGCAGGTGCGCATCGGTCACGACGGGAGCGCACTCGACCTGCTGCCCGGCGGCCCGACCGCGGTGGTCACCACCTATGCGGCCATCCCGAAGACCAATCCCGAACTGGTCGAGGCGAATCGACGCGGTATCCCGGTGCTGCTGCGCCCCGCCGTGCTCGCCTCGCTCATGCAGGGGCACCGGACGCTGCTGGTTTCCGGTACCCACGGCAAGACGTCCACCACATCGATGCTGATCGTGGCCTTGCAGCACTGCGGGTTCGATCCGTCCTTCGCGGTTGGCGGCGAGCTCAACGAGGCGGGCACCAATGCCCACCACGGCACCGGTGAGATCTTCGTTGCCGAGGCCGACGAGAGCGACGGCTCGCTGCTGCAATACGACCCGCATGTCGCGGTGGTCACCAATATCGAATCCGATCACCTGGACTTCTTCGGTTCCGACGAGGCCTACGTGCAGGTCTTCGACGACTTCGCCGATCGGCTTTCCGAGGGCGGACTGCTGGTGGTGTGCCTGGACGATCCCGGCTCGCTGGCACTGGCCGAACGTGTGGGCGCCCGCCTCGCGGAGAAGAACATTCGGGTACTCGGCTACGGGTCGGGCGAGCTGGCCGACGCGCCGGTGCCGGTCGGGGTGCGTCTGCACAGCTGGGAGCCGCGCGATGTCGGCGGCGTCGCCCAATTCCAGCTGGCCGATGAGCCGGCGCCGCGCACTCTGCGGCTGTCGGTGCCGGGCAGGCATATGGCGCTCAACGCGCTCGCCGCCCTGCTCGCCGCCCGCGCCGCCGGGGCAGACGTGGCCGAAATCGTCCAGGGTCTCGAGGGTTTCGGCGGGGTGCACCGCCGGTTCCAGTTCGTCGGACGGGAAAACGGCGTGCGCGTCTTCGACGACTACGCCCACCACCCGACCGAGGTGCGCGCGGTGCTCGGCGCCGCCGCCGAGCTGGTCCAGCAGGAAGCCCGCGACGGCGCCCGCTCCAGGCAGGGCCGGGTCATCGTGGTGTTCCAGCCGCACCTCTACAGCCGCACCGCCACCTTCGCCAACGACTTCGGGGCCGCGCTGAGCCTGGCCGACGAAGTGGTCGTGCTCGATGTCTACGGTGCGCGGGAGAAGCCGCTGCCCGGTGTGAACGGTGCGCTGGTTGCGCAGGCGGTCACCAAACCCGTGCACTACCAACCGGATATGTCGCGGGTCGGCCGTCAGGTCGCGGCGCTCGCGCTGCAGGGCGATGTGGTGATCACCATGGGCGCGGGCGACGTGACGATGCTCGGAAGTCAAATTCTCGACGGGCTACGGGCCCGTCCGCAGTACGGGCGGTGAGACGCGATGCCGTTGCCGTGGCGACGCATCCGGCTGTGGGGATCGCTCGGCGTGTGCCTGCTCGTCGTCCTCGGTGCGCTGTCCTGGTTCACGCCGGTGCTTTCGGTGCGCACCGTCAAGATCGACGGGTTGGTCGCGGTGCCGGAACAACAGCTGCGCGAGCAGTTGGAGATTCCGTCGGGGCGTTCGATGTTGCGTATCGATACGACGTCGGTGGCCGGGCGGGCGGCGAGCATCCCGAAGGTGCACACAGTTCGGGTGCAGCGCGTGTTTCCGTCCACCGTCAAAGTGACGGTGGTCGAGCGCACCCCCGTGTTGTTCTTCGACAGCCCACAGGGTGCGCACCTGATGGACGCGGAGAGTGTCGAGTTCGCGATCGAGCCCGCCCCGATCGACGTGCCGAAACTGATCACCGGGCACCCCGGCGGCGAGGATCCTGTCACCAGGGCCGCGATATCGGTGCTGGCCGTGCTGCCGCCCGCACTGAGCGGTCAGGTGGGCGAGGTTGTCGCGCGGTCGATTTCGGATATTTCGCTGAACTTGCGCGACGGCCGGACGGTACTGTGGGGCGGGACGAACGACGCCCAACGCAAGGCGGCTGTGGTTTTGCCGCTGCTCACCAGGGACGGCACGGTCTACGACGTTTCGAGTCCGAATCTCGTCACGGTAAGGTGATCGACACCCATTGCGCCCAGGGAATTTTCGGACGGGGCGTCGGGGGCAACCGTCCACGATACTGTGTGTTGTGCGGCGAGACGAGAGGGATCACACAAGATTCTCCTCACTCGTTTCGGCGCGCCTGCGCGCGGATCGCGGCGGCGGCGAATAGCGTTCCGCACCAGTCGGATACTTGACATAACGCCAACCCTATGGTTGAGGTTGAGGGTTTTGCTCCCGGCCGAGTGTCGAGAATCCGAAAACGACAGGCTTTAGATCGAAGGAAGGCGAGAGCCCATGACGCCCCCGCACAACTACCTTGCCGTGATCAAGGTCGTCGGTATCGGCGGCGGCGGTGTGAATGCCGTCAACCGGATGATCGAACAGGGTCTCAAGGGAGTCGAGTTCATCGCGGTCAACACCGACGCGCAGGCGCTGCTGATGAGCGACGCCGACGTCAAGCTCGACGTCGGCCGTGAACTCACCCGCGGCCTCGGCGCCGGTGCGGACCCCGAGGTCGGCCGCCGGGCCGCCGAGGACCACAAAGACGAGATCGAAGAGGTGCTCAAGGGCGCCGACATGGTCTTTGTCACCGCGGGCGAGGGCGGTGGCACCGGAACCGGTGGTGCGCCGGTCGTCGCCCAGATCGCACGTAAGCTCGGAGCGCTCACCATCGGTGTGGTCACGAGGCCGTTTTCCTTCGAAGGCAAGCGGCGTGGCAACCAGGCCGAGGTGGGCATCAACCTGCTGCGCGAATCCTGCGACACCCTGATCGTCATTCCGAACGATCGGCTACTGCAACTCGGCGACGCCGCGGTGAGCCTGATGGACGCGTTCCGCTCCGCCGACGAGGTGCTACTCAACGGTGTGCAGGGCATCACCGACCTGATCACGACGCCTGGCCTGATCAACGTCGACTTCGCCGACGTCAAGAGCGTGATGTCCGGCGCGGGCAGCGCGCTGATGGGTATCGGTTCGGCGCGCGGCGAGGGTCGCTCGGTGAAAGCCGCGGAGTCGGCGATCAATTCACCGCTACTCGAGGCGTCCATGGACGGCGCGCACGGTGTACTGCTTTCGATCGCGGGCGGCTCCGACCTGGGCCTTTTCGAGATCAACGAGGCGGCGTCGCTGGTGCAGGAGGCCGCGCACATCGAGGCCAACATCATCTTCGGCACGGTGATCGACGATTCGCTCGGCGACGAGGTGCGCGTCACCGTGATCGCGGCGGGCTTCGACAGCGGCGCGCCCTCCCGGCGCAGCTTCGAGCCCGTGAACCGGGGCGCGATCGGATCGGCGCGCGCGGGCGAAATCGCGCAGAGCCGCAGTAGCGAGGTGGCGGCATCGTCGCGTACCGAAACCTCTTCTGCCGCAAGTCAGCCCGCCTCGACGCGGGGAGCCGTGCCCAGCTACAGGGACAGCGAACGCGCCCGCACCCTCGCCGAGCCGACGGTCACCAACAACTCGCGCTCGCACATCGAACCTCCGGATGCGGGCGACGATGACGACGACGTCGACGTGCCCTCGTTCATGCGCAGGTAAGAACCGGGATCTCGGCGGGGGCGGGGGCCCGGTGTCAGCTGGGCCGCAGGGGGTGAAAACGGCTGTGACGTGGGATACGTGCAGTCGGGGAGGGACGGCACCGGCCGTTAGGCTGGTGTCATGACAACTGCGCTGACGCTGACCGTTCGACGGGTGACCACCACGCGAGCGGGGGGCTTCTCGGCGCCGCCGTACGACTCGTTCAATCTCGGCGATCACGTGGGGGACAATCCGGCGACAGTGCAGCGCAATCGGGATCGGCTGGCAGACGGGATCGGGCTGGCGCCGGAGCGCCTGGTGTGGATGGAACAGATCCACGGCCGCAATGTCGAAATTGTCGATGGCCCAAGGGCCGAGCCCGTCCCCGCTACCGACGCACTGGTGACCACCGTGCCCGGTCTCGCGCTGGTGGTGCTGACCGCGGACTGTGTGCCGATTCTGCTGTCCGACGACGAGGCGGGTGTGGTCGCGGCCGTGCACGCCGGACGTATCGGAGCCCGCATCGGCATCGTGCCGCGCGTGCTCGACGCGATGGTCTCCGTCGGTGCTCGCCTCGATCGGATCGGCGCCTTCCTCGGCCCGGCCGCCTCCGGCCGCCAATACGAGGTGCCCGCCGCGATGCGCGCCGATGTCGAGGCGCACCTGCCCGGCAGCGCGACCACCACCGTACGCGGCACTCCCTCCCTCGACCTGCGCGCCGGAATCCGCAGGCAGCTCACCGAAGCCGGTGTCGCGGCCGTCGCGGTCGACCCGCGCTGCACCATCGAAGATCGCACCCTGTTCAGCCACCGCCGCGGCGCGCCGACCGGCAGGATGGGCAGTGTGATCTGGGCACAGGCGGGCGCATGAGCGAGCGCGGCGAGCGAATCATGGTCGCGGCCGCGACCGAGTTGGAAATCCTTGCGGCCGACGCGGTCGACGGCAGGACCGCGGAGCTGGCGGAGAACCTCGCCGGACTGAACAAGCGGATCGGCGCGGCCTGTCATACGGCAGGGCGTGATCCGGCATCGGTGCGACTGCTGCCGGTGACGAAATTCTTCCCGGCCTCCGATGTCGCGATCCTGCACCGATTGGGTTGCCGCGAGTTCGGCGAGTCCAGGGAGCAGGAGGCCACCGCGAAGGTTGCCCAGCTCGGCGAACTGCCGGATGCGCGGTGGCACATGATCGGCCGGTTGCAGCGCAACAAGGCACGGATCGTCGCGCGCTGGGCCTATGCGGTGCACTCCGTGGACAGCGAACGATTGGCAATGGCTCTTGACACCGCGGCGCGCGCCGCGCTGGACGCGGGAGAGCGGATCGACCCGGTTCGGGTGCTTGTTCAGGTCAGCCTGGACGAGGACCCCGGCCGCGGCGGCGTCGCACCCGAAGAGCTTGCGGCGCTGGCGGACCGGATTGCCGACGCGGCAGGGCTGCGGCTGGCTGGGCTGATGGCCATTCCGCCGCTCGATGTCGACCCCGCGGCCGCGTTCGCCCGTCTCGCCGAGGTGCATAGCCGACTACTCGTCGACCATCCCCACGCGCGAGAACTTTCCGCCGGAATGTCCGGTGATCTGGAATCGGCAATCGAACACGGTTCCACCTGTGTGCGTGTCGGAACCGCCTTGATGGGCGCTCGACCGATAACCTCGGCGTAGCAAAGAAACCTCATCAGTCACATTCGACACATATGCTTTGGGACAGAAGAGGGCTGAGCAAGACTTCAACACCCGGCCGCCACCGGGGCCGAAGGAAGGTCGACCAGATGAGCACGCTGCACAAGTTCAAGGCGTACTTCGGCATGGTTCCGCTCGAGGATTACGAAGACGACTACGTCGCCGAGCACGCCCCTCGGGGTGTGGACGAGCGTGCCACCCGTAGGCCCCGTGAGTACTCCGACCGCGCGGGCTACGGTGCCCCGCGTTATTCGGACGATCGGTATGGTGCCGATCGCTTCGATGAATCCGATTACCCGGAGCCGGCTTACAAGTCGCCGTACAAGGCCGGGTACCCGGTGTCACGTCGGGACGACTATGCCGACGACTCCTACGGTGACGACCGCTACGAGGCGCCGCGCCGCCCCACCCGGATCGAGTCTGCGCCGACCGCAGGCCGATTCCGTGCCGGTGGCAGCGCGCCGATGATGCGGGGAGCCACCAGGGGTGCGCTCGCCGTCGATCCCGAGGCCGAGGAGCGGCGGCTGGAAGAGCGCGTGCGCCCCGAGCCCGCCCCCGCGCGTCGTCCGGGGATCTTCGAGGACGGAGGTCCCTTGTCCAAGATCACGACGCTGCGCCCGCGTGACTACAGCGAGGCCCGCATCATCGGTGAGCGGTTCCGCGAGGGCAACCCGGTGATCATGGACCTGGTCGACCTGAGCAACGCCGATGCCAAGCGGCTTGTCGATTTCGCCGCGGGCCTGGCCTTCGCGCTGCGTGGTTCGTTCGACAAGGTCGCCACCAAAGTGTTCCTGCTCTCACCGGCCGACGTGGACGTATCGGCCGAAGAGCGCCGTAGGATCGCCGAAACCGGCTTCTACAACCAGAAATAGCGGTGTGATCCGGGGGTGGTCTCAGACCTGTCGCACATGGGGCGGTGTGGTCATTTTGCGCGGCGGGGATTTTCGGGCAGAGTGAAGTCGTGGCCTTGTTCGCGGTGCTGTACTTCGTACTGTTCATCTTCTGGCTGTTGTTGATCAGCCGGGTGATCGTCGAGTTCATCCGTAGCTTTGCGCGCGACTGGCGCCCGAGCGGCTTCGTCGTCGTCATCCTCGAGGTGATCTTCACGATCACAGACCCTCCGGTGAAACTCCTGAGGCGGTTGATACCACCGGTGTCACTGGGGGGAATTCGACTCGACCTGTCGATTATGGTCCTGCTTTTCATCGTCTTCATCCTGATGTCGATCGTGGGCAGGCTCGGGCAACCGGTAGCCCCGGTGTGACAGAATGAACCGAGAAGATAGCTTGCTAGATCTGCTAGATCTCCAAAAGACGCGTGAAGGGATCCTTCCATGCCGCTGACCCCAGCCGATGTGCACAACGTCGCGTTCAGCAAACCGCCGATCGGGAAGCGCGGCTACAACGAGGATGAAGTAGACGCCTTCCTGGATCTCGTGGAGCAGGAGCTCTCGCGGCTGATCGAGGAGAACGCCGACCTGCGCCAGCGGGTCGCCGAGCTGGACGCGGAACTGGCCGATGCCAAGAAGAATCGCGGTCCTGCCAGCGTAAATAACGTGAAGGCTCAGGTGCAGCAGGCCCCGCCGCCACCCGAGCCGATCAAACCTCCGGTGCAGCAGGCACCGCCGCCCGTCCCGATGCCGGTGGCCGCGCCCGTCGCCAAGGAAGCGCCGAGTGCCGATGCGAATCTGCAGGCAGCCAAGGTGCTCAGCCTCGCCCAGGAGATGGCGGACCGGCTGACCAGCGACGCCAAGTCCGAGGCGGAGAACCTGCTTTCGAACGCGCGGGCAAATTCCGAGCGACTTGTCGGTGACGCCAGGACTCGCTCCGAGTCCATGATTGCCGACGCCCGTCAGAAGTCGGATGCGATGCTGTCGGACGCGCAGAACCGTTCGGACAACCAGCTGCGGCAGGCGAAGGAAAAGGCCGACGCCCTGCAGGCCGATGCCGAGCGCAAGCACACCGAGATCATGGCGACCATCACCCAGCAGCGCAGCGTGCTGGAGAGCCGGATCGAGCAGCTCAAGACCTTCGAACGCGAATACCGCGTGCGGCTGAAGTCCTACCTGGAATCACAGCTCGAGGAGCTGGAGAACCGCGGCTCGGCCGTTCCGGTCGACGGCGGCGAGGCCTTCGCCGACGCGAACACGGCCAACAACCTCGCGCCTGCGTCGTTTGCCAAGGGCGGCAAGTAGTCTCGTCCTCAGGCCGACCAGTCGCCTGTGTAGTCCTGCCGCCTGGCATGCCTAGGGGGTCATCATGCTCGTCTTGACACTCGTCCTCGCTGCTATCGGTTTTGCCCTGCTAGTGGCCGCTTTGACTACCGGATCGGTGGTGTGGGCGTGGGGGTGCATCGTTGTCTGTGTGCTGGGTGCGGTGCTGTTGTTGGTGAGTGCGTTGTCGATGCGGAGTCCGGACAGTGATTCCACGCCGCCGCCGGGGCGACACGCCAAGCGTTGAGGTCGGGCCACGGAAACTGGTTTGACCGCACTGGCTAGAATCAAACATATGCGGCGTAGATCCGGCCATCACCGGGGAGTCTTCGGAAGAACGGCGCCACGAGCGAACGCTCGGCACGCTCAGTAGAACCGAACGGGCGAGCCCGTCACAGCTCACAACGAGAGGTCCAGGGCAGTTCTCCTTGGACAAGCGGGGTGGTACCGCGGTATCGGCGCAACCGGCGCCGGAATCGTCCCCGTGCTGACACATACGCGCCCACGGCGCGGCGGCACGAGGAGACGGCATCCGCGATGGCGGACGACACTTCCAGTAGCGCATACCCACGCGTCGATCTCGGCGCGGGCAGCGGGGCTTCCTTCCCTGACCTGGAGCGACGTGTCCTCGACGCGTGGACGGACGACGACACCTTCCGTGCCAGCATCGAAAACCGTTCGGGTGCAGCGGAGTTCGTCTTCTACGACGGCCCTCCGTTTGCCAACGGTCTGCCGCATTACGGGCATTTGCTCACCGGCTATGTGAAGGACTTGGTTCCGCGATTCCAGACCATGCGCGGTAAGCGCGTCGATCGGCGATTCGGCTGGGACTGTCACGGATTGCCCGCGGAAATCGAGGCGGAAAAGCAGCTCGGTATCACGGACAAATCACAGATCGACGAGATGGGGCTGGCGGAATTCAACGCCGCCTGTAAATCTTCGGTGCTGCGCTACACCGGGGAATGGCGCGATTACGTGACGCGTCAGGCGCGGTGGGTCGACTTCGACAACGACTACAAGACACTGGATCTCGACTTCATGGAGTCGGTGATGTGGGCGTTCAAGTCGCTGCACGAGAAGGGCCTGATCTATCAGGGCTTCCGGGTGCTGCCCTACAGCTGGTACGAGCAGACCCCGCTGTCCAACCAGGAGACCCGCCTCGACGACGCCTACAAGATGCGTCAGGACCCGGCCGTCACCGTGGACATGGTGTTGCGGGTGCCCGCCGAGCATCCGCTGCACGCGCTCGACGGCGCGAATGCGCTGATCTGGACCACCACGCCGTGGACCCTGCCGTCCAACCTCGCCATCGCGGTGCACTCGGACGTGCGCTATGTGCACCTGCGCGCGGCCGACGGCAAGCGGTACGTGCTGGCCGCCGAACGGGCATCGCACTACACCCGCGAGTTCGGCGAGGAGCCGGAGGTGCTGTCGGAGTACGACGGCGCCGCGCTCGCCGACCTGTCCTACGAGCCGCCGTTCGACTTCTTCGTCGGTCATCCACGGGCCCACCGGGTCCTGACCGCCGACTACGTCACCACCGACTCCGGCACCGGAATCGTCCATCTCGCTCCCGCTTTCGGTGAGGAGGACATGGATGTCGCCACCATCAACGGTATCGAGCTGGTGCAGCCGCTGGATCCGGGCGGCAAGTTCACCTCGATGGTGCCGCCGTACGAGGGCATGATGGTCTTCGACGCCAACCCGGTGATCATCAAGGACCTCAAGGCCGCGGGAAAGCTGTTGCGGCACGAGACGATCGAGCACTCCTACCCGCACAGCTGGCGTTCGGGCCAGCCGCTGATCTACATGGCGGTGCCGTCCTGGTTCGTCGCGGTCACCAAGTTCCGCGACCGGATGGTGGAGCTCAACAAGCAGATCAGCTGGGTACCCGAACACATCCGCGACGGCCAATTCGGCAAGTGGCTGGAGGGTGCGCGGGACTGGAACATCAGCCGCAATCGCTACTGGGGCAGCCCTATCCCGGTGTGGGTGTCCGACGACCCGGCCTACCCGCGCACCGATGTGTACGGCTCGCTCGACGAGCTGGAGCGCGATTTCGGCGTCCGTCCGACCGACCTGCACCGGCCGATGATCGATGACCTGACCAGGCCCAACCCTGACGATCCGACGGGCCGTTCGACCATGCGCCGGGTACCGGAGGTGCTGGACTGCTGGTTCGAGTCGGGCTCGATGCCATATGCCCAGGTGCACTACCCGTTCGAGAACAAGGAGTGGTTCGACAGCCACTTCCCCGGTGATTTCATCGTCGAGTACAACGGGCAGACGCGTGGCTGGTTCTACACGCTGCACGTGCTCTCGACCGCCCTTTTCGACAGCCACGCCTTCAAAACCGTTGCCGCGCATGGCATCGTGCTCGGTGACGACGGGCTGAAGATGAGCAAGTCCAAGGGCAACTACCCGGACGTGAACGAGGTGTTCGATCGGGACGGCTCGGATGCGATGCGCTGGTTCCTGATGAGCTCGCCGATCCTGCGCGGCGGCAACCTCATCGTCACCGAGCGTGGTATCCGCGAAGGCGTCAGCCATGCGTTGCGCCCGCTGTGGAATGCGTGGACCTTCCTGCAGCTCTACGCATCCCAGCCGGGCACGTGGCGCACCGACTCGACGAACGTGCTGGATCGCTACATCCTGGCCAAGCTGGCCGAGACCAGGGACGCGATGACCGAAGCGCTGGAGACCTACGACATCGCGGGCGCCTGCGAGGAACTGCGCTCCTTTGCCGATGCCCTCACCAATTGGTATGTGCGCCGGTCGCGTTCGCGCTTCTGGAGCGAGGATCGCGACGCCGTCGACACTCTGCACACGGTGCTCGAGGTGGTCACCAGGCTGGCCGCACCGCTGCTGCCGCTGATCTCCGAGGCGATCTGGCGCGGGTTGACCGGCGAGCGGTCGGTGCACCTCGCCGACTGGCCCAAGGAGGGTGAGCTGCCGGAGGATCCGGAACTGGTTGCCGCGATGGACGAGGTCCGCGTGGTCTGCTCGACGGTGCTGAGTCTGCGCAAGGCCCAGAACCTGCGGGTGCGGCTGCCGCTGGCCGAGGCCACCATCGCAGCGCCCGACGCCGACCGGATGCGTCCCTACGCGGACATCATCGCCGACGAGGTGAACGTCAAGAAGGTCGATCTGACCACCGACGTCGCCGTACACGGCCGCTTCGAGCTGGTCGTCAACGCTCGCGCCGCAGGCCCGCGCCTCGGCAAGGACGTGCAGGCGGTGATCAAGGCGGTGAAGGCGGGCGAGTGGTCCGAGGACGCCGACGGTGTTGTCACGGCGGCGGGTATTCAGCTGCTCCCGGAGGAGTACACCCAGCGCCTGGTCGCCGCCGAGCCCGAATCCACCGCGGCGCTGCCGGGCAATGCCGGTCTGGTGGTGCTGAATTCGGTGGTGACCGAGGAACTGGAGGCCGAGGGCTGGGCCCGCGATGTGATCCGCGATCTGCAGGAGACCCGAAAGTCCGCCGGACTGGAGGTTTCCGACCGCATCACGGTGGTCCTCGAGGTGCCTGCGGAGCGGGCGGCGTGGGCGCAGACCCATCGCGACCTCATCGCCGGTGAAATCCTCGCCACCGAGCTGACTTTCGGTGACCCGGGTGCCGATGCCGCCGAAATCGTCGGCGGCGTGCGGGTTTCCCTCGCCAAGGTCTGATCGGGATCCGATCGACAGCCAGGGGCGGGACCGACGCGGTCCCGCCCCTGGCTATGTGTAGTCGTTCTCGGTGAGCGCGATCAGGTAGGCCCGGCGTTCGGCGATCTTGGCCTCGCGCATCACGAACGTCTCGCCCGCCACCATCCGGACCGGCTCACCGGTCTTGTGCGTGGCTTCGATGGTCAGCTCGGCCATCACCACGTTCGCGAGCAGTTGACTGTGATCAAGATCACATGCTGAAGATTTGCTGGAACTCTTGTCGCGATCTTGAAGGGGGCGGCACAATCGGATTTGTTACTGCTGGTGCGCAGGTGTACTCCTGTTACGGCAGTGAATGTTCGTGCTGTACTGATCTACCTGAAATACCTTGTGCTGGTTGCGGATTCGCGCTGACAAGCGGTCGGCGAGCAGTTGCTACGGCACAGGTGCTGTGAGGTGCGGCTCCACCCCATCGATGAGGCCGGTGCCGCGCGGTAGCCGGGTCGACGGAAGGGGCGAAGCACGTGACGAGGAAACCATTGCACCGGATAGCCATCGGGTTTCTGGTGTCCACCGTCGTGACAGTCGTTCTCGCGAGTCCGGTCTGGGGGGATTCCGGAAGTGCGGGGTCCGGCTCGGCATCCGGATCCGGGTCGGGCAGCTCCAGCGGCTCGGCGATGCTGCCGGTACCGAGCTCGCACGGGCTCGGAGCGCTCGCGGCGGCCGTGACGCAGACAGGCAAGGCCTACGAATGGGGCGCGGCCGGCCCCTTCACCTGGGACTGCTCGGCTCTGGTCCAATGGGCGTTTCGCCAGGTGGGGGTGAATTTGCCGCGGACAACGTGGCAGCAGGCCAGGGTGGGGATGCCGGTTCCGTTCGGAGCGCTCTCGCCGGGCGATGTGGTTGTGTTGAACCGCGACGCCTCCCACGTCGGCATCTACGCCGGGTTCGGGCAGATCTTCAACGCCTACGACTGGGGCGTGCCGGTCGGACTGAGCCCGCTGAACGAGTTCGACATCTTCACCATTCGTCGCTTCTGAGCGTTGCTCGTCCGCGACGCCGGTCGCGCCGCGGGCTCTGTCGAGCCACCATTCAACCGGATCACTGGTGCGGCCCGGCCGGCTGCGCATGCTGATGGAAGAGGCAGCCGGACCAGGGCCGTCTCGCGGCCGGAGAGTCCTGCGCGGCGTCAGTCGACGAGGGCGCGCACTCGCGGTCCGTACTCGGGATGCGCCAGGGCCGAGGCGAATTGGGCGACCAGGTAGTCGGCGGGGTTGCCGGTGTCGTACCAGCGGCCGTTGATGACCTGGCCGAAGACCGGGTTTTCGGCGGCGTGCACGTTGATGGCGTCGGTCAGGTAGACCTCGCCCTCGCGGTGTTCGTACCAGCGTTGGGTCTGCCTGCGCAGCTCATCGACGATGCCGGGAGTGACCACGTAGCCGCCGATCGCGGCGAAGTCGGACGGCGCGTCCTCCGGCTTGGGCTTCTCCATCAGGCCGGTGATGCGCAGCAGGCCGTTGCCTTGGTCGTCGGCGACCACCGGTACGCCGTAGCGCTGGGATTCGGACGGGTCCATCGGCATCAGCGCGAGCACCGGCGCGCCGGTGGCCTCGTAGGCGTCGATGAGCTGCTGGGCGCGCGGCACCTCGGCGACGAAGACGTCGTCGGGCCATAGGACCAGCATCGGTTCGTCACCCGCGTTGCGGGCCGCGTTCAGTACCGGGGTGCCGTTGCCGTAGGGGCCGTGCTGGTCGAGATAGGTGATGTGGCCGAGCCGGGAGAGTTCGCCGACCTCCTCGACGGCGTCGGCGTATGCGGTCTTGCCGTCCGCGCGTAGCTGCGCGACCAATTGGGGGTTGGGTCGGAAGTGGTCCTGGATCAACGACTTTCCGCTGCTGACGACGATGGTGATGTCGGTGATGCCCGACGCGACCAGCTCACGGACGGTGTGCTCGATGACCGGCTTGTCGCCGACCGGCAGCATCTCTTTGGGGATGGCCTTGGTCAGCGGGAGGAGCCGGGAGCCGATTCCGGCGGCCGGGATCACGGCCTTGCGGATCTTCATGAACCGATCATCACATACCTCGGTGGCCGAAAAGTCCGATCCCCGACCTTCGGCGGTTCCGCGACCTGGCACGTATACCTCGGGTTGCCTGCCGGATCGGGCCAGGTCACGGCCGTTTCGCCGCAGCGGGGGTGGTTCGGGAACGCGCCGTAAAGGCTTCAATGGCCTTTACCCAAGATCTGCGGCAACCCGACAGTGACCGCACAGTTCGGCGGGTGCCCGATCTGTCGGTAGGGCGGCGTAGATTTCGGGTCGTGAGCACCGACAACACCGCCATCGCCGCAGGCGCGGCAGGCGGCGTCCTCGGTGCGGCGGGTGCGACCGCGGCGGGTGTGGCGGCGTCTGCCACGAGCCGCGCGGCCCGGCGATGGGTGCTGCACATCGACATGGATGCCTTCTTCGCTTCGGTCGAGCAACTGACCCGTCCGACCCTGCGCGGTCGCCCCGTTCTGGTGGGTGGCACGGGCGGGCGCGGTGTCGTCGCCGGTGCGAGCTACGAGGCGCGGGTGTTCGGCGCGCGCTCGGCGATGCCGATGCATCAGGCGCGACGGCTGGTCGGCGGCGCCGCGGTGGTGGTGCCGCCGCGCGGAGCCGTGTACAGCGTGCTGAGCGCGCAGGTGTTCGACGCGTTGCGCAGCCGGATCCCGGTGCTGGAGACATTGTCGTTCGACGAGGCGTTCGGCGAGCCCGCCGAATTGGCCGGGGCGACGGCGCAGCAGGTGCACGAATTCTGCGAGCACCTGCGGAGGCTGGTGCGTGAGCGGACCGGGCTGGTCGCCTCGGTCGGGGCAGGAACCGGCAAGCAGCTGGCCAAGATTGCCTCCGGCCTGGCCAAACCCGATGGGATCCGGGTGGTTTCGCCGGATGAGCAGCATCGGCTGCTTGCCGGTCTGCCGGTGCGCAAACTGTGGGGTATCGGGCCGGTGGCCGAGAGCAGGCTGCGCTCGCTCGGCATCGAGACCGTCGGCGCGTTCGCGGCGCTGCCCGAGTCCGAGGCGGTATCGATCCTCGGCGGCAGCATCGGCGCGGCGCTGCATCGGCTGGCCCGCGGCATCGACGACCGCCCGGTCGCCGAACGCGCCGAGGCCAAACAGATCAGCGCCGAAACCACCTACGAGAGCGACATCGTCACCCTCGCCCAGCTGCGGCCCGCGATCGAGGCGATGGCCGGTGCCGCGCACGCCAGGCTCGACAAGGACGGACGCGCCGCCCGCACGGTGGTGCTGAAGCTGAAGAAATCCGACATGAGCATCGTGACCAGGTCGTTCACCCTGCCGTACGCGACAGCGGATCTGGCGACCCTGGGCACCGCCGCGCAGCGCTCCGCGATCGATCCTGCCGAGCTCGGCCCGATCCGGTTGGTCGGCGTGAGCTTCGGTGGACTCTCGACGGTGCGGCAGGAATCGCTGTTCCCCGAACTGGATCAATCGCCGGTCGAAGAGCACAGCGAGGAGCCCGAGTGGGTGCCTGCTCCCGTCGCGGAGCCGGGTTCCGAGGCGCCGCAAGCCGATTCGTCGACCAGGCGGGCGGCCCAGTGGTATTCGGGCATGGACGTGGCGCACCCCGAATTCGGACACGGCTGGGTGCAGGGCGCCGGACTCGGTGTGGTCACCGTCCGGTTCGAGACCAGCTCGACAGGGCCGGGTCCGGCGCGTACTTTCGCTGCCGACGACATCAGTTTGTCCCGGGCTGATCCACTAGGCAGTCTCCGCTGACCGGTAGCCTGTGATACTCGTGCAGCGGCGCAGGTTCGGTTGGACGCTGCCCGGGTTGACCCGTACCTACTCGAACGTAAAGGACGAGCAGTTGAAGCTTCGTAAGACTGGACGCATCGCGATCGCCGGCCTGGCCATCGCCGCCACCCTGAGCATGACCGCATGTGGTGGCGACGACAAGAAGGAAACCGCCACGCCGACCCGCACTACGACCAGCGCCGCGGCCGCGGCGTCGGCGAACAACCTGCCGCCGGTCCCGACCGTGGCGGAGCTGAACACCGCACTGCAGAAGGCGCTGGATCCGTCCATCCCGAACGCCGACAAGCTCGACATGGTCCAGGGTGCGCAGGCCGACCCGGAGCTGCCCAACCGCCTCGCCGAGGCCGCCAAGAGCGCCAACATCCAGGTCGCCGTCACCGAGGTGACGCCCTTCGGTGACAGCGTCAACGCCAAGGCGAACTTCACCATCAACGGCCAGACCAACATCGTCGACGTGCCCTTCGTCGCCGAAGACGGCAAGTGGAAGGTCCAGAAGACCTGGGCCTGCACCATGCTGAGCAACCTCGGCCAGCAGTCGGTGGCCTGCACCAGCTAGTTCTTTCGGTGTCGGTCGGCCCCTGCAGTTTCGGGGGTCGGCCGCGCCTCCACGGCACGCAGCCAACAAGTTTCGTCGGCAAACTATTCCGCTACTATCGGGCACCGTGGCTGACACGATGGTGTGGGCGGGGCAGCCGTCCGTCGAGGCATCCGAGCCCGGGACGGCACAACCGAAGAGACGTGGGGGATGGGCCGCGCCCGTCGCGTTGATCGCGGGTCTGCTCGGCGCACTGTTCGCGGTGGCAGTGCCCTTGCTGCCGGTGCGCGTGGACGCGGCGACGCTGACCTGGCCGCAGGCCGGATCCGCACGCAGTATCGAGGCCCCGCTGGTCTCTTATGCGCCACTGACTTTCGACGCCACCCTGCCCTGCGCGGCGATCAACCAGCTCAGCCTCACCGGCGGCGTGCTCGCCGCGACCGGACCGGCAGGAGCGCCGAATCTCGAGCGGTACGGGTTCGTCGCACGAGTGCAGCCACCCCGCGCCGACACTGCGGCGCGACTCGACGTGGTGCTGAGAAACCAGGCGCTGCTCAGCGTTCCGGTCGACCAATTGGTCCCTGGCTGCGAGCTCACCGTGCACGCCGACACCACCAGCGCGACCGCCACCCTGGTCGGATTCGAAGCTCCGGGCTTCCCGGTGGTGCTCAACGGCGACTTCCGACCACAAATGGTCGGCGTCTTCAGTGATCTGGCCAGTGCCGACGGCGCGCGGGTCACCGCGGCACTCGACACCAGGTTCTCCTCCACTCCCACGCCGATAAAGCGCGCGGCGATCTGGCTTGCGGTGCTGTGCACCGTCGTTTCGCTGGTCGCGCTGTACCGGCTCGATCGGCGCGACGGCCGCCGCACGCGTCGGGTCCTCCCGCAGCGCTGGTGGATGTTCTCCCTGCTCGACGGCGTGGTGCTCGGCACGATGGTGCTGTGGTATTTCATCGGCTCCACCACCTCCGATGACGGTTACCAGTTCGGCATGGCGCGCGCGTCCGGCGTCGCGGGCTATATGGCCAACTACTTCGCGTATTTCGGGGTGCCCGAAAATCCGGTCGGGACACCGTATTACGACCTGATCCGGCTCATGACGGAGGTGAGCACCGCCAGCCCATGGGTGCGGCTGCCCGCCCTGCTCTGCGGTGTGCTGATGTGGCTGCTGCTCAGCCGTGAGGCGGCGCCCCGCCTCGGAGTCGCGGTGCGGCACAACCGGGTCGCGATGTGGACCGGGGCGCTCGGCTTCCTGACCATCTGGTTGGCCTACGACAACGGGTTGCGTCCGGAACCGCCGGTCGCGCTCGGGCTGCTGCTGACGTGGTGCCTGGTCGAACGCGCCATCGGGACTCGGCGGTTGCTGCCCGCAGGCCTGGCGATCCTGGTCGCGGCGTTCAGTTGCACGGCAGGGCCCTCGGGTGTCATCTGTATCGCCGCGCTGCTTGCGGGGTTGCGGCCGGTCGCGCGAATCATCATGGCCCGCATCGGTGGCGAGGGTTCGGTGCGCGCGCGGGTCATCGGCTACGCGACGTTGCTCGCCCCGCTGCTTGCGGCAGGCGTCGTCGCGCTGGCGGTGATGTTCGCCGACCAGCCGCTTGCGGCGATGTTCGAGATGAAGCGCGTACATCACATCGTCGGCCCGGATGTGCAGTGGTTCGACGACTATCTGCGCTACCAGTACCTGTTCCAAGGCGAGACCGACGGTTCGGTCGGCCGCCGGATCGGCGTCTTCGCGATGCTGGTCGGGCTGGCCGTGTGTGTGCTCATGTTGCTGCGCAAGGGCGGCCGGATCCCGCGGACCGCGGCAGGCCCGACGCGACGCATCCTCGGCGTCACCGTCGGCGCGCTGCTGCTGGTCATGATCACGCCTACCAAGTGGACTCATCACTTCGGCGTGTACGCAGGGGTGGCCGGGGCCGTCGCGATGGTCACCGCCATGGCGGTCGGCCCACGGGTATTGCGGGCGCCGCGTAACCGGGCGCTGTTCGCCGGGCTGCTCGCGTTCGTGCTCGCGCTGGTGTTCTCCGGGCCCAACAAGTGGTGGTACGTCTCGTCTTACGGCATTCCGTGGTGGGACAAGCCGCCCGTCGTTGCCGGGCTCGGGCTCAACAAGTTGTTCCTCGTCGCGACTGTACTGTTGCTTGTCGTGGCTGCGTGGTGGCACATTCGTGCGCCGGAACCCGGTACACCGCATCGGATTTCGCGATTCGCCTGGCGAGTGTCGCTGCTGCCGCCGCTGACCATCGCGCTTGCGTTGCTCGTGGTGTGGGACGTCGGCTCGTTCGCCAAGGCGGCGGTGGCGCAGTATCCGGCGTTCTCGCTGGCGCGCTCGAATATCGCCGCGGTGTCGGGGGATACGTCAGGGCTTGCCGGCCAGGTGCTGGTCGAGACCGATCCGAATGCGGGGATGCTGCGGCCCTTGACCGGCGACGCGGTCAGCACATTGGCGGGCAGCAGCGGAACCGGATTCAGCGGCAACGGTGTCGCCAACGATCTGCGCCCTGACGACGAAGCGAGCTCCTCCGGCAGTATCGCCGACGTCCTCAGCAGCAAGTCGGCCACTGAGAACACCGCCGGAACAGCAAGTGCCGCATTGCCATTCGGTCTCGACCCGGCGACCACGCCGATGCTCGGCACCTACCGTTCCGGCGACGCGGGCCCCGCCGGCCTGACCACCGGCTGGTATCGCCTGCCCGACCCGGGTGATCGCGCGGGCATTTTCGTGCTGAGCGCGGCAGGGCGGATCAGGTCGGTCGACGCCGATGGCATCGTCACGCCGGGGCAGACTCTCGAAATCGAGTACGGTGCCACCGATTCCGCGACGACCGCGGAAGCCCTCGGCCGGATCACCCCGATCGACATCGGCCCTGCGCCGTCGTGGCGGAACCTGCGGGTGTCGTTCACCGACATTCCGGACGGTGCCGACGTGATCCGGATCGTCGCCGTCGACCGGGACCGCAACCCGAAGCAGTGGCTGGCGCTGACCCCGCCGCGGGTGCCACAGACCAGGACGCTCGACGAGTTCGTCGGCTCGAAGGTCCCGGTGCTGACCGATTGGATGGTCGGACTGCAGTTCCCGAACCAGCGTCCCTACGACCACCGCAACGGCATGGCCGAAATCCCGGCCTACCGAATCCTGCCCGACCGCCCAGGCGCCGAAATCACCAGCCTGTGGCAGAGCCACGACGGCGGCGGCCCCCTCGGCTGGACCGACCTGCTGCTGCGCTCCCGCAGCCTGGCCACCTACCTGAACAACGACTGGCGGCGCGACTGGGGCGAGCTCCAGCAGTTCAGCAGGATCGATTCGAGCGCAGATCCGGCACGGCCGACGATCTCTGAACAAGACCACTCCGGACTCTGGACCCCGGGGCACATCAACACGGACTACTGAGCGCCCGGGCACAGGGAACCGGCTCGTCAACGGAGCACGGTTTCCGTAGCATCCGAGGATGCGGTTCGGCAGTCGGCGATCACAGCTGTGGCGGAGAGTTCGGTGAATGGGTCCATCTGCGTGGTTTCGTGAGTGTGCCCAACGCCTGACCGCCGCATTCGGTAAGTCGGAGGAGGGGCCAGCCGGATTGGTCAGGCGACACGCCGCCGGAGTGGATGAGGTCGGGCGGGTTTCCCCTCGGGGTGATGGCGATAGCGCCGATGCCATCGGCAGAAGTGCCGCAGACATGGAGGCCGGGTCGTCCGCGACCCATTCGGCTGGATCTGCGCCTGGTCGTCGTGCCCCGCTGACCGACCTTTCGGATGTGCCACAGATGAGTGAACTTCTCCGTGTGGGACCGACTGCGACCAACGCGGAATTGCGTTCGCTGTTGTCCGGGATCGAACGACAATACGGTCCGTATACTTTGCAACTTCGCGACGTCCGATATTCGAACGCGACCGAGACCATCAGAAGCGGCCAGGGTGTTCCCGGGATTCGATACGATGCTATGCTTTCCGATAAGTACGGCAGGCATGTTGGAACTGTCTCCAACATATTTTATAGAGACCCGCAAGGGCGGTTGGTTGTCGAGAATGCCGATCTATCCTTGATTCCCAAGGCTCAGGGAAAGGGGTTCGCGACGACATTCAATGCTTCGATGGATCAATACTATCGTCGGTCTGGCGTTGATCGAATTGAACTGCAAGCAGTGGATGATGGCGGTCTCGTCTGGGCGCGGTCGGGCTACGACTACATTACCGACGACCCGAACTTGCTAGCGAAATCGAGATCCTCTATCGAGGAACGCATATCAAAAATATACGGGAAATGCTCGGACGCCGATAAGGCACAGCTGGACGACTTTATCAGAAGGTTTGGAACGGGAAACCCAGCTGAGTATCCTTCTCCGAACGAGCTGGCCAGCCTGACAAGCGCTGATCCTGGGCGTGGCGAAAAAGTTTCGCTCGGCGAAAAATTGATGAAGACTTCGAGATGGTTCGGAATGAGGGTTCTATGAACGTGTCACCCGCTGAAGAAAATTTCATCCGAGCGCGTAGCAAGGCAATGTCGGATCATTTCATGGAATTTGTTGTCGCTCGCGGACTCGACATGGATGCCGACACCTGGCCCGACGCTGATCGCAGCGAGTTCGAAGTACGCAACCGCGCTCTTATCGACGAATGGAAACGCAAAGCCGAGCGATTGTGAGCGCGGTGCCGAACTACACGGCGCCGAACTAACTGCCTCCAGCACCGATCGCCTGCACCCTGGTCCGCCTACTATTCCGGGCGCGGCGTAGGGCATCGGTGGTGAAGATGGCCAGTGCGGCCCAGATCAGTGCGAAACCGGCCCAGCGCGATGCGGGCATGGGTTCGTGGGCGACAGCGATGCCCCAGGCCATCTGGAGGGCGGGCGTGAGGTACTGGAGCAGGCCCATGGTGGACAGCGGAACGCGTTGCGCGGCAACGGCGAACAGCAGCAGCGGAACAAGCGTCACCGGACCGGTCGACATCATCAGCGCGGTATGCCCCGCGCCGGACCCGAATTCGCTGTCCCCCGCCACCGCCGACACGACGACGAACGCCAGCGCGAACGGCGCCGCGACCATGCCCTCGGCGGCGATCCCGCGCAGCGCATCGAGCGCGATCACCTTCTTGACCAATCCGTAGGTCGCGAACGAACAGGCCAGCGCGAGCGCGATGACCGGCGGCCTGCCGTAGTCGACGGTGAGCACCGCGACCGCGACGGCACCGAGACCGAGCGCGGCCCACTGCGCCCTGGCCAGTCGCTCGCGGAAGATGAGCACGCCGAATGCCACGGTTACCAGTGGATTGACGAAGTAGCCGAGCGCGCACTCCACCACGTGCCCGGAGGTGACCCCGAACACATACACACCCCAGTTCAGCGACAGCGCCGCCGAGGCCACCGCGGCGAGCCGCCAGGTCTTCGCGTCGACCCCGCGCATCTCGCGCAGTCGTCCGGTCGCCATCAGCACCACGACCACCAACACGAGCGTCCACAGAATCCGTTGCGCTACCACCTCCGCCGGACTGGCGAACGCCAGCAGCCCGAAGAACGCGGGGAAAAGACCCCAGATGAAAAATGCGCCCGCACCGAAGACAACACCTGGGACCGAGCTGCTACGCCGCACGCTACTGACCGTAGTTTCTCGGTAGCCTTGCGGTCATGTCGATAACCGTGCAGGCATCGGGTGCCACCGGACTAACCACGGCGGAAGTCGAGCAACGTCGCAACGACGGGCTCACCAACGACGTCCCGGACCGGGCCAGCCGATCGGTACGCGACATCATCCGGGCAAACGTCTTCACCCGGATCAACGCCATCCTCGGTGTGCTGTTCATCCTGATCCTGGCCACCGGATCGATCATCGACGGCATGTTCGGCCTGCTGATCATCGCCAACAGCGGGGTCGGCATCATCCAGGAGATCCGCGCCAAGCGCACCCTGGACCAGCTGGCCATCGTCAGCCAGGCCAAGCCGACGGTGCGCCGCGACGGCAAGTCGTTGGAACTCGCGCCGCGCGAGGTCGTGCTGGACGATCTCATCGAGCTCGGTCCCGGCGATCAGATCGTGGTCGACGGTGCCGTCGAGGAATCCGCGCAGCTCGAGATCGACGAATCGCTGCTCACCGGTGAAGCGGACCCGGTGGACAAGAAGGTCGGCGCGGAGGTGATGTCGGGCAGCTACGTGGTGTCCGGCAGCGGCGCCTACCGCGCCACCAAGGTCGGTCGCGACGCCTACGCGGCGAAGCTGGCCGAGGAGGCGAGCAAATTCACCCTGGTGAAGTCCGAGCTGCGCAGCGGCATCGACACGATCCTGAAGGTCATCACGTATCTGCTGATTCCCGCGGGTCTGCTGAGCGTCTACAACCAGTTGTTCTCCAGCAAGGAAAGCTGGCGGCCCGCGGTCAGCGGCATGGTCGCCGCACTGGTGCCGATGGTGCCGGAGGGCCTGGTGCTGATGACCTCGGTCGCGTTCGCGGTCGGCGTGGTGCGGCTCGGTCGGCGTCAGTGCCTGGTGCAGGAACTGCCGGCGATCGAGGGGCTGGCCCGTGTGGATGTGGTGTGCGCCGACAAGACCGGCACCCTGACCGAGAACGGGATGCGCCTGTCGGATATCAAGGTGCTCGGCGATGCGGACGACGCCGAGGTGCGGAAGGCGCTGGCCGCCTTGGCAACCGACGATCCGCGCCCGAACGCGAGCGTGCAGGCGATCGGTGAGGAGCTGCCCGACGGTCCCGGCTGGCAGCACACCGCGGTCGCTCCGTTCTCCTCGGCGAAGAAATGGAGCGGGTACTCCTACGGCGAGCACGGCGACTGGCTGCTCGGTGCGCCCGATGTGCTGCTCGACCCGGCGTCCGAAGATGCCAGGGTCGCCGAGGAACTCGGTTCGTCCGGCCTGCGCATCCTGCTGCTCGCGCGCAGCGACCGCCCCGTCGACGCCCCCGACGCTCCAGGCACCGTGGCGCCCGCCGCCCTTGTCGTGCTCGAGCAGAAGATCCGTCCCGATGCCCGCGCGACGCTCGAATACTTTGCCAGCCAGGACGTCTCGATCAAGGTGATCTCCGGCGACAATGCGGTGTCGGTGGGCGCGGTGGCCTCCTCACTCGACCTCCCCGGTGGCGACCACGCGGTCGACGCGCGCGAATTGCCCGATGATCGCGACGCACTCGCCGACGTCCTGGAACGCGAGACCACCTTCGGGCGGGTGCGCCCGGACCAGAAGCGAGCCATGGTGACCGCCTTGCAGTCGCGCGACCACACCGTCGCCATGACCGGTGACGGCGTGAACGATGTGCTCGCCCTGAAGGATGCCGATATCGGCGTCGCGATGGGCGCGGGTAGTCCCGCGACCCGCGCCGTCGCGCAGATCGTGTTGCTGGACAACAAGTTCGCGACGCTGCCGTACGTGGTCGGCGAGGGCCGCCGGGTCATCGGCAATATCGAGCGGGTCTCGAACCTGTTCCTCACCAAGACCGTGTACGCGGTGCTGCTGGCCTTCCTCGTCGGTATCGCCGGTGTCGGTTCGGAGATTTTCCACTATGAGCCGATCCCGTATCCGTTCCTGCCGAGACACGTCACGATCGCGGCCTGGTTCACCATCGGCATCCCGGCGTTCATTCTGTCGCTGGCGCCGAACAACGAGCGGGCCCGCACCGGATTCGTCCCCCGTGTGCTGCGTTTGGCCATTCCCTCCGGCGTGGTGATCGGCGTCGCGACCTTCGTGTCCTACCTGATCGCCTACGCCGGACCGGATGCCAGCGAGCAGCAGAAAGAGCAGGCGGGCACCACAGCGCTGATCACGCTCATCATGATCGCGGTATGGGTGCTCGCCATCGTGGCGCGCCCGTACGTGTGGTGGAAGGTCGTGCTCATCACGACTTCGGTTGTCGCGTACTTGTTCTTGTTCACCGTCCCGTTCACTCGGCACTTCTTCAAGCTCGACCCCTCGAACATCAGGCTCACCACCGCGGCGATCATCTGCGGCGCCGTCGGTATCGCGCTCGTCGAGGCCGCCTGGTGGATCAGTGCGGCGCTGCACGGAGAGGGACGAAAACTGCTTCCCGCCGCCCCCGGCGGCGGAGCCTGACGAACTGGACATCTGACTCGCCGCGCCGCGAGATACCTTGTGCGAGGCGATCATTCGGTGTTGGAGTACCTTCTCGAATATGGAGGTACTGCTGCACCAGATCGACGCGTTCGCCGACGCACCGTTCTCGGGCAACCCAGCCGCGGTCATGCCGCTGTCCGCGTGGTTGCCCGACGAGCTGCTGCAAAATCTGGCGGAGGAGAACAACCTCGCCGAAACCGCCTTCTACACCCCGCAATTACCCCCGGAGGCCGGCGCGCGACCGGGGGAGTGGCCCGCGTTCCATCTGCGCTGGTTCACGCCGACCCTCGAGGTGAACATGTGCGGCCACGCCACCATGGCCTCGGCGGTGCAGATCCTCGAAGACATCCACCCCGGCGAGGATCGGGTGAGCTTCTTCACTCGCAGCGGCTGGCTGCACGTCGACCGCACCGACGACGACGAGTACGTGCTCGACTTGCCCGCGCTCGAATCCAGGGAGGTCGAGCCCGATCCCGTGCTCGTGGACGCACTCGGCGTGCGCCCGCTGCGCGCGTTCACCGGATTCGACGAGGTGATCGTCCTCGGTTCCGAACAGGAAGTGCGCGACGCCCACCCGAACTTCGCGGCTTTCCCGCCGCTGGCGTTCGACGCGGTCATCACCGCCCGCGGCGAGACTTCAGACATCGTCTCCCGGGTTTTCGGCCCGGATCTCGGTGTGATCGAGGACCCGGTCACCGGATCGGCGCACGCTCAGCTGGTTCCGCTGTGGACCCGCGAACTCGGCCGCACCGCGCTCACCGCCCGCCAACTGTCCCATCGCGGCGGCAGCATGCGCTGCGAGCTCGCAGGCGACCGTGTGCTGCTCATCGGCCGCTGCCGCCGCTACCTCGACGGCGTGGTGACGCTGCCGGACTGAGGCGGACCCGCGGCATCGACTTCCAGGGTGCCGGGTGTGGATAGGGTGATGAGATGCCGCGCACCACGCTGACTCGGGAGCAGATCATCCGGGCCGCCGTCGCGGTGCTGGACGCCGAGGGCGTCGGCGGCCTGAACATGCGGCGGCTCGGTGCGGAACTCGGCGCGGCGCCAACGGCGATGTATTGGTACGTCAAGAGCAAGGACGAACTGGTGGTGCTGGCCGGGGACCATGTCTGGAGCGAGATCGAGCTACCCGACGCCGCGCAACTCGGCTGGCGGGCGGCCGCCGCGGCGCTCGCGCACGGGGTGCACGACATGGTGAGCAGGCACTTCTGGCTGGTGTCGACCATGGGGACGCACCTGATCTACGGCCCGGGCAAGGCCCGCTATGACGACCATTGCCTCGCGGTCTACGAAGCCGAGGGTTTCAGCGGAGCCGAGGCCGATCAAGCCGCCGCGACCGTACTCATGTTCGCGATCGGCGCCGCGCAGGGCGAAGCCGCCGAGCTGGCGTGGCGGGCTCGACTGCGCCGTGCGGGCGCGGACGAGGAACAGCAGCTGCGCGAGACGTTGGCCCACATGGGTGAGGTCGCACGGCAGTTTCCCAGGCTGCGCGAGCGCGTGCTGTCGACGCCCGAGGTCGACGCTGGCCCATCGAGCCGGTCCGCCTTCGAGTTCGGCCTCGACACCATTCTCGACGGCCTGCAAGCGCAGTCGAGAGCTCGTCAGCCGAAGTAGGCCCCCGCCGCCGGAGTGGTCAGCAGCACGATCACCAGAATCGAACCCAGCGTCGCAAGCGCGAAGCGGATTATGCCGAGTGGGCGCAGTGCGGCTGGAAACTCACGCGCCGCGGCCTCGACTACGGCTCGCCCGTCGAGCGCGCGGACCGCGACGTCGCTCGATTTCCGGAACGCCGCCTCGGTGTACCGTGCCGCGAAAATCTGCCCTGCCGTAATGAAGCCGACCACGACAAGCACGATCAGTTCGAGGATCCACGACGCGATCCGTCCGGCCTCGATCCCGGCGAGCGTCAGTGATCCGAGCACCGCCAGCGCCACTCCGATGCCGAAGGGGAGGATCGTCTCCCGTCCACTCTCGGCGAACCTGATCCGGTGCGCGGCCAACACCGCCGCCGACGACCCCTGCCGAATCATCTCGGCTTCGGCGGCCTGCTGCGCACCGTCTCCGTAGCGATAGGCGATCACGGGTATGACGAAAAATGTTGCCGCCAAAAAGAACTGAAGTGTCGAAGCAACCACTGCCATAGGCATGATCTCTCCCGAGGTCTCTTGTACTTAGTTCAAGTCGGAGGATACGGCCTACTTGAACTAAGTTCAATATCGAGACATCGACTGATCGAAAGGTCAGGTGTGGTCAGGTCGTGGGTGCTTCAGCAGGCGCCGAGGAGTCGGTCGGCGCTCGGCCGTCGCCTTGTCAACGCTCGGGCAGCGGGCCGTCGTCCGGACCGGGCAGCACGAGACCGGTCTGGTCCGGCAGCAGCGGGACCACGGCGAAGCGGCCGGATACGGCGTCCGAGGGGAGGGCTTGGACGGCGCGGATTCCGTTCTGGGTGGCCAGGACTCGGAGGTTGGGGAGCGTGCCGCGGACGACAAGGCCGACGGTGCAGGCGCAGCCTGCGCGCAGGCGGGCCGCCGAGATCGCGACGATGCGGGCGAAGCGCTCGTCGGAGACGGGTTGTGCGAGCAGTTGCCAGGCCGCGTTGTCGGCCGAGGCGACCGCTACCGCGTCGCCTGCCGGGACCTGGACGGTGACCAGCGGAGTTTGGACGCGGGGAATCTGGGCCTGGTGGATTACCTGGGCAATGCGGAGGCCGCCGCTGTGTGCCGGAATCCGGTCGGGGGTAAGGGTTTCGGTGAAGGAGACCAGGGCCCAGTGCTCGTCGGTGTCCGAGCCGGAGAGCGAGTCATCGGCTCGGGCGAGGTACTCCGCGACCGGCTCGCCCCGTTCGGGGCCGAGCCGGTCGGTGGAGACGCCGGACGGGACCGGTGGATTCAGCTTGCCGAGCACCGCCATGAGCGTGACAAGACCGACAGCCGCCACCGCGACGGCGATTGCGCGCCGAGGTGTGGACCGAGGGCCTGGTTCAGGCATTGCGCAGGACGTCGAGCGCGTTCTTCAAGTCCGCCGGGTACTCACTGGTGATCTCCAGGTACCGGCCGTCGGCGGGATGGTTGAAGCCGAGGGCGCGGGCATGCAGCCATTGGCGTTCCAGGCCGAGGCGCTCGGCAAGGCGCGGATCGGCGCCATAGGTGAGGTCGCCGCAACATGGGTGACGGATCGCGGAGAAATGCACCCGGATCTGGTGGGTGCGGCCGGTTTCCAGGTGGATGTCGAGCAGGCTGGCGGCCTGGAAGGCCTCGACGGTGTCGTAGTGGGTGATGCTCGGGCGTCCGTCGGCGATGACCGCGAACTTCCAGTCGTTGCCGCGGGCCCGGCCGATGGGGGCGTCGATGGTGCCGCTGCTCGGATCCGGATGCCCCTGCACCAGCGCGTGATACCGCTTATCGATGGTGCGCTGCTTGAAGGCACGCTTGAGCACGGTGTAGGCCCGCTCGGACTGCGCGACCACCATCACTCCGGAGGTACCGACGTCGAGCCGGTGCACAATGCCCTGGCGTTCGTGCGCGCCGGAGGTGGAGATGCGGTAGCCGGCCGCGGCCAGCCCGCCGACCACCGTCGGTCCGCTCCAGCCGACACCGGGATGCGCCGCGACGCCGACCGGCTTGTCCACCGCGACGATGTCGTCGTCGGCGTACAGGATGGTCATGCCCTCCACCGCTTCGGCCTCGATCGTCAGTTCCCGCTTCGGTTCCGGGAATTCGACCTCCAGCCAGGCCCCGCCGACGAGGCGATCGGATTTGCCCGCGGCGACGCCGTCGAGCTGCACCGAGCCGTCCTCGGCCAGCGCGGCCACCGCGGTGCGCGACAAGCCGAGCAATCGCGAAAGACCCGCATCGACGCGCATGCCGTCGAGCCCGTCGGGCACGGGCATGGTTCTGGTTTCCCTCATGCCGCGTTCTCCTGTCCGGTGTTCTCGGGCTTGCTGTCGGAATCCTTGCCGTCGGGCAGATCCCGGTCCGGCGCGGTGTCGGAATCACGGCCGGTGCGGCCGCCGTCGGGTTCGAACCCGAACACCGTCAGCACCACGAGCAGGATGGCTCCGCACACGATCGAGGAATCCGCCACGTTGAACACCGGCCACCAGCCGATCGCGACGAAGTCGACCACATGCCCCTGCAGCGGTCCCGGCGCACGGAACAACCGGTCGACCAGATTGCCGAGCGCGCCGCCGAGCACCATGCCGAGCCCGATCGCCCACCACAGCGAGCGCAGCGTGCGCCCGATGCGGATCACGCCGATCACCACGCCCGCGGCGACCAGCGTCAGCAGCCAGGTCATGCCGGTCGCCATCGAAAACGCCGCGCCAGGATTGCGCACCAGCGTCAGTCGCGCGAAATCGCCGATGATCGACACTGGTTCGCCGGGCGTCAGCTGGGCGACCGCGATCACCTTGGTGAGCAGATCCAGTCCGAGCAGCACCGCCGCGATGATCAGCAGTGTCCGCAGCCGCAAGGGCGCGGCCGTGGCGGCCGCCTCCTTTTCGGTCGATAGCCCAGGGGTCGATGGCACCGGTTCGGTCGGTGCACTGGCAGTGCTGTCCTCTGGCGGTCGGTCGTCACTCACGCCGACCATCATCTCTCGAGCAAGCATGGGCTGGTTACACGCGGTCACCCGCATGTCCCAGCTGACACTCAGGAAGCGGTCGTACTCTGATCCTCGTGACGGTGTTGTCTTCCCCCCACACTCCTCGGCTCGCGCGGTCGGGTGTGCTGCTGATGGTGCTCGCGCTGGGGCTTTCGGCGTTCGGTGTCGGTTGCGGCGACGGGACCGAGGCGCGCAGCGAATCCGACAGCACCGAGCCGCTCGGAATCGGTAAGGAAGTGACGGTGCCGATCGCGGCGGCGGTCACCACGGTCGTCTCACCGGGCGCCGAGCCGCGCGCTCTGCTGCGCCCGAGCTATCTGCCAGGCACCGCGCAGCAAGTGACATTGCGCACCGACTACCGCATCCAGCAGCAGATCAACGACCAGCCGCCGCGCGATTTCTCGACGCCTGCGCTGGCGATCCCGATGACCGCACGCGCGGGTGACGACGACGATGACGTCGACCTGACCCTCGGCACCATCACCAGCCCGGACCCCTCGCTCGCCAAGGCACTCACCGCCGCCGACGGTTCACGCGCCGGCTTCGATATGAGCGAGCTCGGCGCGATCACCGCGCTGCGACTGGAGCCGTCGCCGGATACTTCGAATGCCGCGCGGACCGCGCTCGAGCAAGCCTTCTACCAAGCGGTCTACCGCTCGATCGCGTTTCCCGACCAGCCGGTCGGCGAGGGCGCGGTGTGGACGGTGCGCCAGGAGGTGACCGGCGGCGTCACGCTCGACCAGGTCACAACGGCGACGCTGACCAAGCGCGAGGGCGACCGGCTGACCATCGAGCTCGAGGTGACGCAGACGCCGAAGTCGTCGGTGTGGGCGATGCCCAACAACGCGGGCACCCTCGACATCCAGGACTACGTCATGCAGGGCACCGGAACGATCACCGTCGACCTCGGGCTGCCACTGCCGGTGTCGGGCGCCATCACCGTCGGCGGGCATCAGGCCTACCGCGACTCGCGCAGCGACAGTGTGTTGCGGCAAACGATCAATACGCAGGTGTCGTGGACGGAATGAGCCGATGAATCGCGGACGGAATTCCTAGATCATCGGTTCGATCGGACATTTTTGTCCGCGCTCGGTAATAGGCTCGGCTAGTCCGACAAAAATCGCCTTCTCCCGGAGGTCAATCAATGTCCGATGTCAAGCCTCTTCCCGATGGATATCCGGTGGTCTCGCCAGGATTGGCGATCGATGGCGCCGCGGCTGCCATCGATTTCTACAAGCGCATCTTCGGCGCGTCGGAGCGGATGCGCATGCCGGGCCCGGACGGGAAGATCGCGCATTGTGAATTGATGTTCGGCAATTCCGTCGTCATGATCGGCGACCCCGCTCCCGAAATGGATTTCCTCGACCCGAAGACGGTCGGCGGAACTCCGGTCAACCTGCACGTCTACGTCGAGGACTCCGACGCCGCCCACGCCGCCGCCCTCGCGGGCGGCGCACGGGAAATCACGCCCGTGGCCAACCAGTTCTACGGCGACCGCAGCGGCTCGTTCGAAGACCCGTGGGGTCACCGCTGGACCGTGGCCACCCATGTCGAGGACGTCTCGCCGGAGGAGATGGACAAGCGGATGGCCGAACTGTTCGGCAATTCCTGACCGAACCGCTCACTGAAGCGTTCCTGGTCAGTGCGTCGCCCTGCGGGCGTTGCGCCGCGCCCGCCGGGTGGCCATCTGCATGCGCGCCAGGTAAGCAGGGCTGGGTGGTGCCCAGCCGAGTTGGGTCGCGGTGCCGAGGTCGTCGCGGTTGGCCCAGTGCTCGATCGCTTTGCCCTCGGCGATGCGGACCCAGTGGCTCTGGGTGGTGAGAATGCCGATGTTCTTGGTCTCGACGTCGGTATTGGACATGTCGATCTCCGTAGACTTCTATCGGACGAGCTCTACCCCAGGATCACCGAATCGCCCTCGACGCGAATATTCTTCGCGGCGAGTGGGCGGGTCGCGGGGCCGGTCACCACCGAGCCGTCGAGGCCGAACTTGCTGCCGTGGCAGGCGCAGTTGATGGTGCCGCCGGACACCTCGGCCACCTTGCAGCCCGCATGGGTGCAGACCGAGGACAGACCGACGAAGGACCCGGCGCTCGGCTGCGTCACTACGACGTCGCCGGTGATCAGGCCGCCGCCGACCGGGACGTCGGTGGTCTTGGCGATGGCACTCGGGTTCGGTTGTCCAGCGGCGGCATTCGGGCCGGGCGCCGCGGCGGTGGCGGGTTTCGGTGCGGGTGCCTGCGCGGAATCGTTCTTGCCGTAGGTGCTGCACGCGGTGAGCGCGGCCGCGGCTGCCACCACGCCCGCGCCCGCCACCACGGCGCGCCTACGGAGGATGAGTTCGTCGTTCGTCATGGGTCGATCTCCGTTCAGAAGGTGATGCCGTTGTTCTGGAAGAACCACAGGGCGGAGGTGAGCCAGATGCCGGTGAGGCCACTGAGTGTCAGGCCGCCCGCGACCGGAATCACCCAGCTCGGCAACCCTTTTCGGGTCAACAGCAGCATCTTGGCGACGAAGGCCCCATAGAAGAAGCAACCGAACAGCGAGTGCAGCAGCACCCGCGTGTCGTAGTCCTGGAACCCCAGGGCGTACAGGCAGTGCACCGCGACAGGAACGCTGGCGAGTACGGCGAGCCTGCCCGACCAGACGTGTGCCACGCCGATCCAGGACGGTGCGAATCCGCGGATTTTGCCGTACATGCTCAGCGCGGAAGCGAGTTGGAACAGGGCCAATGCGGTCGCGAGCGTGGCGAGCCACGTCTTCACCGCCGTTGGGCTGGAGAATCCGGCCACGTTGACCGAGAAAAACTGTGGGTCATGCACTTTCCCGTACACCCCGAGCGCTACGGCGACGGCCGCGCCGATCAGCGCCGGGATGACGATTGCCGCCGCCGACGCGGCGCTTGGCTGAACCCGCACGGTCGGGGCCTCTCGATCAGCCGACACTGTCACCACCACTTACCTTGTTCGCGGTTATCTTCTTGCCGTTGACGATGGCCGTCGCGTCGGTCGCGAGGGCGGGTGCGGGTGAGGTGGAACCGTCGGCCGCACGCTGGACTCCGGTGACGCCGCCGTTCGCGTCGACGATCCAGCTCTGGCGCTGGCCTCCTTCGCTGTAGACGTACAGCCCGGCAGGCGGTTGCACCGGCGCTGCGGTGAACCCCCATTGCTTGCCGCCGATCCACAGCGTCCCGTTCACGGCTCTGCCGTCGAAGCCGCCCTCGAGCCGGGCGTCGTTCTTGCCGGTCAGCCGCAACGATCCATTCGTCGCGCTGCCCTGCAGCCAGGACTCGATCGACTTGCCGTCACACGCGTATGCGGTCGCTTTGTCGCCCTGCACGGTGATCGAGAGGGTGATGGTGCCGCCGGACTGCACCGGGATCGTGCCGATGTAGTCGGCCTTGACAGGGAACGGGGTTGCCGCGGGGGTGCCGGTGGTCGGCTGGGGCTGTGTCGTCGGCCCCGCCGCGGGTGCGGTGGTCGTCGCGGACATCGAATTCGGCTTCGCCTGCGTCGGCTCGGTCTCCTTGGACATATTGACGACGAGCAGGACAATGGCCAGTGCGGCCACCGCCCCGAGGGTGAGCAATGGTCCCAGACGTTTCATAGGGTCTCCTAGATGTGCGGCCGTCGACGGACCGGCCGAAGCGATCTCCGAACCCCACGCTGCGTCGGTACCGCTGTCTCGCATTCTCTACGTGGTAGACCACCCGAGCGGTTCAAACGGACATTCACGGCACCGTCGATCGGCGTGTCATGAATGCGTGTTTGCTGGTCACGCGCCTGGCCCGCGACGGGCAGGGCGCGCGTGAATCAAGCCCGAGGCGTCAGGGCCGCGGAGGCCAGCGTGGACCTGCCGTGACCGCTATCGGGGCACTACGACGTCTCGGCCCGCGTTGCCTCCGGGGATTCGCGGTCGACGAACACCTGCCTGAGGTCGCCGGGCCGGAAGGCCATCAGCCGCGATCGGCCCCGGCGGTGTGATGCGATCGCTGCGCCGCTGCCGCCAGCGCTCTTGCCTCGCTCGGTGTCAGTTTGGCGCCCGCGACGTGGGCTGCGACAAACGCCCGATTACCGATAGCCGCTCGGACGGTGTCGGTAGGGCGGTCGATGTCCGGGCGTTCGGCGGGGAGCAGCGCAATACCGTTGGCCAGGCGGACGGCTTCGGCGGCACCCAAAAGGTGTGCGGCGGTGTCATATTCGCCGAGGCCCGCGCTGGCGGTGGCCAGTCCGGCGAGAGCGAAGGCCGTGTCGCGTGGCGCGGCGATGCGTTGGGCGCCGTCGAAGGCGGCGAGGTGGAGGTCGAGGGCGGCCGCGGACTCGCCCCGCTCTTCGAGGATGTAGCCGAGTTCGACCTGGAGCATCGGCAGGAACAGCGGGGTCTCTTCGGCGTCGGGCGGGGTCAGTGCGAGCATGTCGCGCAGGATGTGTTCCGCGACATCGGGTTTGCCGTCCCGGCGGGCGGCGAAGGCGAGTACCACCGAGGCGAAGACCCGGCCGGGACCGTAGCCGTGCTCGGCCGCGATCCGCTGTGCCTGTTCGCCGAGCGCGGTGGCACGGTCGAACTCGGTGTGCTGCATGGTGATCCAGCCGAGCCAGCACAGGTGGGTGCACACCTGGCCCCAGAGTTCCAGTTCCTGGGCGAGACCGAGCGCCTCGGTGTGGATCTCGGCGGCGCCGGACAGGTCGCCGGTCAATTCGGCGAGGCCGCCGAGCCATTCGGCGGCCTGCAGCCTGCCCCAGCGGTCGTCGATCTCGGCGAAGATCCGTGCGGCGGACCGGGCATTGTGCTCCAGGGCGGCCAAATCGACCCGACTGTGCGCGAACTTCGCCAGCGCCACGTGCGCGGCCGCGATACCCCAGCGGTCACCGAGCCGCTCACACACCGGAAGTGCCCGGCGCACCAGTGCTTCCAGCTCCGGCAGGTCGCCGGCTTCCAGCGCGGAGAAGGCGAGGAACAGCTCGGCACGAGCCCGTCCCGCCGGATCATCGACGGTGTCATAGACGGCGAACACCGCGGCGCGCTTCGCGGCACCGTCGGTGAATTCGCCTTGCTGGAAGGCGAGTCCGACCTTCCACGCGAGGGCGGGTGCGCGATGCTCTGGCGCACCGCCGAGCGCGAGGGCCGCTTCGAACCACCGCCGAGCCTCATTCAAGCGACCACGCAGTAGCCAGTACCAGGCCAGCGCATTCACCAGTCGCAGCGCATGATCGGCGTCGCCGCCGCGCACGAATCCATCCAGTGCGGCACGCAGATTCGCGCCCTCGCTGTCCAGGCGGTGCAACCACCGGTGCTGGTCCGCGCCATACAGCTCGGGCGCTGCCCGTTCGGCAAGCAGCAGGTAGTACCGGTGATGCGCCCGATGCACCGCAGCGGCCTCACCCGCTTCCGCCAGCCGATCCATGCTGAATGCCGCCACCGATTCCAGTAGCCGATACCGCCGCCCGGTTGTGTGCATCAGCGAGCGATCCACCAGTCGCGCAACAATATCGGCGACAGTGGACGGGTCGAGCCGGACCGGTGCGGTGGCAGCCTCCCCATCAATATCTGCCGCACATACTGTTTCGGCGGCGTCGAGAGTGCAGCCGCCCGCGTGTACGGCCAGTCGGCGCAAAACCGCGCGTTCGGCCTCGTCGAGCAGCCCCCAACTCCAGTCGATCATCGCGGTGAGGGTCTGCTGGCGGGGTGGGGCACCGCGGTGGCCGGTGGCCAGCAGGCGGAAGCGATCGTCGAGGCGGGCAACCATCTCGTGCACGCCGAGCGCCCGTACCCGGGTCGCGGCCAGTTCGAGGGCGAGGGGGATGCCGTCGAGTCGGCGGCACAGGGTGGCGACCGGTTCGGCGGTGTCGGCATCGAGAACGAAGTCGCGGGCGCTCGCGCGGGCCCTGGTGAGGAAAAGCTGGACCGCGCTGGACTGTTCGAGCTCGTCGATTGTCACCTCGCGCGCGGGCACCGGCAGCGGCTCCACCGGCACGATGTCCTCACCGGGCAGCCGCAGCTGTTCGCGACTGGTGGCGAGGATATGCAGATTCGGTGCCGCGCCGAGGAGCAGTTCGGCGAGGTCGGCCGCGTGGTCGACGACGTGTTCGCAATTGTCGAGGACCAGCAATAGCTCCTGGTCGGCGAGCACCTCGCAGAGCAGGTCCGCCGGATCGGTGCCGTCGGTGGCCCGGATGCCGAGCACCTGCGACACCGCCTCCGCCAGCCAGGTCGCGCCGTCGGTCGCGGTCGGTTGCAGCGGCGCCAGCTCGACCAGCCAGGTGCCCTGCGGGAACCGATCGGTCAGTCCGGCGGCCGCGGCCAGTGCGAGACGGGTCTTGCCGACACCGCCGGGACCGGTCAGCGTCACCAGTCTGATGTCGGATACCGTGTCGCGCAGGCGCGTCAGATCCGCGTCGCGGCCGATCAACTCGGTGCGTTGGGCCGGGATATTGGAGTTGCGCCGTCGGAGCAGGGTTTCCGGTCGTGGCGCGGCGAACTGGAGCTCTTGCCCGAGGATCGAGCGGTGCAGGGCAACGAGCTCCGGACTCGGGTCCAATCCCAAGTCGTCGGCCAGCTGTCTGCGCAGATCCTCGTAGCTATCGAGTGCCTCGGCCTGACGGCCCGCACCGTAGAGCGCCCGCAAGTAGCCCGCGCGCAGCCGCTCACGCAGCGGATGTTCGCGCACGAAGGCCGCGAGATCACCCGCTACCTCGCGGTATTCGCCCAGCGACAGCCGCGACTCCGCCAGTTCCTCGACGGCGACCAGGCGCTGTTCCTCCAGCTGCGCGATCGCGGGCTCGGCGAAGGTCGCATCCCGGAAGTCGGCGTAGGCAGGGCCGCGCCACAGGCCGAGCGCCTCGGTGAGTGCCCGCACACGCGCGGCCGTGTCCGTGGCTGCGCGGGCGGTGGCGACCAGTGCGCGGAAGCGTGACGCGTCGACATCGGTACCGCCGAGGCGGTAGCCGGGCGGCGGCGACACCACCAGGTCGCGACCACCGGGCTCGGCATCCTCCAGCGCCCTGCGTAACTGTGATGCCTTGGCCGCCAGCGTGCCCGCGGGGTTGCCCGGCGGGTCATCGGCCCAGATGTCATCGATGAGCCGGTCCGCCGAGACCGGCTGACCGCCGTTGACCAGTAGGTCTGCCAACAGTGCCCGCACCTTGGCACCCGGAATGGGTACCACCGCGCCGGCATCCGTCCAAACCGTCAACGGACCCAGCACACCGAAACGCATGTGCGCAGCTTATGCGGTGCCCTCGCCTGCGCTCGGCCGAGCGCGGGACTGTCGACGGACTCTGTCCGGCCGCGCCTATCGGGTGCCGCCGGAATCGGACCGTAAAGAAACCGGAAGGTGCGCGGGCCAGAGTTGGTGACAACGCAGAACACCGACCACCGAAGGAACCGACATGAAACTCGTCACCGCATTCGTCGCTGCTGCCCTCGCCGCCGCCGCGCTGCTGTCGGGCTGCTCAGCTGCCGATGACAAGAAGGCCCCCGCCGCCGCGTCGCCCGGCGCTTACGCCGACGTGAACGGCCTGCACATGTACTACGAGGTGCACGGCACCCCGACCGAGCAGCCGCCGCTGGTGTTGCTGCACGGCGCGCTGTCGGGCATCGGCACCGACTTCGGTGAGCTGATCCCGGAACTGTCCAAGACTCGTCAGGTGATCGCCGTCGAGCAGCAGGCTCACGGCCGCACCACCGACATCGACCGCCCCCTGCGCACCCCGCAGATGGCCGAAGACACGGTGGCGCTGCTGCAGCAGCTCGGCGTGCGCCGCGCGGATGTCCTCGGCTACAGCATGGGCGCCGGTGTCGCCCTGGAGATTACGCTGAAGCATCCCGAACTGGTGCGCAAGCAGATCCTGGCCGCGGGCGGACTCGATGCCGGCGCCATGCACCCGGGTCTGCTGGAGGGCCTGGCCGATCTGCAGCCCGAAATGCTGCACGGTTCGCCCTTCCACAACGACTACCTGAAGAACGCCCCGCGCCCCGAGGACTTCCCGAAGTTGGTCGCGCGGGTGAAGGACCACGACCAGAGCGGGATGCCCGCTTTCGCCGCGGAGGCGGTGCGCCAGATCAAAGCGCCCACACTCACGGTGATCGGCGACTCCGACATCGTCAGGCCCGAGCACGCCGTCGAACTGTTCCGGCTCTTCGGCGGCGGCATCATGGGCGACACTCCCGCGGGTCTGCCGAACGCGCAGCTGGCCATCCTGCCCGGCACCACCCACATCACTCTGGTGCACCGCCCCGACCTGTTGCTGCCGATCATCCCGGCCTTCCTCGAGGCAGCTGTCAAGGACGCCCGGTGAGCGAGCTCAGCGTTCGAACAGTGGGCACCGACGAACCGGGCACCAGCCCGGCCGTGGCGGTGCCCACCACGGGCCCGGTGCGGGTGGCGCTGATCCTCGGCAGCACCCGCATCGGCCGATTCGGGCCGACGGTGGCGGACTGGTTCGCCGGCCGGTTGCGTCGCCGCCGTGACGTGGAGCTGGACCCGATCGACCTCGCCGCCGTGAAACTGCCCGATCAGCTCACCGATCACGACCAACCGGTTCCCGCCTTGGTACGGAACCTGGGAAAGCGCTTGGCCGCCGCCGACGCCTTCGTCGTCGTCACTCCCGAATACAACCGCAGCTTCCCGGCGGCGGTGAAGAACGCCATCGACTGGTTCGACACCGAATGGGCCGCCAAACCGGTCACCGTCGTCAGCTACGGCCGAGATTCCGACGGCAGCCAGGCCGCCGCCCAGCTGCGGCAGGTGTTCGGCGAACTGAACGCCGTCCCCATTCGCCGCACCGTGGCAATCGCCAAGGTCTGGCAGCGCTTCGCCGCCGACGGCAGCTGGCCCCGCCGCGACGCCGAGCTCGACGAATCCGTCAACGGTGCGGTGGACCAACTCCTCTGGTGGGCACACGCATTGCGCGATGCCCGCGCCAGAGCACCTTTCGTGCTGTAAGAAAAACCCAACCGAACAAGGAGCAGACCATGGGAAAGATCATCGAATCCACCAATGTGTCCCTCGACGGCCTGATGGACAACATGCAGGATTGGCATTTCGAATATTTCCAAGAGGGAGCCATGGAATTCGCGGGCGCCCAGCTGAAATCGGCCGACGCTCTGTTGATGGGGCGTCAGACCTACGAGGGTTTCGCGCAGGCATGGCCGCAGCGCACCGGCGACTGGTTCTCCGACAAATTCAACGCGATGAAGAAATACGTCGTATCGAGCACCCTCACCGACCCGACGTGGAACAACACGACTGTCCTCGGCTCCGACGTCCCCGCCGAAATCGCTCGCGTCAAAGCCGAAACCGAGGGCGACATCCTGATGTACGGCCACGGCCCCGTAGCTCGTCTGCTCCTGGAACACGGCCTGCTCGATGAGGTCCGCCTCTGGATCCATCCGATCTTCGCGGGCCGCGCCGACCCCGAACACCTCATCTACCGCGACACCACCAAGACCCCGATGCGGCTGCTGGACACCAGGATTCTCGACACCGGCATCATCATCGCCACCTACGGCCCGGAAACCCCCGCCGCCTGAGCTCGGCGACCAGCGGTCCGGCGAATTCCCAGCCGCGCTATCGGGGGAGCGATACTGATGGCATGGTCGCCGTCACACGTACTCCGCGCAGCAGTTGGATCGAGCAGGGCCTGTCGGCGCTGGCGGCCGGCGGTCCGGATGCCGTTCGCATCGAGGCCCTCGCGCAGGCGCTCGGCGTCACCAAGGGTGGCTTCTACGGGCACTTCGCCGATAGGAACGCACTGCTGGCGGAAATGCTCGACACCTGGGAACGCAAGAGCACCGACGAAGTACGGGCCCAGGTCGAACGCGAGGGCGGCGACGCACAGACCAAGATCCGCCGCGCGGGCCTGCTCACCTTCTCCACCGACCGCCAGCTACCGATCGACCTCGCCGTCCGCGACTGGGCCCGACGCGACGAAGCGGTCGCCGAGCGCCTCCGCCGCGTCGACAACTACCGCATGGAATATGCACGCGAACTGTTCGGCAGCATCTGCTCGGACCCCGACGAAATCGAAGTCCGCAGCCTCCTCGTCTTCTGCCTGGCTATCGGCAACCATTTCCTCGCCGCCGACCACCCCGGCCGTACCCGTCACGAAGTAGTCGTCCGCGCCGCCGACTTCCTGTTGGAACGCCCGCGGGCTCGTTGAGCGGGTCGCCGGCCTGGCGTGTCAGAGATTTTCGTGCACGGCAATCTGCCGAAGCAATCGAGACTTGGCCTTGAATTGCACGAAAAGCGTTCTGCTCCCATGCCTCTCGCGGTACGAGACCGTTCCTTCGGGAGGTATTCTCGGATTGACGTCGACGTCGTCCAAGGAAAAATTGAACAGCCCGCGCAGGTCGCCCTGGTTTACCCGGACGTCATCTCGCACCTTCATTGCCACCAGGCTGGTCGGCTCGCCCTCGGGTGATTTGGGCCCACGATATTCGATAACGGAAAAAGGTCCGTCGTCGGGATTTCCCTCGTATTGCTGCATTGTGCTGCTCATGGATGTGCTCTCGTGCAACAAGACCGCACATGCATCCGCAACGGCCGTCGGCGTGAAGGAGCCCTGGATGCTCAATACGCGATCGACCAGCCTACGTATCTCGATCTCGAACCCGTCGGTCAAAACGTTTCCCTCCCGACTTCCTCGTCCCAGATACTTCGGTACAGGTTGACATAGTAGTCGTGGTAGTTACCCTCTCCGGTGCTCAACTCCTCGTCCCGGAAGAAGTTACGGCCGACCTCGATACGAGCCTCATCTCTGGTCAACTCACCTGCCACATGCCGGTCGTATATGTCCATGTACGGCACCGGGAACTTCCGGATCTGATCAGGCTGCAGGCCGTCATTGTCCATTATCTCGCGAAACGTCTGGTGCGTGATCAGCTCGGCCTCACCTTCCATCTTCATCATGACACCGACCCGATCGGAAACCCACTGGTCTCGTGTCATTCCCGATGTCAATGGAACGAATTCCTTCGGGTACAGGGCGTGGCCGACCTCATGAGAAAGAACTCGCGTCGAATAGACGCTGCCCCTTATCAACTCGCCATCGATAACAATGATCTTGTCGTCGAGCTCTGTGTAAATTCCGTCGCCTTCCGGACCGTATTGTATCTTCCATCCGTCACGTTGCAGCTGAGCTACTCTTGCCGAGAGTGAGGGAGACTTGGCAACCAGTGCGTCGACCTTCGCGCCCAGCCCTGTTTCGACGAGCGGCGATGGTCCGATCCCGTCTCGGTTCTCACCGGAATCTTCTACCGGCTCACCGTCATTTCTTCGCTCCGGCGCATGAACTCGAGTATCTGCGCCGTGCAATCGCCCATTCGGCGTATCGGTGGGCTCATCGACGGCATTCCGGCGGACCCTCCCTCCGCCGTCACCATCGGCAACGGGAATTACCCGGGTGCCCTTTACTCGCTCTGCCGCACCGTCGAACAATTTTGCAGTGTGGCCCGCAGCTTGGCCCAATGATTCGACCAAGTCGTTCGCCACTCGCTGGACGACAATGGCCGACTTCGAGAACTCCACCCGCACGCCCACCTCACTTCACCTCATCGCACCCGGACGCCACCCAACCCTGCTCCATCGCAGAAGAAGACACGCATCCAATCCAAAACGTACTACCCAGCGCCTCGTCGGGAAGGTCGGTGCTCCCAAGCCTGAGAACAACAGTCGCGATTGAAGACTGGAACCAAGCACGGACACCGGCACGCGAAGCGCTCGAGCGCTGGTGTCCCTGGACGCGGAGCGGCGGACCCGGTCCCCCTCATCGTTGTGGTGATCGGGTCCGCCGCATTCCGCGTCGCCTATCCGCGCGCGATGGTCTCGAAGACCTTCGGGTCGACGAGGGTCGAAGTATCGCCGAGTTCTCGGCCCTCGGCAACGTCGCGGAGCAGACGGCGCATGATCTTGCCGCTGCGGGTTTTCGGGAGTTCGGGGACGATGTGGATTTCGCGTGGGCGGGCGATCGGGCTGATCTCCCTGGACACTTCGGCTTTCAGTTCGGCGATCAGTGCCGCGCCGGTGTTGTCCGCGCCCGCGGTGAGAATGACGAACGCGACGATGGCCTGACCGGTGGTGTCGTCGGTGGCGCCGACCACCGCGGCCTCGGCGACTCCGGAGTGGCCGACGAGCGCGGATTCGACTTCGGCGGTGGAGATGCGGTGGCCGGAGACGTTCATGACGTCGTCGACGCGGCCGAGTACCCACAGGTCGCCGTCGGTGTCGAGCTTGGCGCCGTCACCGGCGAAATACCAACCGGCGTCGGCGAATCGGTCCCAGTAGGTTTCCCGGAACCGGTCCATGTCACCCCAGATGCCGCGCAACATCGACGGCCACGGCTGGTCGAGGACCAGCAAACCGGAGCGGCCGCTGTCGAGTTCGATGCCCTCGTCGTCGACGATCTTGGCGGAGATGCCGGGCAGCGGCGCCATCGCAGCGCCCGGCTTGGTCGCCGTGACGCCGGGCAGTGGAGAGATCATGATGGCGCCGGTCTCGGTCTGCCACCAGGTATCCACGATCGGAGTTCGGTTGCCGCCGATGACATCCCGATACCACCGCCACGCCTCCGGGTTGATCGGCTCGCCCACCGAGCCGAGCAGCCGCAGCGAGGAGAGGTCGTGCGCATCGGGGATCTCCCTTCCCCATTTCATGAATGTCCGCACCAGGGTTGGCGCGGTGTAATAGATGGTGACGCCGTACTTTTCGATGATCTCGAAGTGCCGGTGTTCGTCGGGGGAGTTGGGTGTGCCCTCGTAGACGACCTGCGTCGCCCGGTTCGCGAGCGGGCCGTAGACGATGTAGCTGTGTCCGGTGACCCAGCCGATGTCGGCGGTGCACCAGTAGACGTCCTGTCCGGCTTTGTGGTCGAAGACGTTGTGGTGGGTATAGGCGGCCTGGGTCAGGTAGCCGCCGGAGGTGTGCAGGATTCCCTTGGGCTTTCCGGTGGTGCCGGAGGTGTAGAGGATGAACAGCGGGTGTTCGGCGTCGAAGCCCTGCGCCCGATGGTCCGGAGAGGCATCGGTGACCGTGTCGTGCCACCACAGGTCACGGCCTTCGGTCCACGGTACGTCGATATTGGTGCGGCGCACCACCAGTACGTGCTCGACGGTCGACGCCGCGCCGCCGAGTGCCTCGTCCACCGCGGCCTTGAGCGGCGCGGCCGCACCGCGCCGCCACTGGCCGTCGGTGGTGATCACCAGCCGCGCCTCGGCGTCGTCCACCCGCTGCCGTAGGGCGATCGGGGAGAACCCCGCGAACACGACCGAGTGGGTGAGACCGAGGCGGGCACACGCCAACATCGAGACGATGGCCTCCGGCACCATCGGCATGTAGATGGCGACCCGGTCGCCCGCCCGCATCCCGAGCTCGGTGAGATAGTTCGCCGCCCTGGACACTTCGGCGAGCAGCTCGCTGTAGGTGATGTCCCGGGAGTCGCCGGGCTCGCCTTCCCAGTGGATCGCGACCTGATCGCCGTGGCCGTCGACCACGTGCCGGTCCACGCAGTTGTAGGCGACATTCAGTGTGCCGTCGACGAACCACTTCGCGACCGGTGCATCGCTCCAATCGAGGACCTGCGTCCACGGCTGATCCCAGTGCAACCGCCGAGCCTGCTCGGCCCAGAACCCGAGCCGATCGGCCGCGGCCCGGTCGTACATGGCCGCACCGGCATTAGCGGTCGCGGTGAACGCCGCATCCGGCGGGTAGGTCGCCGGTGTGGCACCGGGCGCACTGTCGACGCCGGTAGTGTCGAGGTCGGTGGTTGCGCTGGTCAACGTAATTCTCCTATCGAAACAGCAAGTGGCGCAGTCTCATCCACGTGGGGATGGCGGGATGGCAAGGCTCAGTGCACGACTGCCTTCTCCGCGCCGACGCCGGTGAGCGAGCGGACCTCCATCTCCGAGGCCTTGGCCGGGTTTTCCTGCTTGCGGCCGCCGAGGAAGGTGCCGAGCGCGCCGAGCGCGAAGGCCAGTGGGATGGAGACGATTCCCGGATTCGACAGCGGGAACCAGTCGAAGTCGGACCCCGGGATCATCGCGCTCTTCGTGCCGGACACCGCCGGGGAGAACACGATCAACACGATCGTGGAGATCAGGCCGCCATACATGCTGAACAGCGCTCCCGTGGTGTTGAACCGTTTCCAGAACAGCGAGAACACGATGGTCGGCAGGTTCGCCGCGGCGGCGACCGCGAAGGCGAGTGCCACCAGGAACGCGACATTCTGGCCGTTGGCGAGGATGCCGAGCCCGATGGCGAGCACACCGATGATCACCGCGGTGATCCTGGAGACCCGGACCTGCTTGTCCTCGTCGACCTGGCCTTTCTTGATCACGCTCGCGTAGATGTCATGCGCGAACGACGCCGAGGCGGTGATGGTCAGTCCGGCGACGACCGCGAGAATGGTGGCGAAGGCGACCGCCGAGATAATGCCGAGCAGCACAACGCCACCCAGTTCGAACGCAAGCAGCGGCGCCGCGGAGTTCTGCCCACCGGCCGCGGCCAGGATGCGGTCGGGGCCTACGATCGCGGCCGCGCCGTAGCCGAGCACCAGGGTGAACAGGTAGAACGCGCCGATCAGGCCGATCGCCCAGACCACCGAGCGCCGAGCCTCTTTCGCGGTGGGCACCGTGTAGAAGCGCATCAGCACATGTGGCAGCCCGGCGGTGCCGAGCACCAGCGCCAGGCCGAGGGAGACGAAGTTCAGCTTGGAGGTCGAGCTGCCACCGTACTGGGCGCCAGGGGCAAGCACGTCACGCGCGGCCACGCCCTTGTTTGCCGAGCCGGACACCGCGTCCTGGGCCGAGCCGAGGATGTCGGAGAAGTTGAAGCCGAACTTGGCGAACACCATGACCGTCATCAGCGCGGCGCCGGTGATCAGCAGCGCGGCCTTGATGATCTGCACCCATGTGGTGCCCTTCATACCGCCGACCAGCACATACACGATCATCAGCAGGCCGACGACGGCGATCACGATGGACTGCCCGGTCTTGTCGGAGATGTCGAGCAGCAGCGCGACCAGACCACCAGCGCCCGCCATCTGCGCCAGCAGATAGAACAGTGAGACGGCCAGCGTGGTCAGCGCGGCGGCGGTGCGGACGGGGCCTTCCTGCAACCGGAAGCTGAGCACATCCGCCATGGTGAATTTGCCGGTGTTCCTGAGCATTTCGGCGACGAGCAGCAGCGCGACCAGCCAGGCGACCAGGAACCCGATGGAGTAGAGGAACCCGTCGTAGCCGTATACCGCGATCGCGCCCGCGATGCCGAGAAAACTTGCCGCGGAAAGGTAGTCGCCCGCGATGGCGACGCCGTTCTGTGGACCGGAGAAACCACGTCCGCCGGTGAAGTAATCGGCGGCGGTGCGGTTGTTGCGACTGGCCCGGATCACCACGACCATGGTGATCACCACGAAGATGCCGAAGATGGCGATGTTCGCGGCCGGATTGCCGACGGTCCCGGCGGCCAGGAATTGCGTGTCAGCGAAGGCGGTCATGCCTGGCCTCCCTCGAGATAGTGACGAATAGCGGCCGCGCGCGGGTCGAGTTCGCGGTTGGCGAACCGGACATAGACCGCGGTGATGGCGAAGGTGGAGACGAATTGCGCCAGGCCGAGCAGCAAGCCGAGGTTGATGTTCCCGAAGACCTCGGTGGCCATGAACTCGTGCGCGTACGCGCCGAGCAACACGTAGCTCAGGTACCAGACCAGGAATAGTGCGGTCATCGGGAACACAAAGCGGCGCAACCGGCTTCGCAGCTCCTGGAATTGAGGACTCGCTTGCACGGCGGCGAAGTCTTCGGCGCTCGGCGTGCGCGGCGGCGCGGCGGCATCCGAGCGCCGAGGCTCGGTGCTCTCGCCGTCGAGGTCGATACTGGTCATCAGGAGTCCTAGCGTGTGACGTGGCTTACTGCGCAGACCGTAGCCAGGTCGGCGTGAGGGAATCATGATGTGGCGCAGGTCACTCTGTAAAGGTGCCCGATTGTGCGGTGAACGGTCGGCTCGACGCGACGAACGGTCGGCGGCGAAGGAGCCGAGATCGGGTCGCTCGGCCCGGTGGCGGCCTCAGCTCGAGCGAAGGACGCGCTCCCGATCGGCACCCATGCCGAGCCTTTCCGGCGCGTGCAGGCGCACGAAGATCCGGCCGACCGTCCGTGCGCTCTGACCTCGCGTCACCTTGCTGACCAGGATCATCGATGCGAATGCCAGGGGGACGCTGATCGCCGCCGGATAGCCGAGTACCGCGGCGGGCCAGCCGCCGGCGACGTCGTCGGAGACGCCGCCGAGCACCGAGACCACCGTCGCGCCGCCCGCCGCGAGACCGCCGGTGATCAGCCCGGTAGCGGCGCCGAAAGCGGTCAGACCGCGCCACCAAATGCCGAGGGCCAGCAGCGGACAGAGCGTCGACGCCGCGACCGAGAAGGCGAGCCCCACTGTGCGGGACAGATCGAGCGAGGCGACCGTGAGTGAAAGACCGAGAGGCACGGCACCGGCGAACAGTGCCGCTGCCCGGAAATCGCGAATGCGCCCGCGCAGCATGTCCGTACTGAGCACACCCGCGATGCTGACAAGCAGACCCGACGAGGTGGACAGGAACGCGGCGATCGCGCCCGCGGCCGCCAGCGCCGCGAGCAGTTGTCCAGGCAGACCGGCGAGCACCGATCCGGGCAGCAGCACTACCGCGGCATCGGAGGTGCCGGTGATCAGCAGCTGCGGCACATAGAGTCGCGCGAAAACCCCGAGCAGCACCGGGAACAGATAGAACACGCCGACCAGACCGATCACCGCCAGCGCGGTGGTCCGCGCGGCACGGCCGTCCGGGTTGGTATAGAAGCGCACCAGCACATGCGGCAACCCCATGGTGCCGAGGAAGGTAGCGACGATCAGGGAGAACACCTGGTAGGTCGGATGCGATCCGCCGAACCCGCCGCCCGGCAGCAGCCAGGCCGCGCCGTCCGCGGGCGCACCGGCCACCACTGGTACCGCGGAGCCCGCTTCGAGGACCAGTTGGGTGCCAGCGGCCAGCTCGTGTTCGCCGGGTGTCAGCAGCACCGATCCGGTGACCGTGCGTTCGTCGAGGGTGCCGTTGATCGAAACCTGTTGTGGCGCGGCAACCTGGACCACCACATCGGTGCTCACATCGACCGTCGTCCGCTCGGTGACGGTCGGGGGAGCGGGTGCGGCGAGCTCGCGATCATCGGCGAGGAAATGCCCGAGCAGCACCAGTGCGGGTATCGCCACCGCGGTCAGCTTGAGCCAGTACTGGAAGGCCTGCACCAGCGTGATGGACCGCATCCCGCCGCCTGCCACATTCGCGATCACGATGGCGCCCACCGCCACCGCGCCGACCCAATCCGGTACACCCAACAGGATCCGCAGCGTCAACCCGGCGCCTTGGAACTGCGGAATCATGTACACCCCGCACACCAGCACCACCACGACGGCCGCCAACCTGCGCAGCCGCACCGACCCGAGCCGGAACTCCGCGAAGTCGGGCACCGTATAGGCCCCCGACCGCCGCAGCGGCGCGGCGACGAACAGCAGCAGCCCCAAATACCCGGCGGTGAACCCGACCGGATACCAGAGCGCGTCGGCGCCGTACTTGGCGATCAGCCCGGCAACGCCGAGAAATGAAGCGGCGGAAAGATACTCGCCGGAAATCGCGGCGGCGTTCCAGCGTGGCCCTACGCTGCGCGAGGCGACAAGGAAATCCGACGTGGTGCGCGCCAGTCGCACGCCGTACACACCGATGGCGACGGTGGCGAGCGCCGCGAGCAGCAGAGCGGCGATCGTCAGCGCGGGCGCCGTCCCGGTGCTCATCGCAGTCCTCGGCTGTCTCGACGCATGGGATCGGCTACCGCAGAGGTGTTCACTTCACTCGTCCGCCAACTCGAGGAAGTCCTGTTCGTTGCGTTCGGCCAGGTGAACGTACAGGCGTCCGACGACATACAGCAGGGGATAGACGGCGACACCGAGCACCAGCCACGGCAGTCGGACGCCGAAGACCTCGAACGAGCCGACCGCCCCGATCCGGAAGAGCAGCGGCAGTGAACACAGCACGAGAACCGTGACGAGACCCACTCGTAGTGCGAGGCCGAGCTGGGCGCGAATCAGCCCGCCGATCATCGCCTCGCCGATCTCGGTCTGCTCGGCCACCTCGACGCGGGTGCGGACTCGCCGCGCGCCACGACGCTCGGCGAGCACCACGCGCTGGCGGGTCGGGCGCTGCTGGGGTCCGGTCACGGGTGGTTCCACTGCTGCCGTGGGCCGTGCACAAGACGCTGTTTCAGCTCTCGGACCTGTCGGCGACTGACCGGCAGTTCCACCGGCGCGGCATGCCCATCGGCGCGCAGGCACACCACCGTGCCGGTGCCCACCGTGCGCAGTCCGGTCACCAACCGCAGCGCCACCAGATAGGACCGGTGCACTCGCAGGAATCCCGCGTTCTCCCAGCGAGATTCGAGAGCCGACAACGGTATCCGCACCAGATGCGACCCCGCGCTGGTGTGCAGCCGTGCGTAGTCCCCGTCCGCCTCCACCCAACTCACGCTCGAACGGTTCACCAACGTGGTGACTCCGCCCAGCTCGACGGGTATGACCTCGTTCGGGTCGGCGCGCGGGTCCGCGGCGGCGGGTGCCGGGGTGCTGCGTGCGGCCGCGAGCCGCCGCACCGCCTCGGCCAATCGTGCTTCCCGCAGTGGCTTCAGCAGATAGTCGACCGCGCCGAGGTCGAACGCCGCCACCGCCCGATCGTCGTGGGCCGTCACGAACACCACGGCGGGCGGGCTCGCGAACTCCGACAGGATCCCCGCCAGCTCCATCCCGTCCAGCCCGGGCATATTGATGTCCAGGAACACCGCGTCGATGGGATGGGCGCGCATCAGCCGTAGCGCGGTGGTCGTATCGCTCGCGCTGTGGATCTCGCCGACACCCGATTGCGCGCGCAGCAAATACACCAGCTCGTCCAGAGCCGGTTTTTCGTCGTCCACGGCAAGCACGCGTAGCGCTCCAGCGGACTGGTCAGTGGTCCGAGTCACAACCGGTCCATCGTAAGCGCTGGCTTCGGAGCATCGGATCGGGTCGACCTCTCAGGCTTGGATGCCCGCACGGAACTTGGGGACCCGCAGGCTCACCTTGGTGCCCGCGCCCGGCGCGGTTTCCACGATCAGGCCGTAGTCGTTGCCGAAGGCGGCGCGCAGCCGGTCGTCGACATTGGCCAGGCCCACGTGGGCGGATTCACCGGAAGCCGCTGGGCCGGTGCCGGTTTCGATCGCATCGAGGGCGCCGGAGCGAAGTACATCCGGATCCATCCCGATGCCGTCGTCCTCGACGCTGATGACACAGTCGGTTCCCGCATCGATGGCGACAATGCTCACCGTGCCGCCTTTGGTCGCCCCCGCCAAGCCGTGCCGGACGGCATTCTCCACCAGCGGTTGCAGGGCGAGGAAGGGCAACACGACCCCGAGCACCTCCGGCGCGATCTGCAGTCGCACCTCGAGGGCGTCGCCGAAGCGGGCGCGTTCGAGGGCGAGATAGCGCTCGATATTGCGCAGTTCGTCCGCGAGCACCGTGAATTCGCCTGCGGCGCGGAAGGAATAGCGGGTGAAGTCCGCGAATTCGAGGATCAGTTCCCGCGCCCGGTCCGGGTCGGTGCGGACGAACGACGCCACGGTATTGAGTGCGTTGTAGATGAAGTGCGGGCTGATCTGGGCGCGCAGCGCGCGCACCTCGGCCCGGTCGAGGCGGGCCCTCGAGGCATCGAGTTCCGCCAGTTCGAGCTGGCCGCAGGCATACCGTGCCACCTCGGCCACCGCGCCGAGCCGACCCGGCCCCGGCTGCCCGGTGGTCACCACACCCAACGCTCCGGCAACTCCGGAGTTTTCGATCAGCAACGGCTGGGCGATCAATGTGCGCCCCGCGTGCTCGACGCGGCCCGGCCCCGACACCAGGACCGGCCGTTCGGTCGCCATGGCGCGCCGCGCGGCATCGGCGAAATGCACGGCGAGATCGGAGTGCGGGCCGTCCCAGGCGAGCAAGGTGCCCTCCGGATCGGCGACACCCAGCGCCTCGGCTCCGGTGAGGGCGCGCAGATGCGGCGCCGATTCCTGCGCGGACTGATCGGTCAAGCCCTGCCGCAACGGGCGCGCGGCCAGCGACGCGATATGTAACGCGGTGTACACCGCGCGCTCTGCCGGTGTGGTCACGCTCCGACGGGTCCGCGACCACACCAGCAGCGCACCGACAAGCAGCGCCACCGAGGCGACAACGGCTACCACCGCCGTCGTCAATGCGTACCCGTCGAATGGTGGTGTCGCTGCCACGTCATCGCCCGATTATGCCGATGCCACCACCCGGTCGGTGGTGGCAGCGCCGAAGAACCGGCTACGGCTGATACTGAGTAACCGTGAATTCACGCGTTCCGGGTTCGGGCACGTGCACGGCGCCGATGGTCACGGTGCTGGTGAAGTTGCCGATGCCGGGTTGGAAGATTGCGGCGGGGCCGCTGTTGCTCCAGTACCCGGGGCCGTTCGCGGTCACTTTGAACGACCCCGTCGCGCCGTCGGCGAGATTGCGCCAGTTCAGTGTGACCGGCAGCGTGCACGGTCCGATGCCGAACATGGTCGTATTCACGGTGAATCCCGCGCTCGACGGATAGGCGTCACCGTTGACAGACGTCTCGACCTGCGCGAAACAGGCGCCCTGGGTGAGCGAGTAGACGGTCGCGAACTTGCCTTCCGCGGTGGCGGGTGCGGCTGTGGCCAGTAGCGCCACGGCAGCCACGGGTGTTGCGGACAGGACGAACAGAGATCTGGCTGTATTCATCAGCACCCCTGCAGAGTTGGGTCGGTTCCTTGGTTGTGCGGTCACGCCCGCACGTTCATCCCGATAAACGTTGCCACGAGTACCGCCTCGGTGGCCGAGATTCCGTCGATCCGGCAGCGATGCGCAAGCGCGACCGGACTCGTTCGGCCGACCGGCCCGCGGGGAACTGTTGCTGCCGATCGGTGCCGTCGATGTGAAGATCCCGCCCGCGACAATGGTTGGTCCGGCTCGAAATTCGTCTGGCGGAGGAAACAAGACCGCGGCCATCGCGTAGTGTCGACCGTTCCGCGCTAGACGTCATTCGCGGAAAATTGGACAGCTCCATGGCGACTCACCAGACGCGCCGGTGATCTTCGACACCGACACGCCGGGCCCTCCTGGGACGTCTCATTGCGGCGTGCGCGCCTCGAAAAACTTGTCGTACCGACGTGCCTAGAATCGCTAGGCCAACCCCCGTCGAGACCTTGGGAGGAAGGACCGTCTTGGCCGCCTCGTCCGGATCGTTCGTTCACCTGCACAACCACACCGAGTACTCCATGCTCGACGGTGCGGCGAAGATTTCGCCCCTGTTCGCCGAGGCGAAACGGCTGGGGATGAACGCGGTCGGGATGACCGACCACGGCAATATGTACGGCGCCTCCGAGTTCTACAACTCGGCCAAGAAGGCGGGCATCAAACCGATCATCGGCATCGAGGCCTACATCGCGCCCGCCTCGCGGTTCGACACCAAGCGCATCCAGTGGGGTGATCCGAGCCAGAAGGGCGACGACGTCTCCGGCTCCGGCGCCTACACGCACATGACCATGGTCGCGGAGACCGCGACCGGGCTGCGCAACCTGTTCAAGCTGTCGTCGCTGGCGTCGCTCGAGGGTCAGCTCGGCAAGTGGGCGCGGATGGACGAGGAGATCATCGCCCAGTACGCCGAGGGCATCATCGCGACCACCGGCTGCCCGTCGGGCGAGGTGCAGACGCGGTTGCGTCTCGGCCATGACCGTGAGGCGCTGGAGGCGGCGGCCAAGTGGCAGGAGATCTTCGGCAAGGAGAACTTCTTCCTGGAGATCATGGACCACGGGCTGTCCATCGAACGCCGGGTCCGCGAGGGACTCATCGAGATCGGCAAGAAGCTCGGCATTCCGCCGATCGCGACCAACGACTGCCATTACGTCACCAAGGATCAGTCGACCAATCACGAAGCGCTGCTGTGCATTCAGACCGGCAAGACGCTCAGCGACCCGACCCGCTTCAAATTCGACGGTGACGGTTACTACCTCAAGTCCGCCGAGGAGATGCGCGCGATCTGGGACGCCGAAGTGCCCGGCGCCTGCGACAACACCGTGGCCATCGGTGAGCGCGTGCAGCCATACGACGACGTGTGGGAGTTCCGCGACCGGATGCCGGTGTTCCCGGTGCCCGAGGGCGACGACCAGAACTCCTTCCTCCGCAAGGAGGTCGACCGCGGTCTCGCGCGCCGCTTCCCGGACGGTGTGCCCGACGAGTACTACACCCGGGCCTACTTCGAGCTCGACGTCATCAAGCAGAAGGGCTTCCCCGCCTACTTCCTCGTCGTCGGTGACCTCGTCACGCACGCCAAGGAGGTCGGCATCCGCGTCGGCCCCGGCCGTGGTTCGGCCGCCGGTTCGCTGGTCGCCTACGCGCTCGGCATCACCAATATCGACCCGATTCCCTACGGCCTGCTGTTCGAGCGGTTCCTCAACCCGGAGCGTCCGTCCGCGCCCGATATCGATATCGACTTCGACGATCGCCGCCGCGGTGAAATGGTCCGCTACGCGACCGAGAAGTGGGGCACCGACCGGGTCGCCCAGGTCATCACCTTCGGCACCATCAAGACCAAGGCCGCCATCAAGGACTCCGCGCGAGTGCTGTTCGGCCAGCCCGGTTTCGCCATCGCCGACCAGATCACCAAGGCGCTGCCGCCGCCGATCATGGCCAAGGACATCTCGGTGTCCGGCATCACCGACCCCGATCACGAGCGCTTCAAGGAAGCCGCCGAGGTCCGTGAGCTGATCGCGAACAACCCGGATGTCGCGAAGATCTACGAGACCGCGCGTGGCCTGGAGGGCCTGATCCGCAACGCGGGCGTGCACGCCTGCGCGGTCATCATGTCCTCGGAGCCGCTGACCGACGCCATCCCGGTCTGGAAGCGGGCCCAGGACGGCGCCATCATCACCGGCTGGGACTATCCGTCCTGTGAGGCCATCGGCCTGCTGAAGATGGACTTCCTCGGGCTGCGCAACCTCACCGTCATCGGTGACGCGATGGACAACATCAAGGCCAACCGCGGCATCGATCTCGACCTGGACCATCTGCCGCTCGACGACCCCGCCACCTACGAATTGCTGTCCCGCGGTGACACTCTCGGCGTCTTCCAGCTCGATGGTGGTCCCATGCGCGACCTGCTGCGCCGCATGCAGCCGACCGGCTTCAACGACATCGTCGCGGTGCTCGCGCTGTATCGCCCCGGCCCGATGGGCATGAACGCGCACAACGACTACGCCGACCGCAAGAACGGTCGTCAGCCGATCAGTCCGATTCATCCGGAGCTCGAGGAACCGCTGAAGGACATCCTCTCGGAGACCTACGGTCTGATCGTCTACCAAGAGCAGATCATGTTCATCGCGCAGAAGGTTGCCTCCTACTCGATGGGCAAGGCCGACGCGCTGCGTAAGGCCATGGGTAAGAAGAAGCTCGAGGTCCTGGAAGCCGAATATAAGGGCTTCCACGAGGGCATGACCGCCAACGGGTTCTCCGAGGCCGCGGTGAAAGCCCTGTGGGACACCATCCTTCCGTTCGCCGGGTACGCGTTCAACAAATCGCACGCCGCCGGATACGGCCTCGTTTCGTTCTGGACCGCCTACCTCAAGGCCAACTATCCGGGCGAATACATGGCAGGCCTGCTCACCAGTGTCGGCGACGACAAGGACAAGGCCGCGGTCTACCTGTCGGACTGCCGTCGCCTCGGCATCACCGTGCTGCCGCCGGACGTCAACGAGTCCGAACTGAACTTCGCCTCGGTCGGCACCGATATCCGATTCGGCCTCGGCGCGGTGCGCAATGTCGGCGCCAACGTGGTTTCCTCGATCATCGCCGCGCGCAAGGAGAAGTCGAAGTTCACCGACTTCTCCGACTATCTGAACAAGATCGACGCGGTCGCCTGCACCAAGAAAGTCACCGAATCCCTCATCAAGGCAGGCGGATTCGACTCGCTCGGGCATCCGCGCAAGGGTCTGCTGCTCATCCACTCCGACGCCATCGACGCGGTGATGTCCACCAAGAAGGCCGAGGCGATCGGGCAATTCGATCTCTTCGGCGGGATGGACGACGGCGACGATTCGATGGCGTCGGTGTTCAACGTTAAGGTGCCGGAGGACGAGTGGGAGACCAAGCACAAGCTCGCGCTGGAGCGCGAGATGCTCGGACTGTACGTGTCCGGGCATCCGCTCAACGGCGTCGAGCATGTCCTTGCCGCGCAGGCGGATACCCAGATCCCCGCCATCCTCGAGGGTGATGTCAAGGACGGCGCCCAGGTGACAATCGGCGGCATTCTCGCCTCGGTCAACCGTCGGATCAACAAGAACGGTCTGGCCTGGGCTTCGGCGCAGTTGGAAGACCTGACCGGTGGCATCGAGGTGCTGTTCTTCCCGCAGTCGTACTCGGTCTACGGCATGGACGTCGTCGAGGACGCGGTCGTGCTGGTGAAGGCCAGGGTCTCGGTCCGCGACGACCGAATCTCGTTGATCGCCAACGACCTCGCCGTTCCCGACCTTTCCTCGATCGGCGTAGCCAAGCCGCTCGCGGTGATCCTGCCGACCAGGTTGTGCACCCCCGACAAGGTGAGTGCCCTCAAGCGAGTCCTGACCAGCCACCCCGGCACCGCCGACGTCCATCTGCGGCTGGTCGGCGCCCGCGACAAGACCACCCTCTTGAAACTCGATGACAGCCTGCGTGTCTCGCCGTCGTCGGCACTGATGGGCGATCTGAAGGCGCTGCTCGGGCCCGGCTGCCTGGCCAGCTGACTTACCTTCGGTGAGAGAGTTCGGCGAGCGGCTGGGGCGCGGGTGCCGGAACGGTGGGCCCGCGCTGTAGGCGGTGCGCCCATGCGACGGTGGCGAGCATGGCGATGCCCATGACCGCGCCGATCCAGCCGACCGATGCGTAGCCGAGGCCTGCACCGATGGCGATGCCGCCGAGCCAGGGGCCAAGAGTGATCCCGACGTTGAAGGCGGAGTAGTTGGTGGCGGTTGCGAGGGTGGGGGCGGCGCCCGCCAGCGCGAAGACGCGGGTGTTGAGGGCGGGGTTGGTGGCGAAACCGAAGGCGCCCAAGAGGAATACGAGGACTATCGCCGGGGCGGGTAGATCCGCGGTCAGTGCCAGGCCGGCGGCGATGATGGTCATGCCCGCCGCGCCTACATAGAGCGTGCGGAAGGGGTGGGCGTCGGAGGTTCGGCCGCCGATGCTGATGCCGACGAGGCTGCCGAGGCCGTAGAGCCCGAGCACCGCGGGCACCCACGCCTCGGAGATGCCGGTGGTGTCCGCGAGCATGGCGCCGAGGTAGGCGAAGGTCACGAAGATCGAGCCGGTGGAGAGCGCGGTGGTGCCGTAGGACAGCCACAGCCGCGGGTTGGCCATGGTGCGCAGTTCATCGCGCAGCCGCGGGATCTCGGTCGGCCGTCCGCCGGGGATCTTCGCGAGTACGCCGATCGCCGAGAGCGCCGACAGCGCGGCGACCACCCAGAAGGCCGCGCGCCAGCCGAAGTGCTGGCCGACCACGGTGCCCGCGGGCAGCCCGATGATGGTGGCGATGGTGAGCCCGCCCGCGACAATGCTCATCGCCTTGCCGCGCGCGTTCTGTGGCACCAGGCTCACCGCGGCGGTCGCCGCGAGCGCCCAGAACCCCGCGTAGACGAAAGCACTCACCACCCTGGTCGCGAACAGCACCCAATAGTCCGACGTCAGCGCACCGGCGACGTGCGCGGCGATGAAGAGGGCGACGAAGCCGAGCAGCGAATCCCGGCGTGGCCAGCGCAGCGTGACCACCGCGAGCACCGGTGCGCCCACCAGCATGCCGAGCGCGAACGCCGAAATCAGCAGTCCCGCTTGCGGAATGGACACCCCCAGATCAGTGGCCATTTCGGGCAGCAGTCCCGCGATCATCAGCTCCGAGGTGCCCTGGGCGAAGATGGACAACCCCAGGACATAGATGGCTAACGGCATCGGGTACCTCTCTAGTTTTGGATTGATCGGTTCAAAATGAACTCGAAAGAAAAGGCGGCGCAATGCCGCCTCGTGGGTCCTACAGTGCGCTCAGTGCGGTGGTGGCAATGGCCGTCAGCGCATCCCGTCCCGCTCCGCCGCGTGCCGCCACGCGCATCCCGGCGATGGTGGCATTCACGAAATGGGCGAGATCGCGCGCATCCCTACCTCGCTCGATGTCACCAGCGCGCTGGCCGCTTTCGATGGCGGCCGTCAGTGCGGCCAGTCGCTGCTCCTGATCGGTGCGCAGCGTCGCGGCCACTGCTGGATCGCGTGGTGCCAGCTCGACGGTCGAATTGACGACAAGGCAGCCGGTCGGCTCATCCTCTGGTGCATCGATCACCTGCCACAGCAGCGCCTGAATCTTGGCCTTGGCCGACTCGTCGGTGTCGAGCAGCTCGAAAATGGTGGCGTTCTTGGTGGTCATGTACCGCCGCAGCGCTCGATCGAACAGATCGTGCTTGCTGGTGAAGGTGTTGTAGATGCTGCTGCGCCCGAGTCCTGTTGCATCGCACAGGTCTTGGGTGGAGGTGCCTTCATATCCCGCTGCCCAGAACGCGCGCATCGCCGCGTCTACTGCCCGCTGCTCGTCGAATCGTCTCGGTCGTGCCATGTGGTCAACGCTAACACATTCTGTACAGATCGTTCCAATATGTGCGCAGTGGCTGCGACCGGGTGGATAGCGCTGCCACGTATCGACTGTCCGGATCGTCTCGGATCGCTAGGGCGATACCGCGACACCGAGGGAGAGGGCGGTGAAAAACTTGGGGCCGCCCTCATAGAAGACATCGATGTCGCGAATCTCGAAGCCGGCGGCCTCCACCAGGCCGCGGATATCGCGGTTGAGGTGGCAGCCGCCCGCGATGGCCTTCTCGATCGGGTTGAGCCGGTGCTGCCAGACCTGCACCTTCGGATCCGGCGCCAGGCCGTGCTCGACGAAGTGCAGGGTGCCGCCGGGGATGAGCACCCTGCGCACTTCGGCCAGCGCGGCCGCGATATCCGGGATGGTGCACATCGTCCACGTCGAGAGGGCGGCGTCGAAGGAGTTATCGGAGAAGGGGAGCGATTGGCCGTCGAGCCCGGCGCGTTCGATCGGTACGGTCGCCTTCGCGACACGTTTGGCGGCGAGCTTCCATCCGAGGTCCGCGGGTTCGACCGCGGTGATCGACTGCACCGCCGCCGGATAGAAGGGCACATTGAGCCCGGACCCGAAGCCGATCTCCACCACCCGCCCATGCAGTCCGGCGCAGACGCGCTTGCGCTGCGGATTGTTGAACTTCGCCCCGCAGGCCACATCCACGAGCCGCGGCACGATCTGATCGTTGTAGATACCCACGCCTTCACTGTGTCAGTGCGGGCTCGGTAGCGCCAGGCGTCCGCGCCGACCAGGGATCGAGCGAGGGTCGGCGCGGCAGTGGGCTCGACAGGTGTGGGGGTGGCTGCCGTGCGATGCTGGCGCGGTGACACTGTTCGAGGTGTGGGCGCCGCGTCCGGAGCGGGTGCGGGTGGAGGTGGACGGTTCGGCTCATCCGATGACGAGGTCCGCCGATGGATGGTGGCGGGCCGAGGTGGCCTGCGCGCCGAATGCGCGCTACGGCTACCTCCTCGACGAGGATTCGACCGTCCTGCCCGATCCGCGCTCGTCCCGCCAGCCCGACGGTGTGCACGCCCGCTCGGCACTGCACGCCCTCGACCCGGCGGCATGGACGGACTCCGGCTGGACCGGACGACAGCTGTCGGGCGCGGTCTACTACGAACTGCACATCGGCACCTTCAGTCCGGCGGGGACGTTCGACGCCGCCATCGAACGCCTCGATCACCTGGTCGATCTCGGTGTCACCGTGGTCGAGCTGATGCCGGTGAACGCCTTCGACGGCACCCACAACTGGGGCTACGACGGCGTGCTCTGGTACGCGGTGGCCGAGCCCTACGGTGGGCCCGACGGCCTGCAGCGCTTCGTGAATGCCTGTCACACAAGAGGATTGGCGGTCGCGCTCGACGTCGTCTACAACCACCTCGGCCCATCGGGCAACTACCTGCCACGTTTCGCCCCTTACCTGACCGACGGTCGCAACACCTGGGGCCAGAGCCTCAACCTGGACGGGCCCGGCTCGGATCCGGTGCGCCGCTTCATCGTCGACAACGCACTGCGCTGGCTGCGCGACTTCCACATCGATGCGCTGCGGCTGGACGCGGTGCACGCACTGGTGGACCGCACCGCCACCCACCTGCTCGCCGAACTGGCCGCCGAGACCGAACGCCTCGCCGCGCACCTGGGCAGGCCGCTGACCCTGATCGCGGAGAGCGACCTCAACGACGCGACGCTGATCACCCCGCGCGCCGCGGGCGGCTACGGGCTGACGGGGCAGTGGAACGACGACCTGCACCATGCCGTGCATACCGCGGTTTCCGGTGAACGACAGGGCTACTACGCCGATTTCGGCTCGCTGGGTTGCCTCGCGCACACGCTCACACACGGGTTCTTCCATGCCGGAACCTATTCCAGCTTCCGTGGCCGCACCCACGGCCGTCCGTTCGACACGCGAGTGATACCGGCGAGCGCGCTACTGGCCTATACCTGCACCCATGACCAGATCGGCAACCGAGCGATCGGTGACCGGCCGAGCGTCAACCTCGCCGACGGTCAACTGGCAATCAAGGCCGCCCTCGTGCTGCTCTCGCCCTACACACCGATGCTGTTCATGGGCGAGGAGTGGGGCGCGAGCACACCCTTCCAGTTCTTCACCTCGCACACCGATCCGGTGATCGGCGCCGCCACCGCCACCGGCCGCAAGGCGGAATTCGCCGAGCACGGCTGGGAAAGCGGCGATGTCCCCGACCCACAGGACCCGGAAACGTTCCTGCGCTCGAAACTCGACTGGTCCCAGCTCGAGGACACACGCCATGCCCGGCTACTGGCCTGCTACCGCGAACTGATCGCGCTGCGCCGCGCGCGGGCGGAGCTCACCGACCCGTGGCTGACCCATATTTCGGTCGACTACGACGAGGACGCTCGATGGATCGTCGTGCACAGAGGGTCTTTGCGGCTGGTGTGTAACCTGTCCGCCCATCCGGTCGCCGTCCCGGTTGTCGGGACGGTGCTGCTGTCCTGGGATGAACCTGTCGAAGCTGAGTCCGGGACAGTCGTTCCCGGGCATTCGTTCGCGGTCGTGTCGGTGGGCGCGGCCGCCGAATCGGGGCGGACTCGGTAATCGCGGGCGGTATGGCCCAACCGAGCCAGAACCGAACGGTAATTGTTATCGGCACGTTGTCTGATTGCTGATCGACCGCGCTGACCTGCGACGTTCTCGTTCCGGCAGCGCTATCGGACGATCGCCCGTAGCCGGATTCCGCGCGCTGTGGACAGCCGAGACCAACTGTCCGAGACAATGTCCGTTGCCGAGTGTGACCGGCGCCATTACCGTTGAATAATGAGCAACGTGGCTTCATCCGGGGACTTCGCTCAATCCGGCGACCTCCCCGTCGGGGTGGGCGGCAGCGCCGCCGCTGAATTCGGACCGCTGGTGCGCCGTTTCGCGAAGACATTCGGAAGCCGTCGTGGCGCGGGCGCGGGGTTGGCGGTGCATCTGCACGGTGAACCCCTCGTCGAGATCTGGACCGGGAGCGCGGGGAGCGCACCGTGGACCAAGGACACCGGATCCATCATCTTCTCGGCGACCAAGGGCATCACCGCCACGGTCATCCACCGGCTGGCCGACCGCGGTTTGCTCGACTACGCGGCCCCGGTCGCCGAATACTGGCCGGAGTTCGGCGCCAACGGCAAGCGCGCCATCACCGTCCGTCAGGTGATGACCCACAGCGCGGGGCTCTCCGCGCTCAGCCCGATCGCCTCCGGCCTCGAGATACTCGATCACCAGCTGATGGAGGAGCGCCTGGCCGCCGCGAAACCCGATCACCTGCTCGGCATTCCGGCCTACCACGCGCTCACCTACGGTTGGCTGCTCGCCGGACTGGCCCGCGCGGTCACCGGCCACGGCATGGCTGACCTGTTCCGTATCGAGGTCACCGAGCCGCTCGGCATCGACAGCATTCACTTGGGTCGCCCGCCGGTCTCCGCGTCGACCAGCTATGCCGAGCTTGCAGGCACCACGCTGCGCCCGATCGGAAACCCGCTCACCGCAAAGGTATTGGGTCTCAGCTATGGCATTCCCGGAGCGCTCGGCGCTGCGGCCCGATGCCTGTTCCTGCCCGGTCTGGAAGCGATTCTGGAGGGCGAGGATCCGCCCTTCCTGCGCACCGAACTCGGTGCGGGCAACGGCGTGAGTACCGCATCGGGGCTGGCCACCATGTACGGTGCGCTTGCCAACGACGGCATGGCCGACGGCCGTCGGTATCTGTCGCCCCAGACCATCAAGGCGCTGCGCCGAATCCAGAGCTACCGTCTCGACCGCGCGCTGTTCTACGCACCGATGTTCTGGCACCTCGGCTACCACTCGCTGCCGATGCCCGGCGCCCATGCCGGCCTCGGCCATATCGGTCTCGGTGGCTCGTTCGGCTGGGCCGAGCCGCGCCTCGGGCTTTCCGTCGGCTTCGTGCACAACCGGCTTTCGGTGGGGCAGTTGACCTTCGATCAGTCCTCGGCGGCCTGGCTGCTGCCGTTGGTGGTGGCCGGTGTGCGTTCGACAAGGCGGGCCGCCGCCCTCATGGAGACCCCCGAAGCGGCATAGCGACAGGTCTGGACAAACGTGTGCCGCCCATCGGACGAAGGGCGGCACACGAGTCGGATGCGTCAGGTCAGATAGCGGTAGGCAGGGGAACCCGGTTCCAGTCGCTCGCACTGGATGGGGGAGTCCGCGATGCGTTCCTGCAGTGGCCCCAACCCCTCGGGCGCACCGAGTTCGATACCGACCAGTGCCGCGCCGGTTTCCCGGTTGTTGCGCTTGACGTATTCGAACAGGGTGATGTCGTCGTCGGGTCCGAGCACCTCGTTGAGGAAGCGGCGCAGCGCGCCCGGCTCCTGCGGAAAGTCCACCAGGAAATAGTGTTTCAGGCCGCGGTGCACCAGCGAGCGCTCGATGATCTCGCCGTAGCGGGATACGTCGTTGTTGCCACCGGAGATCAAGCACACCACCGTCGAGCCGGGCTCGACGGTGAATTCACTCAACCCCGTGACCGCGAGCGCGCCTGCGGGCTCGGCGATGATGCCTTCGTTCTGGTAGAGGTCGAGCATGGTGGTGCAGATCGCGCCCTCGTCCACCTGCATGATGCGGAAAGCGCCCGCGCCCCCGGGAGATTCGGTAGCGGTCAGTAGGGGCAGCGAGCCATGGGAGACCACCCGGCCGCCGAAGTTGGAGACCGCCGCGAAGGGCACGTCGCCGATCCGGCGGACGGCGGCGCCGTCCACGAACGGATCGATCTCCGGCAGCGTCACCGGACCGCCTGCGACCAGCGCCGCGGTCATCGAGGCCGCGCCTGCCGGTTCGACACCGAGAATGCCGGTTCGTGGTGAACGGTCGCGCAGGTAGGTGCCGACGCCTGCCAGGCACCCGCCGCCACCCACCGGCACCACCACCAGATCCGGGGAGGTGCCGAGCTGCTCGAGGATTTCGGCGGCGATGGTGCCCTGCCCGGCCGCGGTGCGCACATCGTCGAACGGCGGCACCATGGTCGCGCCGGTGCGTTCGACATCGGCGACAGCGGCCGCCGCGGCGGCATCGTAGGTTTCTCCGACGGCGATCAGCTCCACGAACTTGCCGCCGTGTACCCGGATGCGGTCGCGCTTCTGTTTAGGTGTGGTGGTCGGAACGTAGATGCGGCCGACGATTCCCATCGCCTTGCAGGCGAAGGCCACGCCCTGGGCGTGATTGCCCGCGCTGGCCGCGACCACGCCCGCGGCTTTCTCGGCCGCGGTGAGCTGGACGATCAGGTTGTAGGCGCCACGCAGCTTGTAGGAACGGACGGCCGAGAAGTCCTCGCGCTTGAGGTAGACCTGCGCGCCGGTCAGCGCCGTCAGCCTGGCGCTGAACTGCAGCGGGGTCGGCTCGATAATGTCGGCAATGCGCTTGGCGGCGGCGTCGATCTCGTCCGCGCTCAGCGCGGGCCGGGAAGCGGACAGTTCGTCGAGAACATCAAGCGGATTGGACACCCGAAATATGCTGCCACCCGTCGCGTCGGCGTGACGCGGCGGGTAGGCCTGCGGTGTTCGATTCGCCGGTGGTTCGCCCGCGCCGAATTACTGCGGGGTGAGTACGAAGACCGGGATCTGGCGGTCGGTCTTCGTCTGGTAGTTCGCGTAGTCCGGCCAGACCGCGACCGCTCGTTCCCACCACTGAGCCTTCTCGTCACCGAAGACCTCGCGCGCGACATAGTCCTTGGTCTCGGTGCCGTCGCGCAGTTCGACGTGCGGCTCGGCCTTGATGTTGAAGTACCAGACCGGGTGCTTCGGTGCGCCGCCCAGCGAGGCGACGACCGCGTATTCGCCGTCGTGTTCGACCCGCATCAGCGGGGTCTTGCGCAGCAAGCCGGTCTTGGCGCCCCGCGTGGTGAGCAGGATTACCGGCTTGCCCTGTAGTGAGGTGCCCGTGGTGCCGCCGGAGTTCTCGTACTGTTCGGCTTGCTTGCGGGCCCAGTCGGATGTGCTCGGTGCATAGTCTCCTGTGAGTGGCATAACTTCGGCAACGCGGCAGCATTCCTCGGTGTTCCCGTCCAAATGTTCGGTGGACCGAACTTCGTTATCCGTATATCCTGACCAGATGGCAATGGTTCACCCCTCCACCGTCGACATCGCGGGTACCGCGTGGCCGACGTACAAGCTCGAGGCACTCGCCGCCGGGCTGGTGACCTGCCTGATCCTGGCTGTGATCACCGGCTCACTGCAGGTCGCGGTGCTGGTCGCGGCGGCAGTGGCAGGCGCCCGCTGGATATTCGGGCAAGCCGGTCAGCGCCGGGCGACATCAGCGCGCCGAACGAACCGGGTCCTCTCCGCGCACTGACTGTGCCGATCAGTGCCAATTGATCGAGTCGATGGCGCGCTCTGCCGTGCAGCGACCGAGTCGATGGTGCGATCAGTCGGTCATGTCAGCGGCCATGCCGGGTGATCTGCATTGCCGGGGATCTGCCGTGTCGAGTGATCGGCCCGGCGACGTCATCGGTCGATCAGGCGATCAGGCCGCCTCCCGATTCCTCCAGCGCTTCCGCTCGGCCGCTGTCAGTCGGCGTCGAGAGGTAGATCGGCGAGCTCGCCTCGCGACAGCACGCCCAGCTTCGGATACGCCTTGTACAGGTGGTGTCCTACCGTCCGCGGACTGAGGAACAACTGTGCCGCGATATCCCGGTTGGACATCCCCTGCGCCGCCAGCCGCACGATCTGCAGTTCCTGTGGCGTCAGCCGGGCCAGCACCCCGTTCGCCGGACGCGCCGCGGTGCCGACGCCGAGCGCGGCGAGTTCGGCGCGGGCTCGCTCGGCCCATGGTGCGGCGCCGAGTCGTTCGAAGATTTCCAGCGCGGGCTGCAGCTGGATGCGTGCGTCGACCTTGCGGCGGTTACGACGCAGCCATTCGCCGTACAGCAGCTGGGTGCGGGCCCGCTCGAAAGGCCGACCGCCGAGGGTGAGCGCGGCCTGAAAGTGGTCCTCGGCCTGTGTGTCCGGCGCGAGCAGCGCCTGGCAGCGGCGGGCCAGCGCGGCGATCCAGTCCTGTCGCGCGCCCGCGGCCCACGACCGTAGCCTTTCCATGGCATCGCCTGCTCGCTCCGGGCTGCCGAGCCGCACCGCGGCCTCGATCACATCGGGTAATGCGTGCATGCCTGCGACATGATGGCGGGCTGGTTCGACGGTCAGCAGCTCCAGCCGGGACAGCGCGGTGTCGACCTTGCCCTGGCCGAGCTCGAGCAGGCCGAGCGCCGAATTCGTCCATGGCGCACCGGGTGCCGCGGCGCCGCCGAGCTCCTCGGCCACTGCGCGTTCGACCAGCGCCCGGCAATCCTGCTCACGTCCTTCGAGCGCGGCGAGATAGGCGAGGTAGCTGCAGAGCTGGCTGATCCAGTGGTCCTGCCCGATGTCCTCGGCGATCCGCAGTCCCTCGGTCGCGGCGATCCGGCCCTCCCTCGGTCTGCCGAGGAATACCTCGGCCTCGGCGCGGAAGAACAGCAGTGTCGGCAGCAGGGCGATGCGGCCCTGGTCGCGGCATTCGGCGATGAGGGTCTGCGCCAGCTCCGCGACCTGCTCGTCCTGGCCGACGACGAGGCCTGCGCCGCACATCTGCACCAGATCGCGCGGACTGTCGGCGCCGTTGCGCCGCGCCGTGGCCGCCGTCGCGCGCAGGTCGACGGTGAATCGGCCGTCGATGGCGGCGACGGTGTAGCGGGCGATCGGCGTCATCGGATCGGACTCGGGCAGCCGCAGCGCGGTCAGGCGTGCGGCGACATCCGCGAGTTCGGGTGCGCCGAGGTACCACGCCGTGTGCACCGCCTGCGACAAAATGCGGGCCGCGTGCACCGGCGCGCCGTCGCGCACCAGTTCCGAGCCCGCCAGCAGCAGCTGGTGCGCCGAAAGTGGTTTGCCCGCACCGAATTCCGCGGTCGCCCGCACCAGATCCAACCTGGCGTCGAGCATCGGGTCGCTGTTCTGGCCGGCCGCGCGTTCGGCGAGGGTGCGGGCGCGGTCCAATTGTCCTGCCTCGCTTGCGGTTTCGGCCGCCAGAACGAGGCGGCGGACGCGTGCCTTCGTATCGGTGCTCAATCCGGCCGCGCGCTCGTAGGCGGTGACGGCGCCGGAGAAGCCGCTGCGCTGTCGCGCACGGTCGGCGGTGTCCTCCAGCGCGGCGGCTGTCGTTTCGTCGGGACCCGTTGCCGCGGCCGCCAAATGCCAGGCGCGTAGGTCCGCATCCGCGGGGTCGGTCAACGCCTCGGCGAGCGCGCCGTGCACGGCGAGGCGCTGCGCGAGCGGTGCGCCCTGGTAGACCGCCGAACGCAGCAGCGGATGGCGGAAGCCGAGCGTCCGGCCGTTGCTGTGCATCAGACCGGTGTCCTCGGCGGGTTGCAGATCCGACAGTTGTGGGCCGAGAGCCGCCGCAGCCCGCAACACGGTGCCGAGATCATCGGTGCCCGCCGCGGCGGCGACGAGCAGCAGCGTCCGTGTCGGTGTGGGCAGCCTGCTGACCTGGCCGTGGAAGGCCACCTGCAAGCGCTGGGTCAACGGTAAGGGGTTGGGCCCCGCGCTCGCCGAACCCGACCCGGTGGCCTCGACGGCCAACACGGCGGGCAATTCCAGCAGCGCGAGCGGGTTGCCCGCCGCCTCGGTCAACAGTCGATAGCGCAGGGTGGGAGCAAGATCCGCGGTGTGGCTGTCCACCAGCGCCGCCGCCGCGTCCTGCCGCAGCCCGGTCACAGTCAGCTCCGGTAGCCCCGGCGCGGGGAAATCGTCATCCGCCGGGCGGGTGGCGAAGATGATGACGACGCCCTCGGCATCCAGCCGTCGGGCCGCGAACAACAGCGTTTCGGCCGTCGCGCGATCCAGCCAGTGCGCGTCATCGACCAGACACAGCAGCGGCCCCTCGGCAGCTTCCTCGGCCAGCAGCGACAACACCGCGAGACCGATCAGCATCCGGTCGGCCGGATTGTGCTCGGTCAGACCGAAAGCGCCGCGCAGCGCATCGCGCTGCGGGCCGGGCAGTGTGTCCACCAGCTCGATTCCCGGCCGCACCAAGAGATGGAGCGCGGCGAAGGGCAGCTCCGCCTCCGACTCGATTCCGGCACTGCGCACCGTCGGAATGCCCTGGGCCGCCGCATAGTCCAGCAGCGCGGTCTTCCCGATTCCCGGCTCGCCGCGGACCACGAGAGCGCCGCTGCGCCCCTCCCTGGCTCCTTGCAGAAGCCGGTCGATGAGCGTTTGTTCGGCTTCGCGTCCATGGAGCATCTGCTCACCGTAGCCGTCGACTGGACAGTCGCTCAGCGGCGCACGAGTACCCCCGGGAAAACCGGCTCACCCAGTGCCTCGCCCGCAGGTAACGTCGGGCTATGGCACATGAAGACATGACCGATCAGGGACCGTCCTTCCACGCTGATCAGGTCGATTCCGGACAGATCGACACACTTGTCGCCATTCTCGATGTCCAGGCGCAACTACCCGGTATTCAGCGGATGCGGCACTGGGCGCACGAGGCGCTCGCGGTCACGGCGGGTGAGCGCGCACTCGACATCGGATCGGGCACCGGTTCGGAGGCCATGGCGTTCGCCGAACGGGTCGGCGCGGACGGCGAGGCTGTCGGGATCGACCCGAATCCCGCCATGGTCGCCATCGCCGAGCGCCGCGCCGCGGCAGCCGGGTCGACGGCGCGGTACGTCGATGGCTCGGTCTACGAATTGCCGTTTCCCGACGGCCACTTCGATGCGATCCGCTGTGAGCGGGTGTACCAGCACCTCGACGACCCCGCCGCCGCGACCGCCGAGATCGCCAGGGCGCTGCGCCCCGGCGGCCGGGTGCTGCTCATCGACAGCGACTGGCACACCTCGATCACTCATCCCGGTGATCCGGCGGTCGTGCGGGCCATATCGGAGACGCTGCTGGCGAATACACCCAATCCGGCGTCCGGCCGTCGCCTGCGCGGTCTGCTGGTCGCCGCGGGTTTCGAGATCGACGACATGGGCTCGGAGGCGGTGATCTGGGACCCGGGATCGGCGCTGCCGCTCTACGACGAGATGACCGAGCGAGCTGTCGCGGCCGGAGCGGTCACCGCCGAACAACATGACCAGTTCCGCGCCGACCTGAACGCGGGCATCGCCGTGGGCGACTATCACCTGTCGGTGACCATGTTCGCGGTGCTGGCGCACAAGCGGTAGACGCTGGGAAACGACACGCATCTCGAGCCGTGTCCTAGCCCGTTGTTATAGCGGCGCGCTACTAGAATTCCCGTCATGCGGTCGAACGTGACAAAGGTAGCTCTGGTGCTCGCCGGAGTGTGTCTCGCTGCTCTTTCGTCGGTGGCCTCGGCGCCACACGCCGAAGCCGACACCGTCACCCTGCCAGCGCACGAGAAGACCTACGCGTCGCCGCTGGGCGGCAACCTGATGGTGGGCAGCAGGGATGAGACGGTCACCCGCATCGCCCCGTTGAACATGGTGGCCACCACCAGGGAGGCCCTGGTCAGCACCGTTGCCTACGGCAGGATCGACGAGGCGGGGGGCAAACTGCGGGTGGGGTATCACGTCGGTTGCGCGGTGTCTGTCGGTGCGGGCACTTTCGGCGCCGAACCCGACATCATCGTCACGATAGACCCGGACGAAACCGAGGACTTACCGCCCGTGATCCTCAACCCCAACCCAATTGTGGCCTTGAATCTGGAGCCCGGCGATGTCGCGGAGGTCTCGATGACCGAGAAGGAAATGATTCCGGGAAGGCTTATTCAGACGGTGGTTCGGGACTTCCATATCAAGGTCAATACCTGCACCGGTCCGGTCAACATCCGGCAATTCACCTATGTGTTTGCCACCTCACCCGAGGTCGACGACATGGGCGCGGTGTTCGGCGACCCTACCTGGTTGTGAGACCTCCCCCGAAGAAGCCCCGGTACGCCGGGGCTTTTCTGGTTTTCATGGCCTTCCCCCATGGACACGCCGGGTATTCATCTACTGAAATGCATTGTTTTCATTAACATCTCGTGTCCGAACCCCGATGATTCGAGTAGTCCAGTACGCAGGTTTCACACGGGGATGCGGCGGGAGAATTCGCTCATGAAACGCTTGGTAGTTTGTTGCGACGGCACCTGGAAAGCCGAATCGAGCAGCACGGTATCCAACATCATCAAGATCGCTCAGACCATCAGCTTCTCGGCTCCGGGACCGACCGGAGAGCCGATTCAGCAGTGGGTGAGCTACGTGTCGGGGCCGGGTGCGCGCGGGTTCCTCACCGACCGGCTGATGGGCGGTGCGTTCGGGCTCGGGCTGGAGGCGAACCTGTCGTCGGCGTATTGGCATCTCGCGTTGAACTGGGAGCCGGGCGACGAGATCTACATCTTCGGCTTCAGCCGCGGTGCCTTCACCGCGCGCAGCCTGGCCGGACTGATCGGCCGTATCGGGATCATGACGCCGGAGGCGATGATCGACGGTCAATATCCGCGGGCGCTGCGCATTCATCGGCAGGTCGCACCGAAGCGAACGGCGGACAACCCGGATCCGCCGGAGCCGCAGGAGTGGATCGACTTCCGTAGCGAATACTGCAGGCACCCCGCCAAGGTCGACTTCCTCGGTGTGTTCGACACCGTCGGCGCGCTCGGCGTGCCGGGACTGACCTCCGTGCTGCACAAGTTCCACGATGTGAAGCTCTCGTCCAATGTGCATTGCGCGCGCCAGGCCCTGGCGATCGACGAGCGGCGCCGCAATTTCGAACCGTGCCTCTGGGAGGTGCCGATCGAACCGAACGTCAAGTACCGCAAGCACTTCGAGCGGGTGAAGCAGGTCTGGTTCGAGGGTGTGCACAGCGATATCGGCGGCGGCTACGCCGAGTGCGGCCTGTCCGACCTCACCCTGCAGTGGATGGTGACCGAGGCCGAATCGGTCGGCCTCGTCTTCGATCGGGTACGGCTGGAAGGCCTGTCGAAGCGCTGCCAGGCTGAGGGCGCCGAGCACCTGGTGCTGCACAAGTCCCTCGGCATCGGCTATCGCATCCTGAATGTGCTTCGGACGCTGCGCAATCCACGCAACCGGCGCTTCCATTGGGATTCGTGGCGGCGGCTGGCCACGCCGATCGACCAGGGTGTCCGGATAGCCTCCAGCACCCAGGACGAGTCGGAGTACCGACCCGCGAATTTGCGGCGCTGGCGCGAGGAGTTCGGCGGGATGTTCCCGGAGGACCTGATCGAGAAGACCGGCGCGGTGACCACCCTGTTAGCGGACGAGCAGGGCGACGGGTAAGCGGGCGAAGAGCTTCTCCAGTCGGGCCCGACCCTGGAAGGTGTGGCCGGTCAACCGGTCGGTCCAGCTGCCCTGTGGTAGTTCCAAGGTGGTATCGCCCCACCCGGTTTCGGCAAGGCCGATGCTGTGCCGGGTGGCGGCGACGATCACCTCGGGCGCCTCGCCCGCCCGGCCACGGGCATAGCTCACCAGCCTGCTTGCGTGGTCGCCGGTGGCGAACAGCGGCAGATAAGTGCCGCCGACGAAGCAGTCCGGCCGCTCCCTGCGCAGCCACAGTGCGTACGCGACGATCCACATCTTCGCCGCCCCGTTGGTGTTCAAGGCTGGTGTGCCGGTGAGTGATTGCAGCAGCCCGGCGCGTGCCGCGAAGTCCACCGGACGCCGGTTGTCCGGGTCCACCAGGGAGTCCTCCCACAGCTCACAGCCCTGATAGATGTCCGGGATGCCGGGACCGCACAGCTGGAGCAGCTTCTGCGACAGCGAATCCGACCAGGCGTGCGGGGCGAGCTCGTGCACCAGATCACCGATTTCGGAGCCGACCGGTCCGTCGATCACCGCATCCAGCCAGCCGTGCACCGACGCCTCGAACTCGGCATCCGGTTCCTCCCATGAGGTGTGCACACCCGCCTCACGAATCGACTTCTCCGCGAACCGATGCAGCCGCTCGCGCAGGCCGGACACCGAGGAGGCGGGGCGGCCGTCCGCTGGCCACACGCCGAACATGTTCTGCAGCAGGAACAGCGTCGTCGCGCCGTCGGGGCCCGGCGTGGTCTCCTCCCAGGACTCGACCGACCGCGCCCAGGTCTCGGCGACCTGGGACAGCACCCCGATCCGCGCGCGCACGTCCTCACCGCGCTTGGTGTCATGGGTGGACAGCGTGGTCATGGTCGCGGGCCAGCGCTGCGCGCGTTCACTGTTGGACAGGTGGAACTCGTTGAGCGAGTGGCCGAATCGGGCTGGGTTGCCGCCCACCTCTTGCAACGAGACCAGCCGGGCCGCCTGATAGAACATGGTGTCTTCGACGGCCTTGGCGGTCAGCGCACCACAGACCTGACTGAAACGCACGGTGGCCTCGCCTTCCAAGGCCAAAGCGGACACCAGGACGTTCAGCGGCGCGGTGAGTTCGGTGTTGCGCTTCTCCACTTCGGCGATCACCGCGCCGGTCATGCCGGCAAGCGGCGCGTAGTCGACGCGGTACACCGGCATGAACGCCAGCACCTCGATGGTGGCGTTGGTCAGCGCCATGGTGTCGAAACTTTCGGCCCGCGCGTCGCGTTTGACGGCGGCGACCAGGCGCCGAACCTCCGGGGCCAGAATGCTTTCCGCCACCGCGCGTTTGATCCGGTGTTCGGTCTCACCGATCCAGGCCCGATCGCTGCCGTGCCCGGCGATGTGCCTGGACAGTTCGGTGAGCGCGGGCTCGCCTTCCGGGTCGATCAACACGCCGCCGATATCGGCGAGCGCGTCGTAGCCGGTGGTGCCGTCGATCGGCAGCGTCGCATCCAACGGCTCGCGGTTGGCAAGGATCTTCTCCACCAGCAGCAGTCGCTGCGGTCCGATAAGCCTGCGCAGCTTCGTCAGATAGGCGGCGGGATAAGACAATCCGTCCGGATGGTCGACCCGGACGCCATCGATGAGATCGTGCTCGCACCAGGCGGCGAGCTCGCGGTGGGTGATCTCGAAGACCTCGGGGTCCTCCTGGCGCACCGAGGCCAGGCTGCTGACGGCGAAGAACCGGCGATAGGTGCACAGCCCGGCCTTCCAGCTCACCAGCCGATAATGCTGTTTGTCGTGGATGCGCAGCGCGTTGTCGCCGTCGGTGCCCGCCGCGATGGGGAAGCGCAGATCGTGCAGCGCCAGCATCGGTTCCGAACCGGACCGATCGACAGTCAGTGCCGCCGGGTCGTTTTCGCTCTGCAGCACCGGCAGTGCCAGCCGTCCGCCCGCGCCATTGGCCGGGCTCCAGTCGATGTCGAAGAAATGCGCGAACTTCGATTCGCGTCCGTTGCGCAGCACATCCCACCACCACGGGTTCTGCCGCGGGTCGGCGACACCGACGTGGTTGGGCACCAGGTCCACGATCAAACCCATGCCGCGGCTGCGCACTTCGTCGGAGAGCGCCTTGAGACCTGCCGGTCCGCCGAGCGCCGCCGACACGGTGGTGGGGTCGGTGACGTCGTAACCGTGCGTCGAACCCTGCGCCGCGGTCAGGATCGGTGACAGGTACAGATGCGAGATACCCAGCTGCTGTAGGTATTCCGCGATCGATCGGGCCTCGGTGAAGGTCAGTACATCGGGTCGCAGCTGGAGTCGGTAAGTGCTGCGAATCGTCGTCTGCCTGGCCGGTGGGCGGCCACGGACAATGGGATCGGTGAAGTGTGTCTGCGTCTCGGTCATGGGCGTTTCGGTCATGCGGTGCAGCGGAGGACGAGCAGGCACCGGGCGGGGAGGGTGACGGTCGCGGCCGCCGGGTAGATGGCTTCGGAGCGGCCGTCGGGTATCGAGCAGTCGAGTGCGACCGACCAGTCGAGGCCGTAATCGGTACCGGGCAGGGCGAAATCGAGGGCGGAATCGTGCGCGTTGAAGCACAGCAGAAACGAATCGTCGGTGATGTGCTCGCCACGCGGTCCGGGTTCGGGAATGCCGCGTCCGTTGAGATACACGGTCAGCGATTTGCCGAATCCGCTGTCCCAGTCCGCCGGTGTCATCTGCTCGCCGGCCGGTGTGAGCCAGGCGATGTCGCGGGCGTGCTCCTTGGACCGGATCGGCCTGCCTTTCAGGAAGCGCCTGCGCCGGAAGATGGGGTGCTCGGTGCGTAGTGCGATCACAGTGCGGGTGAAGTCGAGCAGGTCCGAATTCGTCTGCATCAGTGACCAGTCCATCCAGGCCAGCGGTGAGTCCTGGCAGTACACATTATTGTTCCCCCCTTGCGTCCGCCCCATTTCGTCGCCGTGCGAGAGCATCGGCGTGCCCTGGCTGAGCACCAGCGTGGCCAGCAGGTTGCGACTCTGCTTGGCGCGCAAAGCGAGGATATCCGGGTCGTCGGTGGGGCCCTCGACCCCGCAGTTCCAGGCGCGGTTCCAGCTCTCGCCGTCGCGGTTGTCCTCGCCGTTGGCCTCGTTGTGCTTCTCGTTGTAGGACACCAGGTCCCGCAGCGTGAATCCGTCGTGCGCGGTGATGAAGTTGATGCTGGCGCTCGGCCTGCGGCCGGTGTCCTCGTACAGGTCGGAGGAGCCGGTGAGCCGGGATGCGAACTCGCCGAGCGTCGCTGGCTCGCCGCGCCAGTAGTCGCGGACAGTGTCGCGGTATTTGCCGTTCCACTCGGTCCACAGGCCTGGGAAGTTGCCGACCTGGTAGCCGCCTTCGCCGACATCCCACGGCTCCGCGATCAGCTTCACCTGGCTGACCACCGGATCCTGTTGCACCAGATCGAAAAACGTGGACAGCCGGTCCACGTCGTGCAGTTCGCGGGCCAGTGTGGCCGCCAGGTCGAAGCGGAAGCCGTCGACGTGCATCTCCAGGATCCAGTAGCGCAGCGAGTCCATGATCAGCTGCAGCGTGTGCGGGTGGCGCACATTGAGGCTGTTGCCGGTGCCGGTGTAATCCATGTAGCGCGACGGGTCGTCGTCCATGAGGCGGTAGTAGGCGGCATTGTCGATACCGCGGAAGGCGAGGGTCGGTCCGAGGTGATTGCCCTCGCCGGTGTGGTTGTAGACGACGTCGAGGATCACCTCGATGCCCTCCGCGTGCAGGGCGCGCACCATCGCCTTGAACTCGGTGACCGCGGCGCCGCCGCGTGGGCTCGCGGCGTACTCGTTGTGCGGGGCCAGGTAGCCGAAGCTGTTGTAGCCCCAGTAGTTTCGAAGGCCCTGATCCAGCAGGACGCGGTCGTGCAGGAATTGGTGCACCGGCATCAGTTCGATAGCGGTGACGCCGAGACTCTTCAGATGTCCGACGATCGCCGGGTGCGCGATGCCCGCGTAGGTGCCGCGCAAATCCTCGGGGATGTCGGGGTGCGTCATCGTCATGCCCTTGACGTGTGCCTCGTAGAGCACCGTCTCGTGATAGGGCCGATTCGGCGCGCGGTCGGCGCCCCAGTCGAAGAACGGGTTGATCACCACACCGGTCATGGTGTGCCCCAGGGAATCCAGACCGTGGGTGTACAGCGACGGATCGTTGTCGAATTCACCGTCGAAGGCTTTGCCGTAGGGATCGAGCAGCAATTTGCTGGAATCGCAACGTAATCCGCGATCCGGGTCGTAGGGCCCGTGTACTCGAAAGCCGTAGCGTTGTCCTGGCCCGATGGTCGGTAGGTACGCGTGCCAGACGTAGGTGTCGACCTCGTCCAGCGTGATCCTGGTCTCGGTGCCGTCCCTGGCGATCAGGCACAGCTCGACCGCATCGGCGACCTCGGAGAACACCGAAAAATTGGTGCCTGCGCCGTCGTAGGTAGCGCCCAGAGGGTAGGCGGTGCCGGGCCAAACACCGAGTGGTGTCACGTCACCGGGCGCTGCGTCGGGCTGAGCCATGTCAACGACACTAGCGGCAGGCGGAGGGACGTCCGTGTGGGCGGTTACGGCCGGGCGCGTCAGTCCTGGTGGGAGCCTGTTTTCAACCAGCGCCGCCGATAACCCGCCCGTTCGGCGATGGCGGCGAGTCCACCGAAGACGGCGCGCTGGAGCCACGATGGGATGCCCGCCAGGTAGCCGTCCTGGTAATCCCACAGCAATGCCAGAGCAAGCGGGTCGCGTGGTACGCCGGAGCGGGTGGTCTTGCCCGCGGCATCTAGGTTGTGCCAGAGCGTGAACATCTGCCAATGCCGCAGCGGTGGACGGATTTCGTGGTCGAACTCGGTGTCGGCAGCCTCGCTCCAGAACTCGTGCACGGCGCGTGGCGGAGCCGTGATGGAGTCACCGGGGCCGAGAACAGTCTGCGCGCCATCGACGTTGAAGCGCAGCCGCCCCTGCCGGACCGTCCACGATTCGGTCAGCTCGGGATGCCAGTGCGGGCCCGCCTGCCGATCCGCCTTGGGCAGAAGATGTTTCAGCCGCAAGTACGGGCCGCGCTCGTCGAGGCCTTCAGCGACGAGGGTGACCCGATGTCCATTGCGGAAAGTGAGTGTCGGGGCGTCTTCCATGCTTCAATATATAAAGGTAACCTTTGTAATATGTCAACGGCCGACCCGAACGTCTCTTTGCTGAAACTGCTGAGCCAGGCCACCACGGCCTTCGAGCGTGAGCTCAACGTGGAATTGCGCGCTCGGCTCGACGATCAACTGCGCCCCGCGCATTACGCGGTGTTCCGCCACCTGGACCCGGCGGGTACGCGCATCACCGCGCTGGCGGAGGCCGCCGGAATGACGCAGCAGTCGATGGGGGAGTTGGTGACCCACTTGGAGCGCTGTGGATTGGTCGAACGGCAGGTCGACCCGATGGACCGCCGCGCACGGCTCGTCATAATGACCGACGCGGGTCGCACGGCGCTCGAGGTGGCCGCGGACCGGATCAAGAGCATCGAACGAACTCTCGCCGACGCCTTGGGTGCGCCGGCCTTGGCGGATCTGCGGCGCTACCTATCCAAGGCGCACCGGGCGCTAGCCGCAGAAACTCCGGACTGCCCAAGTCGCTGACCCGCGTCCGCCGGATCCTCCGAGTGGCACCATGCCGCGGCGATCGGCCCTGTGACCTGGCGGCCCGTGAGTCCCCGAGTGGTATATCGCTGCGCTGACCGACGCTCTGGTCCGGCGGCCTTCGGTTCGGCGAGTGGCGCATCGCTGCGCTGACCGACGCTCTGGTCCGGCGGCCTTCGGTTCGGCGAGTGGCGCATCGCTGCGCTGACCGACGCTCTGACCCTGCGGCCTCCGGTTCGGCGAGCGGCGCATCGCTGCGGCGATCGGCCACTCTGGCCCGGCGCCCTCCAATTCGACGAAGCGCACATAGCTGCGGCGGATTGCGAGAGGGGCACTCCGTGATGTGCCGCTCGGTCGCGAAGCGCTGCTTGCTTGGTTGTGCAGTGCATCTTGCTCGGGGCGGGTCGCGGATCGTGGTGCGTTCTAGGTGTCCGATTCGAGTGGGCGACGCCAGGTTTGGCCGACGAGGTCGTGGCCGAAGCTGTGGTGTGGGTTCGATTCCACCAGTTCGAAACCGGCGCGTTGGTAGATGTGTCTGGCGGAGGTGAGCACGTCGTTGGTCCACAGGACCATCTCGCGGTAGCCCGCCGCGGTCGCGAAGCGCAGGCATTCGTCGACGAGTGCCGAGCCGACGCCGAGGCCGCGGGTGGTCGGCTCGACCAGCAGTAGCCGCAGGCGTGCGGTGGTCTCGTTTTCCGTCATGCAGAACACACAGCCGACCGGCTCGCCGTCGTGCTCGGCGATCCAGGCGCGTTCCCGCTGTTCGTCGTGGTTGTCCAGATAGTCGGCGACGATGCGGGCGACGAGCGTCTCGTAGCTTGCGTCCCAACCGTATTCGGCCGCGTAGAGCGCGGCGTTGCGTTGGATCACCCAGCCGTAGTCGCCGGGCCTCGGTGCTCTGATGACAACCGATGGCGCGGCCGTCGTGTCCGCGGGCCGGTCCAGGATGTGCTGGATGGTCCGCATCGCCTCGACCAGTTGGGCACGGTCGGTGGGTGGATGCGCCGCGAGCAAGTCGCCTACCTCCTGGCCCGCACGCTCGTTCAACACCGCGAAGGTGGCGCGGCCGTGCTCGGTGAGCCGTACCTCCTGTCGCCGGGCATCGGTGCTGGAGCGGCTGGTCTCTATCAGGCCGCGGCTCTTGAACCGGGCCAGAATGCGGCTCAGATAGCCGGGATCCAGATCGAGGTCGCGCCGCAGCCGAACGACCTCGGTGGATCCGGTGGTGGCCAGCTCGAAGATGATTCGGGCTTCGGTCAGCGAGTATTCCGTGTCCAGTAGTCCGCCGCGCAGCACGCCGATCACCCGGGTGTATCGACGGTTGAACTCCCGAACAGCGGCGATCTCCTTCGCGTCGGTCGCGATCACGGCGGCTCCATTCTTTGACTGAGTCAAAGAATACGCCGAACGGAATCTGTGCACTGTCGAATCGGTGCTGTCGCTGGACTCGCAGACGATGTACCCGGCGGGCGGCGGCCGCCGGGTACATCCGACGGGCGGCGGCCGAGACGGTCCGGTCCGGCGCGTAGCGGGCCGAGCCGGTCGAACCCGCCGTGGGCTGTGCCGGTCGAACCCGCCGTGGGCTGTGCCGGTCGAACCCGCCGCGGGCTGTGCCGACGAGGCCGCCGCGCCGTGCTCGGCCAAGGACTGTCGAGCGCGAGTCGTGCTTACCCAGCTCGAGTGGTAACTTGAACACCGTTCAAGCCAGCCCCGGGGAGGCCGGGGCCGTCGCACGAGCGCGAGGATTCCTGTGGCAATGACCCCCGGCGAGATCGCCGCCATCGACGCCAAGCATGTTTGGCATCCCTACGGTGGTTTTCCCGCGACGACCGAACTGCTCGTGGTGGCGGGCGCGTCCGGGACCAGGCTGACCCTGTCCGACGGGCGTGAACTGGTCGACGGCATGAGCTCCTGGTGGGCCGCTATCCACGGCTACCGGCATCCGGTGCTGGACGCGGCGCTGCTCGCTCAGTCGCGGCGGATGAGTCACGTGATGTTCGGTGGGCTCACCCACGAGCCCGCGGTCCGACTGTCCGAACTGCTCGTCGAGCACACCCCGGCCGGACTGGACAAGGTATTCCTGTGTGACTCGGGATCGGTGTCGATCGAGGTCGCGGTGAAAATGTGCCTGCAGTACTGGCGCGCGCTCGGGCTGCCCGGCAAGCGGCGGCTGCTCACCTGGCGCGGTGGGTATCACGGCGACACCTTCACGCCGATGGGTGTGTGCGATCCGGACGGCGGCATGCATTCCTTGTGGACCGACGTGCTGGTCGAGCACGTCTTCGTGCCTACACCGCCGCGTGACTACGAATCCGACTACGTCGCGGAACTCGACCGTGCGCTGGCCGCGCACGCCGACGAACTCGCGGCCGTCATCGTCGAGCCGGTCGTCCAAGGCGCGGGTGGCATGCGCTGGCACGACCCGCGCTACCTCGCCGACCTGCGCCGCCTGTGCGACGAACACGGCGTGCTGCTGATCTTCGACGAGATCGCCACCGGATTCGGCCGCACCGGAGCACTTTTCGCCGCCGAGCACGCAGGGGTGAGCCCGGATGTCCTGTGCATCGGCAAGGCACTGACGGGCGGCTACCTCACGTTGGCCGCGGCGCTGTGCACCGCGCAGATCGCGGAAACCCTCAGTGCCGGCCACGGCGGTCTGATGCACGGGCCGACGTTCATGGGCAACCCACTGGCGTGTGCCGTCGCCGTGGCGTCGATCGAACTGCTGCTCGAACGGGACTGGCGCGGCGAGGTCGCCCGCATCGAATCGGAGCTGAACGCGGGTCTCGCGCCGGTCCGTGAGCTTCCTGGCGTTGCCGAGGTCAGGGTGCTCGGCGCGATCGGCGTCGTCGAGCTCGACCATCCGGTCGACATGCGCACGGCAACCGATGCCGCGGTGTCGTCGGGCGTCTGGTTGCGCCCCTTCCGCAACCTCATCTACACGATGCCGCCATTCATCAGTACATCCGAGGATGTCGCCGCGATCACCGCGGGTATGCGCGCTGCGGTCGAGGCGCAGTCGACCTAGGCCTCGCAATTTCGCGCCGGTAACGGGCAGTGCCGGGTGCGTCGGGTGTCCTACCCGGCTTACCTCCGCGGTCGAGCGCGCGGAGTCGGTTCCCAGCGTTGGTCGCCTGACTGTAGTTGCGTTCTGAGCCCGCACATCGTTGTCCGCCACGATCCCCGGGCCGCCCTGTTCGGTACCGCCGACGCGTGGCTGGTTGGCCCAACACCCCGTTTTGCCACTGCACACCCCGTGTATTGGGTGTTGGGTTGGGCTGGGGGGTGTCGGGTGACTAGGCGTCGGGTGTGGCTGGGTGTGGCGGCGAGCTGTGGAATCGAATGGAGCTGTGCGTGGGTGGGTACGATGCGCAACCTGAACGGCGTTCAAGTATGCTGCGGAGCTGTGACTACTGATCCGTTGAGCTGGTTGGACGAGCGCGCGGCAGAGCGGGTGGCCGCGGGGTTGCGGCGCGAGCTGCGGGCGCGGGCGCCGCAGTCGCCATCGATCGATCTCGCCTCCAACGACTATCTCGGTCTGGTTCGGCATCCCGACGTGGTCGCGGGTGCGATCGATGCCGTGCGGCAATGGGGCGCCGGCTCGACCGGTTCACGGCTCGTCACCGGAACTACGGCCGCGCACGAACAGCTCGAAGTCGAGCTTGCCGAGTTCGTCGGCGCCGAAGCCGGTTTGGTGTTCGCGTCCGGCTACGCCGCCAACCTCGGCGTGGTCACCGCGCTGGCCGGACGTGGCACGCTGGTCGTCTCGGATGCAGGCAGTCACGCCTCGCTGGTGGATGCCTGCCGACTGTCGCGGGCGCGGGTGCAGATCGCCGCGCACCGCGATGTCGCCGCCGTCGACGAGCTGCTGGCCACCCGCACCGAGGAACGCGCGCTGGTGCTCACCGATTCGGTATTCAGCGCCGACGGTGACCTGGCCCCGCTGGCGGATCTGCACCGGGTGACCCGCGCCAACGGTGCCGTGCTGATCGTGGACGAGGCGCACGGGCTCGGCGTGCGCGGCGCGGGTGGGCGCGGCCTCGTGCACGAAGCCGGTTTGGCCGGAGAGCCTGACCTGGTGATCACCGCGACCCTCTCGAAAGCCCTTGCCGCCCAAGGCGGTGTCGTACTGGCCAGTGCCCGGGTCCGCGCGCACCTTATCGATGCCGCACGCACCTTCATCTTCGACACCGGCCTCGCTCCCGCCGCCGTCGGCGCCGCGCGTGCGGCCTTGCGGCTGCTGCGCCGCGAACCCGAGATGGCTGCGCGCGTGCTGGAGCGGGCCGCCGACATCGCCCGCATCGCCGGTGTGGCAGAGCCGGACTCGGCAGTGGTGTCGGTCGTACTCGGCGAGGCGCAGGTGGCCTACGACGCCGCCCAGGCCTGCCGGTCCCGCGGTCTCGACGTCGGCTGCTTCCGTCCGCCGTCCGTGCCGGAGGGCACCTCCCGCTTGCGCCTCACCGCTCGCGCCAACCTCACCCCCGCCGAACTCGACACCATCGCAACAGTTCTCACCGAGGTACTGGCAGAAGCCCGCGGGCTGAGCGTGGTGCCTGCATGAGGGTTCAGCTCGGCGCGGGAGCTGCCGTCGACATCGTGATGCTCGCGGTGTCGTCGATTGGCATGCCTGCCGACGCGGTCACCGTCGAACTGTTGCAGGATCGTGGATTGGACGTGGTGTGGCCATGAGCATCCAGTGCATTGCGGAAGCTGCCGTCGATAACGTGATGCTCGCGGTGCCGCCGGTCGGCGTGCGTGCCGACATCGTTGCGGTTGAACTGTTGCAGGTTCGTGGATCGGAGGTGGGGCGGCCATGAGTCTGCTGTTGATCACCGGAACCTCCACCGATGTCGGCAAGACCGTGGTGACCGCGGCGATCGCGGCTGCCGCCGGCGCCGCAGGTCGGTCGGTGGCGGTGTGCAAACCGGCCCAAAGCGGGGTGGCCCCAGGCGAACCCGGCGATCTCGCCGAAGTTCAGCGGCTTTCGGGAGTCACTCGAACTCTCGAACTCGCCCGCTACCCGGATCCGTTGGCGCCGGACACCGCGGCGCGCCGCTGCGGCCAACCGCTGCTGACGTTGGCCGAAACCACCGCCGCCATCGCTGACCTCGCCGATGCCGACCTCACCCTGGTCGAAGGCGCGGGCGGCTTGCTCGTCCGCCTCGGCGAATTCACACTGCTCGAGCTCGCCCAGAAACTCGGCGCCCCGGTCCTTGTGGTCGCCGCCGCCGGTCTCGGCGCCCTCAACCACAGCGAATTGACCACCCGCACACTGCAATCGGCGGGTGTGCAATGCGCAGGCCTGGTGATCGGCTCCTGGCCTGCCGAGCCCGATCTGGCCGCCCAGTGCAACCGCGCCGACCTGCCCGAGGTCACCGGCGTCGAGGTGGTCGGCACCGTCCCTGCGGGCGCGGGCGCCTGGGACCGCGACCGCTTCGCCGCCGCCGCCACTGGTTGGTTCACCCGCGCCTGGTGAGCGTCGAACCTGTTCAGTCGATGTAGGTTTCGCGCTGCTCCTCGTCGGCGCTGAACCCGGTCGCGATGATCGCGGTGAGAACACGTGCTGTCGCGATCCGATCGCGGTTGTCGACGACCTCGCGCACCCGGCCGCCACTATATTCGGCGTGGACGGTGCGACAGAGCTGGTGTCGAGCCGAATGCGTGAATGGAAGTCGAGGTCGACCGGGCGGGCGGCTGTACTGGCCACGGCGCTCGTCACCGATACTAAGCGCCTATGACTTCCCGATGCGACGATAACCCACGACCGTAGCCGTCGATGGCGCGCTGATCACGTTGCGCAGCACCATGTTTCGGCCTGGGGATCAGCTGGCTGTGTGCACCGGCAGAGTGCGGCCCAGGTAGGCGAGCAGTCGGTCGCTCGGCCCGGTGGTCTGTGCTGGGACCGGCGGCGCGAACAGAGGATGTCGTCCGGTGATCGGGACGAGCCGCGGCGCCACTGTCAGGAGTTCGCCCGCGAGTTCGTCCGGGATTCGGACTGATGGCGTGTGCACCGCCGCGATATCCCATGCGTGCACAGTCAATTCGAGGGCGCCGACCGCACCGAGGGTTTCGGCAGGCAACGGGGTGTCGGACACCAGGACCGGATTCGAGGCGTAGTGGGTCAGGTCGCCGAGCAGGCCGGCGGCCGCGGCCTGCACGCGGGCGACGGCGGTGGCATCGGGATGGCGGATGGCAGGGATCGCGCAAATCCGCCCGGCGGCAACGCCTTCGCGCAGGGCGGCGATCGATTCGTCCACGTGCGCGAGCAGCATCCGCAGGTCCCAGCCACGACACGGGGTCGGTCGGGTGAGGTCGGCGCCGACTCCCTGGAGGGCACACAGGAGATAAAGCACCGATCGGTCGAACAGATCGCGGGTCATGGCAGGGACTTCGGCAGGTCGAAGGATTCGAAGAGTCCGGTGTCCTGGTAGCACACAATGCGCTCGATCCCCGCCGGAGTCGCGGTGAGGACATGGATCGAGAGGGCCTCACCGCGCAGGTAGAAGCCGAAGGCAGGCTGGCCGTTCGCGGCAGTGCGCACCATCCGCACCTCGCCGGCGCGGGCCGGGCATCGCGTGGCGATCAGTCGCACGATGTCGATGCTGCCGCGGAACCATTCGCGGATCGGCGGCATCTCGATGACCGCATCGGATTTCAACAGCGCGGTGAGTGCCGCCATATCGGCGTCCTCGAACGCGGCCGCATACCGGTCGAGCAGCGCACGCACGGCCGGGTCGTCGGGTTCGGTGATGCCGGTCGTTTCCGTAGGCAGCTGCCGCAGGGTCGCGTGCGCGCGCTGCAACGCGCTGTTGACCGCGGCCACGCTCACCTCCAGCAGTTCGGCCACCTCGGAGGCTTTCCAGCGCAGCACATCCCGCAAGATCAGCACCGCGCGCTGGCGCGGCGGCAGGTACTGCCATGCGGCGATCAACGCCAGCCGCATCCCCTCGCGCGCGGCGACGATCGCGGCCGGATCCGACGACTCAGGCTCGATGCGGACATCCGGCATCGGCTGTAGCCACGGGATCTCGTTCGACAAGAACGGCGCGTGCTCCGGATCGTCCGATGGCCCGGCCAGTCCCGACGGCAGCACGCGCCTACTGCTGTGCTGCAGCGCGTTGAGACAGGCATTGGTCGCTATCCGATACAGCCACGTCCGCATCGACGCGCGGCCCTCGAAGTCGCCGTAGGCGCGCCAGGCCCGCAGCATCGTCTCCTGTACCAGGTCCTCGGCGTCGTCTACCGAGCCGACCATGCGGTAGCAGTGCGCGAGCAGCTCCCGCCGGTACCGCGCCGTATGTGCGGCGAACTCGTCGATGTCGACCATCGGTGCCCCTTTGTCGGACTACTCAGCGTCGGACTCCGGCCACGTCATGGATGTCCTCGAATATGCAGACCGCCCGCGCGCTCGGAACTCATCGGTGCCGGAAACTCCGGGACCTTGACCGATGTGTTCCGCCGTCGCGCCGGTCGGTACCTGTGCAGGCCCGCGGCACAAGAAGGGACATTGTCAGAACATGCTGGTCGTCGCTGCGATGCGACCGGAGGCACCTCTGGCGCGGGTTCCGTGCGTGGGGTTACCGAATCCGGCACGGCAATGGCCTGTAGACGCAAAGAAGCCCTGTACCTCAACTATCAATCGAGGTACAGGGCTCTCGAGCTTCCAGGGCTACTGGCGGTCGAACTCGCCGTCATGCACGCCAGCGGTGAATGCTTTCCACTCGCCCGGCGTGAAGATCAGTGCAGGACCGGTCGGGTTCTTGGAGTCACGGACACCGACGTGCCCACCGTCGAGGTAGGCCACCTCTACACATTCCGAGCCTCCCTGACTGCGACTGCTCTTGAACCACTCGGCGTCAGCAAGGTTCATGTTCACTGTTGATACTCCTTCGCGATTTTCCTCTTTCAATCGAGGTACAGGGGCTCTCGGCTTCCAGAGCTACGTGCGGTCGAACTCGCCGTCATGTACGCCAGCTGTGAAGGCATCCCACTCGCTAGGCGTGAACACCAGCGCCGGACCCGTCGGATTCTTGGAGTCCCGCACGCCAACCGAGCCCCCGTCAAGGTGCGCAACCTCTACGCAGTCATTGCCTCCCGCGCTCCGACTGCTCTTGAACCACTTCGCCTCGGCCAGGTCAATCTTCACGGCACATACTCCTTCGCTACCTGCCGCAACAGGTGTTTGCTCTCTAGCTCGCCCAACGCTACCCGCTGGATCGTCTCGTACGCCTCACGGTACTGGCGCACGTTTTCCGCTCGTTCCAAGTACAGGTTCCCGGTGTACGACTCGACATAGACCACGGGGGGTTCTAGCGGTTTCCCGTGGGCGTCGATGCCAAAGTCGAGGACAGTGAACGGGCCGGTCGAGATGCCCAACGGGAATCCCGAGACGCTTGGGTTCACTCTCACGACCACGTTTGGTGGCATGTCGGCCAGGTGCCGGAGCTGCGCAGCCATCACCTTCCGCCCGCCAACCACACGCCGTAGAACGCCCTCATCAATCACAAGATCGACCGCCAGCGGCGAGACTCGCCGGGTGATCGAGTTTTGCCGCTCACGCCGAACACGGACGCGACGGTCCAACTCCGCAGCCGTGTCATGAGCGAAGTACAACCGATCCAACGCCCTTGCGTAGTCGGCGGTCTGGAATAGCCCCGAAATTATGTCCGGCCGGTAGATCGTCAGCTTGTCCGCAGCTGCTTCCAGTCCGACGTTGAACGTGGCCCCGATAACGTCGGACAGTTCATCCCACCAGTTCGGCTCGCGGCCCTGCCGCGCAAGGGCTTTCAACATGCTCAGCATGTCTGGCCGCTCATACAGCTTGCAGAGTGCTTCAAGGTCTTCGTCGTGAATGACATTGGCGGCAGCCGTCTCTAGGCGCTGTAGTGTGCCGTCTCCCTTCTCGATCGCCTTCGCTGCCCGCCGGATTGAAAGTCCCGATTCTGCGCGCATATCCCGCAGTAACCGCCCCAGCTGTCGATGTGGCACACCCGGTGTCGGAGACGCTGCCCGCTTGGGCCTTGCCATAGATTCCCCTCGCTCCCAATCGTGGATCACACATGGTCGATACGTGGATCGCTGACAGTCGATTCCGTGGATCACGCATGGTCAAAGCCATGGATCGCTGAAAATCTCCCCGTGGATCACATTGTGATCGCCGCGTGGATCATCCGCTGGCGAAACGGTCCAATTTTCGCCGATGTTCCCGTGGATCATCCACGAGTACCCGGTTGATGCTCAGATGGCGACGCGCCCGGAGATGACTCCCTTCCCTTCATCAGGAGTCGTCAGGGGCCGGGCGCACCCTAAGCCGTCGACGCCCCGGAGGTCGGCAGATGCCGAACAACGATCTTCCGCAACGAGACCCAATCATTGGTCCGCCCGTCGCCTACGTGGGCGCAACGGTCGAGGTGGTCGAGAGCTTCGCAACCGCGATGCGTGGATGGGCAGGCCCACCCGCCCCCGCAGAACCGTCCCTGAGCCGGGGTGTTGAGTCCCCAGCACAGGGCGCACCTAATCCACTGTCGATGTGAGCAGAGGCCAAACCCGATGGACCACATACCGTTTGGGGATACCCCGGTGTCCCGCTGCATCTTCTATCGGCGGGTGTGCGATCTGCCCGCGAACCTCGATCCGCCGAGTCTGGGTCGCATCATCATGAAAGTTACGCACGTCGGGGCGCTGACGATGCCCGCACCACTGGGCCAGGCGGTTAAACATGACATGGGCCGACGCGGAGCCGCTTACGGCCCGATCCTGTCGCATCCACGGTCGAACCGGTGGACGTTCTTGATCCGGCCGGATGTACCCGACGATGTGCCGTTGTTCGCTGATTTGTTCCGGCACAACGTATCTGTGATCAGGGACGGCGGCACGGTGGCGTTGCCGTCGCCGACGACGCAATCCGGGGCAATCAGGCAATGGATCGAACCGCCGCATGACACCTTCCGACCCTCCGGTCTTCTCGTCATCGAGTCGGTTCGCGCGTGCGTGGGACCGGGCCGGGTGCGGGCGGTGTCGCATGCCTGACAACGACAGCGCGCCATGGACGGTCGGAGCGTAAACCGATGTCCGACATGATCCCCTACCTGCCACCCGGCGAGATCGCCCCGTGCGTGCGGGCGCTGCTCGCGGTCTTTCATGAGGACACCGCCCACAAACTTTCGATCGCCCCGGCTGACAGTCGGCCAACCGTCCACTGGTCGGATGGAACACTCTGTGCTGTTGACGAGGACGGGTGGCCCGAGGCGTACGACAACCTCGACAAGCTGGACGCAATCCCGGTTCGTCCGGCTAGCGTTCGAGACACGGAGACATTATGAGCGCCAACGCTTCCCCGAAGTCGGACGAGACGGACGTCCTGAGCGTGTGCCTGCATGGCGTGCGGATGGACTGTGTCGCGTGCCTGACCGCAGCCTTCGGCCACGCACCTCACACGCCAGGTCGTGCAGGTCATGGCGGCCACCACGTACTCCCGGCCGAATAGGCAAAGCGCCCAACGCTCTCCATCTTCACGCTCATGTTCTTCCGTTTCCACCTTCGATGGTCCGCGCTGGCACGGCGATATCGCTGCGGGCCGCACACGCGGGCCTTGACCGATGAGTTCGGCCGTCGCGCCGGTCGGTACCTGTGCAGGCCCACTGCACAGGAAGGAACACTATGAGTACACCAATCGTCTCGGCGATGACGCAGCGCTGGGTGCTCGCGCTCGGCGCGATCGCCTCACTGATGGCGGCTCTGGACACGCTGGTCGTCGCGACGGCGCTCGGCACTATTCGCGAGGATCTCGGGGCGTCGGTCCAGACGCTCGAATGGACGGTCAACGGTTACAACCTGAGTTTCGCCGTGCTGCTGATGACCGCTGCGGTTGTCGGCGACCGATTCGGTCGCAGGCGGATGTTCGCGGTCGGGCTGGCGATCTTCGTCGCGGCCTCCGCGGCGTGCGCGATGTCGACCTCGGTGGTCATGCTGATCTCGGCCCGCGTGGTGCAGGGCGTCGGCGCGGCTTTGATCATGACATTGGCGCTGGCCTTGGTCAGTGCGGCCTTTCCGCCGCAGCGGCGTGGCATGGCCATCGGAGTCTTGGAAGGCATCACCGGATTGGCGGTCGCGTGTGGTCCGCTGGTCGGTGGCGCGGTCGCGGAGGGACTGTCCTGGCAGTGGATCTTCTGGCTCAATGTGCCGATCGGGCTTATCGCGATTCCGTTGGTGCTGAAGCGAATTCCGGAGACCTTCGGTCCCGATACGACGGCCGATGTCGCGGGGTTGGTCTTGCTCACCGGTGGCGCTTTCGGGGTGGTGTGGGGCTTGGTGCGCGGCAATATCGCGGGGTGGTCCAGCGTGGAAATACTGGTCGCGCTGGTCGGTGGAGTCGCGCTGATCATTGCCTTTGCCGTCTGGGAGGCGCGGAGGCCGGAGCCGATGATCCCGATCCGGCTGTTCGTCTCGCGCGGGTTCGCGGCGGGTAACACCGCGACGTTCCTGCTCTTCGCCGGACTGTTCGGTTCGGTGTTCTTCTACGCGCAGTTCTTGCAGATCGTGTTCGACTACGGGCCGCTCGGCGCGGGCCTGCGGCTGCTGCCGTGGACACTCACGCTGTTCTTCTGCGCACCGATCGCCGGTATGCTGGCCGACCGCATCGGCGAACGACCGCTGATGGCAGGCGGATTGGCCATGCAGGCGGGCGGCATGTTCTGGATCGCGCGTATCGCGGAACCGGGAATGAGCTACGGGTCCATGGTGATTCCGCTCATCGTCTCGGGGGTCGGTGTGTCGATGGCGATTCCGTCCGCACAGACGGCGGTGGTCGGCGCTGTCGAGCACGCGGTGCTCGGTAAGGCGGCGGGCGCGAACAGCATGATGCGTGAGCTCGGTGGGGTGTTCGGGATCGCCGTCGTGGTCGCGGTGTTCACCGGCGCGGGCGGTTACGGATCGGCGGCGGAGTTCGTGGACGGCTTCGGTCCCGCGATAGCGGTCGGTGCGGCATTGGCGCTGCTCGGCGCGGCCGTCGCGCTTGCCATGCCCGGTCGCCGTGCGGCTGTCGCCTCGGTCGAGTCACCCGAAGTGGCCGAGTCACGACCAAGCCGGCTGTGACGACGAAATCCTCGGTTACATGGTGGCGAGGTTGTGCCAGAGGTTCTCGAGGCTGTCGGTGCCGCCGAACAGTGTGGTGAAGTTAGTGGAGTCGATGAGCACGATGTCGCCGGCACGTCGGCCGGTGGGTGGCATCCAGATCAGCGCGTTGAACTCCGTGTTGCCGGCCGCGGTGAAGGGGTGGGGCCGCTCGGGGTCGACGCGCTGGCGGCCCAGGACACGTAGCGAGTCGCTTTCCGGTGCGGTGAGCTCGTAGTGCGGAAGATGGGGGTGGAAGTTGAATGTGGTGACGTTATCCAGCAGTTGGGGTATGTCCAGATCGCGGAACCCGGTCAGGGGGGCGATCCGATCGGTACCGTCGACGACCGCGGGGCGCAGGCCCCACTTGTTGACCACCGGTACATCGAGCGCTTTCATCAGCGAACGCGTGTACTGGCCGAATCGCTGCTGGCGGGGCACCAGTCGGTCGCCGTGATGCTCGTATTCGGTTTGTCGCTGCGTGTAGTCGTCAGTGAAGCCGACGTCGTGGTGCGGCGCCAACAGCAGACAGGTGCCTTCGCGTCGCAGCCATTCCCGGATTGCGGCACTTTCTTCGGGCGCGGCTTCCTGCTCGGAGAGGATGTGATCGAGCCCGAACACCATCAGCGTGTCGGTGTCGTCCAGGATCCGCTCGTCGATCGGCAATTTGTAGCCGGCCTGGTCGATGCGCTGGAACACCGCGACGGGATGACCGGTTGCCTCACCGGCCAGCTGCTGAAACGCCAGAGTCGAACGATGGAACAGCTCGAGTGTGCCGGCAATGCCTTGCAGGAAGTGCGCTGCGTCGTACTCGGGGGTCTCGTAGCTCGGCCACGTTACGTTGCGGACTTCAGTCATCGTGGAGAAGCGGTTATATATTTCGGCGGGATCGCGTTGGGCTTCCCACGGGTAGCTCCACGTCCAATAGATGCTTATCCGCCGTCGCCCGTCGTGTTTGCGCGGGATGTGATTCTGGTTGTAGGTGCGTGCCGGCGGTCGGGTGCTCATGATGTCACCTCTCGACTGTCGAGCGTGGCCAGGTATCGCAGGGCGCTGATGCCAGGCAGGAAGAAGTACGCGCCGCCTCTGAGCGTGGTGAAGGCCGGCAGGCCCTCGAGCACCTTGCGGATGGGCCGCTTGGGGATCGTGAACTCCAGGGTTCCGTCCTGGGTGCCGCAGATGGGATCGCGTTCATTGCCGAGTTCGTGGAATGTCTTGTCGTTGATCCAGACGTTTTGGGCGAACTCGAACTGGCGGACCAGGCTGGCGCAGATGATGAACGCGGCAATGCCTCGGTCCATCCCGTCATCGGGAGCACCCTCCGGCAGCGCAGGCCCATAGGTGGCGCCGCGGCGAATCATCCTGCGGCGGTTCATATTTACCGCAGTATCGCGTGGGTTGAGTCGCCGCACGTGCGAGCCGAGCGGTACTGCGTAGCCGTGCGGATCCATCTGTCGGTAGTTGAAGTCGTTGTTCCGCATGGGATCCGCGCCCAGCTGTGGATCATCATGGTCAGGGGTCAGCGCCAGCGGTGCGCCGCTCGGCCATCGGCCCATGAGCTTCGCGGCAAGTAGCTGCTGCCCGTCCGGGGTGTCAGCGTGCTCGCGCAGATAGTTCCGAAACGCACCGACGTGTTCTTGCAGCCGCCGGTAGGCCATGTAGCTGCCGTTGCGGGACAACACCTCCGGCTGCGGAAGCCCGTAGGGTGGCCCCTTCTCGTCGGGGTAGCCCAGGATGAATTCACCGGGTTTCAGCGGTGCACCCGAGCCCGGTGTCGGTTCTTCGCCGGATCCTTCGATCACCGGCTGAGACAACCGGTCTCGGAACCCGAAATGGTCATGGGCGTAGTCGAATGGCGGCGTCGCGTTCAAATCCAAGAACGACAACACGCGCACACCTGGGCAGCGGGCCACCAGCTTGTGGTGCTCGGCGGTGCACCGCTGGTGTTCGGCATCGGTGCGGGCGAACAAGATCGCGATGGCGTGTAGGTCGTCACCGGCCAGCCCGCCCACCCAGTTATCGGGGTGATTGGCACCCGTGTCGCCCAGGATGTCAGCACGGGCGGCCATGCCTTCACGGAACTCGTCGGGGAAGGTGGCAAGCACTTCCTCCGACACCCCAAGCGCCCGCAGTCCGCGCCAGGTAAAGGCCAGCGTGATCCAGCGCTCGGAACTATCCATCGTGGCGCGCACGTCCGCGGCCGACTGAACCCGGTCCACCAGCGCCGTCAACCAGGCCCGGCCCCCCGCGGGATCATCGAAGGACAGGAACTCATAGCGGCCGGTCATCGCCGGGGTGCGGGTCAGCAGGATGTGCTGAATATCGTCGAGTTCGAGCATCGGCCCTGGCGCTCTACTGCATCTGATCGAGCATGTCGGAGAACGCCGCCTCGAGTCGCAGCGCTTTTTTGATCTGGTCGGCGGTGACGTAGGGGTACTCGCCGTATTCGAGGAAGCTGGAAAACTGGTGCTCTCGAACGAATTTGACGAACGCCTCCGGGTTTTCCTTCCAATCCTCTGGAAAGCCTTCGAGGTTGGTGAAAACGGTCGTGATACCGGTCTGGCTGAAAAGCGCCACGGCGTCCTCGGTGTATTTGTCGAAATCGGTGTCGAAGATGCCTTGATATTGGAAATGCAGCCCCGAGCCGACGTCGAACAACACCCACCGCAGATAGTGCAGCCGCAGCGGCGCCAGCACATCCGGACTACCCGCTACCGCATCTTCGATCTGCTTGCCGTACGCGCGAATGGCCTCTTCTCGACCTGGTTTCACCTTCGCGATGATCGAGAACCCATAGCACGCCGGGGTCCGTGGATAGATCGGTCCATACCTACCCCGCTCCAGCTCGAAATAGCCCTCCTTGGGGATGGCCATCGCCGCTGGTTTATTCCATTCGCGATCGGTCGCTGGCATGTCGTCACCTTACTTTCACTAGTAAGCCGGACATCGAAACCCATCTTACGGACTCGCCCGACTCGCCGAAAACCCGAACATCGCCGATAATCGGGACCGAAGTCACCAAATGCGTGGACTCGGTCGACGTGCGTCGGGAGAATTAGGCGGTTAACAATCTTTCGGTCGATAATCACCACGATTGACCAGCAAGCAGCAAATCCCCCACCGGGCCTGCACGGCTGTGCCACCGTACCCATGTGGACGAGCCGACTTCCCGCCGTGCACCCGCCACCTGACCGCTCGAGCCGCGCGCGACCCCTCGTCGCGCGCGGCTCGAGCATCGAGTCCGTCGCAGACCCGATCAGCGCACCGTGTCGTCGGCGCGTGGCTCGATGGTGGAGACGGGGGCCAGGTTCCACCGTTCCAGCTGCTTGCGGATCTGCTCGGCGGCGTCGATGTTGAGTGGGCCGCTGGTCCACATGGCGTAGGGGAGGTTCAGGAAGCGGCCTTCGGTGACGGCGCGGAGTTGGTTGATGCCCGGCTTGGCGCGCAACAGCTCGACCTTCTCGGCGAAGGACTGCTTCGGGTAGTCGACGAACATGATGGCGTCGGGATCGGCGGCGGCCAGGCGCTCCCACGACACCCTGGTCCAGGTGTCGGTGACGTCGTCGAGGATGTTGCGGGCGCCCGCTGCTTCCAGGATCGCCTGGGGCGCACCGAATTGGCCGCTGGAGAAGATGGTGTCGCTGGCGCTGTCGACCAGGAAGATGTTCGGCTTGCGCTCCGGTTTCGGAGCAATCGACAGAGCGGCCAGCCTGCGGTCGAGGTCGGCGGTGACGTCTGCGGCGCGGTCGGCGTGGCCGGTGATGGCCCCGAGGTTCGTCAGGTCGGTGCGCAGCGCGTTCCATGGTTCGGTGATGCCGCGCGGGCGTTCGCCGTCGTGCTGGCGGCAGCTTTCGGTGAGCACGTAGGCGGCGATGCCGTCCTTGCGCAGTGACTCCGGGGTGAGGTTCTTGGTTTCGTCGTAGCCGTAGCTCCAGCCGGCGACCATGACGTCGGGACGCTGCGCGAGCACCGTTTCCCGTGCGGGGTATTCGGGGGCAACCGATTTCATACTGTCGACGGCGGGCCCGTAATGCTTGCGCAAGGTGTCCGCGTCGCGCTGCAGGCTCGATACCGCCGCAACCTGGTCGTGGGCGCCGAGCGCGAGCACCATGGAGATCAGGTTTCCGTCGTTGACGAACAGACGCTGCGCAGACGCGGGAAACCGCACGTCCGCATCGCAATTGCGAAGCGACAGCTCACCGGTGGCCTCGGTCTGGCTGCTACAGGCGGCCAGTGCCACGGCCAGCGCGGTCGCGGCAAGCGCACGCGCCAGCAGCACGCGCTGCCGCTCACCACCCGAGAGCCGGTGCACGGGCCGATCGGCGAACCCCGCCAGATCCACCGTTGCCAGCGCTTCGTCGACAACGCGCTGTTCCTGCGGCGACCCCGCGCCCCATGGCGGCAGGTAGGGCGTGCGCCCCAGCGAAACCACCTCGCCCGCCCGCAGATCCGCGGGCGGCCGCTCATCCTGTGCGACCAGTGCCACCGTCCTGGCTCGCTGCCGTGGCGAAAGACCGTGCAGCATCTGCCCGTCCACGACGACCTGCCCATGCTTCGGCCGATCGACTCCGGCAAGAACATGCAGCAACGTCGTCTTGCCGCTGCCGTTCGGGCCGACGACGCCGATCATTTCGCCGGCTCGAATGCTGAAGGTGGCGTCGGCGACGACGGCTCGCCGCCCGGCCGTGCAGGTCAAGCCGCGGGCCTCGAGCGCCACGCCGACGTCCGATGCTGTCGCCACGAATCCCGCAACAGCCCTGTCGGTTCTCGCATCGAGGCGGTCGTGGTGTCGGCCCGCGCCGCCGGATCCGTCGCGGTTTTCCTCGGCCCCGCTGCTTGCCGCTGCCGCGCTCGGTGTTCCTGGTGCCTCCGGCGCGGCGCGGTCCGAGGCCCCTGACTCGTTGTGGTGCTTCATGATTCACCGAAACGGTAGCGTCGGCGGCCGAGCAGGATGAGGAAGGCGGGCGCACCGATGAGGCCGGTCAGCACGCCGACCGGAATTTCCGTCGGCCGCACCAGCACTCGGGTGGCGGCGTCGGCGATGACGAGGAACAGCGCGCCGCACAGTGCGCAGGTGGGCAGGAGGGTGCGGTGGCGGGGACCGACCAGCAGGCGGGCGGCGTGCGGGATGACCAAACCGACGAAACCTATTCCGCCGGAGACCGCGACGAGGACGCCGACCAGGATGGCCAGCAGAATGAACAGGGCGACGCGCAGTGCCTTGACGGGGACACCGACCGAGGCGGCGGTATCGGTGCCGAGGGTGAGTGCATCGAGCCAGCCGCTGGCCGCCAGTAGGGCGAGGCCACAGGCGGCCACCACACCCAGCGGCAGCGCGATCTTCGACCAGTCGGCGCCCGCGAGGCTGCCGAGCAGCCAGAACAGGACCGATTGCGCCGCAGCGGGATCCGAGCTGCGAATGACCAGGTAGCTGCCGAGCGCCGCGAAGGCCGAGCCGAGAACGGTGCCGGTCAACACCAGCCGCAGCGGTGTCAGCCCGCCTTGGGCGACCGCGATGAGGAACACCAGCGCCGCGGCGACGAAGGCCCCGGACAACGCCCCACCGGACAACGCCCACACACCGGCGCCCGCGAACAGCCCGGAGGTGATGACGGCCGCCGCACCCACCCCGGCGCCCGAGGACACACCGAGCAGATAGGGGTCGGCCAGCGGATTGCGGACCAGAGTCTGCATCGCCGCGCCCGCCACAGCCAGGCCAGCGCCGACCACGGCGGCCAGCAGCGTGCGTGGCACGCGCAACTGCCACACGATCGTGTCGAGGCCGAGGTCGGTGGGTGTGCGCCCGGCGGCTCGGTCCCGCAGCACGTCCAGCACCGACGACACCGGCAATGTCTCGGCGCCGAATCCGGTCGCGACGAGCATCGCGATGATCAGCAAAACCCCGAGTACGGGGATGGCAATCGATGTCCGCGCACGGATCATCGACGGTGCTCCACAGGCAAATCGCGGCCTCTCCAGCGGGTATCCAGGCAGGGGAGGTCTGACTTTCGCCGCGAGGGCGATCACAGTGGCGCGACCGTTCCGGAATTGCACCGGATTCCCGCACCCGCCTGGGATGACGGCTCGAACTCTACCGGTCGGTCGGGTTTTCGGGGGCGGCGGGTGATCCGCGTTCGCCTGGCAAGCCACCCGGAATCGTGCTTACAGTGAAGAGATGTCGCCGTTGGAGGAACGGCACCCGTCCACCGTCACGGACTGGGACGACGAGCGACGCAAAGCCCGCCTGCGGGATACCGGCCTCGGGCATGGGTGGAAGTCGTTGCGCCGCACCCGAGTGGCGCTGCTGCGGGTCGCCGCACTGCTGCTCGCCGGACTCGTGCTGTTCGCCCAGTACTGGGTGCACGACGTCGCGCCGGAGCGGGCCCGGCTGGCTCGCACCGAGCCCGCCATCCTTCCCGTCGCGTTGCCGGCCGACGCCCAGAACTGGGACACCGTCGTGGTCGACATGGTCGGTCTCGGCGGCCTCAATGCCAGCAATACCGCGGCGTCGCTGCCCTCGCTCAGTCGGATGGGCGTGGTCTGGGCCATCAAATACGACAATCACGGTATCGACACCAGGGTGATCGCCGAGCTGATCATCCGGGCCGCGCAGATGTCCGGATTGAAGAACGTTGTGCTGGTCGGGCACAGCATGGGCGGGGTGATCGCGCTGGAGGTCGCCAGGCACATCCACACCGACAGCGACCGGCGGCTGGTGTCGGTGATCCTCGATTGCACGCCGATGGACCTGAACGCGGTGCGTCCGGAAAGCCGTGGCCGCGGCGAGGACATGCTGCGCTGGATGGCCTGGCTGCCCGGCGCGCGGGAGAGCCGGGGGCTGCGGCTGACCGTGGAAACCTACGCGCGCCGCGACCGTTTCTTCGACCGCGGTGGCGCGGGGATGCCAGGCATCAGAGTCGCCAAACTGGGTACGGTGATGTCGGATGTGTTGCGCGAGAAGATCTTTTCCCGCGACGCGGCAAGCAATGGGCTCATCGAGTCGCAATTCCTGGCGATCGTGGCAGGCGGCGCGATCAATGACCTGCGCGCCCTGTCTCGCCCCGCGGACGGCAAACCGCGACCGGCCATCGTCTTCATCCGCCCGCGCAACCCCGACAACGACCGGGTGGTCGACGTCGAATACTCCCACCAGGTGCTGATCGAGCGCTCCGGCGGCCTGGACGGCACCCTGCTGGTTGTCATGCCGCGAAGCACCGGCCACGCCAACCCGATGCAGCGCCCCCGCGAGTACAACATGCTGATCGACCAGCAGATCCTGCCCTTCGTGCAGCGCTTCCAGCAGCAGATCCGTGCGGCGGCCAGCGCGGCCGCACCACGCTGAGCGTCCCCGGATAGTGCTCGAATCAGCCTGAAGGTAACCGTATCCGCGCCGGATATGTCTTGCTTCAATGCCACAATGCACCAACCACGCACGTTCTTCACCGGCCTCCGTGGCCGCACCGTCGCCGCACTGCTCGTCGCGACGACCGCTGCGACGCTCGGCTTGGCCGGCTGTGCGAACAATGACAAGCCGACCGGCACTACCGCCGCCGACGTCCCGCTGCCGACCGAGATTCCCGCGGGCACCGAACTCGTTGTCGCCGACCAGCAGGAGCGGCTGCAGTCGGTGCTGCGGCTATCCGGCGAGTTGGACAAACTCCCGTTCAAGGTCGAATTCGCCAACTTCGTCGGCGGGCCCGCGATTCTCGAGGCATTCCGTGGCGGCGCCGCCGATGTTGCGCCAGTGGGTGATGTCCCGCCGATCCACGCACTGGTCGCCGGACAGGACGTGCCGATCGTCGCGTCCTACCAGACCAGCACCAACGCGTTGAAGCTCGCGGTCGCGCCAGGCAAAACGGCCAACACCCTGGCCGACCTGAAGGGCAAGAAGATCGCCTACGCGGAAGGTACCGCGCAGCAGGCGGCGGTGTTGCGTGCGTTGGCAAAGGCCGGGCTGAAAACCGGTGACGTGCAATTGATTCGGCTGCAACTGGGCGAGTTCCTCGACGCGGTGCGTACCGGGCAGGTCGACATCGCGCCGCTGATCGAGCCGAATGTCACCCGGCTGCTGCGCACGCCGGGCACCTCCCTGATCCCGGACTCCGAGACCACCGGTATCTATGGCGGATTGGCCTACCTGTACGCGCGTCGTGCCGTCGTGCAGGACCCGGCCAAGGCCGCTGCCACGCGCGCATTGGTCGGTGCCTACATCCGGGCACACCAATGGGCCAATACCCACCAGGACGAGTGGGCGCGTCGGTACTACGTCGACATCCAGAAGGTCAGCGCCGACGACGCCGAGCGCATCGTCGAATCGCTCGGCACCTACACCTTCCCGCACCTTGATCAAACGCTCATCGACCGCCAGCAGGCCACCATCGATGTCATAGACGGTGCCGGTGAACTGCCGAAGAAGGTACGTGCCGCAAGCGGTTTCGACCTGCGCTTCGACGCACCCATCACCCAGGCCGTCACCGAGAGCGGCGCCGCGTTCGAACCGAAGGCACGGTAATGGCCACCTTGGATGCCGGTGTGCTCGGCCGGTTCGGCCGTGCCCGCACCGCACCGACCCAGGTGTTGGCTCAGCGCAAGCCGACTCGACCCAGGCTCGGACCCGGCCGCCCGATCCCGTTCGGCGTCGCCGTCGGACCGGTGCTGCTGGTCGCCGCCTGGGTGATCGGATCCGCCTCTGGTGCGCTGGATCCGGAGACGCTGCCCGCGCCGTGGACGGTCGCCGAGACCGCGGGTGACCTGATTTCCGACGGCAGGCTGCAGTCGAACCTGCTCAGCTCTGTCGAACGCGCCGGTGTCGGGCTCGGCCTCGGTGTCGTCATCGGGGTGGTGCTCGCGTTGGTCGCCGGGCTGAGCCGGATCGGTGAAGCCTTGGTGGACGGGCCGATTCAAATCAAGCGGGCGATTCCGACGCTGGCGCTGATCCCGCTGTTCATCGTGTGGTTCGGTATCGGCGAGGAGATGAAGCTGCTCGTCATCACCACCAGCGTGGCGATTCCGATCTATCTCAACACCCATGCGCAGCTGCGCAGTGTCGACTCGAGGTACGTGGAACTAGCTGCGACGGTAGGCCTTTCGCGCTGGGGATTCATCCGGCGGATCGCGCTGCCCGGATCGTTGCCCGGCTTCTTCACCGGTCTGCGGCTCGCCGTGACCATCGCGTGGCTGGCGCTGGTCGTCGTGGAGCAGGTCAATGCCACTAGCGGCATCGGCTACCTGATGACACAGGCCCGCACCTACGGCCAGATCGACGTCATCGTCGTCGGACTGGTGATCTACGGCCTACTCGGCCTGTTCGGCGACCTCGCCGTGCGCGCGGTGGAACGGAGGGCGCTGTCATGGCGGCAGACACTGGCCGACTGAGCGTGGGACCGAGCGTCGTGCGTACCCGAGACCTGTACCGCGGCTTCGGTGACCGGGCGGTGCTGCGTGGCATCGACCTCGACATCGCCCGCGGTGAATTCGTCGCACTGCTCGGGCGCAGCGGTTCGGGCAAGAGCACTCTGCTGCGGGCGCTGGCCGAACTGGACTACGACGTGTCCGGCTCCGGGGAGCTGACCGTACCCACCGAACGCGCCGTGGTTTTCCAGGATTCGCGGCTGCTGCCGTGGATCCGGCTGCTGGACAATGTGACCCTCGGACTGTCCGGTTCCGGCGCTGCCGATCGCGGCCGCACCGCGCTGGCCGAGGTCGGTCTTGCCGGTCGGGAAAAGGCCTGGCCCAAGGAGCTTTCCGGCGGCGAGCAGCAGCGGGTGGCGCTGGCCCGCTCACTGGTCAGAGAGCCGGAGCTGCTGCTTGCCGACGAACCGTTCGGTGCACTGGACGCGCTGACGCGAATCAAAATGCATGCGCTGTTACAGGATCTGTGCGCCAAGCACAAGCCCGCGGTGCTGCTGGTTACCCACGACGTCGACGAGGCCGTGTTGCTCGCCGACCGTGTGCTCGTCCTCGACGAGGGCCGGATCGCGCTGGATCAGCGCATCGACCTGGAACGGCCACGTCGCCACAGTGATCCGGGGTTCACTCGCTTCCGGGAATTGCTGCTGGCCAGCCTCGGCGTCGACACCACCCCGCACCAACACATCGAGGAAGAGAAAAAAGCTTCATGAGCTCACCGCGCCAACTCAGCCTCAATGCGTTCATCTACCCGTCCGGTCACCACGAGGCAGCTTGGCGGCATCCCGACAGCCAGCCGGGCCGGATCTACGATGTCGCCTACTACCAGGAGATCGGCAGGACCGCCGAGGCCGCGAAACTCGATGCGGTGTTCTTCGCCGACGGACCGGCGTTGCGCACCAACGTCAAACACAACGCGGGCTCGGGGCTGGAGCCGATCACGCTGCTCACCGCCATCGCCACGGCGACGACTCATCTCGGCCTGATCGCGACCGCCTCGACCACCTACTACGAGCCCTACAACCTGGCCAGGCTGTTCTCCACGCTGGACCACATCTCCGGCGGCCGGGCCGGTTGGAACATCGTCACCACGGGAACCGACCTCGCCGCGGCCAACTTCGGCCTTGCCGAGCATCCTTCCCACGCCGAGCGCTACGCACGGGCCAGGGAGTTCGTCGATGCCGTCGTCGCGCTGTGGGACAGCTGGGAGGACGACGCGATCGTGCTCGATCAGGCGGCGGGCATCTATGCCGACCCGGACAAGATCCATCCGATCGACTTCGTCGGCGACTACCTGAAGGTGCGCGGCCCGTTCAATGCGCCGCGCACCCCGCAGGGTTATCCGGTGCTCGTGCAGGCAGGCGCCTCCAACGACGGCCGCGCGTTCGCGGGCAAGTATGCCGAAGCGATCTTCACCGCGCATCAACGCCTCGAAGACGCGCAGGCCTTCTATACCGACATCAAGGCGAAGGCCAGGGAGTTCGGTCGCGACGCCGACCACATCAAGATCCTGCCCGGCATCAGCCCTTTCATCGCCGACACCGAGACCGCCGCCAAAAAACTGGAGCGAGAGTTCAACGAGCTCACCGTCCCCGAATACGGCCTGAAACAGTTGGAGGGCATCGCGGGCAAGAGTCTGCGGCACCTTCCGCTCGACGAGCCGGTCCCCGTCGAATTGTTCAGCGATGCAGGCGATGTCACCGACAACGCCCGCAGCCGCCTGCAGGTGGTCGCCGGAATCGTGCAGCGCGAGCGCCCGACGGTTCGCGGCCTACTGCACCGCCTCGCCGGCGCCCGCGGGCATCGGGTATTCGCAGGCACGCCCGAACAGGTAGCCGACACCATCGAGGACTGGTTCCGCAACGGCGCCGCCGACGGTTTCAACGTCATGCCGCCCTACTACCCGGGCGGACTGGAGGTCTTCGCGGAAACCGTCGTCCCGATCCTGCAGCAGCGCGGCCTCTTCCGCACCGAATACACCGGCACCACCCTCCGCGACCACTTCGGCCTGCCCCGCCCCGAAAGCCAATTCGCCCGCCGCCCGGCCCTGGCCCAGTGAGCGGGCCAGGAGAATCTGACTGTTCAACTTCCGGATCGGCGTACGGACCCGGCGGGCTCCGTGCGCAATTGGCTGGCGCCGGACCTGGCTGGCTTGGTGTGCATTCGGGTGGCGCCGGACCTAGCTCGCAATCGGCTGGCGCCGGATCCGGCTGGCTTCGTGCGCGATCGGCTCACGCCAGATCTGACTGTCCCACTCCACAATCGGTGACCGGCGGACCGGATAGGCCAGCTGTGCAATCCGGTCGAGTGCTGCTCGACGTTGTCGGGACGAGCTGGGGCGAGGTCGGATTCGCTTGTTCTGTCCCGCAGTCGGCTTCGGCGGGACGTAGTCGGTCCAGCGCGCAGCCGGGTCGAGTGCCGCTCGGTGCTGTCCTGGCAAGCCGGGGCGCGGCATGGTCCGCTACTTGTGTGGTGGTTGCCGAGTGATCTCGTCGAGTGTCGAGACCGATTGCGGCGCGCAGTCGCCGGTGCGCCTGCGCACCCTGGTGTGGACGGTGTTCGTCCCGATGGTGCTGTACGGCACCGGGTCCGGTGCGGCGGCGCCGATGTATGCGTTGCGTGCATTGGATCTCGGTGCGTCCATCGGTGTCGCCGGAGTGATCGTGGCGCTGAGTGGACTGGGCATGGTGTTGGCGGACCTGCCTGCCGGGCGGGTTGTCGCGCGGATAGGCGAGCGTGGGGCGATCGGTCTCGGTTCGGCGCTCGGGGTGGTCGGGGTGCTGTGTGCGATCTGCGCGCCGAATGTCGGTGTGCTGGCGGCTGGGATGTTGTGCAACGGGGCAGCGGGTGCGGTGTGGGGGCTGGCTCGTCAGTCGTATGTCGTTGCCGTTGTCGCCCCGACCGATCGAGGGCGGGCGCTGTCCACACTGGCCGGGTCGTCACGGCTCGGGTTTTTCTGCGGTCCGTTCCTCGGTGCCCTGCTGGTTCATGCGATGGGGCCGAACGGCGCGCTGTGGTTGCAGTTCGCGATGACCATCCTGTCCGGCGCCGCCATGGTCGCCATTCGTTCGACCGACGTCGACGATGCGCATCCCGGCGGCCACAGCCTGCGCTCAGTCGTCGTCGAAAACCGCAGGGTGCTCGGCACACTCGGCTCGGCGGCATTGCTGGTCGGGGCGGCGCGGGCGGCCCGGCTGGCACTGCTGCCGCTCTGGGCGGCGCACATCGGCGCGAGTCCATCGACCACCAGCCTGGTGTTCGGCGTCGCCGGGGCGATGGACGTGCTCATGTCCTATCCAGCGGGCGTCTGGTTGGACCGTTACGGCCGCCGCGCCACCGGAATCCCGTCGATGCTGCTGTTCGCCGCCGGATACGCCGCCATCCCCTTCACCTCGTCGGCACTGGAACTCGCCGGCGTGGCCGTGCTACTCGGCCTCGCCAACGGCGTGAGCAACGGTCTCATCATGACTGTCGGCGCCGACGTCGCCCCCGCCGGCCAACGCGCCGAATTCCTCGGCGCCTGGCGCCTCACCCACGACATCGGCTCGTTCGTCGGCCCGATCGCCGTCGGACTGATCAGCGCCGCAACCGTTCTCGGCGCATCAGCGATCGCCCTCGCCGCAGCCGCGTCAGCAGGCGCCGCCGCCATGCACCGCTGGTTCCCCGGCGCTGCCCCGACCCCGCAACCCCGCGACGCACTTTCGGCGACTACCCCCGCCCCGCAGCCGCGCCACCAATCCAGCGACACCCCATCGGCAACTACCCCCGCCGGCCCCGTTCCTCCGCCGCTCACCGGACAAGTCCCGTGAGCGGCACACCAGAGCGCTGCTCCTCTCGTGTCGCTGTCGTCAGGTGCCACTCACGATTGGCGGACCCGAGTACCGAGAACCGTGGGGCACCATCGCGCCCAGCGAAACAGTCAGCGCCGTCGACATATCCGAGGTTCCGCAGGCCGTGCCCGCCTGCCGGATCAATCTCGTGAGTGGCACACTGTGGAGCGGCCGATAGGCGAGTCGCCGCAGCGTGTGCCACTCATGGGCAGACTCACTGAGCTCGGGTCCCCGACGACCGGGTGCTGCTGCGGGGGTCAGCATCCATGATCCTGCGCGGCGCTGAAGTCACGCGACCGAGTATCCCCGCCGGGGCGCGGCAACCGCCTGGAAGCCTGGCGTGCGCGAGACCGCCTCAGCTGTACCGGTTTGCGAGTGGCACATCGAGCGGCTGAGCTCGGTGTGGCGCAAACCCGCTCGTGATCAGCGGACCCGGGTACCGAGGAGGTGGCGGACGCCGCCGATGAACAGCTGTAGGCCGAAGTCGAAACGGGCGGTGGCGTCGGGGGTTTCGTGGAGCGGAGAGGCGTCTTCGGTGAGGGCGCCGACCGAGTCCATTTGCATCCTTGACTGTTCGTCGACTGTTTGGCCGAGGACGTAGTACAGCATGGTGTATGCGGCCAGTTCGGCTTCGTGGCGGGGCATACCCGCGCGGATTGCCGCGCTCACCAGTCGTTCTCGGCCCTTGTTGGTGGTGAGGCGGGAGGCATAGGTGGCCGAGACCAACTCGGCGCCGTCGCGGTAGGCCAGCAGGCAGTCGCGCAGCCGGTGTGCCAGTTCGGTAATCTGGCCCGACCATTCGGTGGCGTCGATCGGTTCGTCCATCGGCGCGAGGATCTTGTCGGCGACCGCGCCCAGCAGTGCCTGCTTGTTGGGGAAGTGCCAGTACAGGGCACCCGGCTGCACCTGTAGTGAGCCTGCGAGCCTGCGCATGGTCAGATCGGCGAGACCGTATTGGTCGAGAATGGCGACGGCGCCGTCGACCACGTCCGCTCTGTGCAGCTGCACCCGAATTCCTTACCCGTCGTGTTTTGACTCACTCTTACCATTACCCTAGCCTGAACACCGTTCAAGTTGCACGGCCACCTCGGGCGAAGAGCCGCGGAGTTGGCGTGTACTGCACCGGACGAAGGGATTCGTGCAGTGACCCAGGCACCCGTTCAGACCGACATCTTGGCCATTGCCCGCGAGCAGGTGCTCGAGCGTGGCGTCGGCCTGACTCAGGAGCAGACCCTCGAGGTACTGCGGCTCGGCGACGACCAGCTCGAAGACCTACTGGCCCTGGCCCACGAGGTGCGCATGAAGTGGTGCGGTCCCGAGGTCGAGGTCGAGGGCATTATCAGCCTCAAGACCGGCGGCTGCCCCGAGGACTGCCACTTCTGCTCGCAGTCCGGCCTGTTCCAGTCGCCGGTGCGCGCCGCATGGCTGGACATTCCAAGCCTGGTCGAGGCGGCCAAGCAGACCGCCAAGTCCGGCGCCACCGAGTTCTGCATCGTCGCCGCGGTCCGCGGCCCCGATGAGCGGCTGATGGCGCAGGTCGCCGCGGGCGTCGAGGCCATTCGCAACGAGGTCGACATCCAGGTCGCCTGTTCGCTCGGCATGCTCACCCAGGAGCAGGTCGACCAGCTGGCCGCCATGGGCGTGCACCGCTACAACCACAACCTGGAGACCTCGCGCTCGCACTTTCCGAACGTGGTCACCACACACAGCTGGGAAGAGCGCTGGGACACCCTGCGCATGGTTCGTGAAGCGGGTATGGAGGTCTGCTGCGGCGGCATCCTCGGCATGGGTGAAAGCCTGGAGCAGCGTGCCGAATTCGCCGCCGATCTCGCGAAGCTCGATCCCGACGAGGTCCCGCTGAACTTCCTCAACCCGCGCCCGGGCACCCCCTTCGGAGACCTCGAGGTGCTGCCCGCCTCCGACGCGCTGCGCGCTGTCGCCGCGTTCCGGCTCGCCTTGCCGCGTACCATGCTTCGTTTCGCGGGCGGCCGCGAGATCACCCTCGGTGACCTCGGCGCCAAGCAGGGCATCCTCGGCGGTATCAACGCCGTCATCGTCGGCAACTACCTGACCACGCTCGGTCGGCCCGCCGAGGCGGACCTGGATCTGCTCGGCGAGCTGAAGATGCCGATCAAAGCGCTCAACGAAACGCTCTGACCCGCCCGCATTGTGACGAAAGAGGCTGGCGCGATGAGTAGTGTCATGGATATGGACGAGCGCTACAACCCGTTCACCGGCAAGCGGATCGTGCCCGGTCTCGATGACCCGGTGCCGACCGCAGCGGCACTGGGACTGGAACCGCCGCGCTTCTGCGAGGAGTGCGGTCGCCGGATGGTCGTGCAGGTGAGCCCGGACGGTTGGTGGGCGAAATGCTCACGACACGGTGTGCTCGACTCGGCGAGTCTGGAACGCCGCTAGTGGTAGCGGGTGCGGCGGGGATCCGGCGTGAGGTCCGCGCGGCGGTGGTCGTCGGGGTGGCGGTGTTGCTGATCAGCGTGCTCGGCGGTGTGGCGTGGGGTTGGCTGGCCCCGACCGAGCAACTCCTGGTGACCCAGCCCGGCCGCGGCTCCACGCTGACGGGGGAGAGCATGCATCAGTTCGATGCGCTGGCGATCTTCGTGTGCATCGGCGCGGTGACGGGCGTGCTGTCCGCGGTGGGTGCGTGGCGGTGGCGCGCGGTGCGTGGGCCGATCCTGCAACTGGGGCTGCTGATCGGGTCCCTTGCGGGCGCGTTCGCGATGTCCTTGGTTGGCGAGCAGATCACCCGGTGGCAACACCCGCGTGTGACCGACCCGTCCATCGGGCAGATCGTGGTCTTGCCGACCGAGGTGAGCAGCTGGCTCGCGCTCATCGTGCAGCCGCTGCTCGCGTCGCTGGTGGTGCTGTTCGTGGCGGCGCTCTACCCGTCGGATGATCTCGGCACCGGATTCAGTGGACCGTTCGGAGAGTCGAGACCGGTCGATAACCGATCCTTCGCTGCGGCAAGTGTTTACCGGCCATATGCCGCTGGGCATGCGGGCAATGGGGCTGTCCCCTACGGTGGTTACGAGCCGGCCGGAGAAGCCGGGTCCGGTTCGATGCCGGAGTCTCGCCCCAGATACTGACCGTTGGCCGAACCGTTGCCTGCGGGTCGGTACCGATGTGCCACAACAACCTAGAATTGTGGGACACGGTGTGCGTTCAGAGAGGAACGGGTCGTGGCGTTCGTCGGTAGCGGTCCGGTCGTCGAGGAGCTCGACGCGAAATTCTGGCGGGTGGCCGCCCCGCTCGCTTATCAGGGTGCGAGCGAGGAATTCGTTGTCCCGGAAGGGTTCCGCACCGATTTCGCATCGGTGCCGCGCGTGTTCGTGTGGCTGATTCCCCGCTACGGCGCCTACACCAAGGCTGCCATTCTGCACGACTACCTGCACAGCTCCGGTGTGGTCGGTGATGCCGACGCGGACGGCATCTTCCGGCGCGCGCTGCACGAGGCCGGGGTGTCGGTGCCGCGTCGCTGGATGATGTGGGCCGCAGTGCGTCTCGGTAGCCGCATGCGCGGAGCCACTCCACTGGACATCGCCCGCTTCGTCCTCATCGCGGTGCTGTCCGTGCCCTTCCTCGTCATTCCCGCGGCCGTCGTGCAGGTCTTTCTCATCTTGTTCTGGCTGGTGGAACTGCTGTTCTGGGCTGTCGCCCACGTCGGGCGCCGGGCACCAGCGCCGCCGCCACCGGCGCCGCAGATGAAGACGGCCTGAGCGGTCGGCCGACGCTTCGGCAGCCGATTCCTGCTGCACCGCAAGGTGATCGAGAGCGGCGCTCCTCGCATATCGGTAACGCGCGCAGTGCCGTCGAGAACGAACTGAACCCGGTTGCGCCGCTGTCGGTGAACGGACCGAATGTTCCGGTCCGGAACCGAAATCTGAGCAGTTCGCCGCCCTCTTCGACGCGGCAGGCAATCCGACGCTGCGCAGGGTTGCGGCTGCGGCCGAGGCACGCATGCGGGCCACGCGGGCGGCCGGGCAGAAGGGCGGTGTGTCTATCCAGCGCATCAGATGCTCGTCGGCGCCTCCGGCGCGGGTAAATCCTCCCTGCTCGAAGCAGGCTTGCTACCCGCACTTGCCGATCCGCTCGAGGATTGGGCGATCGCGACCATGACGCCGGGGCGCACACCGGTCAGCAGTCTGTTCGCCGCCATCGATGTCGAGCACAGCCAAGATCCGGTCGGCTCCGAATATGGCTACGGTGCCACGGGTTCCGAACGCGGCCCCGGCACAGCGGATTGCACCGCTTCCGAGAACGCAGGGGGTTCTTCGGAATCGGCGGAATCCGCCACTGCGGCGCTGGCCGAATGGGGCATCGGCCAGCGCCGCCTGTTGATCGTGGACCAGTTCGAGGAACTGTTCACCCTGTGCCACGACGGACAACAGCGCGAGGTGTTCCTGGCTGCTCTCGAACACCTGGCCATTCGCGGCGCGCGCGATCCGGCCGCCGTCGTGCTCGCGGTGCGCGCCGACTTCTACGCGCAGTGTCTCGACGTGCCGGTATATGAGAGCTCGAAGCTGTTGTACCCCCGAATAAATGAGTGGAGAGCGGGCCGCCGGCGCGGATACCGTTGACCAACAGTCCGTTCGGACAGTGCGACCGTGGGAAGGAGGTGTTGGCAATGAACGAACGTAACCAGGCATTGGTGCTGGCGGGGATGTACCCGGAGCAGAGTGGGGAGCGGCCGGACTTGGTGGCGTGGCGGCGGCGCAATGCGCTGCGCCGGTCCAGTGCTGCGCAACCTGTTCCCAGCAAGCGACAGTATCGCAGGACTCGGAAACACAGGAGTCAGTCGCAGGATTCCTGACGCGGGCGTATACGGCGACTTGTTCGTCTGACAGTGGACGTCTCCGTATCGGATGCGGCCGCGTGCCAGCAGCATCTTGCCGAGCGCGGTCGCGGGTGGCGGCAGCAGTTCTCAGGTGAGCGCGGGCGGGCCGACGTCCGGGGGCGACTGGACAGTCCGCCGAGCCGGGCCCAGACTCGGAAGATAAGTAGAGTCGCCGGTCGGGGTGCAGATGCGTGATTACTGGTGTCCAAGTGTGGCCGAGCGGGTCGAGCAGCTGTTCGTGGCGTTTCACTCGCGGACGGAGCCGGAACGGTCGGGGGACGAGGTGGCCCGGGAGCTGACTCGGCGGACGGGGTTTCCGGTTTCGGCTGGGGTGTTGAAGGCGTTGCGGCGCGGGATTTCCGATGGTGATCCCGTGGTGCTGGCGGCGCTGGCAGGCTATTTCGGGGTTCCCGCGAGCTATCTGACCGGTTCCGGTCCGGAAGTCGTTGCGTTGCACAGGCAGCTGGAACTACTGCGGAGTATCCGCGAGGCCGGTGTGACACGGCTGGCTCTGCGCGGTGGCGGCACACTGCGTGCGGATGCCGACCTGTCCGGCTTGGTGCGTGCGCTGGATGCGTTGTGAGTCCCGGTCAGCAGAGGGATCCGATTATCGAGCAGCTGTGGCGGATGGCGGAAATGCTGGCCGTGCCGCAGCCGTGGACCCTCGCGGCGTTCATCGAGCGGGCCGAAGGCGTGACAGGCAAGCGGATTCGGCTGTTGCCCGCGCCGGGTCTGGTCGCGGAGGGCGCTCCGTGTGGGTTGGTGTTGGAACGGGCCGCCGAGATCGTCGTCGCCTATGACGCAATGGCTTCCGATGCGGATGTCAGCCATATCGTCCGGCACGAGGTCGGTCATCTGCTGTTGAACCAGATCGGTCGAGCGCCGGATCGGTCTATGGCCGAGGCCCTCGACACGGTGTTTCCCGGCCTCGATCCAGATGAGGTCCTGCACGCGCTCGGACCACACGACCGCGGCGACGAGAGGCAATGTCGGTGCAGCGGTTCGTCACGCTGATTGCATGACGATCGGCTTCGAAGGGATCGACGTGGCCGCATCGCCCGTCGATTCTTGTCCGGTCCGGACAACTCCACCCTGGCGGGCCGCTGTCCGATATCCGGTCCGGAGTTCTTCGTAAATCGCTGTGACCAGCTAACTTTGCCGCTCGAGCACGGCATGGCCGCGCCTTCGGCGATGCGGTTCTTCTAGCGTCGAAGTCGTTCGAGTGATCGAACGTCAGGAGCCGGATCGTTGATCCGGATTGCTTCGGTAGCAAGAAGATCCGTTCGAACCCGAGGGGGAGTAATGATGTGGAAATCCATTGCGGTCGGGGCCGTGCTGCTGGCGGGTGTGTCCGTCGGTGCGCCGATTGCCGAGGCGGAGCTCTGGGAGGCCGCGGTTCACGGCACCGTCGTCGCGGAGCAGTTCGACGCGGAACACGTTGTCTTTCCCTGTCTTTGGCCGGTGTGCGGCTTGAGCTAGCGGCAGCGGGCGATGGTCCGGCATGCGGGTCTGCGGGATGGCGGACCGCCGCGAGCGGCGATGTGGGCTGGGCGGTGGAGGGGACTGCCCAGTCCACCCGCGCCGATTACGTGGGGGGCCGCAATGCCGCGAATTCGTCGGTGACGCGGAGGCCGGAGTCGGTGAAGCGGTAGACAGCGGCGGGGCGGCCACCCGCGCGGCCGGGGGCGGCGGTGGCGCCGGTGGGGGTGATGACCCTGCGGCGGGTGAGGACTCGCTGCAGGTTGGTGGTGTCGACGTCGTAGCCCAGTGCGGCGCAGTAGATTTCGCGCAATGTGGACATGGTGAAGCGGTCGGGGGCCAGGGCGAAGGCGATATTGGTGTAGGAGAGTTTCGCGGCCAGGCGGGTGCGGGCGTGGTCGACGACCGTGCCGTGGTCGAAGGACATGTCGGGCAGCGTGGAGACCGGGTGCCATGCGGTGTCGGACGGCAGTTGTGGGTCCGCGGTGAGTGGGACGAGTCCGAGGTAGGCCGAGGCGATGCGGCGCGGGACGGGGACGCGGTCGGGGTCGCTGAAGACCGAGAGCTGCTCCAGGTGCGTCAGCTCGCGCACGTCGACCTTTTCGGCGAGCTGGCGCCTGGCCGAGTCGTCGAGGTCTTCGTCGTCACGCAGCCGACCGCCCGGTAGCGACCAGGTCCCCTTCTGCGGGTCGAGTGCACGCTGCCACAGCAGCACGGCGAGTTCGGTTCGCTGGTCGGGTGGGCAGCGTCGGATGACCTCGCCTGAGCGCTCTGCGGGGCCGGGACCTGCGGTGATATCGGAGGGGAAGCGCCGAACCTGGAACACCGCGGTGAGCGATTCGTGGATGGTGTTACTATGGGGCACGTTTTCGATTATAAGTCGAAAACCTGGTTTGGTGCGAATTCGGCGGTATTGCCGAGCGCATGGAGGAAGGAGCCATCATGGCGACGATGGGAGCGAAGCTCGCAACCGCGCCTGGCACCACGCTGATGGAGCAGGTCATCGACGGGCCCGCGGGATTCACCGGCGTCGAGGGGACGCCAGAGTGGGCGCAGGAGATCAAGCGATTGGCGCGTGAGCGCAACGCCACGATTCTCGCGCACAACTACCAGCTGCCGGAGATCCAGGACGTGGCCGATCACGTCGGTGACTCGCTGGCGCTGTCCCGGATCGCGGCCGAGGCGCCCGAGGACACCATTGTGTTCTGTGGCGTGCACTTCATGGCGGAGACGGCCAAGATCCTCAGCCCTGAGAAGACCGTGCTGATCCCGGACCAGCGGGCAGGCTGCTCGCTCGCCGACTCCATCACCGCGGACGAATTGCGCGCCTGGAAGGCCGAATTCCCGAACGCCGTCGTGGTGTCCTACGTGAACACCACGGCCGCGGTGAAGGCGCTCACCGACATCTGCTGCACGTCCTCGAACGCCGTCGACGTGGTCGCCTCCATCGATCCGGACCGCGAGGTGCTGTTCTTGCCGGACCAGTTCTTGGGCGCACACGTCAAGCGGGTCACCGGCCGCGAGAACATGCAGATCTGGGCGGGCGAATGCCACGTGCACGCGGGCATCAACGGCGAGGAACTGCAGGAGCAGGCCCGCACCCACCCGAATGCCGAGCTGTTCGTGCACCCCGAATGCGGTTGCGCCACTTCGGCGTTGTACCTCGCGGGCGAGGGCTCGTTCCCGGCCGACCGGGTGCACATCCTGTCCACCGGCGGCATGATCGACGCGGCCAAGGCCGCCAAGTCGAGCCAGGTGCTGGTCGCCACCGAGGTCGGCATGCTGCACCAGCTGCGCAAGGCCGCCCCCGGCATCGACTTCCAGGCCGTCAACGACCGGGCGTCGTGCACGTACATGAAGATGATCACCCCTGCCGCGCTGCTGCGGGCGCTGGTGGAAAACCGCGACGAGGTGCATGTCGATCTGGAAACCGCTGCGCTGGCGCGTAACTCGGTGCAGCGCATGATCGAGATCGGCAACTCGGGCGGTGGGGAATGATCGGCAGGAGCGCATGACCATTGCGCCGCCGCGGATCGACTGGGAGGCCGACGCCGACCTGATCGTGATCGGCGGCGGTGTCGCCGGTCTGACCGCGGCGCGCACCGCGTCGCTGCGTGGCCTGCGAGTGCTCATCCTCAGCAAGGGCGGCGCGACCGACACCTCCACCCAGTACGCCCAAGGCGGGATCGCCGTCGTTGCGCCGCACGGGGATTCGGTGGAATCGCACGTGCACGACACGGTCGAGGCCGGTGCCGGTCTCTGTGACGTGGACGCGGTGCGGTCGATCGTCGAAGGCGGCCAGGACGCGGTCGCCGCGTTGACGGATCTGGGTGCGGTGTTCGACCTCGGTCGGGACGGCCAGATCTCGCGTACTCGCGAGGGCGGACACAGCACTCGGCGGATCATCCACGCGGGCGGCGACGCTACCGGCGCCGAGGTGCAGCGCGCACTGAACGCGGCCGGTCTGCCGGTCTTGTTCGGCACCGCGGCCTTGGAGATCGTCACCGGTCCGGGTGGTGTGCAGGGTGTGATCGCGGTGTCCGAGCGCGGATTCGGGGTCGTGCACGCACCGGCGGTGCTGCTGGCCACCGGCGGTCTCGGTCAGCTGTACGCGCTCAGCACCAACCCGCAGGGGGCGACCGCGGATGGCATCGCACTGGCCCTCTGGGCCGGAGCGACCGTTGCCGATATCGAATTCGTGCAGTTCCATCCGACGGTGCTGTACACGCCGGGCGGGACCGGTCGCAGGCCGCTGATCAGCGAGGCCGTCCGTGGCGAGGGCGCGACACTGGTGGATTCCGAAGGCAATTCGGTGACCTCGGGTGTGCACCCGCGCGGTGATCTGGCACCACGCGATGTGGTGTCGCGGGCGATCGCCGAACGGATGCGGGCACTGGGCGCCGACCACGTGTATCTCGACGCCAGGTCCGTCGACGGCTTCCCGCAACGGTTTCCGACGATCACCGCCTCGTGCCTGGCCGCGGGCATCGATCCGCGCACCGACCTCATCCCGGTCGCTCCGGCCGCGCACTACCAATGCGGCGGGGTGGTCACCGATACGCACGGCCGCACCGCCGTTCCCGGCTTGTACGCGGCGGGCGAGGTGGCGCGCACCGGCCTGCACGGCGCCAACCGCCTGGCCTCCAACAGCCTGCTGGAGGGCCTCGTCGTCGGCGAACGGGCCGGGGTGGCCGCCGCGGAACGGCTCGGCGAGGAGGCGCCCATCACGGAAATCCCCCTCCGTGCGGTACTTCGCGTCGACCGAACGCTGGTGCAGCAGTTGATGACCGCCCACGGCTCCGTCGTCCGGGATTCCGCCGGTCTGTCCGATGCCACACGCAGGTTGGAAGATGCGGTCCTGCACCGCGCCACTCGGTCGCGCCATGGATCCGGCAATTCGGTAACGCGCGACGGTATCGCAAGACCGAACGGCTCGGCGGTCAATGATTCACCGGTGCACAGGAATGCGGCGGCGCACAACAAGGCAGCAGTGCACAGCGGTCCGGCAGTACACAACGATGCGGCGGCGGATAGGCATCCGGCAGCGCACGTCGATGCGTCGCTGCCGAGCGGTGTCGCGGCACTGCCGAGCGCGCAGCACCGCACCTCGAACAGCTTTGCGGCGCAACGTATCGCAGAGTTCGAAGACGCAGCACTGACGTTGACGGCCCGAGTGCTACTGCTTGCCGCAGCGGCTCGCACCGAAAGCCGCGGCTGCCACACCCGCTCCGACCACCCGGAGTCGACCGAACGCCAACGCCACAGCGTCGCATTCCGTCTCGGCTCGGAAGGCCAACCAGTCCAAGCCCCAGACGGATTCGCCGTCGCCGACCCCTGGCCCCGAGACTCCCTCCCGAGCGCATCATGACCCCGCCTGGACGACGAGTGGCACATGGCTGTGGCGACGCGCCGGAAGCGCCCGCCCTGGTGTGCCACTCACCACGGCTCGGCGCCTTGAACACCGCCCGCGGGTTGTGCGGGCAGGCAGAGTAGGAGTGCATTGATGGGGCTCGATAGTGGACTCGAGCGCGACGAGGTGCTCGCGCTCATCCGTACCGCGCTGCACGAGGACTTGCGGTACGGGCCCGACATCACCACCGCGGCAACCGTTCCGGTGGATGCGGTGGTGAAGGCGTCGGTAGTGTCCAGGCAGCCGGGGACGGTCGCCGGGCTCGATGCCGGGTTGCTCGTCCTCGACGAGGTGATCGGGGCCGGGAACTACGAAATCACCGACCGGGTTGCCGACGGAACACGCGTCGAGCCAGGACAATCGGTGCTCGGGCTGGTCGCGCCGACACGGGGTCTGCTCACCGCCGAACGCACCATGCTCAACCTGGTCTGCCATCTGTCTGGCATCGCGACGGCCACCGCCGCGTGGGTGGACGAGGTCGCGGGCACCGACTGCCGAATCCGTGACAGCCGAAAGACGCTGCCGGGCCTACGCGCCCTGCAGAAGTACGCGGTCCGAGTCGGCGGGGGAGTGAACCACCGGATGGGTCTCGGGGACGCGGCGCTGATCAAGGACAACCACGTGGTCGCCGCCGGTTCGGTGGTCGATGCGCTGCGCGCGGTCCGCGACCTGGCGCCCGACATCGCCTGCGAGGTCGAGGTGGACAGCCTCGAACAGCTCGATGCGGTCCTCGCCGAAAATGTGGAACTCGTACTGCTGGACAACTTCCCGCTCTGGCAGACCCAGGCCGCGGTCCAGCGCCGCGATACCAAGGCCCCGCAGACCAAGCTCGAATCCTCCGGCGGCCTGAGCCTCGACGATGCTGCCGACTACGCCCGCACCGGCGTCGACTACCTGGCGGTCGGCGCACTCACCCACTCGGTGCGTGTGCTCGACCTCGGGTTGGACATGTAGTGAGGCGAGTCGGTACGCCGCACCGGCAGTGGGTCTCCTTCACGCCGTGAGTTCACGCTCGAGCGGAGTGCGGAAGCGGGGGACGGCGCGGACGTCGCCGAACCAGCTGTTGGTGCGGGTTGCTTCGGCCTCGATCATGGCTTCGGCGTCGGAGCCGACGTCTTCCAGTAGGCGGTAGGCGATTTCGCCGTCCTTGCGCTGGGCCCAACCTCCGACGATGCGGCCGTTCCACCAGATGGTGGGGCCGATATTGCCGTTGCGGTCGAACAGGCTCGGTGCGTGCGGGCCGAGGTACCAATCGCGGGATTGCCAGCCCATGGGGGTTGGGTCGAGGGCGGGCAGCAGCGAGACCCACGGTTCGGGGGTGGGGACGGGCTCGAGGTCGTCGGCGAGCAGGATGCCGGTGGCGCCGTCCAGATCGACCTCGATGGTATCGAGGAGGGCGAGGGCCTTGCGGACGTCGCCGAGGGACCAGCCGGTCCACCATTTGATGTCCGAAACCGGAGCGGGGCCGAAGGCGGACAACCATTTTCGGACCAATTCGGCGCGGGCGAGGTCGGCGGGCATCGTCGCGACACCGTCCGGCAGCCACGATTCCACTGGCGCCCAGGTGTATTGGCTGCTGGCCCAGCTGCCGTTCGGACGACCGCGCACAATGCGGCCTTCGACACCGAGGATCACCAGCACCCAGGTGGTGATGCTGGTCGGTTTCGAATATGACTTATCGGGAGCCGTATTCACCTGCGTACGCAGCCGTGGCACGTCCTTGCTCAGCTGGGCGCCGGTCGCCGCGCCCCGCGTCAGCAGCGCCTTGTGGGTCTCGTCCTCGACATCGGCGAGCCATTCACGGGCGTTGCCGTCGATCACCCCGGCTACCTCGATGAACCTGCTGTAGGTTCGCCGCTGCTTCTCGGCAAGTGCGTCAGCGCACGACGCCTGCAGCACCGGCAGCAGTTCCACCGGCGCGACGAACATGGTGCGCCGCATCGCGAGCAGCCGCAGCAGCGTGCGGTCCTCGTACAGCGCCTGCTCGACATGCGCCGGAGTTGCGGTGCGGCTGCGCGCGCCGAGCGACAGGAACACCGTGGCCGGATCGGTCGCGTGCAGCACGACGAGAGACCGGGCGATATCGGTTACCTCGTCGGTGCGGGCGGCAGTGGCCAGTCGGTGTCGTACCGCGAGTCGAGCTCGCCGCTGGGCCGCATCAATCGAACGCATAGGCGAATCTTAACCGAGTCCCTGCAGTTCGCGATGCCGCGAAGTGCGCGGTCAGGCCGGTGTCGGACGGCTGATCGAGGTTGCGTATGGAATCGGTCCGCGCCGCCGGACTCGGATAGCGCCGTGGCATCATTCGAGGATGACGCGCGGATACGGGCTGTCGGCGGTGTGTTGTGCGGTGCTGTGTGTGCTCGCGGCGACCAGCCTTGTCGCGCCGACGGTTTCGGCGGAGCCGGAATGTCAGGTGCGGGTTGCGGTGCGGCCGGTGACGCTGACCGTGGACGGTGAGGACGCGACCGGGCTGGTCTACGAGCCGTATCGGTGCGCGCCAGGCGATCTCGCGCCACGGGATCTGGTCACCGCCGTGCACGGGCACGACGGCTCGGCCGCGGACTACGCGGGATACCTGACCTCGATCGCCCAGCGGACCGCGACCCCGATCGTGTCGATGGATCTGCGCAGCGCGACCAGCGCTTGGAAGACCGGCGAATGGAACCTGTGGGCAGGCTGGCGTGACATCGTGGCCGCCACCCAGTGGTACAAGAATGAGCACCCGTCGATCGCTCGCACCGTGCTGTGGGGCTGGAGCCAGGGCGGGATCATGAGCGGCCTCGCGGTGGCGCACGGTCCACGCGGGCTGTTCGACTACTGGGTCGACAATTACGGTCCGGCAGACGATTTCACGATGTGGCTGGCGTCGGCCTTGGTCGATCCGAAGCTACCCGCGCAGATCGAACACGACGCGGGCGGCTGCCCGCCGACCATCTGCCCGCAGGCCTACCTCGAACGCTCGCCCGCGCTACTGGCGGGCCGTATGGACATGAAGCGGGCGTTCCTGGTGCACGGTACCTCCGACGATGTGGTGCCGTATGCGACCAGCGTGGAGATGCGGGCCGGCCTGCTCGCCGCGGGCAAGCCCACCTCGATGTACACCATCGTCACCGGCCGCGACCTCAACGGCGCGATTGTGCCCGGCGACCACAGCGTCGGCCCGGCGTTCTTCGAGGGCGGTTGCGTGGTCGAGCGCCTGCTCACCGGCGCCGAGCCCGTCGACGGCCCCGACCGCGACTACGTCGTGGATGTCGCGCACGGGTTCGTCACCGCCCCCGCAGCGCCGCCGAACGCGAAGTGCGCCGCCTGAAGCACGGCGTCGATGCGGCGGAACAGTTCCGGTATCCGTGTGGTTGCCTCGATGAGACGGACACAGAAAGAGGTGTGATGAGCAAGCCCAACGATCCTGCCTACCACTGGAACGGCGAAGAGCTGGATCTGGACGCCTACCTGGCCCGCATCGGGTTCGACGGTGATCGCAGTCCGTCCTTGGCGACATTGCGGGCACTGGTCTACGCGCACACCACGACGATCCCCTTCGAGAACCTGGAGATCATCCTCGGCCGTTCCATTCCGCTGGATCTGGAGTCGTTGCAGAACAAGATGATTCGACAGCGCCGTGGCGGCTACTGCTACGAGAACGTGGGGCTGTTCGCGGCCGCGCTCGAGCGGCTGGGGTTCGGTGTCACCGGCCTCAGCGGCCGCGTGAGCTTCGGCGCGGCCGGCGGCCTGCGGCCCGCCACCCACGCGTTGCTGCGCGTGACGACCAGCGACGACGATCGGGTGTGGCTCTGCGACGTCGGGTTCGGTTCCGGCCCGCTGGAGCCCTACGAGCTCGGGGAGAGTCACGGTGAGTTCGCGCTCGGCGAGTGGCGATTCCGGCTGGAGCGCACCAGCGGCGAGCTGGACACCGATGTGTGGGTGCTGCATCAATTCGGCCGGGAAGGCTGGATCGACCGCTACACCTTCCCGCCGCAGCCGCAGTACCGGATCGACTTCGCGGTGGGCAATCACTTCGTGTCGACCTCGCCGCATTCGCCGTTCGTCACGCGTCCGTTCGCGCAGCGATTCCTCCCTGACGTGCACCACATCCTGGACGGCACCACCTGGACCGTCGAACGCCCCGACGGATCCAGCCGAGACCGCGAGCTGGAACTCGCCGAGCTGCCGAAGATACTGTCGGAGGTCTTCGACATCGACCTCACCGACGCGGATGCGGTGACGCTGGCCAAGGGTGCCTGGCTGGCGAAGTGAGCGGACGCCGATCGCGCGGCGGCGACACGCGGCTACCTCGGTGTGCCGCCGTCGCCCGATACAGTCGGCTGGGTGCGCACTCGCCGGAAGGTCCTCATCCTGTTCGCCGCGCTCGCCTCGGCGCTGACCGGTTGCAGCTCCGGCCCGGACCAGCCCGACACCGTCGCAGGACAATTCGCCGATGCGCTCAACCGCGACGACATCGCGGCGGCCGCGGCCTTGACCGACGATCCGACCAAGGCGGCGGACTCGCTGAAAGGGCTTTACGACGGCCTCGGTAAAGAGGTGACGTTCGATGTCCGCTCGGTGGACAAGAACTCCTTCACCCTCGCCGCCACCTGGAAGTTCGGACCGGACGGCAAGAATGAGTGGAGCTACACCACCACCGGCACCGCGAACGACACCGGCAACGGCTGGAAGGTCGAATGGGACCCGACCACCGTGGCTCCAGGCCTCGACATCGGTCCGCTGACCTACGACCCGGTGTATCCCGAGCCCGCCCGCATTCTCGACGCATCGGGTGGTGAACTGATGACCCAGCAGGTGGTGACGCTGGTGAACGTCAGCCCCGGCGCCGACACCGCCGCGATCGCCGCCCTGGTCGGCCCGCTCGCCCCCGGACTCACCGCGCCATCGCTACAGTCGGATCTCGCCGCGGCCCAAGGCAAGTCGATCACCGCGATCACCCTGCGCGCCGCCGACATCGCGCCGATCCAGGCCGCGCTCGAGGCGACCACCGGCGTCACCCTCGCCCCGCAGACCCGGCTGCTGGTCAACGACAAGTCGCTCGCGTCCCCGACGCTGTCCGGTCTGGCCGACTTCTGGCAGAAATCGGCCGACGCCGCGACGGGCTGGGCGGTGCGGGTCCTGATTCCCGACGGCAGCAAGCGTTTCGCCGGTCGGGACCCGCTGCCGACCGCCGACATCGCGACCACCATCGATATCGACCTCCAGCACGCCGCGGAGGACGCGCTGACGCCGATCGCCCAGCCTGCCACGATCGTCGCGCTGCAACCCTCCACCGGCAATGTGCTCGCGGTCGCCCAGAACGCCGCCGCCGACGCGCAGGGCCCGATCGCGCTCACCGGTCTGTACCCGCCCGGTTCGACCTTCAAAACCGTCACGGTCTCCGCCGCGCTGCAAGCCGGTTCGGTCACACCGGACACCGTGCTGCCCTGCCCCGGTGTCGCGAATATCGAGGGCCGCCGGATTCCCAACGACGACAATTTCGATCTCGGTCAGGTCCCGCTCCACACCGCCTTCGCCCGCTCGTGCAACACCACCATGGGCGGCTTAGCTGTGAAATTGCCGGCGGACGCGTTGACGAAAGCAGCCGCACAGCTCGGCCTCGGTATCGACTACGTCACACCCGGTCTGACCACGGTCACCGGCAAGGTGCCGCCCGCCGAAACTCCCGCGCAGCGGGTCGAATCCAGCATCGGTCAGGGCCAGGTGACGGCCTCGCCGTTCGGCATGGCGCTGGTCGCGGCGTCGCTGGCCCGTGGTTCGGTGCCTGCGCCCGCGCTGGTGACAGGACAGCCCGGCGTCGCGGACAAAACCCAAGAGCCGCTGCCGCCGACCATCGATGACCAGGTGAAATCCATGATGCGCGAGACCATCACCGGCGGCACGGCGACGGCGCTGCGCGACATCCCCGGCCTGCTCGGCAAGACGGGTACCGCGGAGTACATCGATGACAAGCACGCGCACGGCTGGTTCGTCGGCATCGACGGTGACCTCGCGTTCGCCGTGTTCATCAGTGACGCGGGCAGCTCGGGCCCCGCGGTGGAGGCTGCGGGACGTATGCTGCGGACGCGGCGATAGCCGTAGCCGCGGTGTGGGCGGCGGATATGTCCCCGCTGCCGCGTGCCCTGGTTTAGGGCCCGCTACACTCGTCCCGAAACGCGTGAGTGGTCAATACGCGGTATGTCACGATTTCGAGAAGGTTCGGAGTAGGCGCCATCGATACCGGTCAATTGATCGCGGAACATTACCGCCTGGTCGAGCGGATTGGTAGCGGCGGCACGGGTGTCGTCTGGCGTGCCATGGACGAACGGCTGCAGCGCTCGGTGGCGGTCAAGCAGATCCATATCCAGCCCAGTCTGCCCGCGGCGGACCGCGACGTCATGCGTCAGCGAGCCATTCGCGAGGCGCGCAATGCGGCGCGATTTCAGCATCCCAACGCCATCGTGGTGTTCGACATCACCGAGCACGAGGGTGACCCGTGTCTGGTGATGGAGTACCTGAAATCCCGCAGTCTGGCCGCGGTGATCTCCTCGCAGGGCATGCTGGCGCTGCCGCAGGTCTCGCGGATGGGCGAGCAGGTCGCCTCGGCGCTCATCGCCGCGCACCAGGCGGGCATCGTGCACCGCGACGTCAAGCCGGGCAATATCCTGCTCGACGACCACGGCACCGTGAAGATCACCGACTTCGGCATCTCGCGGGCGACCGGTGACGTCACGCTCACCGAGACCGGCCTGATCTGCGGCACCGCCGCCTATCTCGCGCCGGAATGCGCTCGCGGCGCCGATCCGACTCCGGCCTCCGATGTATTCGCCTTGGGCGCAACCCTTTTCCATGCGCTGGAGGGTGAGCCGCCCTACGGTGCGAGCGCCAACCCGCTCGCGGTGCTGTACGCGGCAGCCAACGGCCAGGTGAGCGAGCCGCGGCACGCGGGACCCGCAACCGACTTCCTGCTCCAGCTGCTGAGCCCGGAACCCGAGGACCGGCCGACCATGCGGGCCGCGCACGATCACCTCGCCGCGCTCGCGGACTCCGGTTCCACACCGGTGCCCGCCGGGTTCGTCCCTGCCAGTGAGGCTTTCGGTAGGCGGCAGCTCGGTGAGCCCGAATCGGCAACCCGTACGCTGCGACCATCGGTCAACGCGTCGACGCAGTACCCGCCCACCGAACGGCAGTCGCGTCCGGCACCGCCGCCCCGAAACGCCAGGCAGCCCAACACCGCCGCGCATCCGCGCACCGCGGCGCATCCGCGGACGACTACGCAGCCGAGACCGGTGCCGCGCAAGTCGGGCGGCAAGCGTAAGGCCGTGCTGATCGGCGCATCGGTCGGTGCGCTGGTCGCCGTGGTCGCGTTGCTGATCGGCGCACTGACCCAGGGCGGCGGCGGCACTCCCTCCGGACAGGCCAGCCCGCCGTCGACGAGCACATCGCCGGGTGGCACGAGCTCCTCGGTGACCCCGGGCGCACTCGGTCAGACGGCCAGCGCGAGCACGGTCGATTGGGGCGCGGCCGGACAGCTGGTGGTGGATTTCTACAACAACCCCGCTGATTCCTGGTCACTGCTCACGCCCGCGGCACAGAAGGTGTACGGCACCGAGCAGACCTTCCGTCAGTACTGGAGCACGCGCACCATCGATTCCTTCAGCAATATCGACGCCTATAAGCGCGCCAACAACGCCGACGGGTCGGTCGACATGCGCATGGGTGACCTCACCGTCAACGGCCAGTCCAAGGCGCTGACCCTGCGGGTGATCAGCACCGGCGGCGGCAAGCTACTCATCGACAGCGACACCAAGGCCGCAAGCTAACCGGCTGCCTACGCTCGCCGCAGCCTGGAATGCGCGGTGCGCTCACGTCCGCGAGCAACCGCGACGTGGTCGTACTGGACGAGATGCTCCGGGTCGAGCCCGGCGACCTCGGCGATCGCTGGATAACGTGATCGGGGCGCGCACTGTGGCGTGATCTGTCTCTATGCGGCGGTTAACCGGTGGCGGCCGCCCGATAGGCTGGTAGTCGAACTCCAAGCATGACCAGCACAGACAGGACTGCACACCGAGATGACAAGCCGCATCGAGCTCGCCCGCGTTGATCTGCGCGGTCGCACTCCCTCCGCTGCCGAGCTGCGCACCGCGCTGCCGCGCGGAGGGGTCGACGTCGACTCGGTATTGCATCAGGTGCGGCCGATGGTCGAGGCGATCCGCGACCGCGGTGTCGGGGCGGCGCTGGAATTCAGCGAGAAGTTCGACGGTGTGATCCCGGCAAGTGTCCGGGTGCCCGCCGCCGAGCTCGATGCCGCGCTCCAACACCTCGATCGGGCCGTGCGGGCCGCGCTCGAGGTCGCCATCGAACGCACCCGCAAGGTGCACGCGGACCAGCGCCGCACCGACACCACCACCGAGGTCGTGCCCGGCGGCACGGTGACCGAGCGGTGGGTGCCGGTCGAGCGCGTCGGCCTGTACGTCCCCGGCGGCAATGCCGTCTATCCCTCCAGCGTCGTGATGAACGTGGTGCCCGCGCAGGCGGCCGGGGTGGAATCCCTCGTCGTCGCCTCGCCGCCGCAGGCGCAGTTCGATGGGCTGCCGCACCCGACGATCCTCGCGGCCGCGAAGCTGCTCGGTGTCGAGGAAGTATGGGCGGTCGGCGGCGCGCAGGCCGTCGCGCTGTTGTCCTACGGCGGACTCGATACCGACGGGGCCCAGTTGGAGCCGGTCGATCTGATCACCGGCCCCGGCAATATCTATGTCACCGCGGCCAAGCGGTTGTGCCGCGGTCTGGTCGGGATCGACGCCGAGGCGGGGCCCACCGAGATCGCGATTCTCGCCGACGCCACCGCCGATCCGATGCACGTGGCCGCCGATCTGATCAGCCAGGCCGAGCACGACGTGCTCGCGGCCAGCGTGCTCGTCACCGACAGCGCCGAGCTGGCCGATGCCGTCGATGCCGCGCTCAGCACGCAGATGACGGTGGTCAAGCACGCGCACCGCGTCGCGGAAGCGTTGCGGGGCAAACAGTCCGGCACGGTGCTCGTCGACAATATCGAGCAGGGCCTGCGCGTGGTGAATGCCTATGCGGCCGAACACCTCGAGATCCAGACCGTCGATGCGCCCGCCGTCGCGGCCCGAGTGCGCAGTGCCGGAGCGATCTTCGTCGGCGCGTACGCACCGGTCAGTCTCGGCGACTACTGCGCGGGCTCCAACCATGTGCTGCCGACCGCCGGATGCGCCAGGCACTCCTCGGGTTTGAGTGTGCAGACCTTCCTGCGCGGCATCCACGTCGTGGAATACACCGAGGCGGCGTTGAAGGACGTGGCCGGTCATGTGGTCGCGCTGGCCAATGCCGAGGATCTGCCGGCTCACGGTCAGGCCGTGCAGGCGCGATTCGAGGCGCTGTGATGACGCCGGAAATCACCGTGCCAGGTTCGCGGGTGAGCCTGGACGACCTGCCGCTGCGCGCGAACCTCCGCGGCAAGAAGCCTTACGGCGCACCGCAATTGACAGTGCCGGTGCAGCTGAACACCAATGAGAACCCACACCCGCCGAGCCGGGCGCTGATCGACGACGTCGCCGAATCCATTCGCGCCGCCGCCGCCGATCTGCACCGTTACCCGGACCGGGACGCGGTGGCACTGCGGTCGGATCTGGCGGCGTACCTCAGCAGCCAGACCGGTGTCGCGGTGGACACCGCCAATGTCTGGGCGGCCAACGGCTCCAACGAGATCCTGCAGCAACTGCTGCAGGCCTTCGGCGGACCAGGCCGCAGCGCACTGGGTTTCGTCCCGTCGTACTCGATGCACCCGATCATCTCCGAGGGCATCGACACCGAATGGATCGAGGCCAAGCGCAACGCGGACTTCGCCCTCGACATCGGCTACGCGCTGACCGCGATCGCCGAACGCTCGCCCGACGTGGTGTTCGTGACGAGCCCGAACAACCCCACCGGCCACAGCATTCCGCAGGATGACCTGGCGCGGATCCTCGACGCTGCTCCCGGCATCGTGGTGGTCGACGAGGCGTACGGCGAGTTCTCCTCGGCGCCCAGCGCGATCGGGCTGATCGACCGGTATCCCACCAAGCTCGTGGTGACCAGGACGATGAGCAAGGCCTTCGCGTTCGCGGGCGGCAGGCTCGGCTATCTGGTCGCCGCGCCCGCGGTGATCGACGCGATGCTGCTGGTGCGGCTGCCCTACCACCTCTCGGTGGTGACCCAGGTGGCTGCGCGCGCGGCACTGCGGCACGCCGGCGAAACCCTCGCCAGCGTCGCCGAATTGGCAGCTCAGCGCGACCGCGTCGCGGCGGCATTGCGCGACATGGGTTTCGAAGTGATCCCCAGCGACGCCAACTTCCTGCTGTTCGGCCGGTTCACCGACGCCGCCGAGACCTGGCAGCGCTACCTGGAGCAGGGTGTGCTGATCCGCGACGTCGGGATCCCCGGCTACCTGCGCACCACCATCGGCCTGGCCGCGGAGAACGACGAACTGCTGCGCGTCAGCGCCACATTGGTCAACACCGACCTGACCCCCCGATGAACAAGCCCCGGAGCCGAACAGCACCTTCGGGCAACGACAAGGAACCGAACGTGACGTTCGGTCGCGCGAATGGAAGTGAGCATGAGTAGGACAGCGCGGGTAGAGCGGGTCACCAAGGAATCCAGCATTGTCGTCGAGCTGGATCTGGACGGGACTGGCAAGACCGAGATCTCCACCGGGGTCCCGTTCTACGACCACATGCTGACCGCGCTCGGTACACACGCCAGCTTCGATCTGACCGTGCGTGCCGAGGGCGACATCGAGATCGAGGCACACCATACGGTCGAGGACACCGCGATCGTGTTCGGTCAGGCGCTGGGTCAGGCGCTCGGCGACAAGTCCGGTATCCGGCGCTTCGGCGACGCGTTCATCCCGATGGACGAGACGCTGGCGCACGCCGCCGTCGATGTGTCCGGGCGGCCGTACTGCGTGCACACCGGGGAACCGGATCACCTGCTGCATGCGGTGATTCCCGGCTCGCCGGTGTCGAGCCGCGGCGCTGCAGGCGCGCCGTATTCCACCGTGCTGAACCGGCACGTCTTCGAGTCGATCGCGCTCAACGCCCGCATCGCGCTGCACGTGCGCGTGCTCTACGGCCGCGACCAGCACCACATCACCGAGGCCGAATTCAAGGCCGTGGCACGGGCGTTGCGTGCCGCGGTCGAACTCGACCCGCGGGTGCACGGCGTGCCGTCGACGAAGGGGACGCTGTGACCAAGAGATCTCTCGTGCTGCTCGACTACGGCTCCGGCAACCTGCATTCTGCCGAGCGCGCCCTGGTGCGCGCGGGCGCACAGGTCGAGGTCACCGCGGATCCGGAGGCCGCGCTGGCCGCCGACGGTCTGGTCGTCCCCGGTGTCGGCGCCTACGCCGCTTGCATGGCGGGGCTGCGAAAGGTGCGCGGCGAGCGCATCATCGGCCAGCGCCTAGCGGGCGGTCGTCCGGTGCTTGGCATCTGCGTCGGCATGCAGATCCTGTTCGAGCGCGGCGTCGAATTCGGCGTCGAAACCGAGGGCTGCGCCGAATGGCCGGGTGTCGTCGAACGCCTGTCGGCCCCCGTGCTGCCGCACATGGGCTGGAACACCGTCTCCGCCCCGCACGACAGCACCCTGTTCGCGGGCATGGACGCCGACACCCGCTTCTATTTCGTCCACTCCTACGCCGCCCAAACCTGGGACCTCCCACCGAGCGAACATTTCGCCTCGCCCAAACTCACGTGGGCCGAACACGGCGTCCCGTTCCTGGCTGCCGTGGAAAACGGACCACTCGCGGCAACTCAGTTCCACCCGGAGAAATCCGGCGACGCGGGCGCGCAGCTGCTGCGCAACTGGGTGAACGCGCTGTAGTCGGGCTGACCCGTCCTCTGCTGCTATCGCGCCCGAGTGCTCGCGACGGCCCCCTGAATTCAACCGATTACGGGCGGGTGCCGGTGGACCAGGTAGGAGTGTTCTCCACCCGCGCCAGTCGCCACCCCTCGCCGGTGCGAACAGCGTCGAAGCGGTAGACCCCGCCGAGGGTGTACTGCGGTTCAGGCGCCGTCTTCGCCACGGTCGCGGCTGGAGCGAAGGTGGCGATGACGTTGGCACGGACGTCTGCTGTGTCGCCCTTCATATCGATCTTCACATTGCTGATGATGTGCTGAATCCGCAGGTTGTCGGAGTGATTTCGGCTGGCTTGCGCGATCAGCGCGTCCCGTCCTTCCACCTCGCCGCCGGGGGTCTCGGCAGTCGCTTCGGCGGTGTAGATCGCGCGGAAGTCGTCGAAGCGGCCCGCATCGAGTGCGCTGCCGAGTTGGTCGACCAAGGCGGTGATCTGGTTGCGGTCCACCAGTTCTCGGAGCTCACGCCGAGTCGGGTTGTCGTCGGTGGCGGCGGTGGTCGTCGTGCAGGCGGTGGCGAGCACGGCCAGCGGCAGGGTTGCGACGGCGAGGGCGAGGCGGATCTTGTTCATCGGTCGAACCTTTCGAGCTGAATGTTGGTCTGTCCAACATTGGTATCGCCAACAGTATCAGATTGTGGGTGGCCACTACGCCCTGCTCGCCGCACGCAGGTTTGTCGCGCGCGCGTTCGGCGACGGTGAGGCATGTCGGGTGCGCCAGCGAAATGCTTTGGGGCAGGGGATACTTCGCCCACACCGGTGATCTGCCCGCCTATTTCTTCGCTGACCGGCCTTTGAACTGGGCCCGGTCGGCGGCCTCGAGCCCTGCTTCCCACCCCTCCGCACTGCGGATCGTGATGCTCCGTCCCCGCACAGCGGGAAACAGCGTGTCGAAAGCCTCGTCCACCGTGCGCTGATGAGAGGCGAGCACCGGCAGCAGGCGTGCGGCTTCGGCGGCTTCGGCGATCGTGCTCTCGTTCGCCGCAGCGAGCCGCTCGCCGATCCGGGTGGCGTACGCGGTGAGGAACGCCTTGCGGAACGCACGGGACCGCGACTCGTCGCTGCGCGCGCTCTGGTTTCCGGTGGCGATCATCGCCCTGGTGGCCTGTACGAGCAGGGACGTCGTCAACAGCTCTACGGCGTCCAGATCGTTGTCGTCGCCGACGACGGTCATGAACTCCCACGCCGCGACGAAGATCGCGCGGCACCGGTTGGCTCGGGTGACCACCTCGACCAGTAGCGCTTTGGCCTCGACATACGGAGTGTCCAGCCAGATTCTGCGGGCGCCGGGCAGATCCGGGACGGAGGTGTCGGCATCGACGAGCACGCGGTCGAGGGCATATTTGGTCATCAGCTCCTGGGCCTTGGCCGACAGGGTCTCGGCCTCCTCGGGGAACGAGGTCGACTCGGCCTTCGCGAGCAGGCCGCGGACTCGGCCGAGCACCTTCTCATCGACGCCGTGGTGTGCGGCCGGTTGCACTCGCGCGCTGCCGGGCAATGGCCGAATCAGTTCCAGCTTCGGCAGCTGGACCAGCAGCGCGAGCGCCTCGACGACAGTGGTCAGCGCTTCGGCATTGGTCAGCAGTTGTCGGTTCGCCCACTGGACGAGGTGCGGATCGGATCCCGACCACCAGGTGACGGCCGCGAGCTCGTCGATCTGTGCCCGCCAGGTCTCATCGACCAACGCCGGTGCGAATGGTTGGATATAGGCGGCTATCACGTCGGTGAGGTAGCCGACCGCGAACTCGTCGACGCGTCGACGCGCTATCTGATGAACATCCATCGGCAGCCAGCCGTGCTGAAAGACCCGAGTAATGATGCGCTGACTCGCCAGCTGCGCGCCGTGCGCCAACTCCTGCGTCAGCGTGCCGGAACCGGCGAGCTGACCGATAAAACGCCGCGCGGCAACGGAATCGCCCTGTGCCGACGTCACGGCCGTCGCCATGATCGCGTCGGCGATCTGCGCTGCGTCTGATAGTGCCGTGGCGTCCAGTACCGGGCCATCGGTGCGCGCCGTCCGCCCGGTTCGTCGTCGGCGATTCTGTTTGCCCATGATCCGGGGCTCCCTTCTCGACCGACAGTCTCCAACCGCGGGCGCAGCTACTAATGATGCTGGTGACACCGCAACCGGTATTCGATCGGGGACCGTCCGGTATCGGTCGAGGACGACGACCGCGGCGATCGCGACATGTGCAGGCAGTTCTACACCGGTGGCGCGACCGGTCACCCGAAAGGGGTGATGCTCAGTCACGATGCCGAGCGACAGCTCGGCAACTGCAGACCACCCGATCGGCAACGTGGCGCGTGCAGACCGGTCCGTCCGAGCACGTGCTGTAGCGAAGATCACTCACACCCGTGATCAGCACCGCATATCCGCAGGCCGGAGGTGGGGCGCACGGAGCGAGCAACTAAGCTGCTGGCGTGAGTCTTGTGCTGCTACCTGCTGTCGATGTCGCCAATGGTGAGGCCGTGCGCCTCGTACAGGGGGAGGCGGGCAGCGAAACCAGCTACGGCTCGCCCCGCGATGCGGCACTGGCGTGGCAGGAAGCCGGTGCGGAGTGGGTGCATCTGGTCGATCTCGATGCGGCCTTCGGTCGCGGCTCCAACCGGGAACTGCTCGCCAAAGTGGTCGGCGAACTCGATGTGCGGGTGGAGCTGTCCGGCGGCATCCGTGACGACGAATCGCTCGAGGCCGCGCTCGGTACCGGCTGCGCCCGAGTGAACCTCGGCACCGCCGCGCTGGAGGATCCGCAGTGGTGTGCCCGCGCCCTCGCCAAGCACGGCGAGCGCATCGCCGTCGGCCTCGACGTGCGCATCATCGACGGCGAGCACCGGCTGCGCGGCCGCGGCTGGGTCAGCGACGGCGGCGACCTGTGGGAAGTTCTCGAGCGCCTGGAACGCGATGGCTGCACCCGCTACGTGGTCACCGATGTGACCAAGGACGGCACTCTCACCGGCCCCAACCTCGACCTGCTGCGCGAGGTCTGCGCCGCCACCGACGCGCCTGTCATTGCCTCCGGTGGTGTGTCCACTATCGAGGACCTGATCGCGATCGCCGAGCTGGTTCCGGAGGGTGTGGAGGGGTCGATCGTCGGCAAGGCGCTGTATGCGGGCCGCTTCACGCTGCCCGAGGCACTGGCCGCGGTGCGCTGAGCCGACGACCCGATGGCTGCCACCCGCTCGAACTCCGACGAACTATCGTCCCTGCTGGCTCTCGCCACCGATATCCTCGATTCCGCCAGTGCGCGTTTCGTCGAGGGTGTCGGCGCGCCGAGCGCGGTCGCGAAGGGCCGCAACGACTTCGCCACCGAACTCGATCTGGAGCTGGAGCGCACTATCTCGGCGCAGCTGGAGCAACAGACCGGGATCGACGTGCACGGCGAGGAATTCGGCGGACCGCAGCTGACCTCCGGCACCGCGTGGGTGCTCGATCCGATCGACGGCACCTTCAATTACTCCGCCGGGCACCCGCTTTCGGGCATGTTGCTCGCGCTGGTGCACGACGGCGAACCACTGCTCGGGCTGACCTGGCTGCCGGTGCTCGGGCAGCGGTATGCCGCGATGTCCGGCGGCCCGCTGCTGCTCGACGGAAAGCCGTTGCCGCCGTTGCCGCAAAGCAAACTGGCCGAGGCGATGATCGGCTTCGGCGCGTTCAACGTGGATTCCGACGGGCGTATCCCTGGCCGCTTCCGTTTCGACCTGCTCGGGCCGCTGAGCAGGCTGTCCTCGCGGGTGCGGATGCACGGCTCCACCGGCATCGACCTGGCGTTCACCGCGTCCGGCGTGCTGGGTGGCGCGATCGTGTTCGGGCACCATCCCTGGGACAACGCCGCGGGCGTCGCACTGGTGCGCGCAGCGGGTGGCGTGGTGACGGATCTGGCGGGCGAGCCGTGGACCATCACCTCGGGTTCGGTGCTCGCCGCCGCACCGGGCGTCCACGAGGAACTCCTGGAAATGATCTGCACGGTCGCCGACGAAGCATGAGCCACAGCAATACTTGCAGTCTCCGAGGAAGGGTGAGCCGATGACGTTGGCCGTACGTGTGATTCCGTGTCTGGACGTCGACGCGGGCCGGGTGGTCAAGGGCATCAACTTCGAAAACCTTCGTGACGCGGGCGATCCGGTCGAACTGGCCGCCGCCTACGACCTCCAGGGCGCCGATGAGCTGACCTTCCTCGATGTCTCCGCCTCCACCGGCGACCGGGGCACCATGATCGATGTGGTGACTCGCACCGCCGAGCAGATCTTCATCCCGCTCACCGTCGGTGGCGGGGTGCGCACGGTCGACGATGTCGACCGGCTGCTGCGTGCGGGCGCGGACAAGGTTTCGGTCAACACCGCCGCCATCGCCAGGCCGGAGGTGCTGCGGGAGATGTCGGAGCGGTTCGGTTCCCAGTGCATCGTGCTGTCCGTGGATGCCCGCACCGTCCGGGAGGGCCAGCCCGACACACCGTCGGGCTGGGAGGTCACCACGCACGGCGGCAAGCGCGGCACCGGCATCGACGCGGTCGAATGGGCCGTGCGCGGCGCGGAACTCGGCGTCGGGGAGATCCTGCTCAACTCGATGGACGCCGACGGCACCAAGGCGGGCTTCGACTTGCCGATGATCCGCGCGGTGCGCGCCGCGGTGACCGTGCCGGTGATCGCCAGCGGGGGAGCGGGTGCGATCGAGCACTTCGCGCCCGCCGTGCACGCGGGCGCCGATGCGGTGCTGGCCGCCAGCGTGTTCCACTTCGGTGACCTCAGCATTCCGCAGGTCAAGCACGCCATGCGGGCAGAGGGCATCGTCGTCAGGTAGGTTTTGCCGACCTGGCCGCGGGTAATGCCCCGAGTTAGGGTTGTGCTGCTCGATTGGTGTCTGCGATCGGAGGGACCGCGTGCTGGGTGAAGGTGAACTGTTCGCCGGTTACCGCATCGAGCGCCTGCTCGGCCAGGGCGGCATGGGGTCGGTGTATCTGGCCAGGCATCCGCGGCTGCCGCGATCGATGGCCTTGAAGCTGCTCAACCAGGAGTTGTTCAGCGACAACGAGATCAGGGCCAGATTCGAACGCGAAGCGGATCTGGTCGCGCAGCTGGACCATCCGAACATCGTCGCCGTCTTCGATCGTGGCGTCGAGGACGAGCAGCTGTGGATCTCGATGCAGTATGTCGACGGCATCGATGCCTCGACGATCGATCAGCGCAAGTTGCCGCCGACGCGGGCAGCCCAGGTCATCGCCGAAACCGCGAAGGCATTGGATTTCGCGCACGGCAGCGGAGTCCTGCACCGCGACGTGAAGCCCGCCAACATCCTGCTTGCCCGCGCGACCGGCGGCCAGGAGCGGGTATTTCTCACCGACTTCGGCATCGCCCGCCTGCGCGACGACGCAGGCCATCTGACGCTGACCGGAACCTTCACCGCCACTTTGGCTTACGCCGCACCCGAACAGCTGACCGGCGCACCGATGGACGGCCGCGCTGACCAGTATGCGCTGGCCTGCACGCTGCACTGGCTGCTGACCGGCGCGGCACCATTTCAAGCGCCGAGCCCACCCGCGGTGATTCAGGGCCACCTGCAAGCCCCACCGCCCCGGGTCACCGCCCGGCGTGCTGACCTGCCTGCCGCTTTGGATGAGGTGCTGATCCGGGCCCTCGGTAAGCGTCCTGCCGACCGGTTCGGCTCATGCACTGAATTCGCGGAAGCGGTGTATCGAGCACTGCACATGTCGGCCCCACGCGCCATGCCCGTGGCAGGCCAGGCCCGGCCGGTAACCGCACCGCCGATGCCCATGCATCCACTCGCGCAGCAGAATCCCTACCCGAGCCCGCAGCCTTACCCGAGCCCGCAGCCCTACCCGGGTTCCCAGGCCCACGTGAGCCCACCGCCGCACCTGAGCTCGCCGTCCCGTCCCGTCCCGCAGCCTTTCCACAGCTCCCAGCCCCACCCGAGCCCGCAGCTCCCTCCGAATCCACAGCGCTATCCGAGCCAGCACCCTCAGGCCGCACCCGGATATTCTGCTCCGACAAGGCAACCCACCGGTTTCTCGGCAAACCCGCCGCCGTACGGCCACCAGCCCCCGCCTACCCCCAGCTCGACGGGCACGGTGTTGGTCATCGTCGGCATCGTGGTGCTGATACTTGTCATAGTCGGGTTCGCCATCCTCCTGGCCTGAGCTCGCGTGACCCGTCCGACCGAATCGGTCGAACGGGTCTGCGCGAATTATTGTGAGCGCGAGCGAAAGCCGCGGCTCAGGCACCCGCCGCCCGGAGCAGCAGAGCACCGGCGATGATCGCCGCGAACGACGCGACCTTCGGCAGCGTGATCTTCTCGTGGTAGATCAACGCGCCGAGGATCACCGTGCCGATGGACCCGATCCCGGTCCAAATCGTGTATCCCACACCGACATCCAGGGTGCGCAGCGCCAAGCTCAGCGTGAAGATGCCGCCCGCGGCGGCGAGCAGGGTGAACACCGACGGCCAGAGTCTGGTGAAGCCCTTGGTCGCGTTGGTGCCGAGTGCGAAGGCGATCTCGAAGAGGATGGCGATGCCGAGGTAGAGCCAAGCCATGACGAATACTCCTGTCGGGATGAGGGTTCGATGAATGTTCGGGCGGTGAGGTTCAGGCGGCGACCGCGACGGGCGCTGCCGTGCGGTTGGCGAGGCTGTCGGAGATCTTCAGACCGAGCACGCCGCCGATGATCAGTACGAAGGCGAGCACCTTCCAGACATTGAGCGATTCGTGGAAGATCAGCGTGCCGAAGATGACGGTGCCGACTGACCCGATGCCGGTCCACACCGTGTAGCCGACCCCGACATCGAGGGTGCGCAGCGCGAGACTCAGGAAGAAGATGCCGCCGGATGCGGCCGCCGCGGTCAGCAGCGACGGGCCGAGCACGGTGAAGCCGTGCGTCGCATTGGTGGCGAGTGCGAACACCACTTCGAAAACTGCCGCGATCATCAGGTAGATCCAGGCCATGAGAGCTCCTCGGTGAATCATTTAGTTGCATGTATATGCAAGTATCTTGCACGAAGGGAAGTATGCATGTACAAATAATCTGTGTCAAACACCGAGCGCGACGAGCAGATGTGGAACCGGTTGTCCGCGTTGTACTCCCAGGTCGAGCACCGATTGGGGACCGCGATCCAGCGCGGGCACGGCCTCGGGCTCTCGGAGTACCGTGCCCTCGGCCTGCTGGTCGTGGCACCCGACGGCGAGCTGCGCATGCAGGATCTCGCCAACAGCGTCGGCCTCAACCAGAGCTCGGTCACGCGCCTGGTCGGCAGGCTCGATGCCGCGGGCCTCGCCTACCGCGACCTGTGCCCAGATGACCGGCGCGGTGTCTACACGGTGATCACCGATGAAGGCCGCGCCCGCTATCGGGCGGCCAGGGGGACCTACCGGGAAACCCTGACCGCCGCACTGGACGACGCACCCGACGGTATTGCCGAGGCGCTGCGCCACGGTCTGTCCGTGACAGCCGAATAGCGAACACCCGGCATCGCCCCTGTATAACGGTGGCATGACTCTCGACCCCGCCATTTCCGCCCGGCTCAAGCGCAACGACGCGGGACTCGTGTCCGCGGTCGCGCAGGAGCGCGGCACCGGCGATGTGCTGATGGTCGCCTGGATGGACGACGAAGCGCTGGCAAGGACGCTGGAAACCCGTAAGGCGACCTACTATTCGCGCTCGCGCCAGCAGTACTGGGTCAAGGGCGAGACATCCGGCCACACCCAGTATGTGCACGAGGTCCGCCTCGACTGCGACGGCGACACCATCCTGCTGGTCGTCGACCAGCAGGGCGCCGCCTGCCACACCGGCACGCACACCTGCTTCGACTCCGATGTCCTGCTGGGCGCGGACAAATCCTGAGTGACCCGCGGCGGGATAAACGGCCGCGTTCGTGAGCCGGCCGACGGCGCCGGTCCTACGACGGCTGCTGGTCGGACCGATCCTGGACGGTCGACGGCCCATCGCCGTTACTCAACGCATCGGCCAGCTGGGTCGACAACACCTCGCTGAGGTCGGCCAGCTGTGCCGTTTGATTCTGATCGATGCCGTCGAAGACCAATCGGCGCACGGCATCCTGATAGCCGGGAGCCGCCTCGACCACCTTCGAGTAGCCGTAGTCGGTGAGAACGGCCTGCACGCCGCGTCGCCCGGTGGTCGCTGAGCGCTCGGCCCAGCCCATGCGCTCCATCTTCGACACGACATGCGAAAGTCGTGATAGCGATGCATTTGCTTTGTGGGCTAGGTCACTCATCTGCAGGCGGTGGCCCGGTTCTTCGGACAGCAGGGTGAGTACCCAGTATTCGAAGTGTGTGATCCCGGATTCGCGCTGCAGCTGGGTATCCAAAGCGCCTGGTAGGCGGGTCATCAGCGCCACGATTGCACGCCAAGCTCGCTGTTCGACGGGGTCGAGCCACTTCGTCACTGGTTGCCTTCTTTCGAGCCGAGTGACGTGGTTTTGTTAGTGCACAGTCGCTCGCGACAATAAGTTTGCCACGACTTCGCTCGACCGTCATGAAGTTGCTGCATGACGTGAGGTCACTCACATGTCGGCGTGGCGTGGCGTTGCCGTGTCCGATGTGAGCTTCGCCGACTTCGGCGCGCCCGCGGGCGGCGGCGCGGCCTGCGTCACCGGCTGCGCGGGATGCCTGCGCCGCCACCCGCGTCGGACGACGACGAGCACCACGAGCAGGAAGACGATGGCCGCGGCGATCGCGCCGACCAGGGACGCGCCACGGAAGGCGGGCGCGTCGACGTCGAGAATCCGCTGCCCGGCGTGGGCGGCGCTATTGTTGCCGAGCACGATGCTCAGCGTCATGAGGTTCGGGATCGCGGCAAGTATCGCCAGCACACCTGCCGCGCCCGCGATCACCTTGCCCGCGCGACGACGCCACACGAGTACTGCCAGCAACAGCAGGAAAAGGGGTATGGCGGTGAACAATCCGCCGTAGACCAGACCCCAGCCGATGCCCTTGCTGAAGCTGCCGCTCACCAGTTCCGCGATGCGCTGTGCCCACCACCGTGGGATGAACGCGGCCAGGATGAAGTAGGCGACGACCAGCACGGCGAGGACCGCCAAGCCGCCCAGAATCCGTGTGCGCCACGTGGCCAGCGTGGATTTCTGCCGATCCGGCCGAACCTCGCTCGAAGTCATGAATCCAGCGTAGGCCCGGTGACCAGCGGGAACGTGGTCATCGACTCGGCGTTTTCGAGACGGTCGTCTCGAATATCGACGGCGAGCGGCTTACTTCACGCTTTCGCGCAGGAACTTCAGTGCCTCGTCGGCGTGCACAGTGGCCCGCAGCTCGCCGGTGATGATCTTGCGGACGGTGCGGTCGCGATCGATGACGAAGGTGTGTCGCTTGACCGGCGAGACTTTGCCGAGCAGCCCACGCTTGACACCGAACTGTGCGGCAACCGTGCCGTCGGCATCCGAAAGCAGGGGATAGCCGAGATTCTGTGTGGCGGCGAACCCGGCCTGAGTGTCGACGCCGTCGGTGCTGATGCCGACGGGCGAGGCGCCCGCCGCGGCGAACTCGGCGGCCAGGTCGCGGAAGTGGCAGGCCTCGGCCGTGCATATCGGAGTGTTGGCGGCGGGGTAGAAGAACAGCACCACCGGACCGCCGTCGAGCAAGGCGTCGAGCGAACGCGGTGTGCCGGATTGATCTGGGAGCTCGAATTGCGGTGCGAACTGGCCTATCTGCATATCGGGGACATTACCGGGCGGTTAGTCGGTTCGGTGGGGCTCGTTGCTGTCCCCGGCCCGGGTCTCCTGCCCCGTCGCCCCCGCGGGAAGCCGAGGGTCCATATCTCGAATCCGGGCTTTCCGCTGGGTCGCCGCGGGAGAAGCCTGGGACGACGGGGACGGGAGAACGGTCGCTATACGCCGATGAGGGCAGCGACCTCGGGGTTCTTGATCTCCATGACATCGAGAATGCCGTGCGCGCGCAGGAACGGCTCGAGTTCCTTGATCCGGTCGCTGTGAATGGCGTACTCATCTGGAAAGTGGTGCCTGTCCAGCGCCTCCAGTGCCTTCACATAGGTGACGAACGACGCTAGGGCATTCAGTGGTGTGGAGCTCTGCGATCCGCCCATCGAGTTCAGGCCGACCATTCGCTGGGGCTGACCGGGCATACCCGATCCGGCACCGTGCCGACCCTCCGGCGCAACCGGTTGCGAGCGGTACATCAGTTGTCTCCTCTCGAATTGGATACCACGTGCGACATGGAACGCCGCGAGTCTAGTGACGCCTGCCACAGGCGCTGGACCCGCGTGCGAACCGGACGGCTGGTTTACAGGCGCGGCCCGGTAAGGGCGGCTGTGCCGGTGTCATAGCGGCCTGGGATGATGGTGCAATGCCTGGCGCGTCGACTCCCACCACCACGACCCGCGAACAGTTCCACCAGCTCGCCGCGGAGCATCGGGTGGTTCCGGTGATCCGAAAGGTGCTGGCGGACTCCGAAACTCCGCTGTCGGCCTATCGCAAGCTGGCCGGCGACCGGGCCGGAACCTTCCTGTTCGAATCGGCGGAGAACGGGCGCTCCTGGTCGCGCTGGTCGTTCATCGGCGCGGGCAGCCCGTCGGCGCTGACCGTCGTCGACGGCGCGGCCGCCTGGCTCGGCAACATTCCCGTCGACGCACCGTCGGGCGGGGATCCGCTGGTGGCGCTGCGCGAGACACTCGAACTGCTGCAGACCGAACGACTGCCCGGTCTGCCTCCGCTGACCGGCGGCATGGTCGGCTACCTCGGCTACGACGCGGTGCGCAGGATCGAACGGCTGCCCATCCTCGCCCTCGATGATCTGGAACTGCCGGAGATGGTGCTGCTGCTTGCCACCGATCTCGCCGCGTTCGACCACCACGAGGGCGCGATAACGCTCATCGCCAACGCGGTCAACTGGAACGGCACCGCGGACCGAGTCGACGAGGCCTATGACGACGCCGTTGCCCGGCTGGATCGGATGACACAGGCGCTGGCCGCGCCGTCGGAGTCCACCGTGTCCGTCTTCGACCAGCCCGAGCCGCAGTATCGGCGCAAGCGCACCTCCGAGGAATTCGGCGCCGGGGTGCGCCGGCTGGTCAAGGAGATCGAGGCGGGCGAGGCGTTCCAGGTGGTGCTGTCGCAGCGCTTCGAAATGGACTACGACGGCGCCCCGCTGGATCTGTACCGCATGCTGCGCGCCTCGAACCCGAGTCCGTACATGTACCTGATGCACATCCCCGACGGCGAAGGTGGCACCGCGTTCTCCATCGTCGGCTCCAGCCCGGAATCCCTGGTGACCGTGAAAGACGGTGTGGCGACGACACATCCGATCGCGGGCACCCGCTGGCGTGGCGCCACCGAGGAGGACGACCTGCTGCTGGAGAAGGGACTGCTCGCCGACGAGAAGGAGAACGCCGAGCACCTGATGCTCGTCGATCTCGGCCGCAACGACCTGGGTCGGGTGTGCCAGCCGGGCACCGTGCGGGTCACCGAGTATCGGCACATCGAGCGCTACAGCCACGTGATGCACCTGGTGTCGACCGTGCACGGCAGGCTCGCACCGGGCAAGATCGCGCTGGACGCGGTGCGCGCCTGCTTCCCAGCGGGCACGCTGTCGGGCGCACCGAAGGTGCGCGCGATGGAACTCATCGAAGAACTCGAGCCCACCCGCCGCGGCGTGTACGGCGGCGTCGTCGGCTACCTGGATTTCGCGGGCGACGCGGATACCGCGATCGCCATCCGCACCGCGCTGCTCAAGGACGGCACCGCCTACGTCCAGGCGGGCGCGGGCGTGGTCGCGGATTCCGATCCCGACTACGAGGACGTCGAATCCCGTAACAAAGCGATGGCGGTACTCAAGGCGATCGCGGCCGCGAAGACGGTCCGGGCATACGGCACCGAGCCCGGAAGCGAGAACGGCAGCGCGGGATGAGTGAACCGGAACAGAACGATGCGGGGACCGATGGTGCGGATGCCGCTGTCGACACCGTGGCTCCCCGGCGCAAATACCCGGTCGGCGCGATCGTGTTGTTGGCGCTCGCGGCAGCCGTGCTCTGGGGTTCGTCGCGGCTGACGTGGGTGACCGTGGCGTCCACGGACGGACTTACCGAGCCACGCACCGACCATCTCAACGGCGGTGTCTGGTTCGGTGCGCTGACTCCGTTGGCGCTGGTGCTGCTTGCCGCAATCGCGGCAGTGCTCGCCACCCGCGGCTGGCTGCGCCGGATGTTCGGCGTGCTGATCGGCCTGGTCGCCGCGGTGACCGCCGTGCCGGCGTTCGCCCTGCTGACCAAGTCCGGCGCGACCGCGGCCCGTGCCGCCACCCTGGCCGAACTACCTGGGCGGGCAACGGTGACCGAGGTGGTCACGGCGCCCTTCCCCGCTGTGCTCGCGCTGGTGGGCGCACTGGCGGCGTTTTCGGCCGGTGTGCTGCTCGCCAGGATGCCCCAAGACGCCGCGCAACTGTCAGGCAAATATGACAACCCGGTCTTTCGGCGGGCCGCCGCCACCGAAGAGGTGACACAGCGCCGCACGGAAGAGGCTGCCGCCGGGGCGAATTCGGCCTCGGGGCAGCTTTCCGAGCGCGTGCTGTGGGACGCGCTCGACGCCGGCACCGACCCGACCGAGGAGGCCGGGGCACTGAGTGATGATCAGGGCAAACGTGCCGACTGAAGTGTCTGGGCAGGTCCCGACAAACCCCGGCGCGAGAGCGCCGCAAGCAGCCATTTATTCTTTGTCAGCATCGGTGAGACAGCGCCTGGGGGGATTCTCAGGCAGCAGTTGCGTCTCCCCAGAAAGGATTCGAGCCAGATGACGGTACTCGACTCGATTCTCGACGGGGTCCGCGCGGATGTCGCCGCTCGGGAAGCCCTCCTGGACTTCCAGGCAATCAAGGCCTCGGCCGCGGCGGCGCCTTCGCCGCTGGACGCCCGCGCCGCACTCCTCGAGGACGGCATCGGCGTTATCGCCGAGGTCAAGCGGGCCAGCCCGTCCAAGGGCGAGCTCGCGGACATCCCGGACCCGGCCAGCCTGGCCAAGGCATACGAGGACGGCGGCGCGCGCATCATCAGCGTGCTGACCGAGGGCCGCCGTTTCCACGGCTCGCTCGACGACCTCGATGCGGTCCGCGCCACGGTGAGCATCCCGATCCTGCGCAAGGACTTCGTCGTCGGGCCGTACCAGATCCACGAGGCCCGCGCGCACGGCGCCGACGTCATCCTGCTGATCGTCGCGGCGCTGGAGCAGGACGTGCTGTCCTCGCTCATCGACCGCACCGAATCGCTCGGCATGACCGCGCTGGTCGAGGTGCACACCGAGGAAGAGGCCGACCGCGCACTCGAGGCGGGTGCCTCGGTGATCGGCGTGAACGCCCGCAACCTCAAGACCCTCGAAGTGGATCGGGACGTGTTCGCCCGCATCGCGCCCGGCCTGCCGACCGAGGTCATCCGGATCGCCGAGTCCGGCATCCGCGGCACCGCCGACCTGCTGGCCTATGCCGGTGCGGGTGCGGACGCCGTGCTGGTCGGCGAAGGTCTGGTGACCAGTGGCGATCCCCGCGCGGCCGTCTCCGAGCTGGTGACGGCGGGCACTCATCCGTCCTGCCCGAAGCCCGCGCGGCGGGGCCGGTGACAGGAGTGGCTGCACTACCACAGGCCAGTGAGGGTGTCGCCCACCGCAGCACACATGAGCCCGATGCCGGCGGGCATTTCGGCGTCTACGGCGGCAGGCATGTCCCCGAGGCGCTGATGGCGGTGATCGAGGAGGTCACCGCCGAGTACGAGAAGTGCAGGCTGGACCCCTTGTTCCTGGACGAGCTCGACCGGTTGCAACGGGACTACACCGGCCGGCCTTCGCCGGTGTTCGAGTGCAAGCGGCTCGCCGAGCACGCCGGTGGCGCCCGCATCCTGCTCAAGCGCGAGGACCTGAACCACACCGGCTCGCACAAGATCAACAATGTGCTCGGCCAGGCGCTGCTCGCCAAGCGGATGGGCAAGACCAGGGTCATCGCGGAGACCGGGGCGGGCCAGCACGGCGTCGCCACCGCCACCGCGTGCGCGCTGCTCGGCCTGGAGTGCGTCATCTACATGGGCGCCGTCGACACCGCACGGCAGGCGCTGAACGTGGCCCGCATGCGGCTGCTCGGCTCCGAGGTGGTGTCGGTGACCACCGGCTCGCAGACCCTCAAGGACGCCATCAACGAGGCCCTGCGCGACTGGGTGTCCAATGCGGACGACACCTACTACTGCTTCGGCACCGCAGCGGGCCCGCATCCGTTCCCGTTGATGGTGCGCGACTTTCAGCGCGTCGTCGGCCTGGAGGCGCGCGCCCAGGTGCAGTCCTCGACCGGACGGCTGCCCGACGCGGTCGTCGCCTGTGTCGGCGGCGGCTCCAACGCGATCGGCATCTTCCACCCATTCCTCGACGATCCCGCCGTTCGGCTGATCGGCTTCGAAGCGGCCGGTGACGGTGTCGAAACCGGAAGGCACGCGGCCACTTTCACCGGCGGCACGCCGGGCGCCTTCCAGGGCGCCTACTCGTACCTGCTGCAGGACGAGGACGGCCAGACCATCGAATCGCACTCCATCTCAGCGGGTTTGGACTATCCGGGCGTCGGCCCCGAGCACGCCTACCTCAAGGACATCGGACGCGCGGAGTACCGGCCGGTCACCGATGCCGAGGCAATGGACGCGCTGCTGCTGCTCAGTCGCTCCGAGGGCATCATCCCGGCGATCGAGTCCGCGCACGCGGTGGCCGGTGCACTGCAACTCGGCAAGGAACTGGGCGAGGGCGCGATCATCCTGGTGAACCTGTCCGGTCGCGGCGACAAGGACATGGACACCGCGGCGAAGTGGTTCGGGCTCTTCGACGAACCCGACGCCGACAAGGAGACCGACAAATGAGTCAGCAGTCCCGTCTCGCCAATACCTTCGCCGCCTGCCGTGCCGAGAACCGTGCCGCGCTGGTCGGCTACCTGCCCGCGGGCTATCCGGATCTGGCAGGCTCCATCGAGGTCGTCCGGGCCATGGTCGAATCCGGTTGTGACATCGTCGAAGTCGGCGTCGCCTACTCCGACCCGGTGATGGACGGGCCGACCATCCAGGCCGCCGCCGAGCAGGCGCTGCGCGGCGGAGTCCGGGTGCGCGACGTGTTCGCGGTGGTCGAAGCGATCACCGCGGCGGGCGGCAAGGCCGTTGTGATGAGCTACTGGAACCCAGTGCTGCAGTACGGCGTCGACAGGTTCGCGCGCGATCTGGCCGCGGCGGGCGGGGCGGGCATCATCACCCCGAATCTGATCCCGGAGGAAGCCGACGACTGGTTCGTGGCCTCGGCCGCGCACGACCTGGATCGGATCTTCCTGGTGGCGCCGTCCTCCACCGAGGAACGCCTGGTGAAGACCCTGGAGGCGAGCCGAGGATTCATCTACGCGGCATCGACCATGGGCGTCACCGGCGCGCGTGATGTGGTGTCCTCCGCGGCGCCCGCACTGTGCGCCAGGATTCGCACCCACTCCGACATCCCGATCGGCGTCGGACTCGGCGTGCGCTCGGGTGCGCAGGCTGCCGAAATCGCCTCGTACGCCGATGGTGTCATCGTCGGCTCGGCGCTGGTGAGCGCCGCCGCCGCCGGTCTCGACGCGGTGCGCGCACTCACCGAGGAACTGGCCGAGGGCGTCAGGTCGGCGACAGTGGCTTCCTAGCAGGCTGCGCTGAACCGCACGACCCGCGCCTTCGTATGACCAACCATGAGCGCACCGAAGCGGTCGCCCTCGCCGCGACCCGTGGTGGCGAGCCTGCTCGTATTCTTCGTTCTCGCACCATGTGTCGCGGCGCTGACCCGCGATGAGCCGGTCGTTGTCGAAGCGCTGTCGGCCAGCGGGGCCGGGCTGCTGAGCCTTGCGGTGGGTGCGGCGGTGTGGTGGTCGCAGCGGCGCGCATGACGCTCCGCTACGGTTGGCCCCGTGACATTACGAGTCCTCGCGGACAGCGTCCTGAGCAATGGTGCCGTCACCGCTGATGTGTTGGCCTACATTCCCAGCCCCTCGCAGGGCGTGTGGCAGATCGGGCCGTTCCCATTGCGGGCGTACGCCCTGTGCATCATCGTCGGCATCGTCGTCGCGATCTGGTGGGGCGAGCGGCGCTGGCGCGAGCGCGGCGGGCAGCCCGGCGCGATTCTGGACGTCGCGATGTTCGCGGTGCCCTTCGGCCTCATCGGCGGCAGGCTCTATCACGTGGCCACCGACTGGCAGAAGTACTTCGGCGCAGACGGCCATCCGATCGACGCACTGAAGATCTATCAGGGTGGCCTCGGCATCTGGGGGGCGGTGTTCCTCGGCGGCGTCGGCGCCTGGATCGGCTGCCGGGTGTACCGAATCCCCTTGCCCGCCTTGGGTGATGCGGTCGCGCCGCCGATCCTGCTCGCGCAAGCCATCGGCCGCCTCGGTAACTACTTCAACCAGGAACTCTACGGTCGCGAGACCGAGCTGCCCTGGGGCCTGGAGATCTACCTGCGCTTCGACGACGCCGGCAAGCTCGACCCGATGAACGGCGTCTCCACCGGTGTCGTCGACAAGGTCGTGCACCCCACGTTCCTCTACGAATTGCTGTGGAACCTGCTGATCGTTGTGCTGCTGGTGCAGATCGACAAGCGCTACAGAATTGGTCACGGCCGCCTGTTCGCGCTGTATGTCGCGGGTTACTGCGTCGGCCGCTTCGTCGTGGAGCTGATGCGCGACGACGAGGCAACCAAAATCGCGGGCATCCGGATCAACTCGTTCACCTCGGCGCTCGTCTTCTTGGCTGCCGTCGCCTATTTCGTCTTCGCGACGAAGGGCCGTGAGACCGCCGAGCAGTTGCAACCCAGCACCGGATCGCGCCCATGGCCCTGGCAGATCGCCGCCCTGCGCGCAGCTGCGGCGGAGCAAGCGGCCGCGACAGCCGGGGATGCCGTTGCAACGGACTCGGACTCGGACAAGGACGCCGAGGCGGCTGAGGCGGACGACTCGGAGAAAGCCGTCGGGCTGGAGAAGTCCGAGCGGGCTACCGAACTGGAGAAGGACACGACCTCGGAGCAGGACACCGATTCCAAGGAGCCCACCGAATCCGAACCGGCCGCAGGGCCGGCCGAGGGCACTGCTCCTGAGAAGAGCTAGCCCGCAATTCTGCGCCACGGCAACGTCTCAGGCACCGCCCGCGATAACAACGAGGACGAGCGACAGCGGTCGCCGGACTACCGAGCCGAAGCGACGGGGCGACAAACCGTGTCGATTCCGGCAAGAATGTCTCGTGATCGTCGTGCCATTGCTCGCTCGGCGGATCGCAAGGCCGGGGGCCAGCACAGGGTGCCCGCACAAATGAGGAGGACATTTAGTGACCGACCCTTACAACCCAGGACCGCAGTACGGCCCGCCCGGTACAGGGCCGGACCTGAACAAGCCGTCTGAGCCGAGCCAGCCGCAGTACCCGAGCCAGCCGCAGTACCCGCAGGCCGATCCGTACGCACAGCAGCAGTACGGCCAGCCCGCCGATCCGTACGCACAGCAGCAGCCGGGCGGCTACGGGCAGCCGGGGGGCTACCCGCCCGCGCCGTACCAGCAGCCGCAGGGTTACAACCCGAACGATCCGGAGGCGCCTTACGGGCGTGACCAGTTCGGTGTGCCCTTCTCGGACAAGCAGAAGCTGATCGCGGGCCTGCTGCAGATCTTCCTCGGCGCGTTCGGTGTCGGCCGGTTCTACACCGGTTACACCGGCATCGCCATCGCGCAGATCGCGGTCACCTGGCTGACCTGTGGCATCGGCGGCATCTGGCCGCTGGTCGACGGCATCATGATGCTGGTGGGCAAGGTGCCCGACAGCGACGGCCGTCCGCTGCGCGACTGAGTCGGCACGTTTTTCACCTCATCAGGCCGCCGCACCTCATCGGTGCGGCGGCCTGATGTGTACTTAGGGTAAAACCATGCCGATCACCATGATCGCGATACTGTTTCTCGAAACGGTCGGTCCGTAACGTGGACTGATTGTGTGTCGTGTGTGGGCAGTCCACGCACCGAAGAGAGGTATTTCGTGCGTCGCAAGTTGTTCGTCGCCGCCATGCTCGCCATCGTCACCGCCACCGGGCTTTCCGCGTGCGGCAGCGACGACCCGAACGTGATCAAGGTCGGGACCGAAGGCACCTACTCCCCGTTCAGCTACCAGGGCTCCGATGGCAAGCTCACCGGTTACGACATCGACGTGGTCCAGGCCGTCGCCGAAAAGCTCGGCAAGAAGGTCGAGTTCGTGCAAACCCCGTGGGACGCGATCTTCGCGGGCCTCGAGTCCAAGCGCTTCGACCTGGTCGCTAACCAGGTGACGATCAACGACGACCGCAAGGCCAAGTACTCGCTGTCGCAGCCGTACACCACCTCCGAGGGCGTGATCGTCACCCGCGCCGACAACAACGGCATCACCACCCTCGCCGATCTGAACGGCAAGACCTGCGCCCAGGCGGTCACCACCACCTGGGCCAAGGTCGCGACGGGCGCGGGCGCGAAAGTCGAAGGCGTAGAGGGCTTCGTGCAAGCGATCCAGCTGTTGAAGAACGGCCGCGTCGACGCCACCGTCAACGACACCCTCGCGGTTGCCGAGTACACCAAGAAGACCGGTGACACCAGCGTGAAGGTCTCCGGCAAGATCGGTGAAACCAGCCAGCAAGCCTTCGCCGCCCGCAAGGGCGACGCGCTGATCGACGACGTGAACAAGGCGCTGGATCAATTGCGCGCCGAGGGCAAGCTGGCCCAGATCTCCGAGAAGTACTTCGGCACCGACGTCAGCAAGTAGCGGCTCCCTGCCATGGATGCCGCTACGCGGGAACTCATCTGGCACAACCTGTGGCCGATGTTGCAGGCCACGATCACCAAAACCATTCCGCTGACCACGATCAGTTTCGTCATCGGTTTGGCCATTGCGCTGCTCGTGGCTCTGGCAAGGATGTCGCCGGTGTGGCCGGTCCAAGCGGCCGCCCGGTTCTACATCTCGATCATCCGGGGTACGCCGCTGCTGGTGCAGCTGTTCATCGTGTTCTACGCGCTGCCGCAGTTCAATATCGTGCTCGACCCCTTTCCGGCGGCGGTGATCGCCTTCAGCCTCAATGTCGGCGGTTACGCGGCGGAGGTGGTGCGTGCGGCGATTCTGAGCGTGGCTGCCGGGCAGTGGGAGGCCTCGCAGGCGCTCGGCATGTCGTATCCGATGATGATGCGGCTGATCATCCTGCCGCAGGCCTCGCGCATCGCGGTGCCGCCGCTGTCGAACACGTTGATCTCGCTGGTGAAGGACACCTCGCTGGCCTCGACCATTCTGGTGACCGAGTTGCTGCGGACCGCCCAGATCGCGGCCGCCCCGACGTTCGATTTCTTCGCGCTCTACGGCGTCGCGGCGCTGTATTACTGGGTCATCTGCCTGTTCCTCGGTTTCGGGCAGACCCGCCTGGAAACGCGGCTGAGCCGTCACGTCGCGCGATGATCGCGCGTTCGTATGTTCCACCAACGTTCTGTGCAAATTTTTCACCAAAGTTTCACCGAGGCCACGACACGACCAGTGCACCCGGCGGGACTAGGCTCTACCCGTGATGCGACGGACGAAGATTGTGTGCACTCTCGGCCCGGCCACTGCCACCGAGGACCGTATTCGAGAACTCGTCGAGAGCGGCATGGACGTGGCGCGGTTGAATTTCAGCCACGGCGAACACGCCGACCACGCCGAGAACTATAAGAAGGTGCGGGCCGCTTCCGACGACCTCGGTCGTGCGGTCGGCATTCTCGCCGACCTGCAGGGCCCGAAGATCCGGCTCGGCCGGTTCATCGAGGACCGCACGGTGTGGGCGACGGGCGAAGAGGTCCGCATCACCGTCGACGACATCGTCGGCACCCACGACCGTGTCTCGACCACCTACAAGGAACTGGCCAAGGACGCCAAGGCGGGCGACCGGCTGTTGGTGGACGACGGCAAGATCGGGCTGACGGTCACCGGTGTCGAAGGCAACGATGTCATCTGCCGGGTGACCGAGGGCGGACCGGTCAGCAACAACAAGGGCGTTTCGCTGCCGGGCATGGACGTCTCCGTGCCCGCGCTGTCGGAAAAGGACATCGAGGACCTCGAGTTCGCGCTGAAGCTCGGCGTGGACTTCATCGCGCTGTCGTTCGTGCGTTCACCCTCGGACGTCGAACTCGTGCACGACGTGATGGACCGGGTCGGTCGCCGCGTGCCGGTGATCGGCAAGCTGGAGAAGCCGGAGGCCATCGACAACCTCGAGGCCATCGTGCTCGCCTTCGACGCGGTCATGGTCGCCCGTGGCGACCTCGGCGTCGAGCTGCCGCTCGAGCAGGTGCCGATCGTGCAGAAGCGGGCTATCCAGATGGCGAGGGAGAACGCGAAACCCGTCATCGTGGCGACCCAGATGCTGGAGTCGATGATCGAGAACTCGCGCCCGACCAGGGCCGAGGCCTCCGACGTCGCGAACGCGGTGCTCGACGGTGCCGACGCGGTCATGCTGTCCGGTGAGACGTCGGTCGGCGCCTACCCGATCGAGACGGTGCGCACCATGGCGCGCATCGTGCACGCGGTGGAGACCGAATCGACCAGGGTCCCACCACTGACCCACGTGCCGCGCACCAAGCGCGGCGTCATCTCCTACGCGGCACGCGACATCGGCGAGCGGCTCAACGCCAAGGCACTTGTCGCGTTCACCCAGTCCGGTGACACGGTGCGCAGGCTCGCCCGGCTGCACACCCCGCTGCCACTGCTGGCGTTCACTCCGTTGCCGGAGGTGCGCAGCCAGCTGTCGCTCACCTGGGGCACGGAAACCTTCATCGTGCCAACGGTGAACAGCACCGACGCCATGATTCACCAGGTCGATGTAGCACTCCTGTCGATGGAGCGATATCAGAAAGGTGATCTGGTGGTAATCGTTGCGGGCTCCCCGCCGGGTACCGTCGGGTCCACCAACCTGATCCACGTGCACCGCATCGGCGAGGAGGACCATTAACTGTGAGTGAGCGCAGCGAGCGAGCCGAAGGCGCAGCAGCGTCAGCGGTCACCGGGGAGCCGAGCGTCAGCGAGGCGCGGTTGTGAACGCCTCCCTAGGTGGTGCCGTCGGCATCGGTTCGGCGGCAGCGGAGGGAGCCGATCTGCAGGTGTTGCTCGGACTGCTGGATCTGGAGCAGGTCGACGAGGATGTCTTCGTCGGTCAGCATCCGGAGAAGGTGTGGAGCCGCACATTCGGTGGGCAGCTCGTATCGCAGGCGATCATGGCGGCGGGCCGGACGGTCGGCGACCGTCCGGTGCACGCGGTGAACGCGCACTTCGTGCGCGGTGGCGATGTGAAGAAGCCGATCGAATACCGGGTCGACCGCCATCGCGACGGGCGCTCGTTCGCCAACCGGACGGTGACCGCGAGCCAGGACGGCCAGGAGCTGTTCGTCATGCTGGCCGCGTTCCAGGATTGGGGCAAGGGCCTCGAGCACTCCGCCACCCAGCCGGACGTGCCGGATCCGGAAACGCTGCCGCGGGTGGAGGAGAGCTTCGAGGGCTTGGAAGACAAGCTGGAGATGTTCATCAAGGCCCCGCACCCCATCGATATGCGCTACACCAACGACCCGGCCTGGATCATGAAGGGCACCGGCGAGCGGCTCAACCACAATCGGGTGTGGATGCGCGCCGACGGCAGGCTGCCCGATGATCCGCTGGTTCACGTTGCGACGCTTGGCTATTCGTCCGACACCACGGTGCTCGACTCGATCATCACCACGCACGGCCTCTCCTGGGGCCTCGATCGGATCATCGCGGCGACGGTCAACCACTCGATCTGGTTCCACCGCCCGTTCCGCTTCGACGAGTGGGCGCTGTACGCCACGGAATCCCCGGTCGCCGCGGGTTCCCGTGGTCTGGCTACGGGCCGGTTCTTCTCGCGCACCGGCGAATTGCTCGCCACCGTGGTGCAGGAAGGCTTGATCCGCCACTTCCCGTCGCGCGCCTGAGCTAGAGCGGCTCGCGCTCGGTTTCGAAGTCGAAGCTGTCGCGGCGCTGCACCCTGATGGTTCGGGGTACGGCGAGTTGGGTGGGGCCGCACGAGGTCTCCAGCATCAGCCTGCGCTCGAGAGCGGCCAGGCTCGGTGCTGTGAGATCGCGTGGGGCGCCCACCAGGCTCAGCGCGATCTCGTAGGTGCGGCGGTTGCCCGGCTCCTGGCCGGGATGGTCTACCCGCCACTGGGTTTCGAGCATCATGTGATCGGGTGCGTCGGCGTCCACGGGTAGCGTGAAGCGCCACGCGAAAACGTCGCGATCCTGCAAGTGATCGTCCACCACGGCGCGTACCGTGTCGACGACGCGCTCGAGGGTTTCCGGTGTCACATAAACATGGAGCGAAACATCCGAAATTCGTTTCGGCATGTCTGATTCCTGTCGTGTGTCGAACCATCAACGGTGGATGTTGTTCGCGGGGAGTTTAAACCCTCGGCGTACCTGATGGACACAGCCAGGGTCGAAATCACTTCGACGCGTCCCGCCGGCACCCGACATCACGGGATGCGGTGCGCCGCCAGGAATGCCGCGAGCGGTGCGGGCGTGGAGCCCGGCGCGACCACAAGACCGGGACGCTCGTCTTCGTCGGCCCTGGTCTGCTCGTGTGGGGCCAGCGTGAGCATCAGCGGCACCAGCGCCTCGGCGATCCGGTCGCCGACCTCGCAGAAGGCAGCCTCGGACAGGCCGACCGGGTCGGCGATGTTCTCGCGGCCGACCAGCGAAAGATCGTCGCGGGCGCGATGCAGATCGGCAATGCTGCGCGCGCCGGTCACCTTGGCGATCCGGTGCGCCTCCAGCAGAGTGAAGGTGCGTGGTCCCGCGCCGAAGCCCATCGCCGCGGCCTGATCGCGGATCTGCTCTGTCATCGTGAGCACCAGATCGGCGCGGTCGATCATTTCCGGCTTCAGGCGTCGCGCGCGGAAGTTACCGGGGTCTGCGCCGAGACCCGAGATGGTCTGCGCCGCGAGCGGTTCCACTGGAAAGCCGACCAGTGCACGGGTTCCCGCGCTTTCTGCGGTGAGGCCGGCGAGCCGGTGTTCGACAGCGAGGGCGCGGGTAAGCCGCTCGGCGACCACCGAACGGCACACATTGCCGTTGCAGACGAACAGGACGTGCATGGGAATACGGTAGGACGGCAGATAACGATTCAGAAGCGGTCAGGCCTCGAATCACACCGCCACAAGCACATATTCATCTGTGCGTTGTGTGCCGTACACGAAGCACGCCCTCGTATTCGGAGAGACGCTCGACGGGCGTTGCCGACCCGTGGCCGGCCCGTCATCGAGGTCTGGGCGTGTCCGTGTAGTTACCCGATGCGAATGAATTCAATCATGATGTCGCCGACCGATATCGTCAGCGCTGGGAAGCTGAGGTCGTTGGGGGATCTCAGTCGGATTCGGTTCCGTAGTAGGTGGATTCGTCGATCACCGGCGCCACGTTCGCGGGTTCGCCGTGCACGCGTCCACGGGTGGAGAACATCCGGCCGCGCGAGGCGACGACGGGCGCGAAGTTGGCCAGCCCACTCGAGGCATCCATGTCGTCGTACATGGCGTCGATCCCGCCCCGCAGGAAGTACGCCTCGTGCCAGAACCCGGTGCCCCCGGAGTCACGCAGAAACTTCTGCCACCAATCGCGATGCGGCGCCGAACGCGTCCACCGCTCCAGACTGTCGAGATCGCGCCAGTACTGCCGCGCCCCCCAGTGCGGCGGAAACAGCGACCAGATCACATCCTCGTGCAGCAGCAGCCCGTCGGGCTGATCCTTGTGTGACCGATAGAGTTTCGGACCGAGTCCGAGTAGGCGCAGGATCCCGCGCGGTCGACGCACGCGCATCCCCAGGTAGATGACTACCAGGTCCGGATACCCGGAAAGATCGACTGTCGTTCTGTTCACCCGCATGCCGGAACCTCCGCAAAACCAGGTGCGTGCTGCTCACCCTACGCGGGAAATGCGCCCCGGGTAAGCAAGCGGTTCGGACCCACGAAACCGGGTAGGGAAGCAAACGGCCCATGCTCGCCATGAGCACGGACCGCCTGCCTGCTTGGTGCCGATTGTGGGACTCGAACCCACACGTCCTTTCGGACAACGGTTTTTGAGACCGTCGCGTCTGCCAGTTCCGCCAAATCGGCGCACCGGGTGGAAAGCATAGCTGGTGGGTGGTGTCGAACGCGAATGGGTTCCCCTCTGCGGCGCGGACGGGCGGTTTGCGCTGGGTATATGGGTTCTATGCCGAAGTGAAAGGTACTCTTTACATCACTCGACAGCGCAACGGTGGGCCGATGGACCGGCACATGGGCCACGGCCACCCTTCGGCGTGTCGGGACAGGCATCGGAACCAGAGGGGTCTACCTATGAGCAGTACAGCAGGGGGCGCCGGCACGAAGCGGGACGCCGGGGCGAAGCGGGTCGTCGTCGCCGAGGACGAGGCGCTCATCCGCATGGATCTGGTGGAGATGCTGACCGAAGAGGGCTACCAGGTTGTCGGCGAAGCGGGTGACGGCCAGCAGGCTGTCGATCTCGCGGTGGAGCATCGGCCGGATCTGGTCATCATGGATGTGAAGATGCCGCGCCGCGACGGTATCGATGCCGCGGCCGAGATCGCGTCGAAACGCGTTGCGCCGGTGGTGATTCTGACCGCTTTCAGTCAGCGCGATCTGGTCGAGCGGGCGCGCGACGCGGGTGCGATGGCGTATCTGGTGAAACCGTTCACGAAATCCGATCTGGTGCCCGCCATCGAATTGGCGGCGAGTCGCTTCCATGAGATCACGGCGCTGGAGAGCGAGGTCGCCAACCTTTCCGATCGGCTGGAGACACGCAAACTCGTGGAGCGGGCCAAGGGCGTGCTCATGCAGACGCAGGGGCTGTCGGAGCCGCAGGCATTCAAGTGGATTCAGCGCACCGCGATGGACCGCCGGACTACCATGAAAGCGGTAGCCGAGGTGGTGCTGGAGAACCTGGCCCCGAAGTGACCCGATGAGGGCCTTGGCCGGGTCGCGGCCGGAAAATTTACTCCGTTGAAACACTTTCGCGAAGAAGAATTCGAAACAATGTCGTCCATATGACGCGAATGTGATGCGGATCTAACGTGGCGACGCTATGTTCTGACCGGGCTGACGTGGTCGGCCTCCTCGGGAGAGCCGGGGGAGCACAGGACGTAGAGGTGAGACGTGCTTAGTTCGATATGGCGCAGTCGTTCGACGCGAGGTGTATTGGTTGTCGGTGCCGCCGCCGCACTCGTGCTGACGGGGTGCAGCGACAAATCGACCAACGAATCGGGTCCGTCCGGCACGAATGGTGCGGGAAGCCTGTCCATCCAGCCGGTCGCGCAGGTGGACATCGACGGTAAGCAGGTCCCGAAGACCGACCCGGCCAAGGCCGCCGACCCGGCGGGCGACGGCAAGGCAACCTGTCCGGCCGGTACCACCATTGCCTTTGCCGGCGCGTTGACCGGCCCCAACGCTGCCCTCGGCATCAATATCGTCCAGGGTGTGAAGCTGGCGCTCGATCAGCACAACAAGGCGAACGCGGGCTGCAAGATCGAGCTCAAGCAGTTCGACACCGAGGGCGACCCGCAGAAGGCCACCCAGGTCATCCCGCAGATCGTCAACGACAAGTCGATCATCGGCCTGGTCGGCCCCGCGTTCTCCGGTGAGACCAAGGCGACCGGCAAGATCCTCAGTGACGCGGGCCTGGTCTCGGTGACCTCCTCGGCCACGAACGCCACGCTCACCCAGAACGGTTGGAATACGTTCTTCCGCGGCCTGGCCAACGACGACATTCAGGGTCCGTCGGTCGCCAAGTACCTGGTCGGCACCGCGGGATACAAGAAGGTCTGCGTCGTCCAGGACAACAGTGACTACGGCACCGGCCTGGCCAAGAGCATCACCGAGGGCCTCGGCGCCGCAGCCGATCCGAGCTGCTCCGCCAGCATCAAGACCGGTGACAAGGACTTCTCCGCGACCGTCACCAAGATCGCAGGCGCGAACGCGGACGCGGTCTTCTACTCGGGTTACTACGCCGAGGGTGCCCCGCTGGCGCAGCAGTTGAAGTCCGGCGGCGTCAAGGCAGTCTTCGTCGGCCCGGACGGTGTGAACGATCCGCAGTTCCTTTCGCAGGCCGGTAGCTCGGCCAAGGGCGCGACGCTGACCTGCCCGTGTGGTCCGGCCCCGGAGAAGTTCGCGAAGGACTACGAGGCTCTCAACGGTCAGGCGCCAGGCGTCTACTCCGTCGAGGCCTACGACTTGGCCACGATCCTGACCAAGGGCATCGATAGCGGCAAGGTGACCCGTCCCGACCTGCTCGAGTACGTGCGGTCCTACGACGGTGCGGGTCTGGCGCGTCAGTACAAGTGGAACCCCAACGGCGAACTGTCCAACGCACTGATCTGGATCTACACGGTCAAGTAACCCACGCCACGTAACGCGCAGCACGTATGGGGGTTCGCGCGAATCCCTGTACGTGCTGCTGCTTCGTGAGGGTGAATGAATGAGGGCGAATTACGAATGACTTCAACAGCATTGGCCGGCGCAGTACAACTAGCCGGCGGATCGATCGACTTCAACTACCAAGGAGTGATCGACGATTTCTGGCGACTGACCGTCGACGGATTGTCCTACGGTGCCATTTACGCACTCGTCGCTGTCGGCTACACCCTTGTCTACGGCGTACTGCGACTGATCAATTTCGCCCATTCGGAAATCTTCATGCTCGGCCTGTTCGGCCAGTATGTCGGGCTTATGCTGCTCGGGTTTTCGCCGAGCGGTGATGTCTACTCCCAAGGCATCGTTCTCACCGTCACCTATCTCGCCTTGGCGATGATCTTCGGTATGGCTGTATCCGGTGCCGCGGCAGTGGGATTGGAGCGGGTGGCTTATCGGCCGTTGCGTAAACGCGGCGCCAAACCACTGATCTTTCTGATCACCGCCATCGGCGCCTCGTTCGTGATCCAGGAGGTCATGCACTTCGTGGTGCCGAAGGTCTGGCCGGAGTTGGGCGGCACCAACGCGCAGAAGCCGATCATGTTGGTCGAGCCGACCAAACAGTTCAGCTTCGGCGGCGCCGATGTCACCAATGTGACCATCGTGATCATCGTCTCGGCCGTCATCCTGGCCATCGCCACCGAGGTGGTCATCAACCAGACCAAGTTCGGCCGTGGCATCCGGGCGGTGGCACAGGATCCTGATACCGCGACGCTCATGGGCGTCTCGCGGGAGCGGATCATCATGCTGACCTTCCTCATCGGCGGCGTGCTCGCCGGCGCGGCCGCGCTGCTGTACGCGCTCAAGATTCCGAACGGGATCATCTACTCGGGCGGTTTCATCCTCGGCATCAAGGCCTTCAGCGCCGCGGTGCTCGGTGGTATCGGCAATCTGCGTGGCGCGCTGCTCGGCGGGTTGCTGCTCGGGCTGGCGGAGAACTACGGCCAGATCCTCTTCGGTACCGAATGGCGTGACGTGGTCGCGTTCGTTGTCCTGGTTCTGGTGCTCATGATTCGCCCGACCGGCATCCTCGGTGAGAGCCTCGGAAAGGCGCGCGCATGACCGACATGGTGAAGAGCCCGCGTCCGCCGAAGGGCAGCCAGGAAGAGACGCCGAAGCACGGCGTCGGCGACGCGTTGCGGACCTGGTGGGCCGGGCTGTCGCGGCCCGCGCAATGGGGCGTCGGCGTGCCTGCCATCATCCTGCTCGCGCTGCTGCCGCTCTACCCGCCGCCGTTCCTGGATACCCCGGGTACCAGCTTCGGTGGCGTGATGGCGCAGTTCGCGATGTACGCGCTGCTCGCCATCGGCCTGAATGTCGTTGTCGGACAGGCGGGTCTGCTCGATCTCGGGTACGTCGGCTTCTATGCCGTCGGTGCGTACACCGTGGGTCTGCTGACAAGCCCCAACAGTCCGTGGAACCAGACCGACGGCGGCTGGCTGAGCGAGGACTGGGCTTGGCTGGCCTGCCTGCCGCTGGCCGCGGCGGTCACCGCGATGTCCGGTCTGATCCTCGGTTCACCGACGCTGCGGTTGCGCGGCGACTATCTGGCGATCGTGACGCTCGGCTTCGGTGAGATCGTCCGGCTGCTCGCCGATAATCTCGGCGACCTCACCAACGGCAGCCTCGGCCTCTCCGGCATCGCCTACCCGCGCGTCGGTGAGTCCGCGGAGCGGCCCAACGGCGTGTTCTCCGCAGGCAATGTCGGAGATTCCGAAGCCTCGAACATCTTCGGCAGGGCCAACTCCGGCATCTGGTGGTTCTGGGTCGGCATGGTGCTCGTCATCATCGTGCTGCTGATCGTCGGCAATCTGGAGCGCAGCCGGGTCGGCCGGGCCTGGGTCGCGATCCGTGAGGACGAGGACGCGGCCGAGATCATGGGTGTGCCGACCTTCAAGTTCAAGCTGTGGGCGTTCATGATCGGCGCCGCGGTCGGCGGGTTGTCCGGTGCGCTGTACGCGGGCCAGGTGCAGTTCGTGAATCCGAGCGGGTTCAACATCATCAACTCGATGCTGTTCCTCTGCGCGGTGGTCATCGGCGGCCAGGGCAACAAGCTCGGCGTGATCGTCGGTGCGTTCATCGTCGTGTACCTGCCGAACCGACTGCTGTCGGTGCAGCTGGTTCAGCAGACCGGTGTCGGCTACCTGCTGCTCGCCCTGACCATCGCGGCGATCATCGCCTTGGTGCTCGGGTGGAAGCGTTGGGCGCGGGATCAGGAGCGGCCGGTGCGTCTCGGCTACCTCACGGGTGCGATCGTCGTGGTGATCGGATTGTTGATCGTGCTCGGGAACGTGCTGAAATTCCATGAGCAGGGAGCACAGTCGCTCGGCGACTTCAAGTACCTGTTCTTCGGGATCACGCTCATCGTGTTGATGATCTTCCGGCCGCAGGGATTGTTCCCGGTGCGCCAGAAGTTGCTCGCCTACGGGCGACAGGTATATCGAGCCGTGCGCAAACCGTTCGGCAATGAGGCGATCGGGGAACGGGCATGACCGGGCCTGGCGCGGGTGACGCGCTTTTCGACAACGAGGACATCTCGGCGGGCTATGCCGCCGAACCGGAAGCGACACCGAGCGCGGGCGTGGTCGATGTGACGGCCGTGCTGCCGGAACTCGGCGACGCCGAGGCGGTCGCGGAGGTTGTCGCGCCGAGCCGCGAAATCGAGACGCCGGTGGGGCAAGCGCTGCTGCGCACCGACGGACTCACCGTGAAGTTCGGCGGCTTGACCGCGTTGGACGATGTGAGTTTCGAGATTCGCCGCGGTGAGATCCTCGGGCTGATCGGGCCGAACGGCGCGGGCAAGACCACCTGCTTCAACGCGATCACCGGTGTGTACCGGCCGTCGTCGGGTGTGGTGTATTTCGATGGCAAGCCGCTGACGAAGACCAAGCGCAATGCCATCACCCGGCTCGGTATCGCCCGCACCTTCCAGAACATTCGGCTCTTCGCGGAGATGACCGCGCTGGAAAATGTGGTGGTCGGCACCGACGCCAGGCACAAGACTTCGGTGCCGGGTGCCATCCTCCGCACGGCGCGGCATCGCCGTGAGGAACACGAGGCCATCGAACGCGGCATGGCGCTGCTCGAATTCGTCGGAATCGCACCGCGGGCGGTGGAAAAGGCGCGCAATCTGTCCTACGGTGACCAGCGCCGGCTGGAGATCGCCCGCGCGCTGGCCACCGAGCCGAAACTGCTCTGCCTCGACGAGCCCGCCGCCGGATTCAATCCCAGCGAGAAGTCCGCGCTGATGGATCTGATCCGCAAGATTCGCGACGACGGGTTCACCGTCTTGCTGATCGAGCACGACATGCGGCTGGTGATGGGTGTGACCGACCGGATCGTGGTCCTCGAGTTCGGCCGCAAGATCGCCGACGGGCTGCCCGCCGAGATCCGCGAGAACCCGGATGTGATCAATGCCTATCTCGGCGTGCCCGACGAAGGCACCGAGCCGGGAGCAGCAGACGACGCACACGGGACGGAAGGGTAGGGACGGCGATGGCATCACACAGGCAATCCGATGGCAGCAGCGACGCAACGGGCCCGCTGCTCGAGGTCACGGACATGGTCGTCAACTATGGCAGAATCCAGGCGTTGCACGGGATTTCGCTGCAGGTGGCGCATGGCGAGCTGGTGACATTGCTCGGCGCGAACGGCGCGGGCAAGACCACCACCATGCGATCCCTTTCCGGGCTGCTGCCGCTGACCCGCGGCCGCATTCTGTTCGAGGGTCACGACATCACCCATATGAAGGCGCACGAGCGGGTGAAGTTGGGGTTGATCCAGGCACCGGAAGGACGCGGCGTCTTCCCCGGCATGACGGTGCAGGAAAACCTCGACATGGGCTGCTACGCAAGGCCGTTCGAGTCGAAGTCGGAGTACGACACGACCTTGGAATGGGTCTTCGGCATGTTCCCTCGACTGGCCGAGCGGCGCAAACAGGTCGGCGGCACACTGTCGGGCGGCGAGCAGCAGATGCTGGCCATCGGCCGGGCGTTGATGGCGCGGCCGCGGCTGCTGCTGCTGGATGAACCGTCGATGGGATTGGCGCCCATGGTGATTCAGCAGATCTTCCGGATCATTTCGGAGATCAATCAGCAGGGCACCACGGTGCTGCTTGTCGAGCAGAACGCACAGCAGGCGCTGGCCCGCAGCGATCGCGCGTACATCCTGGAGACCGGTGAGGTGACCAAATCCGGCTCCGGGCGCGAAATGCTCACCGATCCGGCGGTGAAGTCGGCCTATCTGGGCGTCGGGTAGCAAGGTCATGCCCATCCGCGGCCGCGTCGAGGGCGATGGCGGCCACGGATGGCATGACGAGCTGACGGACCTGGCCGACCGGTAGGAGCTGGTGGCTACGCTCCGACGAGCCGTTCGGCGGCCTGGTCCGTCCCTGCCCGAGTTGCGGGCGCGGGTCGGGTCGGGTTCCATGGATGCGGTGATCGAACTGTGCAGGCGGGATCTTGAAGGCTCGATTCATTAGACGGCGCGACACCTGGACCCTGGTCGCGGGGGTGATTGCCGGTGTGCTGATGGTCGCGGGCTGTGCCGCCGATATGGGCGAAAAGCCCTCGGCCGCATATGTATCCGCCGCCGCGGCCGCGCCCGCGGCGGGAATCGGTCCGTCAGGGCCGATGGCGGGTGCGACGGAACCGGCCGGTGACGCCGCGCCGCCCATCGCGGCAGCTCCATTGGCCGGAGTGCCGCAGTCGACGGCGGCTCGTCCGGTCTTCGCACTGATCGATCATCCGCTTTTCGCCCAGCACAGCGGCCTCGGCAGGGTGGACTGCACACTGCCGGAGTGGCGCGACGATCCGGAATCCGCGCGGGCCTTCTATCAGCGCGCGGTCGGCTGCCTCGACGACTCGTGGGGTACCACGCTGCGCAGCGTCGGATTGCCGTTCCGCTCACCACGGATGACCGCACCCGCCAAGTCCGCCGCGGTGAGCAGTGCCTGCGCCCAGGAACAGCTCGCCACCGACGAAGCCTTCTACTGCGCGGCGGACGAGACGCTGATCATGCCGTTCGACGCGCTGCGGCCGCTGACCGTCGGTTCCCGGCGGGGCGCGCAGCTAGCACTGCTGTCTCATGAATACGGCCACCATGTGCAGGCTTTGATCGGGGTCATGCGCGCCTACACCGACAAGCGCACGGCCGTCGGCTGGGACACCGCCGCGGGCCAGGAGCAAAGCAGGCGAATGGAACTACAGGCATCGTGTTTCTCCGGCATGTTCCTCGGTACCAATTACGGCCGCGGCGACCTCGACCAGCAGACCTGGAACGAGGCGTCACGCAATAACAGCGGCGCGGGCGACCGCCCCGGCGAGCAGCGCCTGCACGGCAACGACCAGAACGTGCTCGGCTGGTTCAAGTGGGGTTCGGAGAAGGGCGACACCTGGGAGTGCAACACCTGGTACAGCACGGTGCCGAACGTGGCGTGAGTGTCTAGGTATCGGTCACCGCCGCCATGACGGCAGCGGTGTCCAGGTAGAAGGGGCGGATCTCGCAAATGAGCCCGTCGCGGAAGGTGATCAGCTGCATCACCGAGGTGTCCAACACGCGGCCGGTGGCGCGCGCCCGCATTCTGCCGACGTTATAGATCACCACGGCGTCGCCGTCCACCACGAAGCGCTGCTCGAGGAACTCCAGCGACAGCCAGGTTTCGCTCATCGCGTCCATGAACCGCCGGATGCCGTCCTGGCCATGCCATTCGCCGCCGTAGGGCAGATGGGACGCCTGGTACATCACGACAGAGGGGGCCAGACAGGCCGCCATTGCGGTGAAGTCGCCGCCCTCGGTGATGTAAGCGGCTTCCGCGGCGAAGAACCGCCGCAAGGCTGACATTGTTGTGGTCACGGGGAAATACTGTCCGGAAGACGCGGCTCGATCCGGCGGAAATCGGACGGAACACTCGGCACCTCGCGGCACGCGGGAGCCGCCGCTGTGAGTTGTCGGTGGGCCTCCCTAGACTCTTCACCGTGACCCCAGCCACCACTGATCAGCGTTCGAGCTCCGTCTCTGCGGCCGACTCCGATTCGGCCGGTCCGCAGCCGACTCTGCTGTTGCTGGATGGGCATTCGATCGCCTATCGCGCGTTCTTCGCGCTCCCCGCGGAGAACTTCAAGACGGTCACCGGGCAGACCACGAACGCGGTGTACGGCTTCACCGCGATGCTCATCAATCTGCTTCGCGATGAGAAGCCGACGCATATCGCCGCGGCGTTCGATGTGTCACGCAAGACATTCCGCACCGAGGCGTATCCGGAGTACAAGGCCAATCGCAGCGCCACGCCGGACGAGTTCCGCGGGCAGGTCGAGCTGACCAAGGATGTGCTCGGCGCAATGGGCATTCCGGTGATGGCGATCGACGGTTTCGAGGCCGACGACCTGATCGCCACGCTCACCACGCAGGCGGTCGCCGAGGGCTTCCGAGTGCTGATCGTCTCCGGTGACCGCGACTCGATCCAGCTGGTCAACGACAACGTGACGGTGCTCTACCCGCGCAAGGGCGTCTCCGATCTGACCCGGTTCACCCCGGACGAAGTGATGGCCAAGTACCAGCTCACCCCGGCCCAGTACCCGGATTACGCGGCGCTGCGCGGCGACCCGAGCGACAACCTGCCCGGCATTCCCGGAGTGGGGGAGAAGACCGCAGCCAAGTGGATTCGCGAATACGGCGACCTCGCCACCCTCGTCGACAAGGTGGACGAGGTGAAGGGCAAGGTCGGCGACGCGCTGCGGGCCAACCTGAGCAGCGTGGTGCTCAACCGTCAGCTCACCGAGATGGTGCGCGATGTACCGCTGCCCTACACCCCCGACCAGCTGGCGCAGCAGCCATGGGATCGCAACAAAATCCATCAGCTGTTCGACGATCTGGAATTCCGGGTGCTGCGCGACCGGCTGTTCGAGACGCTGGCGCCGCCGGAGCCGGAGGCCGAGGCGGGCTTCGAGATCAGCGGTGGTGCGCTGGAAGTCGGTGCGGTCTCGGGCTGGCTCGCGGAACATGCGAAAGCCGGTGTCCGGCACGGTGTCTCGGTGGTAGGCCAGGGTGCTCCCGGCAACGGTGACGTGCGCGCCCTCGCGATCGCGGCGGGCGACGGCGAGAGTGGCTACATCGACGTCACCGTGCTCACCCCCGAGGACGACGCCGCGCTCGGCGCGTGGCTGGCCGACCCGGCGGTGCCGAAGGCGCTGCACGAGGCCAAGTCCGCGATGCATGCGCTGCGCGGCCGTGGCTGGACCCTCGCCGGTCTGACCAGTGACACCGCACTGGCCGCCTATCTGGTTCGCCCTGGCCAGCGCAGCTTCAACCTCGACGACCTGTCGCTGCGTTACCTGCGCCGCGAGCTGCGCGCCGAATCGGACGAGACTCCACAGCTGTCGCTGCTGGATGACGAGGAGACCGTCGACGCCGAGGTCGCGCAGGCCGAAATGCTGCGCGCCAGGGCGGTCGCCGACTTGGCCGAGGCGCTCGACACCGAACTTCAGCAGATCGAATCCGTTCCGCTGCTGGAGGATATGGAGCTGCCGCTGCTCGGCGTGCTCGCCACCCTGGAAGACGCGGGCATCGCCGTCGACGTCGACCAGTTGGAGACGCTGCAGCGGCAATTCGCCGACAAGGTGAACGAGGCGGCCAACGCGGCCTACGAGGTGATCGGGAAGCAGATCAACCTCGGCTCGCCGAAGCAGCTGCAAGTGGTGCTGTTCGACGAACTCGACATGCCGAAGACCAAGCGCACCAAGACCGGTTACACCACCGACGCCGACGCGCTGGAATCGCTGTTCGAGAAGACCGAGCACCCGTTCCTGCAGTATCTGCTCGAGCACCGCGACGCAACCCGCCTCAAGGTCACCGTCGACGGTCTGCTCAAGTCCGTCGCCGACGACGGCCGCATCCACACCACGTTCAACCAGACCATCGCCGCCACCGGCAGGCTCTCCTCCACCGAGCCGAACCTGCAGAACATCCCGATCCGCACCGACACCGGCCGCCAGATCCGCGACACCTTCGTCGTCGGTTCCGGCTACGCGGAGCTGATGACCGCGGACTACAGCCAGATCGAAATGCGCATCATGGCGCACCTGTCCGCCGACGAGGGCTTGATCGAGGCCTTCAACTCCGGCGAGGATCTGCACACCTTCGTCGCGTCCAAGGCTTTCGATATTCCGCTGTCGGAGGTGAACCCCGAGATGCGCCGCCGCATCAAGGCGATGTCCTACGGTCTTGCCTACGGCCTGAGCTCCTACGGTCTCTCCGCGCAGCTGAAGATCAGCACGCAGGAGGCGAAGGAACAGATGGACGTCTACTTCGACCGCTTCGGCGGCATCCGTGACTACCTCTACGAGGTCGTCGAGCAGGCCCGCAAGGTCGGCTACACCCAGACCCTCTTCGGTCGCCGCCGCTACCTGCCCGACCTGGACTCCAGCAACCGCCAGCGCCGCGAGGCCGCCGAACGCATGGCGCTGAACGCCCCCATCCAGGGCACCGCCGCCGACATCATCAAAGTCGCGATGATCAACGTGAACAAGGCAATTCAGGCTGCGGGACTGCGGTCGAGGATGCTGCTGCAGATCCACGACGAGCTGCTGTTCGAAGTCGCCGACGGTGAGCGGGAGACACTGGAAGCGCTTGCGCGCGAACAGATGTCCTCGGCCATCGAGCTGTCGGTGCCGCTGGATGTCTCGGTCGGCACCGGTCGCAGCTGGGACGCCGCGGCACACTGAGCGGGCTGACGCCGCTGGGCAGCGGAAACTATTGCGCTGACCAGCGTTTCAGCCCCCGAGGAGTCGGGTCAGGTCCGGTCGACTGTCCAAATGTGCAATGCGGCGTGCGTGAACCGTACGCGCTGACCTCGTCGCGCGCGTCCGGATAGCCGAGCAGCGCCCCCCGTCGCCTGGCGGGACGTGCCACGGTCAGACCGTGCGGATACCGGTCGATGGGTCACGCCTCCAACAGTTGCCGGAGTACCTCCAGGTTTGCGGCGACCGCCGACTTGACTCGGGCTGTGAGAACCGGGCCTGCCAGCCGCAACGCTCCGCGCACTTCGAGCTCGATCGTGTTGCGCAGCAACGTGCCACCGGATATCGGCTCCAGCACGTAGGACACGACGGCGGGGAAAGGGCCCAACTGGCCGCGGATTTCGAGCCTCTTCGACGGGTCGAATCCGGTGACCTCGAATGATTCCTCGGCCGGTTGCGGAATCGAGCGGGTCTGCCGGTAGGTCGATCCGATCCCGACGGGGCCGTCGGAGGTCTTGCTCGTCTCGGTGATGGCGTAATTCCAGCGCGGCACGTTCTCGAATTGCGCGAGGTAGTCGAAGACGTCTTCGACCGTCCGGTTGATGGTCAGGGTGTTCTCGAAGGTGCTCATACCTGGTCCAGCGCTGCGGAGCGCCGAATAGTTCCGCCACTGGGCACCGCGATTCGAATCACCGTGATCGAGACCGGTCTCGTCGGACCCGGGCACTCGAGTGGGCAGGCGAGTCCTTCACCGACCTGGAAACCGATGTGCGCCAGCCGATTGCGCGCATTACCGCCAGCCCGTTCGTCCCCCACCAGACGGCCATCCGAGGCTTCGTCTGCGATGTGGCGGCCGTAGGCCGCGCGAAGTCAGCACCGATCGCGTCGACGCCTGACCTTGGCACGCCGAGTACTGATCCTGGTTGAGCACCAGCCGCGCAGACCCGGTCGACAGGTCGATCTCGTCCCGCGGTGGCGTGCCATCGGACTTGTCGCGGGCGATCCGGCCGCCACCGCGCCGCACATCCCGTGAGCTGCGACGATGATACTCACGAGTAGGCACACCGAGCGCATCAATAAGGTTGCGATTGCCTCGAGATGTCCCTATCGTGTACCGCGTGCCGAATCCCGCCGACCGCCACAGCGCCGTGCTGAATGTCGCAGACCGCGACAGCGCCGCGCTAATTCCGCTTACCGCGATGGTGGCTGCCCGGCGACTTCTCCTCGTAGTAACCCGCCGTAGCGGGGTCTGATTCGGACCGGCCCCCTCGCTGCGGGCTGTTGATTGTTAGTGCTGGTCCCCTCTGCCGATTCTCTTCGGGAAGACCTGAATTGCAATGACGATCCTTACTCTTGACACACGCACGTTCATCGCCGCCGCACCCAAGGGCCTGCGGGCCGAATGCGGTGGCCTGACGCCTGCGGAGTTCTACGACCGCTACTGCGAACACGCCGGACCCATCCGGCTCAGCGACTGGTCGCTTGCCGGTAGCGGGAGCTCGGAGTGCGCCGCGACGCTGGAGTTCGCGGACCGGCTTCGGACGGTCAGCACCACCGGCAGTCCGGTGGCGGCGATGACCTCGGCGCTCTACGACGAGGGCTATCCGGTCGAGATCCTGCAGTTCCATCAGCGCCGCACCAAGGATGGCACCGCCACTTTCGTGCAGTGCGAGGTGAACGGCAGGCGCGGCTGGGGTGCGGCCATGGCCGACGACGGCGCCGAATCGACGATTCGCGCGATGATCGCCGGTGTGAATCTGATTGCTCGCTGACGCGTAGACCTGCAAGCGCGCGCACCCCGAAAGCGCAACGGACCGTTCACCTCCCGAAGGTGGTGAACGGTCCGCGCCTGGTCGTTCTTGCGGGCGGAATTGCCTGACGCTCCGCTCCGGTCGGCCGTACTGTCATCGCACGGCGCGGCCTTGCGGGGCGGGGTGTGTCCTTACTTAGCGGTCTGCTCTGTCTGCTCCGCGAGCTGCTTGCGAACCTCGTCCATGTCGAGGGCCTTCACCTGGGTGACGAGATCCTCCAGCGCGGCAGGCGGCAGCGCGCCGGGCTGTGCGAACACGAGCACACCCTCGCGGAACGCCATGATGGTCGGGATGGAGCGGATGTTCGCCGCGGCGGCCAGGCCCTGCTCGGCCTCGGTGTCGACCTTGCCGTGGACGACATCGGGGTGCTTGGTCGAGGAGGCCTCGAAGGTCGGCGCGAAGCTCTTGCACGGGCCGCACCACTCCGCCCAGAAGTCGACGAGTACCACGTCGCTTCCGGTGACTACCTCGTCGAAGTTCTGCTGGGTCAGCGTCTGGGTGGCCATGACGTCCTCTCGTGTCGTTGATTGCCAGCTGTAACGTCCGGCGTTCTGGTTATCTTCCACGGGCCACCGGCCACTCACGCCGTTGGTCGCCGTCCCAACGCCGGATACCCACGATGGTCGCCGGGAAATCACGATCTCTGGCGACAGCGTGCACTGCCTCGCCGAGTTGCTGATGGGCTACTCGTCGGGCCAGCGTGACGTGCGGCGTCCACTCGTCGGGATGCAGGTTCGCCGGGATGCCAGGGCAGGGCGCCACCGCGGCGAAGATCCGCCGTTGCACGGCGAGCAACTGCTCGGACGGCACGACTGCTCGGACCAGGATCGGATGGCGCGCGCCGAACACCAGCAGCCCGCCGAGGCGCACCGGAAAAGGTCGGAAACTCTGCTGCTCCAGGGCGTGATCGATGCGCGGCCAGATCTGTCTGGCGACGGCGACGGTGATGTGCGGGCGAGTGGTTTCGGCCGTCTTCGCCGCGAGACCGGGAATGCCCGCGTCCGCGAGCAACTGCCACTGCCGCCGGATCTCCGCATCGGCCGCGTCGTCCAACAGTAATTCGACCGACTGCACCATGGTCTCCAGAAAGTAGCGCTCCCGGCGTGTCCATGGGGCGGTTCGGTCGCAGCGGACCGGCGGCGGGAGGATGACCCCGTGAACGATGCGACGCAACGCGACAGTTCGACGATCCGCCTCGGCATGATCGAAGGCGACGGCATCGGCCCGGAGGTCGTGCGGGCAACGCGGGCGGTGGTCGACGAGGCTATTGCCGCGGCAGGTGTGGCTCCGGTGGAATGGGTTCCGCTGCTCATGGGCCACCGCGCGATCGAGGAGTTCGGTGACCCGCTTCCCGAGCAGACCATGACCGCGTTGGACGGACTCGACGCCTGGATCCTCGGACCGCACGACAACGCGTCCTACCCGGAGGCGCATCGTGCGGCGGTCGCGCCCGGCGGCGCCATCCGCAAGCGGTTCGGGCTATACGCCAATATCCGGCCATCGCGGGCGTTCACGGGGGTGCGCGCGGCCGCGCCGTTCATCGACCTGGTGATTGTCCGGGAAAACAGCGAGGGCTTCTACGCCGACCGCAATATGTTCGCCGGGTCGGGTGAGTTCCGGCCGACACCCGATGTCGCGATGGCCGTCGGTGTGGTCACGCGCCGTGCCTGCGAGCTGATCGCACATGAGGCGTTCCGGTTGGCCACGACGCGTCGCAAGCGGGTGACCATCGTGCACAAGGCCAATGTGCTGCCGATGACGATGGGACTGTTCCGCGACGTCTGCTACGAGGTCGCGCGCGATTATCCGGGTGTCGATGTCCTCGACGAGCATGTCGACGCGACCGCCGCGCATCTGGTCCGCGCGCCCCGCGATTTCGATGTGCTCGTCACCGAGAACCTGTTCGGCGACATCCTCTCGGATCTGGCGGGGGAGTTGAGCGGATCACTCGGGATGGCGGCGTCGCTGAACTGCTCGCAGTCGCGGGCGATGGCGCAAGCGGTGCACGGCGCCGCGCCGACATTGGCAGGGCACAATCGCGCGAATCCGGTGGCGTTGCAGTTGTCGGCGGCGATGTTGTTGCACTGGTTGGGGACTCGCGACACCGACCGGGCGTTGCACAATGCCGGAGAGCGGATCGAACGTGCGGTCGCGGCGACCTTCGAGGCCGGCATCGCCACCGCTGACCTGGGCGGTCTTGCGTCGACGAGTGAGTTCACCGAGCACCTTTGTGCTAGGGTCCACCGCCGGTAGTCAGCGTGTTGCGCTCGGAGTGTTCAGCACAGATCGGATTAATCTTCCGTTACTGTCCAACACGAAGCGTCTCGGTCGCTTAGATTGCCAAACGGGTGGTGACACCCGGGTTTCTTGAATCCGAAATGTGGAGGGCTGCTGTGTCTGTTCGATCGGTTCTTGGCAGGCGCGCCCTGCAGGCGATGTGCGTCGTCACAGGCGGCGTGCTGGTGCTATCCGGATGTAGTAATACCGAGGACTCTTCGCCAGAGGTCGCGAAGGTAGGCGGCGTCGACAAGGTCGACGCGATCGCCGCGCAGCTGCCTGACAAGATCAAGCAGTCCGGCAAGCTCGTCGTCGGGGTGAACATTCCTTATCAGCCCAACGAGTACAAGGACCCGAGCGGCAAGATCGTCGGCTTCGACGTCGACCTACTGGACGCGGTCGCCGCCACGCTCGGCCTCGAGACCGATTACGTCGAGTCCTCCTTCGAAAAGATCATCCCCGCGATCCAGGCGGGCACCTACGACGTCGGTATGTCCTCGATCACCGACTCGAAGGAACGCGAGCAGAGCGTCGACTTCACCACCTACTTCAAGGCCGGCACCCAGTGGGCGCAGCAGACGGGCAAGCCGGTCGATCCGGACAACGCCTGCGGCAAGAAGGTCGCTGTGCAGGCCACCACGGTCCAGGACACCGACGAGATCCCGAAGCGCAGTGAGAAGTGCCTGGCCGAGGGTAAGCCCGCCATCGACAAGAAGCCCTTCGACGAGCAGAGCGCGGCCACCACTGCCCTGGTGCTCGGCCAGGTCGACGCCATGTCCGCGGACTCCCCGGTGACCGCGTACGCGATCAAGAAGAGCGACGGCAAGATCGAGGCTGCCGGTGCGGTGTTCGACTCCGCGCCGTACGGCTGGGCGATCCCGAAGGGTTCGGCTCTCGGCAAGGCCCTGCAGGCCGCGGTGCAGCACCTGATCGACAACGGTAAATACCTCGAGATCACCAAGAATTGGGGCGTACAGGAAGGCGCGATCACCAAGTCGGTCATCAACGGCGCAGAGAGCTGATCGATGGCTTCACAGGACACCCCGTCGGTGCCCGGCGATAATGCCGGTCCCGGCGGGTCAGCCGCATCGTCGCAGCCGGATCCGATCAAGGCGGTGCCGCTGCGTCGTCCCGGTCGGTGGATAGCCGCGACGATCATTCTGATTCTGGTCGGGCTCTTCGCCTACGGCGCCAAGACCAACCCCGCCTATCGGTGGGACACCTACGGCAAGTACTTGTTCGACAGCAGGATTGTCTCCGGTGCGGTGGTCACACTCGAGTTGACCGTGCTCGCGATGGCGCTCGCCGTCTCGCTGGGCACGGTGCTCGCCGTGATGCGCCTCTCACCCAACCCGGTGTTGCGTGCGACGGCGTGGGTCTATCTCTGGATCTTCCGCGGCACACCGGTTTACGTGCAGTTGGTGTTCTGGGGTCTGTTCCCTTCGCTGTACAAGCAGATCTTCCTCGGCGTTCCGTTCGGGCCGCAGCTGATCGAACTCAACGTGCAGGACCTGCAGGCGGCATTCACCTTCGCCGTGATCGGTCTCGGTCTCAACGAGGCCGCGTACATGGCCGAAATCGTCCGTGCCGGAATCAATTCCGTTGGTGATGGACAGCGTGAGGCATCTACCGCGCTCGGCATGTCCTGGGCGCAGACGATGCGAAGGACCGTGCTGCCGCAGTCGATGCGGGTGATCATCCCACCGACCGGCAACGAGCTGATCGGCATGCTCAAGACCACCTCGCTGGTCACCGCGCTCCCGCTGACAACTGACCTCTTCGGCCGGGCGCGCGATATCTACGGTGTGAACTTCCAGCCGATTCCGCTGCTGTTGGTCACTGCCACGTGGTATCTCGCGATCACCAGCGTGCTGATGGTCGGCCAGTTCTACCTGGAGCGCTACTACTCACGTGGTGTATCGCGGCAGTTGACCGCGAAGCAGTTGCAGGAGTTGGCCGATGCGCAACAGATTGTGAAGGCGAAATGACCGTCGACATCGACAAGGACTCCGCTGTCGAAAAGGCCGACCGGCTCCCGATGATCGTTGCGGACCAGGTGTGCAAGAACTTCGGAGCGCTACAGGTACTCAAGGGTATTTCGCTGGAGGTCGCGCGCGGCGAGGTGTTGTGCATGATCGGCCCGTCGGGTTCGGGCAAATCGACATTCCTGCGCTGCATCAACCACCTCGAGCGGGTGAACGCGGGCCGGCTCTATGTGGACGGCGATCTCATCGGCTACCGCGAAAAGGGCGACAAGCTCTACGAGCTGCATCCGCGCGACGCGGCCAAACAGCGCCGTGATATCGGTATGGTGTTCCAGCATTTCAACTTGTTTCCGCATCGCACGGCGCTGGAGAACATCATCGAGGCGCCGACACAGGTGAAGAAGGTGCGCAAAGCCGACGCGGTGGCCCGCGCGCACGAGCTGCTGGATCGAGTCGGCATGGGGGACAAGGCGAATGCCTATCCCGCACAGCTGTCGGGCGGCCAGCAACAGCGCGTCGCGATCGCCAGGGCGCTTGCGATGGACCCCAAACTGATGCTGTTCGACGAGCCGACCTCGGCACTGGATCCGGAACTGGTCGGCGAGGTGCTCGGCGTCATGCGCGAGCTGGCGGCCTCGGGCATGACGATGGTGGTCGTCACCCACGAAATGGGTTTCGCTCGTGAGGTTGCTGATCAGTTGGTGTTCATGGACGCCGGTGTGGTTGTCGAAGCGGGCAGGCCGCGCGAGGTGCTGGCCAATCCGCAGGAGGCCCGCACCAAAGCGTTCCTGTCACGGCTGCTGTAGTGCCACACCCAGCTGTTTCGCTCGAGCGAGGACCCGCCGCCCCGCATTCCGGTGAGCGCGAGGGTCCTCGCTTGCGTTCGGGTGACAGACGACAATGCCGCGCACGCTATGTAGTCTTCGTGCGCGCCAAGCCGATTCGGAGCTGACCAAGCAGGATTTTGGCGGCAGGACTGCCCGGCGGGTCACGCCGCCAGGCGAGTGCGAGCCTGCCGTGCAGGTCCGGCTCGGTGATCGGTAGTACCCGCACTCCGAACGCCCCGGCTTCCTCCGGCGTCAGCGCGGGCACTACCGCGATGCCGAGGCCGCGGGCGGCCAGCCGCAGCAGCAGCGGCGGTGCGGCCGCTTCGAACACCACATCGGGCTCGAATCCCGCTGCGGCGCAAGCGCGGTCGAATACTCCGCGAATGCCGGTGCCGCGCGGCAGGCAAATCAGTGGGTGGTCGCGCAGCTCGCCGAGGGGGATCCCCGTTCGGTGTGGTCCGTCGAGTGCGACGGCCGCGACGATCGGGGTGTCGAGCACGACCTCGACACCGAGCTCGGCATCGAGGTCCGCTCCGGTCAATCCGACCAGGGCGATGTCCAGCTCACCGTGCCGCACGGCGGCCAGCATCCGTTCGGAGGTGTCCTCGGTCAGGCTGATACCGACCTGGGGATGATCATCGTGGAAGTCCGCCAGCGCCGATGAGATGTCGAAATCCTCGGTGGCCGTGCCGGATATGCAGCCGACCCGCACGTGTCCGCGCAGTAGGCCGGTGAATTCGTCCACGGTCCGCGTGATCCGCTCGGTCGCGGCGAGGGCGGCCCGCGCATGCGGCAGCACTGCCGCGCCGACCTCGGTCAGGGTCACCGACCGGCTGCCGCGATCGAGCAGTCGCTGACCGAGTTCGCGTTCGAGCTGGCGGATCTGTGCGCTCAGTCCGGGCTGGGCCAGGTGCAGTCGGGCCGCGGCACGGGTGAAATTGGCCTCTTCCACGACGGTGACGAAGTACCGAAGCTGACGCAGTTCCATAACGGGTGATTATAGAGGCAAGCAGAACTATCTGTTGTACTTCTCATTCGTGCGCAGGCATCGTCTAAGTCATGGGAAACACCGCAGATCAGATCATCGACATCGACACCTTCACCGGCCCGGTCTTCCGTCCCGGCGACGCGGGATACGAGGAGGAGATCGCGGGCTTCCAGGCCGCGTACTCCCACCGGCCGACGCTCGTCGTCGGCGCCGTACACGCCGAGGACGTGCGCAGCGCGGTGGAATACGCGGCACGCCGGGGACTTCCGGTGGCGGTACAAGCCACCGGGCACGGGCTGTCGGTGGCGGCCGACGGCGGTGTGCTGATCAGTACCCGGCGGATGACCGATATCCGGATCGACCCCGTTGCCGGTACCGCACGGGTCGCGGCCGGGGTGCGGGCAGGCGCGCTGGTCGAGGCAGCGGCACGGCACGGCCTCGCGCCGCTGAACGGTTCGTCACCGTCGGTCGGCGTCGTCGGCTACAGCCTCGGTGGTGGACTCGGCTTGCTGGCAAGGGAATTCGGCTACGCGGCCGATCATGTGCGGGTCATCGAGCTGGTCACCGCCGACGGGCGGATGCGTACTCTCGTCCCCGGCGACGAGCTGTTCGGCGCGGTGCTCGGCAGCGGCGGCAACTTCGGCGTGGTGACCGCGCTGGAAATGGAGCTGGTGCCGGTGACCACCGTGTACGGCGGTCAGCTGGTTTTCGACACCCCGTTGGTCGAGCGGGCTCTGGATGTGTGGCGGCGGTGGACCGCAACGATTCCCGAGCAACTGACCTCGACCGTCGCCATGCTGACCTTCCCGAACATCCCCCAGGTTCCCGAGCCGCTGCGCGGCCGCTATGTCGCGTCGTTCCGGATCGCCTACAACGGCCCCGCCGAGGAAGGCGAGCAGCTGGTGGCCCCGCTCCGCGCGATCGGCGACCGGCTGAAGGACGATCTGCGCACCATGCCTTACACCGAGTCACACGCCATCCACAGCGACCCCGACCACCCGCACGCCTACGCCGCCACCAACGCGCTCCTCACCGAGCTGACCGAGGAAACCCTGGCTGCGTTGCTCGCCGTCACCGGCCCGGAAGCGCCGATCCTGGCCGTTGTCGACATCCGACACCTCGGAGGCGCACTGCGCAGGCCGAGCCCGGCTGGGGTCGCCGTCGACCACCGCGACGCCGACTACCTCGTTCGCGTCATCACGATGCCCGAACCCGGCAGCGGCGCAACAGCTCCCGCGGACCACGCGGTAGTCCGCGCGGCCCTGGTCCCCTGGACGCTCGGCCACAACCTCAACTTCCTCTACGGAGCCGGTGCCGCAGCAACCGAGGGCCAGACTCGCACCGGCTACACCCCCGACACCTACACCCGGCTGGCCACTCTGAAGGCAAACTACGACCCCCGCAACATGTTTCGCTTCAACCGCAACATCACCCCGGCCCACTGACCGCGCAGCACTTCACGCGCCCCAGGTGCTCGCCCCGCCGAAACGGCCCCCGCCCCGAGGCTTCCGGCCCGTAAGTCCCGGCCGCCGCCGTGCTAGCATTGTGATATCACTTTGATACCTCGGAGGATGTTATGGAGTTTCGGGCCGCGTTCCGCGTCAACGGCTTTCTTGTGCTGTTGGGTTGGCTGGTGCTCACGATCTTGTTCGGCGGCGGTGCCGTAATCGGCTACGTGATCGCAGGGCGGGGCGGCAATGTGCCCGCGCTGGTCGGCGCGATCGTCGCGACGGTCATCGTGGTTGTGCTGCTGCTGTTGGCGACGGGGCTGACCGTGGTGAACCCCAATGAGGCGAAGGTGGTGCAGTTCTTCGGCCGCTACATCGGCTCGGTGAGCGAACCCGGCTTCTTCTCGGTGGTGCCGCTGACGGATCGCCGCAGTATTTCGCTGCGAGTACGCAATTTCGAGACGCAGAAGCTGAAGGTCAACGACGCGGACGGTAACCCGGTCGAGATCGCCGCGGTTGTCGTCTATCGCGTGGTCGACAGTTTCAAGGCCGCCTTCGCCGTCGACGACTACGAGGAGTATGTGGAAACCCAGTCCGAGGCCGCGGTCCGGCATCTGGCGACCACTCATCCCTACGACGCGCACGACGCCGATCGCACCAGCCTGCGTGACGGTGCCGAGGTGGCCGGAGAGCTGACCGTCGAATTGCGGGAACGTACCGAGATGGCCGGCATCGAGGTCCTCGAGGCCAGGATCACCCACCTCGCCTACGCCCCCGAGATTGCCCAGGCCATGCTCGTTCGTCAGCAGGCCGCGCAGGTGGTGGCCGCCCGTACCCGCATCGTCGAAGGCGCCGTCGGCATGGTCGGTCTCGCGCTGGAGAAGCTCACCGAGCAGGGCACGGTCGAACTCGATGAGGAGCGAAAGGCCACCATGGTGTCCAACCTCCTGGTCGTCCTGTGCGGCGATCGAGCAATCCAGCCCGTGGTCAACACCGGATCCATCTACTCCTGAGTCACAGCGATGGCTGAACGGAAGAAGCTTTTACTTCGCCTCGACCCGGCAGTGCACGACGCCATCGCCAAATGGGCGGCCGACGACCTGCGCAGCATCAACGCACAGATTGAATATGCCCTGCGGCGCGCGTTGGAGCAGGCGGGCCGCAAACCGAAGTGACGCAGGCGAAGCCCGGTCACGCAGTCCCCGTCACCCGAGATTCCGGCACCCGCTGGAACCCGTGGTGGCGGGGATTCTCGATGTCACGGGTGCTCGGGTCGTGCCGCGTCCACGGCGAGCTCATCCAGCAACTCGACACTGTCGGCATACAGGGCATGCTGCACATCGATGTCGTAGGACGCTGTCGACGACGGCCGCTCGGTGCGCCCAACGAAGTAGCGGCCGGTCACGTCGGCGACCGACGGATCCGTGACCAGCCAGGCGAGATCGGCACCTGATTTGGCGGGCGTATTCACTCCCGGTAGTGCGACCAATGCTCGTGCCGCCGTGCGCCACAGCAGCTGCACCATCTTCCCTGCGTCTCTGGCAAGTCCGGTCCCCGGCATCAGTCCCGGATCGAACGCATTGACCATGATTCCGCGCGGCCCGAGCCGCCTGGCGAGCTCATAGGCGGTTTGCAGGTTGGCCAGTTTCGATGTGCTGTATCGGCGGCGCCCGTCTCGCTGCCCGGATTCGGTCGCCGCGGGCGGGTAGGCGAGTTCCCTGGCCGAGGTGATGAGCGGGTTCGGCATTCCGGTGAACTGGTCGGGATCGTGGGTCCCGGAGCTGACGAACACGATCCGCCCGGGCGCGGTCAGATCATCGAGCAACGCCCGTACCAGGGCGACGTGCCCGAGGTGGTTGACGCCGAACGTGGCTTCCACGCCGTCTTCGGTGTAGCTGCGCCGAGTGAACTGCAGCCCGGCATTGCACACCAGGGCGTGCAGTGGTGGCAATCCGGCGCCGCGCAACTCGGCCGCGAAACGTGTGACGGATGTGAGCGAGGCGAGGTCGAGGGCGGCCCCGCGCGCGCCGATGGCGGCCGCACTCGCGTGTGCCCGATCGGCGTCGCGTCCGGTGACGATGACTGTCCACCGTGGGTCCGCGGCGAGTGTCCTTGCGCATTCGCGGCCGAGTCCGCTTGTCCCGCCGGTGATCACGACAGTTCTGTCACTCGTTGTCATATGGCACAGTCTGCCATGTGGCGGGCTGTGTGACAATATGCCGGTGTCGTTGCGGGACAGAAAGAAGGAACGGACCAGGCGAGCGATCGCGGACGCCGCGCTGCGGCTGTTCGTCGCGCGCGGATTCGATGCCGTGACTGTCGCCGACATCGCCGCCGAAGCCGATGTAGGGACTCGAACCCTGCATCGCTACTACGCGAGCAAGGACGAACTGCTCTTCGCCGAGGACGACGACCATCGCGAGGAACTGGCCGCACTACTCGACGAGCGTCCCGCGGGTGAGTCCCCGGAGACCACGCTGGCGGCGGTGATCGGCCCGATGGTCCTGCGATTCGCCGACCGACTCGCCGACGCCCGCGCGCGAGACGCGCTGATCGCCGCCAATCCGGCCCTGCAGGCCAGGGAACTGGCCAAGCGCAACGCCATCGAATCGCTCGTCGCCGAGCATCTCGCGCTACGGATGGGCGTCGAGGTCGGGGCGGATGTGCGGCCGCTGCTGTGGGCCAAGGTCGGCATGTCCTGCTTCTTCGCGGGATATCAGATCTGGCTGAATTCCGGCGGCGATCTCGGTGCGCACATCGCGGCCGCCCGCGCCGCGCTGCTGGCGGAATTCGGCAGGTCAGAGCCTGCCGCGGCGCCGTAGCGCTGAACTCGAGCCGCGCAGCACGGCGCCAAATGCTGGGAATCTGCCAACAGACCAGGCAGTATCAGGACGTTCGGTCATAGATTCCAACGGCGGGAGTGATGATGCAGGGCACTGTCAAATGGTTCAATGCGGACAAGGGATTCGGCTTCATTGCTCCGGATGACGGAGGGCCGGACGTCTTCGTGCACTTCAGCGCGATCGCCGACTCCGGCTTCCGCAGCCTGAACGACGACCAACGGGTCGAGTTCGACGTCACCCAGGGCCAGAAAGGCCCGCAGGCGGAAAACGTGCGGCCGCTCTGAGGTACTTCGAAGCCTGTGCGTCGCTGGTGGGTCTGGAATCCCCGACGGCGCACAGGTCTTCGGGTGACCGAGGCTAGGCGATCCCGAGCACCCGCGACAGCAATGTCTGCCGGGTCGGTGCTGCGCATTTGGCCAGGATCGCCTTCACATGGTCGTTGACCGTGTGCTCGGACAGCACCAGCTCCGCCGCCATCCGCCGGGAATCGAAACCGGCGGCGAGCAGCGCGAGCACCTCGGATTCTCTGGCCGACAGCGCGTGCGCGCGGGCGAATAGGTCCATTCGCTCTTCGGGCGTGCTCGGCTCGATGGACACGGCGATATCGCCGCCGATGCGATCGGCCTTCACCGTTACCCACCGGCTGCCACCCAGATTGATCCGCGACCATGCCGGGCCGACCGGGAGATCGTGTTCCGCGGCGATCAGGGCGGCGCCGACGTTGTAGGCCGAGGCCGGAATCGGCGGCATCGGCTCGTCCGGCGGGTTCAGGCGGAGCAATGCCAGTGCAGCGGCCTCGGTCTGCGTGCGGACGTGTAGGTCAGGGCCGAGGATGACCACAGCGGGACCGACACGCGGTAGCTGGTCGGCGGGCGCGACGAAGGTGCGACCGAGCGCCCGGCGCAGCCCGAGCGTGACAGTCCCGGCCAGCGCGGAGAGCGCGGCCAGCTCGGCGGTGGTGAACGGCGGCGACGAGGTCCGCAGCAGCTCGAGGAATCCCCAGCAGCCATGCCGATCGCCGAATGCCAGTGTGGCGCTGTCGACCACCCCGAGTTCGCGCTGGCCGTCGTTCCACATCAGCGACCGTGCGGGATCGCCCCCGGTGGAACGCAGCAGGGAGCTCGCGCCCGCACCGGCATCCAGCAGGTCGGGCCAACGATTGATCCTGGTCAGATAGCGCAGCCGGATCAGCTCGGGCAGCCGTGGCCATTGCAGGCCGGGCACGTCGGCCAGCGGCGAGGTGGCCACCCGGGTCACCGGGTCGGTGAGCGCGAAGACGTGCCCGTCGAAGGCGATCGTGCGGCGCACCTCGTCCAGCACCACCTCGCGCAACCGCTTCGCGGTCAGATCGCTGTGACACCGACGCTCGACCCGGTCGAGTAGCTCGCGCGTGCTCGGCACGCGCTCAGTGTAGGGCGAAGATCCCCAGGATCAGGGATGTTTCCGCGGCGCGAGAACGCGCAGGCTTCTTCTCGTAGGCCACACGACGCAGGCCACCCGAGCCACGGAGGCAACCATGACAACCACCCTGCATGTCGACAACACCGTGCACGATTTCGATACCTGGAAGGCGGTTTTCGACAAGTTCGACCAGTTCCGCACCGAACGCAATGTTCGTTCGTACCGGATCGGCAGACTCGTCGACGCACCCGACCGTGTTTTCATCGACCTGGACTTCGATTCACGCGCCTACGCCGAATCATTTCGCGACGACCTCCGCAAGGTCACTGCGACCCCGCAATCACAGGCGCTGCTGATTGCCCACGAAACCCACCTGGTTGAAGTCGTAGACCAACCTGCGCCCGCCGCGAGCCCGGCCGGATAAACCAAGGCCCATCGTCGGGCGAATGCCGGACGATGGGCCTATCTGGCTGTGCGGCCTTGTCTGGTGGTGGCGGCCCGATCAGGTCGTCGGCTTCCTGGTGACGAAAATGGCGGTGCCCGGGAACAATTCGCCCCGCAGCGGGCTCCATTGCCCCCATTCGCGATCGAGCCATTCCGGCCAGTCGGGTTCGATGATGTCTTCGAGGATCAGGCCCGCGGCGACGATTTCGCGGACCCGGTCACCGATGGTGCGGTGGTGTTCGACATAGGTCGCCTTGCCCTCGTCGTCGACCTCTACATAGGGGGTGCGGTCGAAGTAGGGGATCGAGGCGACCAGACCGGCCTCGCCCGGGTCGTCCGGGAAAATCCAGCGCATCGGGTGGTTCACCGAGAACACCCAGCGACCGCCGGGCCGCAACACGCGGGCGACCTCGCGCATCACCTGCGCCGAGTCGGCGACGAAGGGGATCGCGCCGAAGGCCGAGCAGGCCAGGTCGAAGGCGGCGTCGGCGAAGGGCAGCGACTCGGCGCCCGCCTGGACCAGCGGAACCTGGGGTCCGCCGCGGGCCATGGCGGCCACGCCGCGCTCTAACATGCCCCTCGAAAGATCCAGGCCGACCGGGTGTGCGCCCTGCCCGGCAAGCCATCGCGAGCAGGGTGCGGAACCACAGCCGACCTCCAGAATCCGCTTGCCGGCAACCTCGCCGAGGAGATGCATATCGCCCTCGTGCAGACCCTCGGGACACCAGACGAACTCGCCATCGGGGGAGTCGACGCCGAGGAAATCGGCGTGGGTCTCGTGATACTGGGTGGCGTCGGCATCCCACCAGCGTCTGCTGGCCTGCTGGCTGGCCTCCGAGCCGATCCGGGTGCGCGCGGTCCCGGCCGTTCCGAGCAGTGTGTTTGCTTGCGCATGGCGATCTTCCGACACGCGGTCAGCGTAGTCCGGCGTGGCGTCGGGACCGGTTTGCCCGGCCGGACCAAGGTCGCGTACGCTGAACGCGCGAGTGCCTTCTGTACTGCCGTACCGATGTCCTCAGAAGGGGCTGAAGTAACAGGTGAGGTAGCAGAGCACCCGCGCTGAGTTTCACAGGCTTTGCCGTGCGGTACGTTCATTATGTCCGTCACGTCGCGTCATCGCGGTGAGTTCGCAGCGTACCGAAAGTTCCAATGTCCGCAACCGACCACAATCCGTCCGGAGCAAACCGACATATGCCCACCACCGTCACCTCGCCGCAGGTAGCCGTCAACGACATCGGCTCCGCCGAGGATTTCCTCGCCGCCATCGACGCAACGATCAAGTACTTCAACGACGGCGACATCGTCGAAGGAACCATCGTCAAGGTCGACCGCGACGAGGTCCTGCTCGACATCGGTTACAAAACCGAAGGCGTCATCCCTTCCCGCGAGCTCTCCATCAAGCACGATGTCGACCCGAATGAGGTCGTTTCCGTGGGTGATGAGGTCGAGGCCCTCGTTCTCACCAAGGAGGACAAGGAAGGCCGCCTGATCCTGTCGAAGAAGCGGGCTCAGTACGAGCGCGCTTGGGGCACCATCGAGGAGCTCAAGGAGAAGGACGAGGCCGTCAAGGGCACCGTCATCGAGGTCGTCAAGGGCGGCCTGATCCTCGACATCGGTCTCCGTGGCTTCCTGCCCGCCTCGCTCGTCGAGATGCGTCGTGTCCGCGACCTCCAGCCGTACGTCGGCAAGGAGATCGAGGCCAAGATCATCGAGCTGGACAAGAACCGCAACAACGTGGTCCTGTCCCGCCGCGCCTGGCTCGAGCAGACCCAGTCCGAGGTCCGCAGCGAGTTCCTGCACCAGCTGCAGAAGGGCCAGGTCCGCAAGGGTGTGGTCTCCTCGATCGTCAACTTCGGTGCCTTCGTGGACCTGGGTGGCGTCGACGGCCTGGTGCACGTCTCCGAGCTGTCCTGGAAGCACATCGACCACCCGTCCGAGGTCGTCGAGGTCGGCAACGAGGTCACCGTCGAGGTTCTCGACGTCGACCTGGACCGCGAGCGGGTTTCGCTGTCGCTCAAGGCGACTCAGGAAGACCCGTGGCGTCAGTTCGCCCGCACCCACGCGATCGGCCAGATCGTCCCGGGCAAGGTCACCAAGCTGGTTCCGTTCGGTGCGTTCGTGCGTGTCGAAGAGGGCATCGAGGGCCTGGTGCACATCTCCGAGCTGGCCGAGCGCCACGTGGAGGTCCCGGACCAGGTTGTCGCGGTCGGCGACGACGCGATGGTCAAGGTCATCGACATCGACCTGGAGCGTCGCCGGATCTCGCTGAGCCTCAAGCAGGCCAACGAGGACTACCACGCCGAGTTCGACCCGTCGAAGTACGGCATGGCCGACAGCTACGACGAGCAGGGCAACTACATCTTCCCCGAGGGCTTCGACTCCGAGACCAACGACTGGATCGAAGGCTTCGACAAGCAGCGCGAAGAGTGGGAAGGCCGCTACGCCGAGGCGGAGCGTCGCCACAAGATGCACACCGCGCAGATGGAGAAGATGGCGGCCGACGCCGCGGCCGAGGCCGCGAGCGGTGGCGGCTCGTCGAACTACTCCTCCGAGAGCGGTTCGCAGGCTGCCTCCTCCAGCAGCTCGTCCGAGTCGGCCGGTGGTTCGCTGGCCAGCGACGCGCAGCTGGCGGCTCTGCGGGAGAAGCTCTCCGGCAACGCCTGATTCAGGTAGACACACGCACGAAGGCCTCGGTCCGTATTGGACCGGGGCCTTCGGGCTGTGCGGGGTGGGTCCGCGCGCTGGTGGGGATGGTGATCGTCGGGCTCGGGTCGCGCAGCTTGGTAAAGCCTCGCATCCTCTGGGTGCGGGGGTTTTGCGTATTTCGGAGTAGCCGCTACCCGAGTGGAGTGCGGTTACTCTCGGTCACCGTCGCGACCAGCTGTCGAAACGTCGGGCATTGCGTGATGTCCTCTGCTTCGCAAGCCATCGCGTGCTCGATCATCCGCTGCGCGGCCTGCGCTTCGGCGATCCGGACGCCGAGCTCCTCATATTGTCTGGCCAGCACGGTTCGGCGCGCGGCACGGTCCGGTGCGTCGAGCATCTCCCGCAACTGCTCCAGGCTCAGCCCGGCCGCCTTGCCTCGCACGATCATCGCGACCCGAACCACGTGATCCTGGACGTAGCGTCGTCGGCCGCTCACCCGCCCGGCCGGTTGCAGTAAGCCCATCGACTCCCAGTGCCGCAGCACGTGGGTGGCCAGGCCGAAACGTGCCGCGAGGGCGCCGATCGTGAGCTCGCCGGTACCAGGGGTGGGATCGGCGAAGGGGACCTCGCCATCGGGGCTTGACTTCATGTTCACATTAACATGCAGAGTGGTCCGTGATGTCAAGACGATGTCATCACGAGGAGGACCAAATGTTCGAGGTAATCGTCGTCGGCGGCGGGCCGGCGGGACTGTCGGCCGCGCTGACCCTGGGCCGCGCCCACCGACGCGTTCTGGTGCTGGACTCCGGCCACCCACGCAACGCACCTGCTGGTGCCGTCCACAATTTCTTCACCCGCGACGGCGTGCCGCCGGCCGAGCTCCGAGCGATCGGCCGCGACCAGCTGACGATATATCCCACCGTCGAGGTTCGCGACGGTGCGGCCACCGGGGTCGCCCACGGCGATCGCGGCTTCATCGTGCAGCTCGCGGACGGCACGAAAGCCGAGGCCAAGCGGCTGCTGCTGGCCAGCGGCCTGGTCGACCAGCTGCCCGACATCTCCGGTATCGCCGAGCTGTGGGGGCGGGCGGTGTTCCACTGCCCCTACTGCCACGGTTTCGAGAGCAGTCAGCGGCCGATCGCCGTGATCGGCGGTGAACCCGAGCGAATTCGGCTCGCGCTGCATCTGAGCCGGTTCAGCGCGGATATCGTCCTGTGTACCAACGGCTCCGCCGATGTATCGCCGTCCGCGGCGCAGGCCATGTCGGCGGCCGGTGTTACGGTCCGCTGCGAACGCATCACCGGGTTCGAGGCGGCCGGTGACACGCTCCATGCGCTCGCCTTCCAGGACGGATCGGCGCTGCCACGCGAAGTCGCCTTCGTCGCAAGCACCTGGACCCAGCGGTCTGCGCTACCCGCTCTGCTCGGTTGCGCCACGTTCCCGGACTGCACCGTCCAGGTCGATGAGTTTCACCGGACGAGCGTGCCCGGTGTCTACGCCGCGGGCGACATGGCCCGACGACCAACGGTCCCGATCCCACTGGCCGCGGTCGTCGCGGCCGCCGCCAGCGGGACCATCGCGGGAAGCGTGCTCGACCAAGACCTGATCAGCGATGACTTCCAGTTGCCGAATCCCTTTACCGCACAGGAGAAGTGAGTCGTGTCCGCGACGACGACCGCGGCTGGACCGGCTGCGCACACCAGCAATATCCCACTCGCCGCAGCCGGGCTTGCGCTCGGCATGCTGCTCTCTGTTCTCGACCAGACCATCGTCAGTATCGCGCTGTCGGATATCGCGGGTGACCTCGGCGATGTCGGCTCGCTGCGCTGGATAGTGACCTGTTATGTGCTGGCCTCCACGGCGACGGGCGCGCTGTACGGCAGGCTCAGCGACCGATTCGGCAGGCGGCCGGTATTCCTTTCCGCCGTGGGCATATTCACCATCGCGTCGGCGCTGTGTGGCATGGCGGGCACGCTGACCGAGCTCGTACTGTTTCGCACCGTGCAGGGGATCGGTGCCGGCGCATTGTTCACGATTCCGACGATCGCGCTTGCCGAACTGTTCCCAGTGGCCCTGCGCGGCCGGGTGCAGGGCGCGGTGGGCGCGATTTTCGCCATTGCCGCCGTCGGCGGCCCACTGGTCGGCGGGGCGATCACCGACGCTGTGGGGTGGCGCTGGATCTTCTACATCAATGTGCCGCTCGGCCTGATCTCGATGGCACTCGTCTGGACCGCGCTGCGGCTGCCGCGTAGCGGCCTCGCCGTCCGGCTGGATATCGGTGGCTCCGTGCTGCTTGTCGGCGCGGTGGTCGGAGTTCTGCTGATCAGTGAGTGGTCCGGCGGTTCGCACCCGGCGGGCGTCGGGCTGATCCTCGGCCTCGGTGCCGCGGTGTTCGCCATGCTCGGCGCGTTCGTGTGGTGGGAACGCCGCACGGCGGACCCGGTGATCCCGTTGGAGCTGTTCACCAACCGGGTCACCGGCATCGTCCTGCCCGCGACAGCGGTCCTCGGGGTGCTGCTGTATTCGTCGATCGTGTATCTGCCGACTTACTTGCGCAGCGCTTTCGGCATGAGCGCGACCGAGGCGGGTCTGGCGCTGAATCCGTATGTGTTCGCGTTCATGGTGGCCTCGTTCCTCTCCGGCGGCCTGGCGAGCAGAACTGGAAGATACCGGCCGTTCCTGATCGGCGGGTCGGCGGTGATCGCCTTCGGATTCGGGCTGCTCGGTCTGCTCGACGCGGAGTCGAGCTATCTCGTCGTGGCGCTGGGGCTGATAGTGCTCGGCGGCGGCATCGGCATGATCTTGCAGCTGCTGGTGACAGTTGCGCAGAATGCCGTCGCCGCAACGGAACTCGGTGCGGTCACGTCCGCGGCGCTTGCCCTGCGCGGTCTGGGCATGTCGCTCGGCATCGCAATCTACGGCAGTGTCCTCGGCCACGAACTCGCCGGAAAACCCGTCTCGGCCACGGCCACGGCCGATGCCATTCCGGACACCCTGATCTGGGCTCTCCCGCTGACCATGGTGCTGCTCGTGTTGACACTGGCGATCCCTGATCCTGCCCGGCACCGCGGGTCGACCGGAGAAGACCGAGCCGACCAGAGCCGCCCGGCACCGTAGCCTGCGCCGCCGTCTTCGCGTGCACGTCGCCTCCCGATTGCCGGCTAGGGAGGCCTCGGGCAATCGATCTGCGGCTCATCCCCCACCCCGCCGAGCGCGAGAGCGTTGATGGCGCGGTAGACCACGCGGGATCGGTTCGAGCGGCGGTGCGCGGGATCGGTTCGGGGGTAGCCGAATTCGGGCTGTCGAGTGTCGTGTTCGGCGGTAGGGTGCCGGGCATGGGGAGCAATTCGGGCCGCAACGACTACCTCGAGCAGGTCGTTGCCCAGCAGGCCGCACTCGAAGGTGACTTGCGCACACGCAAGCCGATGGCCGCGGAGGCGTTTGCGCCCGCACCGGCGGCGCCCGGTGGACCGGGTCAGCCGGGACGTCGCGGCGCTACGGCGAAGCGGGCCGATCGAGTTGGGCCCGCTGTGCAGGGCAGCGGGCCGGGGCCGGTGGAGGTCAGGGTCACCGGATTCTGGCGGTGGCGCACGGTTCTGGTGCCGCCCAACGCTTTTGTCGTGCACACCCGGCGCGGTCGCAGCGAACCGCTGCACATCGGGCTCGGTGTCTCGTTCCGTTTCGACCCCGCGACCGACTCGTATCTCGTGGTGCCCGGCGCGATGCAGACCATCCTGATCAATGCCTACTGCATCTGCAGTGAACTGCAGGGCGTGCTGGTTCAGGGGTATGTGCAATGGATCATCGAGGATTTCGCCACGGCGTACCGCAAGCTCGACTTCTCCGATGGCGAGGATCCGATGCGGTTGGTGAATATTCAGCTGCGCGAACAGGCCGAGGCTGCCATCAAGGACAAGGTGTCCACCATGGGGGTGCGGGATGTGCTCAGCGACAAGCAGCCGATCATCGAGGAGTTGACGGCCAGGCTGCGGGCGGTGGCCGAGGGATCCGGTGACGCGGCGGGCGATGGCCGCGACCGTGGGCTCGGTCTCGGCATCGTCACCGTGCAGATCAAGGAGGCGGTGGTCAGTTCCGCCACCCTCTGGGAGAACCTGCAGAAGCCTTATCGCAGCGAGCAGAGCCAGATCGCTCGGCTCGCGGAATTGGCTACCCAGGAAGTGATCTCGGCGCGGGAGACCGAGGCGAACCGCACCGCCGAAGAGCGGCGGATCGAGAACGAGCGCGAGCTGGCCGAATTGCGCGCTCGCAACGAATCCGCGCGGTTCGACCGGGAGACCGCCGAACAGTTGCGTCGCACCACCCGCCAGCACGACGACGAGCGCGCCGTCGCTGAACTCGCTCAGGAGACCGCGCTACACGCGCTTCGGCTGGAACGAGAGCAGCATGCCGAGCGCGCCGAAAACCTGCGCCGCACCCAGGAATTGCGGCAGCTGGAACGCGACGGCGAGCTGGCCGACGCGGCGACCCGTACGCGCGCGGCACACGAGGCGGCCCTGCTCGACCTGGAGCGCGACCACATCCGGGTTACCACCGCCAACGAGCAGAACGCCACCGCCATCCAGGCTCAACTGGTCGAATCGCTGCCGAAGATCGTCGCCGGACTGCCTGCGCCTGCCGAACTGAAATCGTTCCAGCTCGGTGGCGACTCGGCGGCGCTGTCCGGGGTGATCGCCCAGCTGACCGCTGTCGTGGAGGCATTCGCGCCGAAGCCATGATCGAGGTCCCGCCCGGGTATTCTTGGACTGATGTCCGAGTCCGCCGTGGAGTTTTCCTCGAGCCTGTGGGAACGCAGGAAGATCGAGGCGATGAGCCGAATCCAGCAGGTTGCGCTGGACCTGTTCGATGAGCATGGGTACCGCAATGTGACGGTCGACCGGGTCGCGACCGCAGCGGGTGTGTCACCCAGCTCGATCTACCGGTACTTCGGCACCAAAGAGATGCTCGTCCTCTACGACGAGGCGGATCCGCGGATTCTCGAGGTGCTCAGAACCGCGGGCGACGCCGAAACGGTCGCACCCGCAGACCTGGTCGCCGTCACCCGGCTGCTGGTTCCGGTATTGATCGAATCGCTGCTCACCGAGGAATCCGAGCGCCGGATCCGCAGGCGGCTGCAGTATGTGGTGACGATTCCGGAGATCAAGGACGGCCAGACCCGGCAGATGCGCGATCTGGCCGACCAATTCCGGATACTGTTCGCCGAACGGACCGGTCGCGACCCCGACGACCTGACGGTGGGGATGGCTGCAGCGACCGGCGTCTGGGGGTGCGTCGCGGCCCTGGACCATTGGGCGGCAACCGGTTTCGCCCGAAGACTCAAGGACGTCTACACCGAGGCGATCGGTGCGATCGTCGACGCGATCGAGGTCATGTTCCGGTAGTCGCCAGGTCCGAGCGCGCCTCACCGCTGGACAGCAGCCGGTTCCAGCTGCGTGGCAGCCACCAGTTCCAGCGACCGAACAGCTGCATGAACGCGGGGACAAGCACCAGTCGCACCACGAGCGCGTCGATGGTGATCGCCACGGCCAGCGCGAACCCGATCTGCTTGAGCTCCATCACATCCGCGGTCACAAAGCTCGCGAACACCGCGACCATGATGGCGGCCGCGGCCGTGATCGGGCGTGCGGTGCGCTGCAGCCCCTCTGCGACGGCGGCCGCGTTGTCGTGGTTGCGATCCCAGGCTTCCTTCATGCGCCGGATCAGGAACACTTCGTAGTCCATCGACAGGCCGAACAGCACCGCGAACACCAGCATCGGCAGATACACCTGCAGGAACCCGGTGCTGCGGAATCCGAGCGCCGACTCGCCGATACCGTGCTGGAAGACGGCGACCGTGATGCCGAGTGCGGCGCCGGTGGCCAGCAGGTTGAGCAGGATCGCCTTGACGGCGAGCACGATACTGCGGAAAGCGACGATGAGGAACGCGAGCGAGACGGTCAGCACCAGCATGATCACCCATGGAAAGCGGGCGGTAATCCGTTGGGACACATCGGCGAACTGGGCCGAGGTTCCACCGACCAGTATATCGGCCTCGCTGACCGCTGTTGCGCGAGAACGGATATCGGATACCAGCTCGCCGGCATCCGTCGAGTCGAAAGCAACCTTGGGCACCACTGCCGCGAGCAGCCTGCCCTCCGCCCGCCGGGGCAGCACCGTCGCTATGCGAGGGTCGTGTGACAACTCGGCGACGAATCTCTCGACATCGGCGCGGGATTCGCTGGTCAGCGGCGCGCCGTCGGGTCCGGTGGCGGCCACCTCGATCGGTGCGAGCAGACCGGGCCCGAAGTTCTGCTCGACCAGCGCGGTGGCTTGTCCGGTCGGTCGGCCCGCCAGCGAACCGAGTCCCATGTCCACGCCGTACCGGATGCCGATGATCGGCGCCGCCGCGATGGTGAGCACCGCGACGCCGACGACACCGAACAGCACTGGCCGCGCCATCACCAGACGCGCCCACCGCGCCCACCCGGTCGAGGCCGTCTCGGACTTGACCTCGGCGGGGCGCAGTCGGGCTGGTAGCGCGCCGCGATTGACGGCGGGACCCAGTACCGCCAGCAGCGCGGGCAGCAGCGTAAAGGCCGCGGTCAGAGTGGCGATGACCGCCGCAACCACGCCGATGGCGACCCCGTTCAGCATCGGCAGACCGACCACGGCGAGTGAGCACAGTGAGATCATCACGATCAATCCCGAGGCCAGGATGGTCCGGCCGGTGGTGTCCATGGCCGCGCCGACCGCCTGCGCGATGGCGTCGATCGCGCGTCGATCGCGGACGCCGCGCCGGCTGAGTTCCTCGTTGAACCGGCTCACGATGAACATCGCGTAGTCGATCGCGGTACCGGTCGCGATCATGGTCGCGACGGACAGCACCAGTGAGTCGAAGGTGAAGAATGTCGCAAGCCCGGCCAGCACGCCGATGGCCACCGCGATGCCCGCGGCGGTCACCGTGATGGGCAGTGTCGCGGCCATCAACGCGCCGAGGGCGAGCACTAATACCACGGTGGCCACCGGCAGGCCGATGGCTTCGGCGCGTTGCAGATCGGCCGTCTCGATGTCGGTCAGATCCGCCTGTGCGGGCGCGAATCCGGTGATCATCACCTCGACTCCAGCATCGGACTGCTGTGCCAGCGTGGACTGCAGTTCCTTCGCGATCCGGACCCGTTCGGTTATGTCGCCGTCGACGCCGACGAGTCCGAAGGCGGTGTGCCGGTCCGGCGAGATCTGGGCCGCGGCATTGCCCTCGAACGGGCCGATCGTGCCGGCGACGCCGTCGGTGGCCCTGGCCGCGGTCATCGCCTTGGCGATAACGGCACGGTATTCCGCCGTGTCGACGGTGCGTTGCGTCGAGTGGAAGACGATCAGGTCCTGTTCGGTGCCGAACTGCGTGAAGTGCTGTGCGACAAGCTGGTCGACGGCCATCGAGTCGGATCCCGGCACCGAGTAGTCGGGTGAGCCGAGCCTCGCGTGCAAGGCGGGGTAGGCCGATGCGCAGGCAATCACCAACAGCAGCCACGCCGCGAGCACGATTCGGCGGTGCCGCGCCATTGCGATGCCCCAACGTCCGACGACGCCGAGCCGCGGCGTCGGCTCCGGTGGATCCTGCTGTTCGATCACGGTCAGCTGTGTCATCGCCCCTCCAACTGCACAATCTGAGAGTGACTCTCAGATATTTCTGGCCAGCCTACGAACTTGTGGCGCAAGAAAGCAAGTGACTGTCAGAAATCTCGCACGCGCTACGGCGCGCTGAGCTGTCCGTGATGACCGATCTGGTGGCGGCGTCGGCCGACTCGAACTCCGAGCTGGCCCGTCGCGGCCTTGTATCGTTGTACCCCAACGACTTCCAGGCCGATGCCGCCAATGACACGCTGCCCGCCGTGTCCTGGGTGAGTTCGTAGAGTGGCATCTCTGGCCCGATCGGACTGGGCTATCGCGTTCCGGGACTGGTGATTTCGCCGTACCGCCGCGGCGGCGTCGTCGCCTCGGAAACCGTCGACCACACCTCGCAATTGAGGCTGCTGGAAACCAGGTTCGGTGTGGAGGTGCCGAATCTGACTCCGTGGGGACGCAGTGTCACCGGCGATATGACATCGACGTTCGATTTCGGATCGATACCGAATGCCGCGAAACCGATCTTGACCGATCCGAAACCGAAAATCGAAGCCGCGCTCGCGCAATGCGGACCGAATGTTGCCTTGGGCACGGCGACTGCCGACATTCCGTATCCGGTGCCGCCCAATGAAATGCCACAGCAGCAGCCGGGTGGCCGTCGCAGGCCGAGCGGCATCGTCTGAGCGCGCCGAAACTGGCCCGGTCCGGTTCGGACTGGGCCACTTCGGAAGTCGGGGTCAGCTGGCGGTCGCAGGTACCCAGTATGTGGCGGCCACGGCAGAGCGTTTTCGCATAGCGGCGAAGCTGTGCCGGGCGGGGTTGGTCAACGCGGTGAACCATGAGCGGCGGTGCTCGGCGAGCGCGGCCGCGACGGCGGGGATCTGGATGCAGTGCATACCACCCGCCATACCCAGGCGGTGGCGACCCGTCTGGTTGTTTCTGGTGCCCAATGGTGTTCCTTTGCTTGCTGGTACTGGCCTGGATCGCCACGGCGAAGATTAGCCGAACGAAAGGGCGAGTCAGAGTATTTTGCGCAAGTAATTGCTTCGGCGTGTCGGAAAGTTGTCGCCCGCGAACGGGAATCGGCCGGAAATGTTGCGAGATGGTCTCGGCGAAGTCACGGATCGGGCAAATAGCGGCGCGGGTGGTGGAATGGACGATCCGAGTGGGTATTCGGGCAGATTGGGTGCCTTGGGTCGGCAGCGACCCTCGGGTAGGAGACCGGCCTGCGCGGCGCGGATGCGAGACTGGTCGAATGTTGCGGATCGGCCTCACCGGAGGCATGGGAGCGGGCAAGTCGACGGTGGCGCGGATACTCGCTGACCGCGGCGCGGTGGTCATCGACTCCGACGTGCTCGCACGCGAGGTGGTCGCGCCGGGTACCGAGGGGCTTGCGGCACTGGTCGAGGCGTTCGGCTCCGACATACTCGCCTCGGACGGCAGCCTGGACCGGCCCGCGCTCGCGGCAAAGGCATTCGGCAGCGACGAAGCGCGCGCGACATTGAATTCGATTACGCATCCATTGGTAGGAAAACGAACCGCTGAACTCATCGGTGGCGCGGCACCGGATGCGATTCTCGTACAAGATATTCCATTACTGGTGGAAAACGGTCTCGCGCCACTGATGAATCTTGTTCTTATCGTGGACGTACCCGAGGAAATTCGAATCCGGCGGCTGGTGGAATTCCGCGGTGTTTCCGACGCCGATGCGCGGGCGCGTATTGCGGCACAGGCCACCGACGAGCAGCGGCGCGCGGTGGCCGATGTACTGCTCGACAACAGCGGCGCCCCGGACGACATCGTTCCGGTGGTGCACCGGCTGTGGGACGAGCGCCTGGTGCCCTTCGAGCGCAACCTGCGCACCGGCACGCCCGCGCGGCGACCGGATGTGCGCATCGTCGCGCCGAACCCGGAGTGGCCGGTCCAGGCGCAACGGCTCATCGCCCGGCTCTGGGTGGCCTGCGGTCCGGCCGCGTCGCGAATCGACCACATCGGCTCGACCGCCGTGCCGGACCTTCCCGCCAAGGACGTGATCGACCTGCAGATCACCGTCGCCGACATGGCCGCGGCCGATGGCTTACGCACTGCGCTCGGCGCTGCAGGCTTCCCGGTCAAAGCCCATGTCACGCACGACAATCCCAAACCGACGAGCGCGGATCCGGCCGGGACGAACATCGACCTGTGGGCCAAGCGGCTGCACTCCAGCGCCGACCCGGGTCGGCTCGCCAATGTCCATGTCCGGGTGGCGGGTTCACCGGGACAGCGGTTCGCGCTGACCTTCCGGGACTGGCTGCGTGCCGACGCCGCGGCCCGCGCCGAGTACCTTGAGGTGAAACGCGAGGGCGAGGCCAAGGCGGCAGGGCTGACCGGCGTGGAGTCGACGCTCGCTTATCTCGACGTCAAGGAGCCGTGGTTCGACGCTGCCTACGCCCGCGTCCTCGTCTGGTGTGACCGTAACGGGTAGGCCGGGCACGACAGACGACGTTCGGGCTCAGTGCCGGTGCGACGCCGACAGCAGTGTCTCCAAGCGCTCGAAGGTCTGGCCCCAGCCTTCCCGTGCTCCGTCCTCCGGACTCAGCGGTCCAGAGGCGAGTAGATGGAATGTCATGGTCGTCTTGCCTTCTTCGGTGTCGGCGAAGGTCACCGTGGCGACCGATTCGTTGGCGACGTTGCCGTCGCCGGTCGGATCACCCCAGGTGAATACCAGTCGCTCGGGCTCGACGATCTCGCGGAAGACTCCCACGCTCGGATATGTCGTGCCGTCCGTGTCCGCCACCATCACCGAGTCGTAGCGGCCACCGACCCTCGGTTCGACGACGATGCTGTCGCGCGGGGTCGAGAAGCCGTGTGGTCCAGCCCATTCGGTGAGCTGATCGGGGTCGAGCCAGGCCTGGAAGACCAGTTCGCGTGGTGCGTCGAAGACGCGGACAAGGGTGAATTCGCGGTCGCTCATGGTGCGGAGTCCTCTCAGGACATCGATCGGTGCTGTGGGGGAAGTGTTGTCAGGAGTCGTGCTCGGGGTGCGGGACTTCGCTGTCCTGCCCGGTCATCCAGTCGGGTGCGCCGGTGGGAAAACGGCTTTGGAAGTCCATGACGCCGACCCAGTTGGGCCGAACGACAATTCGCTCCATCCTCGGAGCCATTCCGGTCAGGAAGTCGAGGTAGCCGGCGACCGCCTCGTCGCCGCCCTTGCGCATGGCCGCGGCGTATTCCGATGCCAGGCCATCGATCTCGTGCACCTCGGCGCGACCGCGGATCAACAACACCTCCGGCGGTGCGGAGTTCGTGTCGATCGTGATCGCGACGTCGGGGCGGGCACGCAGTGATTTCGCCTTCTTCGACGGTGCGAAGCCGGTCATGACGATCTCGGTGCCGTTCCACCAGAAGTTGATCGGCAGCACCCGCGGGGTGCCGTCGGCGGCGGTAAAGGCCAGTCGCGCAGGTATATTCGCCGCCAGGAGTCGCTGAGCGATCGGGGTGTCGAGCAGGCGCACATCGCCCTGCGGCAGCCGCATGGTGTCGGTCGTCTCGGTCATATCTGTCTGTCCTTCTTCTGTATCCGTTGCAGATGTTCGTCGAGGCGGTCGAAGCGGCCGTCCCAGAACTTCCGGTAGCGGTCCAGCCAGTCGGTGGCCTCGCCGAGCGGCGCGGCCTCCAGTCGGCATGGGCGCCATTGCGCGTGCTGTCCGCGGGTGATGAGCCCGGCGCGTTCGAGCACTTTCAGGTGTTTCGAGATCGCGGGCAGGCTCATGGCGAACGGTTCGGCGATCTCGGTGACGGTGGCTTCGCCGTCGGCGAGGCGGGCAAGGATGGCGCGCCTGGTCGGGTCCGCGAGTGCCGCGAAGGTCCTGCTGAGTTCGTCGTCCGTCATGGCTTATTTAACCACCTAGCTAATTAACTGACAGGTTAAATAGTGGGCCTGGGACCAGCCGCTGTCAAGGGAAGCTCGAGAAAAGCGCTACTGCCAGGTGAGGGTGATACCGAGGGTGGCGAGCCAGCCTTCGAGGGAATGGCCGTTGGCGGCGATGCCCTCGATCGTCGTGGCCGCGTGCTCGATCGCGGCCTGTGTCTCGGTGAAGCCGATCAGTCCCGCGGCATGGGCGGCCAGCAACTCGTCCACGTCGAGTAGCTCGGTGTCGCGGCCGGACCGCACCACGATGTCGAGGTAGTGGTCCACCGATTTCCAGGTGCTCGGCCCGACCTGGGTGAACTCACCGAGATCGACGTAGTAGTCCTGATCGCGCTGGTGCTCGGGGTGGTAATGGAAGACGGTGACGCGGATGGACAGCTCGGGTAGCAGCCACGACTCGATGTAGTGGAACTGCGGATGGTCGGAAACACGCGCCATGTACAGGCCCCATGGCTGCGCGCGGAACTGCTCGACCGGCCGGACGAACCCCTTCGGATCCGTGTTGGTCTGCGCAGCGAGGTCGAAGTACTCCACCTTCGGGCGATGCACGTCCACTGATGGTGCCTGTGTCATGCACACAGAATCTACCGCCGCGGGGCCCGCGTCGAGTGCTGCGGTGGTGGCGTCCGCTACATCCAGCTCAGCACGATGCCATGCGAGGCGAGCCAGCGTTCGACATCATGGTCGTGCGCGGCAAGGCCGTCCATCGCGGTGGTAGCCCGCTCGAAGGCGCGGTGCGCATGCGCTGTGTCGATCAAACCGGCCGCGTGGGCGGCCAGTAGGTCTTCGACACCGCGCAGCTCGGACTTGCGCCCGCCCTGCACCATGATGTCGAGGTAGTGGTCGATCGCTTTCCAGCGCTTCGGTTCGACCTTCGTGAATTCGCCGATGTCCAGGCAGTAATCCTGCCCTCGGTGATGCGCTGGGCTGCGGTGGGTGATCGTCGCGCGGATCGACAGCTCCGGCATCAGCCACGACTCGACGTAGTGGAACTCCGGCCCGCCGACCGTCCTGGCCATATACAGGCCCCACGGCTCGACGTGATAGCGCTCCACCGACCGGACGAAGCCCCGTGCGTCGGTATTGGTCAGATCGGCGAGATTGAAATACTCGATCTTCGGTCTGGCGGGAGCGGGCGCGGCGAGCGGCCCAGGTGGTGCGGTCGCGAGCCTGGCGGTCAGTTGACCTGGTGCGACCCCGCGCATGTCCCTGGCGACGTATCCGGCTATCCCGGTCATTGCAGGCACTGCGGCGAGCAATGGAATCAGAGCGCTCATGGCGTCTTCCTTCACCCTGTACCGATAACACCCTGTACCGATAACCAAATCAGGCTACACCCGTCGCCTACACCCGTCGGGGTGCCCGCGCTTTCTCTGGGAATGTGATGAATATCGTTGCAGCAACGGACATTTCGGGCAAGTAACAAGTTGTGCACCGATGCTTGCCGGTAGCGGTGAACGGGAACTCCCATGGCGCTGTCGGTAATGTCGTGACCACGGTCCTCGACCCGGCGCTTTCCCGCTGAATACCGCCGCCGGGAATCTGTCGGTGGCTGGGCCTAGGCTGGTGAGCATGGCATTCGCAACCGAAATCCCAACGGAAGGCTTCGAGGACAGGGCCGGTGGGACGCCGCTCGCGCATTCCGAGTTCAGGCCGGTCGGTGAGATCGAGCGCGCCGACGGCCGATTCGAGGTCGTCAGCGACCACAAGCCCGCCGGTGACCAGCCTGCTGCGATCGAAGAGTTGGAACGCAGGATCAGGGCGGGCGAGCGTGACGTGGTGCTGCTGGGCGCGACCGGCACCGGTAAGTCGGCGACCACCGCCTGGCTGATCGAGCGGCTGCAGCGCCCGACGCTGCTGATGGCGCCGAACAAGACCCTCGCGGCGCAGCTGGCCAATGAGCTGCGAGAGATGCTGCCCAACAATGCCGTCGAGTACTTCGTCTCGTACTACGACTACTACCAGCCCGAGGCGTACATCGCGCAGACCGATACCTATATCGAGAAGGACAGCTCGATCAACGACGATGTCGAGCGGCTGCGCCACTCGGCCACCTCGAGCCTGCTCTCGCGCCGCGACGTGGTGGTGGTCGCGTCGGTGTCGTGCATCTACGGTCTCGGCACCCCGCAGTCGTACCTGGATCGGTCGGTGCAGTTGGAGGTCGGCACCGAGCTCGACCGCGACGCGTTCCTGCGACTTCTGGTCGACGTCCAGTACACCCGCAACGACATGTCGTTCACCCGCGGCTCGTTTCGAGTGCGCGGCGACACCGTCGAGATCATCCCCTCCTACGAGGAGCTCGCGGTGCGTATCGAGTTCTTCGGCGACGAGATCGAGGCGCTGTACTACCTGCACCCGCTGACCGGTGATGTGGTCCGTCAGGTCGATACGGTACGAATCTTCCCGGCCACCCACTACGTGGCAGGTCCGGACCGGATGGAGCGCGCGGTCGGCGATATCGAGAAGGAGCTGGAGGAGCGGCTTGCCGAGCTGGAACGCCAGGGCAAGCTGCTCGAGGCGCAGCGGCTGCGGATGCGCACCCAATACGACCTGGAGATGATTCGGCAGGTCGGGTTCTGCTCCGGCATCGAGAACTACTCGCGACACATCGATGGGCGCGCGGCGGGCACCGCACCCGCAACGCTGATCGACTACTTCCCCGAGGACTTCCTGCTCGTCATCGACGAGTCGCACAACACCGTGCCGCAGATCGGCGGCATGTACGAAGGCGATATGTCGCGCAAGCGCAACCTGGTCGAATACGGCTTCCGGCTGCCGTCCGCGGTCGACAACCGACCGCTCACCTGGGAGGAGTTCGCCGATCGGATCGGGCAGACCGTATATCTATCGGCCACGCCGGGTCCCTACGAGCTGGGGCAGGCCGGCGGCGAGGTCGTCGAGCAGGTGATCCGGCCGACCGGACTCGTCGATCCGAAGGTCGTGGTCAAACCGACCAAGGGGCAGATCGATGACCTGATCCACGAGATCCGCCAGCGCACCGAACGCGACGAACGCGTGCTGGTCACCACCCTCACCAAGAAGATGTCGGAGGACCTGACCGACTACCTGCTCGGCCTCGGCATCCGGGTGCGCTACCTGCACTCCGAGATCGACACGCTGCGTCGAGTGGAACTGCTGCGGCAGCTGCGGCTGGGCGAATACGACGTGCTCGTCGGCATCAACCTGCTGCGTGAGGGCCTCGACTTGCCGGAGGTGTCGCTGGTCGCGATCCTCGACGCCGACAAGGAAGGCTTCCTGCGCAGCACGACGGCGCTGATCCAGACCATCGGCCGCGCGGCGCGCAATGTGTCCGGCGAGGTGCACATGTACGCCGACAAGATCACCGACTCGATGCGGTTCGCGATCAGCGAGACCGAGCGGCGCCGGGCCAAACAGGTTGCCTACAACGAAGAGAAGGGCATCGACCCACAGCCGCTGCGCAAGAAGATCGCCGACATCCTGGATCAGGTGTACCAGGAGGCCGACGACAGCGAGGTGGCCGTCGGCGGCTCCGGGCGTAATGCCAGCCGGGGCCGCAGGGCCCAGGGTGAACCGGGCCGCGCGGTGAGCGCTGGTATCTACGAGGGCCGCGACATCAAGTCGATGCCACGGGCGGAGCTCGCGGATCTGGTCAAGGAACTGACCGCGCAGATGATGAGTGCGGCAAGGGATCTGCAGTTCGAGCTGGCCGGACGGCTGCGCGATGAAATCGCGGACCTCAAGAAGGAACTGCGCGGCATGGACGCCGCCGGGCTGAGTTGAGGCCCGGCGGTGCGCTCAAGCCTGCGTTGCCATCCATTCGTTGACGCGGCGGTCGGCTTCCTCGCGGGAGACGTTTTCGACCTTCGTCAGCACCGCCCAGCGGTGACCGAACGGATCGATCACGACACCGAACCGATCGCCGGTGACGAAGGTCTGCGGTTGTTCCGCACTGCGGGCGCCGTTTGCGATGGCGCGCTCGATGACTCCGTCGACGTCAGGGCAGTAGTGCACGATCGAGGTGTGCACCCATTCGCCGTTCGGGGCGAGCACATTGTTGTCGGGGATGGGCATGCCCAGCTGCAGGGTCGAGTCGCCGATCTTCAGTTCCGCGTGCGCGGGCTGGCCGTCGGGCAGGTCGCTGCGGCTGAGCACTTCCGCGCCGAAGACCGTGGTGTAGAAGTCGATGGCTTTGTTGCCGTCGGGTACCGCGAGAAAGCCCGTGATCGAGTGGTAGCCGTCGGCGATGGGGTTCACTGTTTCGCTCATGCCGATAACCCTCGTCGATCGTGTGACGAGGGTCTTGTAAGAAAGCGACACCATGCCAGGGGACGCTGACCAGGTGTCCACCGCACCGGAACCGGCCGATGTCCCGGCACTCGACGACGTGAAGGGGATCCTGCACCCGGACGAGCAGGCCAGGCATCGATCGCTGGCCCGGCTGCCGGCCGGACCCGACGTAGGCCGGTTCGTCGAGTGGTATTGGTCGGTGCGCTGGGATTTGCGTGGCCGTCCGCCGTACTACGCCGAAGTGCTGTCGTATCCGTGTGTGAATGTCACCTTCGAGCGGACCACGACTCGCACGGGCGGTTTCGTCAGCGGCGTGTCCACGACCAAATACATCCGCGAACTCAGCGAGGCGGGGGAGGCCTTCGGCGTCCGCTTCCGTGCGGGCGGCTTCGGCGCCTTCACCGGACTGGACGTCGGCTCGTTCCGCGACGCGGCGGTCCCGCTGACCGAGGTGCTGCCCGCGGCCGAGGGGCTGACCGAGCGAGTGCTCGCCGTGCCGTCGGACCAGCAGCGCCGCACCATCATCGAGGATTTCTTCGCCGGTCACCAGACAGCCGACGACCCGAACTATCGACTCGTACTACATATCGTCGAGGCAATGGAACGCGACCAGGAATTGACCAGAGTCGATCAGGTCACCGAACGGTTCGACGTGCCGATCCGTACCCTGCAGCGGATTTTCCGCAGATACGTCGGGGCCGGACCGAAATGGGTGCTGCGCCGCTACCGACTGCAGGACGGCGCCGATCTACTGGCGCGCGGGCACATCGAAGATCTGGCCGCGCTCGCCGCGCACCTCGGCTACTTCGATCAGGCGCATTTCTCTCGTGAGTTCGCCGCTGAGGTCGGAATGGCTCCGCTGGAATACGCCAAGAATTCGATACGCTCGCGGAACGAGGTCACTTCGAGAGTTCTTCCTACCGGAAATTATCCGCGGAGCTGACAAAGAAATAAGACCTCGTGTACCCATTGCCGACGAGGGAGCAGGACATGGACGTCGTGGTTTTGATCGGGCGGGTGCTTTTCGTGGTGTTGTTCCTCGGCTCGGCCTTCGGGCATTTCACGCAGACCGACGCGATGGTGGGATACGCGCAGAGCCGCGATGTGCCGTTGCCGAAGGCGGGCGTGCTGGTCTCCGGTGTATTGATGGCGGTCGGTGCGTTGAGTGTGCTGCTCGGGGTGTGGGCGGATCTCGGCGCGCTGCTGCTGGTGATCGTGCTGTTGTCGACCACTTTCCTGATGCACCGGTTCTGGTCGGAGACCGATCCGGAGACCAAGCAGGGCGAGATGATCCATTTCAACAAGGATCTCGCGCTCACCGGCGCCTCGCTGATGCTGTTCGCCTTCTTCGCGCATGTCGACGAACTCGGATTGACCATCACCAAGCCGCTATTCCATCTCGGATGAGCGCCTTCGTGCCGGTGCCGGGTGGTGGCCGATGAATGTGATGAATCTCCCAGGCGCGCAAGAACGTTCGCGCCGGTTGTGATCGATCACAGAACTCGGGTCGAGAAATTGAATCCGCCCTGGTCGGTTAGGCCATCGGGCATTCGCACGGTGAACCGGTGTTGCGAATGCGCGAACACCCTGAGTGTGATGTGTTGCGATTTCTGATATTTCCGGCGGTTTTGCCGCTAGGGTCGAGCGCAGTCGCCGCGCCGGTGCCACGACTCATGGTGCCACCGGACGTAGGCACCTGACCACCGCATAGTTGGAGGAGAGATGACCGCCTACCGGACCATTGTCGTCGGTACCGATGGCTCGGACTCGTCGTATGTCGCCGTCGAGAAGGCCGCCGCGCTGGCGGGTGACGGGGACACGACGCTGGTCGTGGCCTGCGCGTATTACCCGACCGACGATCGCGATGTCGCGGCTGCGGCCGATGTGCTCAAGGACGAGGCATACCAGGTCCGCGGCTCAGCGCCGACCAACGAGATCCTGCGCACCGCCAGGGACAAGGCCACGGCCGTCGGCGCCAAGAACATCGTCGAGCGCTCCATCGTCGGCGAGCCCGTCGAGTCGCTGCTCGCGCTCGTCAAGGAGGTCGAGGCCGACCTGCTCGTCGTCGGCAATCGAGGCCTGAATACCCTGGCGGGTCGCCTGCTCGGCTCGGTGCCCTCCGACGTCGCCCGCAAGTCGCGCTCCGACGTGCTGATCGTGCACACGGTGCGCTGATAGTCGGTCCGCACCAGCGCCACCGACACCCGATCTGTCGGTCTGGGCCGAGAGACCGAACCCCGTTGTTCCAGCTCGAGCCGGAACAACGGGGTTCTTTCGTATGCCGCCCCTAGGCCAGTGCGTGCAGCACCGGCGGTAGGTCTCCCGTGTGGATTATGCCGAGGCGCTGGGTCGCGCGAGTGAGCGCGACATACAAATCGTTCAGCCCCCGTGGCGACTCCGCGAGGATCTGCGCGGGCTCGACCAGATATACCGCATCGAACTCCAGGCCCTTGACGTCGTGCACCGTCAGTACCCGAACCGATTCGCCCGCCAGCTCGGCGAAATCCGGGACCATATCGTGCGGCGCGATCACCGCGGTGGTGCCGGGCCCGGTCTCGGTGGCCACCAAGCGTTCGACTTGGCTGCGCAATCGGCTCGCGGTGACCGCGTAGGCACGCGGCGGCTGTTCGGCCTCCCGCACCGATCGCGGCGCCGCCGCGGTGGGGTCGATCGCGGCGAGCACGTCGGCGGCTATGTCCATGATCTGCGCCGGGGTCCGGTAGTTCACCGTGAGCTCGGTCAGCTTCCAGCGTTTGGCCACATAGGGTTCCAGCATGGTCTGCCACGACGAGGCGCCTGCCGGGTCACCGGTCTGCGCCACGTCGCCGACCACGGTGATCCAGCGATTCGGGATGCGGCGCATCACCATTCGCCAGGCCATTTCCGAAAGTTCCTGCGCCTCGTCCACGATTACGTGGCCGTAGGTCCAGGTGCGGTCGCCCGCGGCACGTTCGGCGGTGGTCTGACTGGCGCGCACGTTCTGGCGTTCGGCGAGCTGGCTCGCGTCGATAAGGTCGTAGGCCATCAGGATCTCGGGATCGAGTTCGTCCTCCAAATCCTGTGGCGCCGAACCGGTCAGGATGTCGAGCGCGTCCTGCGCCTCGGCCAGCTGGGTACGCCAGCGTCGCCGCGCGCGTTCGCGTTCCTCGGTGTCGTCGACGCCGAGCAACTCGGCGAGCTCGTCGAGTAGCGGCGCGTCGGCCGCGCTGTATTCGCCGTTGTCCGGCCGCACCAGCTCCGCTCGGTCGGCCGGGTCGAGGCTGCCCGCCACGCGGTCGAGCCGCTTCGGGTCGGCCAGTAGGTCGGCGAGCACGTCCTGTGGTGACAGGATCGGCCAGAGTCGGCCGATGGCCGCCTGAATCGCGGGATCGGCGCGCATCTCGTCGCGGATTTCGGCGAGATCGGTTCGGCTGAGCAGGCTTTGGCCGCCGGACAGGTCGGCGCCCATGGTCTCGGCCAGCTGTTCGGTCAGTGCGTCGAGGACCGAGCTCGCGAAGATCGGCCTGGCCAGGTTGTGCGGGCGGCGCGAGGAGCGGGCCCGGCCGCGGGCGCGGGTGGTGATCTTGCGGTCCAGGGTCACCGGGTAGCCGTCGAAGGTCAGCCGGATCGGCTCGGCGGGTATTTCCTGCCGGTCGCGCACCGCCTGCTTGAGTACCTCGAGAATGGCGAGCGAGCCCTTGACCTCACCGGCCCGCAGTGAGTCCTCCCTGGTGGCCTTCACTCCCGGATACAGGTCGCCGATGGTGGACAGCAGCACGCCGGTCTCTCCGAGCGAGGGCAGCACCTGGCCGATGTAGTCGAGGAAGGTGGCGTTCGGGCCGATGATCAGCACGCCGGACTTGGCCAGCTGCTGGCGGTAGGTGTAGAGCAGGAAGGCCGCGCGGTGCAGGGCGACGGCGGTCTTGCCGGTGCCGGGACCGCCCTGCACCACCAGCACGCTCTTGTGCTCGGAGCGGATGATCGCATCCTGCTCGTGCTGGATGGTCTCGACGATGTCGTTCATATGGCCGGTGCGTGCGGCATTGAGCGCCGCGAGCAGCGCGCTCTCGCTGCCGACGCCGCCATCCGTGCCGGTGATACCGGCATGGTGCGCCGCTTCCAGATCGAGGTATTCATCGTTGATCGCGGTGACATTGCGATTGCGCGAGCGGATGTGGCGGCGGCGGGTCACACCATCGGGCGTTGCGGTGGTCGCCAAATAGAACGGCCGGGCCAGCGGCGCACGCCAATCCAGCAGCAGTGTCTCGTAGTCGTCCTTCTCGTCGAGGATGCCGAGCCTGCCGATGTAGCGGAACTTGCCGTCCTGATCACCGTCGTGATCACCATCGAGGTCGATCCGGCCGAAACACAGGCCGTGTTCGGCGGCGTCGTATTTGGCCAGGTCTTCGTGGTAGAGCGCACTGAACGATTCACGTTCACTGCGTGCCTGCGGGGTGCCGCCGGTTTCCAGCAGAACGGTGCGCAACCGGTTGTTGGCATAGTCGCGCATGCCGTCGAGCCGGTCATACAGCACAGACAGGTATGCCTGCTCGTGCTCGATCTCGCGGTTCCGCTCGGGTGCGCCGTCATGTGCGGCACGATCCTGACCGCTTGCGACTGCTTGCAGGTCGCTCGAAACGGCCTGTAGACGGTCGGGCAAACTGAACTCCTTGTCACCGCGATGAGCCTGCGCACTCGCAGAAGACGAGTGCACGCGAAACGCTGTAGAAAACAGAGTTGTCGAGTCTACTGCCGGTTCGGTGTGCTCGCCGTAACCGCAGGTGAGGTATGTGGTGTCGCGTCGCCCACTACCGCGACGAAGTGCTGCACCACCGGGAACGGGTCATAGAAGTGGTGCAACAGCTGCTTCCAGCGCGTATACCCCGCGGAGCCGTGAAATCCGTCGACGTGGTCTTCCAGGCGCTCCCATGCCACCAGCAGCAAATACGTGTCGGGTGTCTCGATGCCGCGGGAGAGCGACAGCGATCGAAATCCGGGCATCGACGAGATGATCGGCCTCGCCTCGGCGAAGGCGGCCTCGAAGTCCTCGGCCTGATCGGGACGGACGGAAAGCAGTGCGTGTTCGAGAATCATCGATGACCTTCAGGAGGCGTGGGTGTTGTTCGGCCTGCGGCCCAAGGTGGTGCCGCTTTCCCGGTGGCCGGCGGGCTTGGCGCGGTACATCGCCAGGTCCGCGTCGTGCAGGACCGCCTCCGGCGTCCGGTGGTCGCCCGGTGTGAGCTCGGTGGCGCCGATCGAGGCGTTCACCTCGATGCGGTGCCCGCGCGCGATGATCGGTTCGGCCATCGACGACCGCAGCCGCGCTACCAGCGTCTCGACGTCGACCCGCCGGGACGGGCCGGACAGCAGGACAAGGAACTCGTCGCCGCCGAGCCTGCCGACCAGGTCGTCGCCGCGCAGTGCGCGCTGCAGCCGCTGCGCGACGATCTGCAGCACGGTGTCGCCGATCGCGTGTCCGAGGGTGTCGTTGATCGCCTTGAACCCGTCCAGGTCGATGAACAGGACCGTCGATACCGGAAGCGTCTCGCTGGTGGCCAGTGCGCCGGCGAGCTGGGAAAGGATCAGCGAGCGGTTGGCCAGTCCGGTCAGCGAGTCGTGGGTGGCCTGGTACTCCAATTGCCTTCGGCTGGCACGGAATTCGGTGATGTCGGCGAAGGAGGATACGGCGGGGGAGTCCGGGTTGCCCGGGTTGAGCAGACGGCTGCTGCCCGATAACCAGCGCCGCTGCCCGTCCTGCCGGTCGACGCCGAAGATGTAGCCGGTAATGGTCTCGCCGGTGGCCAGGGTCCGCGCGATCGGATGACGAGTCGAGGGCAGCGGCTGCGCGTTGGCGTCGAGCAGCACCAGCGGCAGTTCGTCGATGGCGACGCCGACGAGATCGCCGGTGCGTTCGTCGGTGCCGAAGATGCGCTGGGCCGCCGGATTCGCCGATTCGATACAGCCGTGGCGGTCGATGACCACGACGCCCTCTTCCAGTTGGGAGACCACGGTGGTGAAGTGCTGCTCCGCGCGCCGCTGCGCGTCCTCCGCGGCACGCTGCGCGGTCAGGTCGTGCACGACGACCTGGTAGGCGAGATGGTTGTGCCAGGCGGTGAGCACCGACACCGTCTCGACCGGGACGGTGCCGCCGTCGAGACGCAGCAGCGTCATCTCGGCGGGATCGGAGGCGTCGCCGGAGTGGGTCAGCGTGCTGATGCGCTCGAGCATGCCGAGCACCGACCGTGGATGAACGAATTGGGTGAGCGGCTGACCGATCACTTGGTCGACGCTGTCGGCGGCGAGCATCCGCACCATGGCCGCGTTGACGTAGACGACGGTGCCGCGCTCATGCACGCAGATGCCGTCCGGGGTGTGTTCGACCAGGGACTGGTAGCGCTGTGCCAACTGATCGGCGCCCACCGCGCCGTCTGCCTTGTCCTCACCCACTCGAACCCCCGATCGTCGACCCGGTCATGGCCATTGGAACATGGGATTATTCTGGTATCGACGTGTACAAGATCACACCGTCCACGCTATTGCTTCGATCACAGTTCGGGCACTTCATCGGGCCGTATCTGATGATCATTACAAACCCGGTTCCCCGCGAACATCTCGAGCCGACGTGCTGGTCGGCCCGGAGGGCCGGCGAAGGAGCGAAGCTGTGCCTGGCTCACCCGCGAGCACCGAAGAGCAATATCAAGATCATATGACGATTGCCGGCATCGGGGCGGTCACCGGGTATGGCTGGGGTCGCGAGACCCTGTGGCAGGGGCTGCTCAGCGGCAAGTCGGCGGCAAGCCTGCACCCCGGTTACGGCCACAATCACGACGAGCACGCATGGTTGTCGCTGGTGCCCGACGGCGGCGATCCCTTGGTCAGCGACAGCCGCTACGGGCGGGCCATACATGAGTCGGCCCGCGAGGCGATCGCCGACGCGACTGCGCGCGGCTGGCGGCGAGGGCGCACCGTTGGGGTGCTGCACGCGATCGTGCTCGGCGACGTCACCAACTGGCGTGACTTCTATCTCGTCGACCACGGCCACCGCCGCTCCCGCGATTACATGCGACTACTTCCCTCGACTCCGATCTCGGTACTGCAGCAGGAGTTCGGTTTCCACGGTCCGGCGATGAATGTCTCGGCGGCGTGCAGCTCGGCGAATGTCGCGCTGATCACCGCGAAGCTCTGGCTGGACGCGGGCGTCGCCGACGACGTGATCTGCGTTGCCACCGATATATCCGCCACGCCCGACATGCTCGAGCACTTCGTTCGGCTCGGCGCCGCGGTCGGAGAGGTCGAACCACTGGAGGCGTGCAGGCCCTTCCAGGCGGGCAGCCGCGGCTTCAGCATGGGGGAGGCGTCCGTGGCGTTCGTGCTGAGCCGTTCGGTGCGGCGACCGTATGCGGCGGTGCTCGGCGGCGGCATGACCAACGATGCGTACCACGTGGTTTCGGTGGATCCCGGCCACGATCAGATCTTCGACTGCGCGCGCAGGGCACTGGCCGACGCCGATGTCGCCCCCGAGGACGTCCGGTATTTCAACGCGCACGGTACCGGCACCGAACAATGTGATGTGGCCGAACGGGACCTGCTCGCGCGGATGTTCGGCGACCGTCCGAAGGTCTACGCCGTGAAACCGCTCGCCGGCCATTGCCAGGGCGCGGCGGCGGCGGTCGAGGTGGCCGCGGCGGCGCTGGGTTACGAGCGTGGCATCGTGCCTGCCGCGCCGATCGTCGCGCCCGCGTATGTGCGGCTGCTGGACGGTCCGACGGAGTTCGCGGGGGGTGTCACCGCGAAGTTGTCGCTCGGGATGGGCGGCAACAATTCGATGGTGGTGCTCGGGCCGGTGTGAGCTCCTGACCTGTCTGAATACCTCAGCGATCAAGGCAGCGGCACCGACCAGCTGAGCCGGGTTCCCGGGAGCCTGTCGCCCGGTTCGTCGGCGCGGTGCATGTCCGGCCCGATGGTGAACTGCCCGTCCGCCTTCTCCGCGCGCTGCTCCAGATTGCGTAACCCGCTGCGGATCACATGATTCGGTATCCCCCAACCGTTGTCGGTCACCACGATGGTCAGATCGTCGGCCACGCCGATTTCCACCGCGACCAGATCGCCGCCGGAATGCCGCACGGCGTTGCTGACCGCCTCCCGCACCACCGCCTCGGCGTGATCGGCGAGCTCGGCCTCCAGCACCGACAGCGGACCCGTCACCTGAATGGTCGCCCGCAACTCGGTGTCGGCGGTCTGCTGCCGGATCGCCGCCTCGATTCGCTGTTGCAGCCCGGTGCTCTGACCGCCGCCGCCGTGCAGGTCGAAGATCGAGGTCCGGATTTCCTGGACCACCTCCTGCAGATCGTTGATCACGTTGGCGAGGCGTTCGCGCACGCCAGGAGCCTCCGACCGTGGTACCGCGCCCTGCAGAGTGAGCCCGATCGCGAAGAGGCGCTGGATCACATGGTCGTGCAGGTCGCGTGCGATCCGGTCGCGGTCGGCCAGGATGTCGAGATCGCGCATTCGGCGCTGAGTGTCAGCGAGTTGCATGGCCAGCGCCGCCTGGTCGGTGAATGCGGCCGTCAGCTCGACCAATTCGTCCGGGTATGGCGCGGAGCCCGCCGGGCGCACCGTGACCAACGCGCCGAGGGTGGCGTCGGGCGTGCACAACGGCAGGATCAGTGCCGGGCCGACATTCGGCAGCGGCGCGCCGAGATCGACTTGCGCGGCATCGTCGAAACGCAGCGGCGTGCGCCGGGTGAAGGCCTCGCCGAGCGCGGTGCCCTCGGTGTGCACGGTCCATCCGTCGTGTCCGGCACCCGGTCCTGACCACTGCGTGACGAACAGCTCGGTCACCTCGCCGAGCCTGTTGTCGGTGACGGCGGCGCTGGCGAGGAAGGACTGGTGCGAACCGGTGAGGGTGCGGGCGTGGTCGACCACATGGGCGAGCACCACGTCGGGCTCGGTGCCTGCTAGGAATTCGGTGGCGATATCCCTGGTCGCCTCGATCCAGGCCTGCCGAGTGCGCGCGGATTCGTAGAGCCTGGCGTTGTCCACCGCGATGCCCGCCGCGGCCGCCAGTGCCTGGACAAGCACATCGTCGTCCTCGGTGAACGGTTGCCCGCCTGCCTTCTCGGTCAGGTACAGGCTGCCGAAGATCTCGTCGCGGATGCGCACCGGAACGCCGAGGAAGGTGTGCATCGGCGGATGGTGTGGCGGAAACCCCACCGACGCATCATGATTCGACAACTCGTCGAGCCGCAGCGGCTTGGGTTGGTTGAACACGACGCCGAGCACGCCGTGCCCGGCGGGCAGCCTGCCGATCCGTTCGCGGGTTTTGTCGTCCATGCCCTCATCGATGAACTGGGTCACCTGCTGGTCGTGGCCGCGCACTGCGAGCGCCCCGTAGCGGGCGTCGACCAGACTGGTGGCCGTGTGCACGATGGTGCGCAGGGTTTCGTCGAGGTCGAGGCCGGAGGTGACGGCCAGCATCGCCTCGACAAGGCCGTCCATCCGGTCGCGCGAATCGATGATCAACTCGACGCGTTCCCTGACCTCGGAGAGCAGCTCCCGGAGCCGAAGTTGCGACAAAGTGTCGCGCACCGAATAGGGGCCGCTGCCGTTGTCTTCGGTCATCTCGGCTTCCTGTCCTGGCGGGTGCGTAGCAGCGCCTGGCGTCAGTCTAGTTGGCCGATCGAGGACTTTCGGCTCTGTTCACCGTGACGTTGCGGTGATGGGGTGGGCGCACCGGGAATAGAAAGTAGGGGTGTCCTATGAATTCGTCGGAGCTGGTGGGAGCGTCGGAGTTGGTGGGAGCGTCGGAGTTGGTGGGAGCGTCGGAGTTGGTGGGTAGGCCGGAGTTGGTTGGTAGGCCGGAGTTGGTTGGCAGGCCGGAGTTGCTCGGCAGGACCGAGCTATTGCGTTCGACCGAGCTGTGGGCGACCGCTGCCGATCCGGAACTCGCGGTGACGACGTGTGGTGCGGTGCCCGCCGCGGACGTGACAAGGGCGGTGCGGGCGATCGGCCGGGTGTTGCGCCGTCACCACGTCGATTCGGCAGCGCGGGTGCGGGTCACGGTGCCGCCGGATTCCACCGAACCGACATTGGTGCAGGCCAACATTCGCTTCCACGACACCCCGACGCGCGTGCAGGTCACCGGTCCGCGCGGGTTCGCGGTCACCTTCGCCGTCGAACGGCTGGACCGGCAGATTGCCCGGCTGGCGACCAGCCAGGCCCGACCATGGCCGGATCCGGCTCGTCCACCGCTGGCCCGCGTCACCGAGCCGCGCCCGATTGTCCGCAGGAAGGTCTGTGCGCTGCTGACCGGAACGCCGGCCGAGGCGACGGCGGTGCTGGACGCGATGGATTACGACGCGTACCTGTTCACCGATTCGGAAACCGGAGAGGATGCGATCGTGCATTGGGAGGAGTCGCTGGGCGTGCGGCTGACGCGACAGCATGCGACGGCCACGCCGCTGGCCACGGAAGAAGCGCCGTTGACGGTGAATTCCCTTCCACTCACAGTGAATTCGGAACCGACACCAAGCCTGAGCGAGAACCAGGCAGCCGCCCGGCTATGTAGCGGCGGCCTGCCGTTCCTGTTCTTCACCGATCCGGGCAGCGGCCGCGGCCGACTGCTCTATCGCCGATACGACGGCGACCTCACCATCGTGGTCCCGGCGGGCACGGAATAACAGCCCGCTTAGCCGTCCCGGAGTTTTGTGGCAAGCACCGCCGCCTGCGTGCGGCGTTCCATGCCGAGCTTGGCCAATAGTCGCGAGACGTAATTCTTGACGGTCTTCTCCGCCAAGAACATTCGCGCCGCGATCTGTCGATTGGTCAATCCCTCGCCGAGTAGTGCGAGCAGTCTGCGTTCTTGTTCGGTGAGCCCGGCGAGCGGTCCGTCGTTCTCGGTGCTGTTGTGCAAGCGCGCTTTGAGCGCGGCGGCAGCGCGATTGTCCAGCAAAGATCGGCCCGCGCCGATTTCTTTGATGGCCTCGGCCAATTCCATGCCTTTGATGTTCTTGACGACGTATCCGCTTGCGCCTGCCAGAATCGCGTCGAGCATGGCGTGCTCGTCGGTGTAGGAGGTGAGGATCAGACAGCGCAGACCCTCGATCTCGGCGAGCAGATCGCGGCACAGCTCGATGCCGTTGCCATCGGGCAGCCGCACGTCGAGCACCGCGACATCCGGACGCAGTGCGTGGATGCCGGTCATCGCCTGCGCGACATCGCCCGCCTCGCCGATGACGGTGAGCTCGGGATCGCTGTCCAACAGGTCGATCAGGCCACGGCGGACGATCTCGTGGTCGTCGACGAGGAACACCTTGATCACGCCGCCTCCTGTCACTCGCGGGGTCCCCGCACCCGTGCTCGGCGGGGCCTGCGCGCCCCGCTGTTCCACCCGCTCAAGGTAACTCGTCGAGCGAGTGCCGGGGATAGAGGTCCGCAATTTCGGGTAAAGGTGGCTCGTATTTATGCCTGACCCGGGGTAAACATCCTGGTACGAAAGGCGGTGTGGGAATCAGGGTTCCGGGTATGCTTGTAACGAAGTCACTCCAAAGAGGGCTGGTGGCAGTGGCGTCGAAAGGCCCGTGCACAGTTATCTCGGAAGATGACATATTCAGCGACACTAGATTTCAGTAACTTCATCGGCATCTCCGGTGATCATCGGGATACCCTGTTCCCTTGCCGCGATTGCGGCGCGCATTGGCGGTTTGCCCACGGCCGCACCATTGTCGAGGCCGTCGTGGTCGAGGATCGCCCATGAGAATCGGACCCATTGTGCTCGCCTGGGTGGTGGCCAGGCCGGCACCGGAGGAACCGCGCGAAGACCCACTGGCGGCGCGGGTCGAGCTGATCCGCCACGCTGACGCGCTGCTCGATCCCATCGGATGGCCGGAGCCGTTCGGCCTGGTGATGGCCGAGGCATTGGCCTGCGGCACACCGGAATCGGCGTTCCCGAATGGCGCGGCGCCGGAACTCTAGGGGGCGGTCGTGAGCAGCCAATGGGGGGAACGTTCGGGATCCGGCGAGCCCCGAGCGGCCGAGGTCGGGGTCACCCTGGTCGAGGGCTCGACCTTCTGTATCAGCGAAACCGGCGGCGGCATCAGCCCACATCGCCCGGAAGGACTGTTCGTCCGGGACACCAGGGTGCTGTCGCGCTGGCGGCTCACGGTCGACGGTCTGCGTCCACAGCCGCTCACCGTCCAGTACTCCGACCCCTACAGCGCGACCTTGCTGGCCAGGACGGCGCCGCGACCCGGCCGCGCCGACAGCACTGCGCTGGTGATCGTCGGTCGCCATGTCGGTGATGGCATGCGCGAGGACCTGACCGTACGCAACTTGTCCGGCGAACCCATCCGCTGTGTGGTGGCGTTGGAGGTCGACGCCGATTTTGCGGACCTGTTCGAGGTGAAGGAGGGCAGGACCGGCGACGGCGTGGTCACCACCACCAGCAGCGCCGTCGACGGAGCCGTCGAAATCAGCAGAGCCGACCTCCAAGTGGGAGTCACCGTCGCCGCGGCGGGCGCCACCGCGAAGGACCGTGCATTGCGCTGGGAGGTCGCCTTGCCCGGGCGCGGCGAATGGACCGCTTGCATCCAGTACCGGCCTGCGCTCGGATCCGCCCCCGTGACGCCGCGGCATCTGTGCGGCAGTTCTGTCTCGCGCAGCGAGCCCGCGCAGCGGCTGCGCGACTGGTACCAGAACTCACCCACCGTGCACACCGCAGACGAAACCCTCGCCGCGGTGTTGCGGCGCGCCGTCACCGACCTCGGCGCATTGCGTATCTTCGATCCCGGTCATCCCGAGCGGGCGGTGGTCGCCGCCGGCGCGCCCTGGTTCATGGCCTTGTTCGGCCGCGACTCGCTGCTCACCTCCTGGATGGTGCTGCCGCTGGACCGCAGGCTGGCCGTCGGCACGCTGCAGAGCCTGGCGGGCTTGCAGGGCAACGAGATTCGTTCGGTCACCGAGGAACAGCCCGGCCGCATTCCACACGAGGTGCGGTTCGGGCGGGCGGCGACCCCGCTACTCGGTGGTGACACCGTGTACTACGGCACGGCCGATGCCACTGCGCTGTTCGTCATGCTGCTCGGCGAGCTGCAGCGCTGGGGGTTGGATGCCAGGACCCGCGATGAGCTGCTGCCGCATGCCGATCGGGCGCTGGACTGGATCGAACGATACGGGGACGCCGACGGTGACGGTTTCGTCGAATATCAGCGGGCCGCCGAACACGGGCTGGGCAACCAGGGCTGGAAGGACTCGTGGGACGGCGTGAATTTCATCGACGGCAGCCTGCCCGCGGCGCCGATCGCGCTGGCCGAGGTGCAGGGTTATGTCTACGCGGCGTACCTGGCGCGGGCGGCGCTGGCGCTGGACACCGGCGATCACGGCACCGCGGATCGGTTCCGCGCGAAGGCGGGCCGTTTGAAAGCCGCCTTCAACGAGGCGTTCTGGCTGCCCGAGCGCGGCTGGTACGCGATCGGACTGGATCGGGACAAACGGCCGATCGATGCGCTCACCTCCAATATCGGGCACTGTCTGTGGACCGGGATCATCGACGACGACAAGGCGGGCCGGGTCGCCGACTGCCTGCTCGCGCCGGAAATGTTCAGCGGCTGGGGCATCCGCACGCTGGCCACCACCATGGGCGCCTACAACCCGGTCAGCTATCACAACGGCTCGGTGTGGCCACACGACAACGCGATCTGCGCCGCGGGGTTGATGCGTTACGGGTACACCGAGCAGGCGACCAGAGTGATCGATGGGATGCTGGATGCGTCGCACCGGTTCGGGTACCGGCTGCCCGAGCTGTTCTGCGGCTTCGACCGCATCGAGTTCGCGGCGCCGGTGCCGTATCCGACGTCGTGCTCGCCGCAGGCCTGGGCGTCCGCGGCGCCGCTGCTGTTCCTGCGCACTATGTTGCGGCTGGAGCCGGGCAGCGGTGGTTCGCGCGGCACGGGCTCGACATCGGTCGCGCCGGTGGTGCCGGACCGATATCTGCCGCTGCGGGTCAGTGGGCTGCGGGTGGGTTCGGATGTGCTGACGGTCACCGTCGACGAGGATGGCTGGCAGTTGCGCGGTGCGTCCGGCGAATTGCGGCAATCACGCCTGTGACCTGGCCGGACTGCTCGAGTGATGCGGGCGGCCGGCGCAACCGGAGCGTGGAATCACGGGGTGCGCCATCCTGTTGGAGAGGGTGGCCACGCAGTGCCGAAAGGCTGACGACGAAACTTGTCAGTGGGTCGGCCTAGCATGGCGGCGGGGGCATGTCTGGATAGACCGACACGATCGAGAAGGGACACCTGGTGGCGGAACGCCTCACTGTGCGCGGAGCTCGGGAGCACAATCTGAAGGGGGTCGACCTCGATCTGCCTCGCGACAGTCTCATCGTGTTCACCGGACTCTCGGGCTCGGGCAAATCGAGCCTCGCCTTCGACACGATCTTCGCCGAAGGCCAGCGCCGGTACGTGGAGTCGCTGTCCGCCTACGCCCGCCAGTTCCTCGGGCAGATGGACAAGCCGGACGTCGACTTCATCGAGGGTCTCTCGCCCGCGGTGTCCATCGACCAGAAGTCGACCAACCGCAACCCGCGCTCGACCGTCGGCACCATCACCGAGGTCTACGACTACCTGCGCCTGCTCTACGCGCGTGCGGGTACCCCGCACTGCCCGGTGTGCAGCGAGCTCATCGAAAAGCAGTCGCCGCAGCAGATCGTCGACCAGGTGCTCGCCATGGAAGAGGGCCTCAAATTCCAGGTGCTCGCTCCGGTGGTGCGCACCCGCAAGGGCGAATTCGTCGACCTCTTCGACCAGTTGAACACGCAGGGCTACTCCCGGGTCCGGGTCGACGGCGTCGTCTATCCGCTGACCGATCCGCCGAAGCTGAAGAAGCAGGAGAAGCACGACGTCGAAGTCGTGGTGGACCGGCTCGCCGTCAAGTCGAATTCCAAGCAGCGGCTCACCGATTCGATCGAGACGGCGCTGCGGCTTGCCGACGGCATCGTGGTGCTCGATTTCGTCGATCGCGACGAGCACGCGCACGACCGCGAGCGTCGCTTCTCCGAACGTCTGGCCTGCCCCAACGGGCATCCCCTCGATATCGAGGACCTGGAGCCGCGATCGTTCTCGTTCAACTCGCCCTACGGCGCCTGCCCGGACTGCACCGGCCTCGGCATTCGCAAGGAGGTCGACCCGGATCTGGTGGTGCCTGACCCGGAGCTGAGCCTGGCCGACGGTGCGATCGCGCCGTGGTCGCGCGGCCAGACCGCCGAATACTTCAACCGGCTGCTGTCGGGCCTGGCCGAATCCGTCGGCTTCTCCATGGACACACCGTGGCAGGACCTGCCGCTCAAGGCGCGCAAGGCGGTGCTGGAGGGCAGCTCCGATCAGGTGCACGTCTCCTACACCAACCGCTACGGCCGGAAGCGTTCGTACTACGCCGATTTCGAGGGCGTGATGCCGTTCCTGCAGCGGCGCATGGAGAACACCGAGTCCGAGCAGATGAAGGAGCACTACGACGGGTACATGCGCGATGTGCCGTGCCCGGTCTGCAACGGCGCCCGGCTGCGCCCGGAGATCCTCGCGGTCACCATTGCCTCGGGCGGCGAGCGGAAGTCCATCGCGGACGTCAGCGAGTTGTCCATTGCCGACTGCGCCGACTTCCTGAACTCGCTGACCCTCGGTGAGCGGGAGACCGCGATCGCCGGGCAGGTGCTCAAGGAGGTGCAGGCACGTCTTGGCTTCCTGCTCGACGTCGGATTGCAGTACCTGTCGCTGTCGCGGGCGGCGGCCACGCTGTCCGGCGGTGAGGCACAGCGCATTCGGTTGGCGACCCAGATCGGTTCCGGTCTGGTCGGCGTGCTCTACGTGCTCGACGAGCCGTCCATCGGGCTGCACCAGCGCGACAATCGCAGGCTCATCGAAACCCTCACGCGGCTGCGCAATCTCGGCAACACGCTGATCGTGGTCGAACACGACGAGGACACCATCCGGGCCTCGGACTGGGTGGTCGACATCGGCCCGCTTGCGGGCGAGCACGGCGGCCGGGTGGTACACAGCGGTCCGTACCAGGAACTGCTCACCGACCCGAATTCGCTGACCGGCGCCTACCTTTCGGGCCGGGAGCGGATCGAGGTGCCGCTGGTGCGGCGCCCGACCAGCAAGAAGCGTCAGCTCACTGTGATCGGCGCGAACGAACACAACCTGCGGGGAATCGACGTCAGCTTTCCGCTCGGCGTGCTCACCTCGGTGACAGGTGTGTCGGGTTCCGGCAAGTCCACTCTGGTCAACGACATCCTGGCGACCGTGCTCGCGAACAAGCTCAACGGCGCGCGGCAGGTGCCAGGCAGGCACACCAGGATCAATGGTCTCGACGAGTTGGACAAGCTCGTGCAGGTGGACCAGTCGCCGATCGGTCGCACCCCACGCTCGAACCCGGCCACCTACACGGGCGTGTTCGACAAGATCAGGACGTTGTTCGCGGCGACCACCGAGGCGAAGGTGCGCGGGTACCAGCCGGGCCGATTCTCCTTCAACGTCAAGGGCGGTCGCTGCGAGGCGTGCTCCGGTGACGGCACGCTGAAGATCGAGATGAACTTCCTGCCGGATGTGTACGTGCCGTGCGAGGTGTGTCACGGTGCTCGGTACAACCGGGAAACCCTCGAGGTGCACTACAAGGGAAAGACCATCGCCGAGGTCCTCGATATGTCCATCGAGGAGGGCGCCGAGTTCTTCGAGCCGATCACCTCGATCTACCGCTACCTCAAGACGCTGGTGGACGTCGGTCTCGGCTATGTGCGCCTCGGTCAGTCCGCGCCGACCCTGTCCGGTGGTGAGGCACAGCGCGTGAAGCTGGCCGCCGAACTGCAGAAGCGTTCCACCGGCCGCACCGTCTACATCCTCGACGAGCCGACCACCGGCCTGCACTTCGAGGACATCCGCAAGCTGCTGCTCGTCATCAACGGTCTGGTCGACAAGGGCAACACCGTCATCGTCATCGAACACAATCTGGACGTCATCAAGACCTCCGACTGGGTGGTCGACATGGGCCCCGAGGGCGGTTCCGGTGGTGGCACCGTGGTGGCCGAGGGCACTCCGGAAGATGTTGCGGTCGTTGCGGACAGCTACACCGGGCAGTTCCTGCAGCATGTGCTGGTGGAGGCGCCGAAGGCTCCGGCCAAGAAACCGGCGAAGAAAACGGCGACCAAGGCTGCGGGAACCAAGGCGGCGGGAACCAAGGCTGCCGCGGGCAAGGAAGCGCCGACCAAAACCACGACAACCAAGATTGCGGCCCCGAGTGCCGCTGCCAAACGCGCCTCGCGGAAGGCAGCCGCTCTGCGCTGACGATCCAGCTGTGCGGACAGTGAAGTGGTGGCTCTGAACTTGCTCCGAGCCACCACTTCACTGCACGGTTCGCTTCACGACCCGCTGCGGTCCGAGAACCGACAACGCGACACAAGAAGCCGACCGGGCTGGAAGCTCGCGCGCTCGATGGTCGCGATCAGCGGTTCGCGACCGTATGGATCAGCTCGGCGAGTTCTTTGTGCTTCGACCACATCGGCCAGTGGCCGGTGGGGAGGTCGACATATTCGGCGTCGATGCGGGACAGCTCGGTGAACAAGGGTTCCTCACCTGCGTCACGGAGTTGTTTCACCAGGTCGACGGTGATGCTGTTGCAGATCACCGTCGTCGGAATGGCAAGGCGGGCATCGGAATCGCTCAGTGCCAGCGGGCACCCGGCGACGCCTGCGGGCTCGGACACCGCGCGCTCGCGGAATCGGGCCAGCATCGAATCGTCCAGGCCCGTGAGGCTGTTGCCGTCGGCCTGCATCTGGTCCCAGTCCGGCAACGCGAGTTCGCGGACCGCCTCATCGAGCGCCGAGTTCAGGATGAAGCCGTTGGGCAGCGGCGCGGTATCCACATAGATCGCGCGGCTGAATCGCTCGGTCGCGATATCGGTGGCGAGATACGCGGGTGCGGCGCCACCCGAATGGGAAACCAGCACCGCGGTTTCCCCCTCTGCGACAGCATCGAGAACCGCCTGTGCCTGCATCTCCAGCGTGGCCTCCAGCCGATCCTCGTCGGCGGGATCGAGCCCGGGCAGAGTCAGCGCGAGCACATCGTTCCCTCGACTGCGAAGATCGTCGGCGACTTCGTCCCACGCCCACGCGCCGAGCCAGAATCCGGGAATAAGAAGTATTCGTGCCATCCACCGAGCATCGCATGTCCTACCCTGCCCACAACAAATCGCCGAGGTGTGATGAGGGTGTGAGATATGAACCTGCACAGGATATTTCGCTGTTCATGACGGCGATGAAAGAGTAGCTCCCGTGACGTTCGTCGCTAAACCTGGCGCGCCGCTCCGCGAGCTCGGCTCAGTAGACCGGGCCGGTGTACTTCTCGCCCGGGCCCTTGCCGGGCTCGTCGGGATGCGCCGACGATTCGCGGAAGGCGCGCTGCAAGGACTGCAGCCCATCGCGGTAGGGGCCCGCGTGTGGGCCGAAGTATTCGATGGACGAGGTGATCAGGCCTGCGAGGGCGGTGATCAGGCGGCGGGCCTCGTCCAGATCGCGGTGCGGGCTGGTGTCCGGGTCCGCGTCGCCGAGCCCGAGCTTCTCCGCCGCCGCACTCATCAGCATCATCGCGGCGCGGCTGATCACTTCCACCGCCGGGATGTCGGCCAGTTCGCGGACGGTGGTGTCGGGCTGTTCAGTCATACGATCAGGCTAGCGAGGCCGTCCGCAGCAGTCGGAGCTGGCCGATCTCGGCGGCATTCTTCATCAGTTCGGCGTTCACCCAGCCGGCCAGGTGCGCCATCGTCAGTTCCGCGTCGGCCGGCCACGGGTATGCCGACGGTGCGTCCAGATCGTCCTCGGTGAGCCGGGTCAGTACGCCGACCCAGTCCTCGCGCAGTCCGCGCAGCCATGACAGCGCGGCCGCGCCGTTGCCCGGCCAGTGGACGTCTGCTCGTGCCGGTGGTGTTCGACCCTCGACGTGGTCGATCGCCGCGCCCCACCACCAGCCGATATGCCAGGTGAGCCAGCCGATCGTCGGCACCGGGATCGGATCGGGTTCGACATCTGCCCAGTCCGGCCGCCACTGTCCATCGGCGGCGGGGCGTACCGTCCAACAGTGCGCAGCGGGCTGCCACAGGTAGTCGTCCGGCCGCAGCGTGTCGAAGTGGATTTCCGCGAGCGACCAGGTCAGGTCGAACTGCCAGCGCAGCAGGTCGAGGCGTGGGGTGGCCATCGCGGGAGCGTGTCACGGGGACTGGATACCGGCAAGCGATTAACGGGGTGATTCGGCGATAGCGAGCGGGAATGTTAGACTTCTTGCCGACGACCGCCCCGGGCTTGCTTGGGGCTGATAAGTGGAGCCCGACTCCCACCGTTGCCGACGAGTAATCGTACAGGTCAAACGGTCCGGTCACCCGCCCTTCCGGGGGCGGTTTTCTTGTGCAGGGATGCTTGCGCGGAGAGCGATTCGCCGCGAAAGAATCTTCGAGCACAAGGTCGACGCGAGCGCCGTTGGCGCGCGACGTCGGTGGCCGGTCGACTCGGGCCCCGTTGCGGAGAAATACCGCACCGGGGCTTTCGTGTTGAAGAAGGGGTTGCATTTATTGCACGCGGTTGTCAGACGACATCGCTTGACCTAGGAGGCCCCATCAGCACTGAGACCCGCATCAACGATCGCATCCGTGTTCCCGAGGTTCGACTCATCGGACCCGGCGGTGAACAGGTTGGGATCGTGCGTGTTGAAGATGCACTACGCGTCGCCCTCGAGGCCGATCTTGATCTGGTCGAGGTGGCTCCCGACGCTCGTCCACCGGTCTGCAAGATCATGGACTACGGCAAGTTCAAGTACGAGACGGCGCAGAAGGCGCGCGAGTCTCGGAAGAACCAGGTGCAGACCGTCATCAAGGAGCAGAAGCTCCGCCCCAAGATCGACGACCACGACTACGAGACCAAGAAGCGCAACGTTGTTCGCTTCCTCGAGGCGGGTTCGAAGGTCAAGGTGACGATCATGTTCCGTGGCCGTGAGCAGTCGCGCCCTGAGCTGGGCTTCCGGCTGCTGCAGCGATTGGCCTCCGACGTCGCCGAGCTCGGTTTCGTCGAGACTTCCGCGAAGCAGGACGGTCGCAATATGACCATGGTTCTCGCTCCTCACAAGGGTGCGAAGACACGTGTGAAGGCGCAGGAAGAGTCGGCGGCCCGGTCGCAGCCCGCCCCGCGCCCCATTGCGCCTGCCACAGACACGCAAGCCGCCCCCGCAGCGGCGGCCCCCGCGGCACCGGCCGAGCCGGCCGAGTCGCAGTAACAACGATCAGCACCGGCGGTCCGGACCGGACCGCCGGTACGACATAGATAGAGGAATCCATGCCGAAGATGAAGAGCCACAGCGGCGCGTCGAAGCGGTTCAAGGTGAGCGGTCGCGGCAAGCTGCTGCGCCAGCAGGCGAACCGTCGCCACCTGCTCGAGCACAAGTCCACTCGTCGGACTCGTCGTCTGGACGGCACGGAAGCCGTCGCGTCCGTTGACGTCCCCCGCGTCAAGCGGCTGCTCGGTCTCTGAGACCAGCAGCATCCGCGACCGGAGATTCCGGACGCCGACCACCGACCAACCCCCGGGCGCACGCAGACGCCCCCTAGATCGACAAAGGACTGACCCATGGCACGCGTCAAAAGGGCCGTCAACGCTCAGAAGAAGCGTCGTTCCATCCTCGAGGCCTCCAAGGGCTACCGCGGGCAGCGTTCGCGCCTGTACCGCAAGGCCAAGGAACAGCAGCTGCACTCGCTCACCTACGCCTACCGGGACCGCCGGGCGCGCAAGGGTGACTTCCGCAAGCTGTGGATCGCCCGCATCAACGCCGCGGCGCGCATCAACGACATCACCTACAACCGCTTCGTCCAGGGCCTGAAGGCTGCCGGTGTCGAGGTCGACCGCAAGATCCTTGCCGAGCTTGCCGTCTCCGACGCCGAGGCGTTCGCCGGCCTGGTCGCGGTGGCCAAGGCCGCCCTCCCGCAGGACGTCAACGCCCCGGCTGCCTGAGTCTGTCGAAGACCAGGACTCGGGTTACGTGACCGACCTTTCGGAACGACCCGTGGATGCGCTTTCCGAGCGCAATCCGCGGGTCGTTTCCGCTGTCAAGCTCCATCGTGCCGCGAATCGCCGCAAGACCGGTCAGTTCCTCGCCGAGGGCGCGAATTCGGTTACGGCGGCGCTGGACACCGGCCGGGTGCGGGAGCTGTTCTATTCGGCGGGCGCCGCGGCTCGTGAACACGAGCTCGTCGCGGGCGCCGCGGGTAGCGGAGTGCGCACCACGCTGGTGAGCGACCGGGCCGCGCAGGCACTCGGCGAAACCGTCACCGCACCTGGGCTGGTCGCGGTGTGCGAGTTGATCGACGTGCCGTTGGCCGAAGTGCTCGCGGCGGAACCCCGCATGCTCGCCGTGCCGGTCGAGATCGCCGAACCGGGTAATGCGGGCACCCTGATCCGGGTTGCCGACTCGGTCGGCGCCGACGGTGTGGTGCTGGTGGGGGAGACCGTCGACCCGCACAACGGCAAGTGCGTGCGTGCCAGCGCGGGCAGCCTGTTCCATGTGCCCATCGCCAGGAGTCGGGATATCACCGAGACCCTGGATTCGATTGCGGCGGCGGGCATTACCCTCCTCGCTACCGCCGCGAACGGCGAAATCGACCTCGACGATGCCGACGAACTCTTCACTGCCCCCGTCGCATGGCTGTTCGGCAACGAGGCGCACGGCCTTGCCCCTGCCGTCGCGGCCCGCGCCGATCACCGCATCCGGATCCCCATCCGTGGCCGCGCCGAGAGCCTGAATCTGGCCACCGCGGCGTCGATCTGCCTGTACGCGAATTCTCGCGTCCGCTACGCGAAGTAGAGCCGAGTCCGCGCGGCACTTGTCCGAGTCGCAAGCCTGCCTGACAACCTCAGTCGCCGTGTTGGCTCAGGTCGTCGAGGATGTCGGTGGCCCACTGCGCGCCAACGGCCTCCGGCCCTGCCACCCCCATCGCCGTCATGACGGTGAGCAGCATTCCGGTGGCCAGGAAGCGGCGCATGTCCTCGATCGGTGCGTCGCTCAGCTCTTCGATGACGCCGTAGAGTCCGCCGAAGCGCTCGCGGACAGCGGGGCCGATGGCCGGGTCGGAGGCGGCCGCGAAGGCGTGTAGCAGGACCAGTAGCAGTTCGCGTTCGGTCAGGAACGTCTGATAGCCGCGTCCGAGTGCGTGCATCTTCTCCTCGGTTGTCGACTCGGGCGTGATGCCCTCGGCGGCGGCCACGCGGAAGATTTCTTCGATGCGGTCGCAGACCCGGTGCGTCGCGGCGAGAAACAGCTGCTGCTTGGTGCCGAACAGGCGGATAACGTAGGGCTGGGAGACCCCGGCCCTACGTGCGATCTCGTCGGTTTTCGTTGCGGCGTAACCGGATTCGGCGAAGGCGGAGACGGCCGCCTGCAGCACCTCTTCGCTGCGTTCGGTGGCGGTCATTCGTGTTCTTGTCGAACTCGCCATCATGCTCCACTTCTGCTTGACGGTCGGCTGCTGTTGACATGTTATCAGTCGATGCATACTCTTCGGTCGTTAGTTATCAGTCAATGACAACAAAGGCTGGACATGTCCGAGACTCTCGAAACCGCCGCCCCGGCGGCAGCTGACGAACAGCCCGCGGGCGGGCGCCCACTCGCCGCCGTGCTGGTCGCGGTCGGTATCCCGATGTTCATGGTCACGCTGGACAACCTGGTGGTGACGAACGCGTTGCCGGTGATTCGCACCGAACTCGGTGCCTCGCTGGCCGACCTGCAATGGTTCGTCAACGCCTACACGCTGTCCTTCGCGTCGCTGCTGCTCACCGCCACGTCCATCGGCGACCGGCTCGGCCGCCGTCGGGTGTTCTTATCCGGTATCGCACTGTTCACGGTGGCGTCCGCGGCCTGCGCGCTGGCGACCGAGCCCGGGATGCTGATCGCCGCACGGGCGATTCAAGGTTTCGGCGCGGCCGCGGTGATGCCGCTGTCGCTGACACTGCTGTCCTCCGCGGTGCCGGAGCAGATGCGCAGCGCCGCCATCGGCATCTGGGGCGGCATCTCCGGACTCGGCGTCGCGCTCGGCCCGCTCATCGGCGGTGCGGTGGTGGAGGGTCTGAGCTGGCAATGGATCTTCTGGGTGAACGTCCCGATCGGCCTGTTGGCGCTGCCCTTCGCGGCACGGGTGCTGACCGAATCGCACGGACGCAGGAAGCGACTGGATCCACTCGGACTGCTGCTGTCCGCGGGTGGCGTGCTCGCCGTGGTGTGGGGCGTGATCCACGGTGCCGACGACGGCTGGACCTCGGCGAGTGTGCTGTCCGCGCTGATCGGTGGTGTTGTCCTGCTCGGCCTGCTGATCGCCTGGGAATTGCGCACGGCGGACCCGATGCTGCCGCTGCGGCTGTTCCGCTCGCGCGCGTTCCGGGTGAGCAACACGACCGGCTTCACCTTCGCGGTCGGCGTCTTCGGCTCGATCTTCCTACTGGCGCAGTACTTCCAGGTCGTGCAGGGGTACGGCCCACTACAAGCCGGCATCCGGACCATGCCGTGGACGCTGGCGCCGATGGTGGTTGCCCCACTTGCCGGTCTGATAGTGGACCGGGTCGGCGCCCGCAATCTGCTGACGACAGGGCAGGCCTTGCTCGCGGTGGCCTTGGCTTGGATGGCGGCTGTCACCTCCGTCGATGTCGGCTATGGGGCCTTTGTCGGACCGTTCCTGCTCGCCGGCATCGGCATGGGGCTGACCTTCGCGCCCGGCGCAACGGTCGTGATGGCCAGCGCTGTACCGGAGGACCGGGCAATGGCATCGGGTACCAACAGCACGATTCGTGAGGTGGGTGTCGCCATGGGTGTCGCGGTGCTGGCGTCGGTCTTCGCCTCACGCGGGTCCTACGCGGATCCGCAGAGTTTTGTCGATGGGCTGGTTCCAGCGGTGTGGGTCGGTGCCGGTGTTGTCGCGGTGGGCGCGGTGGTTTCCCGGCTGCTGCCCAGCCGGGTCACCGCCGCACAGTGACCGTGTGATTGCGCTCGCCCCGGTTCGATTGCCTGGGGCGAGCGCATTTCCGTGTGGGCCGGTGCCCGACCGCAGTCTGGCCTGGGCGAAGTGCGCGAGCGTGTGCTAGCACACGCTCGGCAAGCGCCGCAGCGGTAATCCGGGTGAATCGGCCATGGCGCATCGAATACGATTCGACCAGCAGCAATGTGGGTAGGCAATCATGCGGACCCTCGAACCGATCCCCAGGGGAGAGTCGAACGATCGTGGCCGACGACAACGACGCAGCAGTCGAGCAGAGCGCGGCGCTGACCGAGGAGGCACTGGCCGCCGCCGCGGCGGCGGCCGAGAAGGCGTTTGCCGCTGCCGCCGATCTCGATACGCTCGCCGTCGCGAAAACCGAGCATCTCGGCGGTAAGGCGCCGCTGGCCCTTGCGCAGCGCGCGCTCGGCAGCCTGCCGAAGGCCGAGAAGGCCGATGCGGGCAAGCGGGTCAATATCGCGCGGGCGCGGGTCTCCGAGGCGTTCGAGGCCCGCCGTGCCGTGCTGCTCGCCGAGCGCGATGCCGCGGTGCTCGTCGCCGAGGCGATCGACGTCACGCTGCCCGCGCGCAGGCAGTCGGTCGGCGCACGGCACCCGATCACCGTGATCTCCGAGCAGATCGCCGACGTGTTCGTCGCGATGGGCTGGGAGGTTGCCGAGGGGCCCGAGGTCGAGACCGAGCACTTCAACTTCGACGCGCTCAACTTCCTCCCGGATCATCCGGCGCGCACCATGCAGGACACCTTCCACATCGCGCCGGAAGGCTCGCGGCAGGTGCTGCGCACGCACACCTCCCCGGTGCAGGTGCGCTCGATGCTGGAGCGCGAGCTGCCGATCTATGTGGTGTGCCCCGGCCGCACGTTCCGCACCGACGAGCTCGACGCCACCCACACTCCGGTGTTCTCCCAGGTAGAGGGGCTGGCTGTGGACAAGGGCCTGACCATGGCGCACCTGCGCGGCACGCTGGACGCGTTCGCGCGTGCCCTGTTCGGCCCCGACACCCGAACCCGTATGCGCCCCAACTACTTTCCGTTCACCGAACCCTCGGCCGAGGTCGATGTGTGGTTCCCGGACAAGAAGGGCGGCGCCGGCTGGGTCGAGTGGGGCGGCTGCGGCATGGTGAACCCGAAGGTGCTGACCGCCAGCGGGATCGATCCCGAGGTGTACAGCGGGTTCGCGTTCGGTATGGGCCTGGAGCGGACGCTGCAGTTCCGCAACGGCCTTCCGGACATGCGGGACATCGTCGAGGGCGACGTGCGTTTCACGATGCCCTTCGGTATCCGGTCCTGAGCTGGGGCGATTCAAGAACTTCCTTCGATCGAGAGAGCGAAACGTCAAGTGCGAGTAGCGCAGTCCTGGCTGACGGAAATCATCCGGCGGACCACCCCCGAGTGGTCGGTGACGCCGGAGGAGCTCGACGCAGGGTTCGTCCGTGTCGGGCTGGAGGTCGAAGAGGTCGACAAGCTCCAGCGGGTGACAGGTGATATCGAGAAGCCGCTGGTGGTCGGCCGCGTCGCCGAAATCACCGAGCTGACCGAATTCAAGAAGCCGATCCGCTTCTGCAAGGTCGATGTCGGCAACCCGGAGCTGCAGGAGATCGTCTGCGGCGCAACCAACTTCGCCGTCGGCGATCTGGTCGTCGTGGTGCTGCCGGGTGCGGTGCTGCCCGGCGGCTTCGCCATCGCCTCGCGCAAGACCTACGGGCACGTATCCAACGGCATGATCTGCTCGGTCGCCGAACTCGGTATCGGCAAGGATCATTCGGGCATTCTGGTGCTCGAGCCCGGCACCGCGGAGCCGGGCACCGACGCCAACGAGCTGCTCGGCCTCGACGACACCATCATCGAACTGAACATCACCCCGGACCGTGGCTACTGTTTCTCGGTCCGCGGCCTCGCTCGCGAACTGGCGTGTGGTTTCGACCTCGAATACGCCGATCCCGCCGTACGGACCCTGTCGGACGCCGAACAGGACGCCTGGCCGGTTCGGCTCGAACCGGAGTCGAAGTGCACCCGTTTCGCGGTCCGCCGGGTCACCGGCATCGACCCGAAGGCGGTGAGCCCCTGGTGGTTGCAGCGCAGGCTGCTACTGGCCGGTGTGCGCCCGATCTCGCCCGCGGTCGACGTCACCAACTACGTCATGCTCGAACTCGGGCAGCCGCTGCACGCCTTCGACGCGGCCAAGCTGAACGGTGGCCTGGTGGTTCGCACCGCCAACAAGGGCGAGACGCTGCGCACCCTCGATGAGTCCGAGCGCGTGCTCGACGCCGAGGACGTGGTGATCGCCGACGATTCGGGCGTCATCTCCCTGGCGGGGGTCATGGGCGGCGCGACGACGGAAGTCGGCGCCGGGTCGACCGATATCGTGCTAGAGGCCGCCACCTGGAATCCGCTGCTCGTCTACCGCACCTCGCGGCGGCACAGGCTCTCCTCGGAGGCGGGCAAGCGTTACGAGCGGGTCGTCGATCCCGAGATCAACGTCATCGCGCTCGATCGCGCCGCCGTGCTGCTTGCCGAAATCGCCGGTGGCACCATCGAATCCGCGCTTACCGATGTCCGGGTGCCGGTGCGGGCCGCAGGCCCGATCCGGATGGACATCGACCTGGCCGACCGGGTCGCGGGTGTCATATACCCGACCGGAACCTCGGCCCGCCGCCTTGCTCAGGTCGGCGCGACGGTGGACGTCGGCGTCAGCGAGACCGGGCACGGCCAGTTGGTCGTCACCCCGCCGAGCTGGCGGCCCGACCTGGCTCAGCCCGCCGACCTGGTGGAGGAGGTGCTGCGGCTGGAGGGACTCGAGCAGATCCCGTCGGTGATTCCGACCGCGCCCGCCGGTCGTGGCCTCACCGCCACTCAACGCCGCCGCCGCGCGGTGAGCCGGGCGCTGGCCTTCGCTGGTTGCGTGGAGGTACCGCCGCCGGTGTTCCTGCCGCCGGGCGTGTTCGACACCTGGGGTCTGGACGCCGACGACCCGCGCCGCACCACCACGCGAGTGCTGAACCCGCTCGATGCGGAGCGCCCCGAGTTGGCGACCACGCTGCTGCCCGGCTTGCTGGAAGTGGCCGCGCGCAACATCTCTCGTGGCGCCCGCGACCTCGCGGTCTACGGCATCGCCCAGGTCGTGCTGACGGGCCCGAACGTCAAGCCGATCGAACCGCTGCTGGTGGATCGCCGCCCGACCGACGAGCAGATCGCCGAACTGATCGATTCGCTGCCCGCGCAGCCGGTGCATGTCGCCGCCGTGCTGACCGGCCGTCGCGACCCGCGCGGTCCATGGGGTCCCGGCCGTGAGGTGGAGGCCGCCGACGCCTTCGCGCTCGCCGACGCCGTCGCCGACGCGGCGGGTGTGACCATCGAACGCCGTGCCACCGCGCACCTGCCGTGGCATCCCGGCCGCTGCGCCGAATTGCTCGTCGACGGCGAGACTGTCGGCTACGCGGGCGAACTGCATCCTGCCGTGCTGGAACGCGCGGGCCTGCCGCCGCGCACCTGTGCCGTCGAACTCGACCTCGACGCACTGCCGCTGCGCGAATCTCGACCGGTGCCGGTGGTTTCCCCGTTCCCTGCCGTCCTGCAGGACGTCTCGGTGAGCGTCGAGAAGTCGGTCGCCGCCGCCTCGGTGGAGTCGGCCCTGCGCACCGGCGGTGGCGAATTGCTCGAAGACATCGCCCTGTTCGACGTCTATGAGGGCAGCCAGGCCGGTGCGGGCCGCAAGTCCCTCACCTATGCCCTGCGCTTCCGCGCCACCGACCGCACCCTCACCGAGGATGAGGCCAGTGCCGCACGTGACGCCGCGGTCGCGGCGGCGTCGGATGCCGTCGGCGCGGTCTTGCGCGGCTGACATACCCGACATCGAGACCGTGCGGCCACCGCGGCTGCACGGTCTCGTGGAATAGCCATTACTCCACCATGATTCGGCCGGTCACCGCTCGCTTGCGGCTTCGGGGACCGGCGGGAATCCGGCTCGCCGGGCGCGCAGGTAACCTCGCCAGGTGCCGTAGCCTGCGGCGAGCCGATAGGCGGTGCGGGACGAGGGAATGTGGTAGCCCGAGGCGGTGTGTGGTGCGTAGACCAGTCGATTGCCGTTGTTGTCCAGCCAGCCGGTGTACTTTCGCAGGTTTTGACCGTAGGTATAGCGGGCGAACGAGTGTGCGAGCAGGCCGGCCCGACGTCCGCCGTAGGGGGCCCATCCGGTCGGGTTCGTCAGGATGATGCCGTGCTCATCGGTGTCGCGGACGCCGACCGGCACGATCACCGGGAAGCCCTCACGGTCGACCCAGGACAGCAGCCGGTTCGGCCGGTCCGCCACAAAGCGTGCGGCGCGCTCATGATTGACTCGCGGCCCAGTTCCCTTGGCGGGCAGCCGTTGTGGTGCGGGTTGTCCGCCGGGCAGTGCATTGCCATAGATCCCGTAGGGGCCTGCACATTGCAGATCGGGCCACACCGTGATGCGCTCGACTGCGATGTTGATCCCGATCCGCCAGTGATACGGACGTAGCCATTTCTCCCACAGCGGTCCGACGTTGCGGGGGCCTGCGAAGCGCTCCCATGCATCTTGATGCGCGACAAGCCAATTCCGGTCGTGCAAAGGGGAAAGCGAAGCTTCACCCTGCACAAGCACGTACTCCTGGCGATCGGTGTGTGAATGCGCGCGCGTGTGATAAGCGATCGCGACCTGCGGATTCTGTTGGAGGCGAGTCAGTTTCGCGAACATCGCGATCGAACTGTTCAGCGGCGTCATCGTGCCCGCCGCCCGGTCGCGTAGTCCGAAGTTCGTCATGGGCGTGAGGACCACTCCGCGGGCCGGCGTGACGTAGCCGAAGGCCACGGCCTGATCGCTCGCGAAGATGTCGTCGACCGCGTCGGGCCACATACTCGCCATGGGGAACCCCTGAATTCATGCTGCACGCGCAACTGCTTCGGCTCATGCTAACGCCCGAAGTCATAGCTGTCGGCGATTGGCCGGTCCCGTTGGCAGCGAATGGCCGGGCAGCGAGTAAGAAGAGATGCATGCGGCATCCGGCGAGCCCAATAATGCACGCGCTGACTTATCTGCCCGAACGGCAGATCGCGCAGACCCCGGCCATCCTCGGGCTGGAGTACACCGACCTGTCCATTGCGACCGAGGACGGGGAGACGCTGCACGGCTGGTGGGTTCCGGCCCGCCGGTCGATCGGGCAGGTGCTGTTCGCGCACGGAAACGCCGGCAATATCGGCGACCGGGTGCCGATATTCGCGCTGCTCACCGCCGCCGGTTTCGATGTCCTCGCGTTCGACTATCGAGGCTTCGGGCAAAGCACCGGGCGGCCGACCGAGCACGGGACCTATCTCGATTCCCGTGCGGCGCGGCGAGCTCTGCTCGAGCAGCCGGGCGTCGACACCGATCGGGTGCTGTATCTGGGGAAGTCGCTCGGCGGTGCGGTCATGCTCGAGCTCTCGACCGCGCATCCGCCAGCCGGACTGATCCTGATGTCCACCTTCACCGGCATCCGCGATGCGGCAAGGTCGGTGTACCCGTTCCTGCCGCGGCCGCTGGTTCCCGACGCCTACCCGAGTCTGCGCCGGATCCGGACGCTGCGCGCGCCAGTGCTGCTCATGCACGGTGACCAGGACGAACTGCTTCCGCTGCGCCATGCCCAGCGGCTGTATGCCGCGGCCCCGGAACCGAAGCGACTGCTGGTCGTGCCGGGTGCCGGGCACAACGACCTCATCGCGCGGGGTGGCTGGGACTGGGCGGGCGCCATCCGCGACTGGGCCGAGGCCTCGGGAATAGTCTCGACGTAGCATTCGGGTGTTTCCGGCAGTGGCGAGCTCGAAGGTGATTGGGCCCCAGTATTTTCGGTGTGTGGGACAAAATGTGGAGAAGAAGCGCGGCAGGGTGCTGCCCGCGATGGTGGCGGTGATCGCGCTGATAGCGGTACTGGCTGTGAGCATGTCGATGTACGAGGTCGGCAAGGCTCGGACGGCGGCGGTGCACCCCTTCGGTGATGTCGACAAGTCCGATCGGGTCGATCTCGGAGTGTGGATCGGCAAGATCGATCCAGCCGCACAGGCCGTGTCGGTGGAGGTGACGGCGCGGCCGCACGGCGTCTATGCCGATCAACTCGGCTTCTTCGCGAGCGACGCCATTCTCTATACCTCCGGGTTGAAGTCCGAGCCGATCAAAATCAAGGCGGGCGAACCGATCTCGGCCGCAGAGGTGAAGATCGCCATGCAGGGGACCTTCACCGATTACCCGTTCGACAAGTACGAGGCCATCCTCGCTTTCGATATCATCATCGGGGACAAGCACATTCCGGTCGCGGCCGCCGTGTCCAGCGGTGACACCTTCTTCGCGGTCTCCGAGACCCCCGAGGCGGTCGACAGCCAGATCGACGGCGTCGATCTCGCTCTGCATGCCACGCGATCCACGCCCTCGCTGGTCTTCGCGCTGTTCATCATGGTGCTGATGCTCGGTCTCGCGGTCGCGGCCGCGGTCGCGACCTACTACCTTGTCGACGGCCGCCGCGGCCTGATCTTCCCGGCCTGCTCGATGATGGGCGCGCTGCTGTTCGCGCTCATCCCGCTGCGCAATGCCGTGCCGAGCGCGCCGCCGATCGGCTCGATCATCGACTTCGCTTCCTTCTTCATCGCCGAGGGCATCATCTCGGCGGCGCTGGTCGGCTCGGTCCTGATCGGCTATCGGATCGAGGTCGCCAAGGAGCGAGAGGAGGCGGCACCGGAGGTGAAGTCGGCGCCGCCGTCGGAGCCGAGCTCCGTGGGTGACCCGGCGGACAAACAGGCTGTTCCCGTCGGGATCGGTCGGTGACGCTCGTAGGCGACGCCACGCTGCGTAACCTGGCGGTATGAGCGATACCAGCGAGATTGTCGACCGGTTGGCGGCGTTGTCGGATGACGAGCTGGTAGCGGTGCTGCTCGTCGCGACGGCGGGACGCCCGACGTTGTCCGCGGTGCATGCGGCTCTCAGCACATCGGCCGGAGCCGATGATGCGGTTGTCGATGGGAATGTGAGTCCTGACACGGTAGCGCCGTCCGAACATGAGTCTCCGTCGGGCCTCGGCGCATCCCAGCAGGTCGGAGGCATTTCTGCGGTACCAGCGGTACCGGTACCGCCGGCCGGTATCCCCATGCCGGCCGAGCTGGGCGGATATTCGCCCGGTGGAGTCCCTACTTTCGAGTCAGTTCGCGATAAGGTCGAGCAGCGCTTCGGTACCGCGCAGGGGATGGGCGAACTCGACCGGCAGACCCCGGCGGGCCGCAGCGCCGACGAACAATGGGAGGCGCGCGAGAAGGCCGCGCGTGAGCGCCTGGACCAGATACGGAAGTCGTTGCGCGGCAACGACACCGAAACAACCGAGCCGTAAATCTGCGCCGGACGTACGAGACAATGGATGTGTGAGGGTGAAACTCGATGAGCGAGCCGCGTGAGATCGCCGACCGACTGCTGGATGCTCAGGTGGAATTCCTGCTGGCCGAGGTGACCGGCGACCGCTTCGCGGAGGTGATCGCCCGCGATGTGGAGGCTGTCATCGGCGTCGCCGACACCCTCGTCTTCCGGGATGTGGTCGAGCTCGACCAGGCCAAGCAGACGGTGGCGACGATCATCGATCTGATCGGCGGCAGCCCCGTCCTCGCCGACATGGTCGGGGTGTTCTCCGATTCGATCTACGACCACATCGCCACCAACAACGACTACACCCTCGGTCAGGTGGTCGATCGGGAACCTGTCGAGGCGCTGCTGGAGAAGATCTTCGGGATGCATCAGGCGCAGGAGCGCATCCTGGACCGGCTCACCGAAAGTCCGCTGGTCGCCACCGTCGCCTCGAAGTTCGTCGACAAGCTGATCAACGACTTCATGCAGGCCAATCGGGAACGCGCCGAGAAAATCCCCGGTGTCTCCTCGCTGATGTCGCTCGGCCAGTCCGCGGCCAATCGCGCCAAGAAGGCCGCCGACGGCACATTTGTCGGTGATCTGGCGGGCAAGGGCGCCATGTTCGCGCTCAAGCGCACCAATAACGCCATCCGCGAAATGCTGCGGGACGCACCGGTGCATTCGGCCGCCATGGAGTTCTGGGACCTGCACGCCGACGAGCCGGTCAGTGGCCTGCGTGAATACCTCAGCCAGAAGGACCTCAACGAGCTGGTGCTGATCTGCTACGAGATCGCGATCACCACGCGGGAGAAGGAGTACTTCGGGCTGCTCGTCGACGAATGCGTCGAGGTGTTCTTTGCCAAGTACGGCGACTACACCCTTGCCGCGATGCTGCCGGAGCTCGGCCTGTCCGGTGACGACATCGCCACCGAGATCCTGCGCTACGGCCCAGCGGTGATCGAGGGCGCCAAGCGTAACGGCGTGCTCGGCAAGCTGGTTCGCGAGCGTCTCGAGCCGTTCTATACCTCCGACGTGGTGCTCGGCATCCTCGGCGGCGCCACCAACTGACTCGGCATTGTCGAACCGCGTCGGCTTGTCCGACGCGGTTTTTCGCTGTGTGGATCGACCGTCACGGCATCGGAATCGGGTCGGGTGAACTGTCGGTTCGGGTCGGTCTGCGCCGCATACGATGTCACATAGCCCGGTGTCGCCGTGTGAGCGGATCGACACCTCGGAAACGGCTGATTACCAGCATGTATACAAATGTGGGTGATGTCCGATTTATCCGGTTTTCGCATTGACATCGAGAAGTGCCGTGGGGAAGCTTGCTCCTGACTTTCCGTGCGCTCGCCGTGGAGCTGTCACGGCCGGCAGCGGAGGAGCAGGGTGGTGCGTGTACGTCGACGGCCGGAATTATCCGGCGGCACACCGGAAGTCACCCCGGCCGAGGTGGGAGATGAACAGCGGGTGTCGAGCAGCAGAATAGTGCGGCCGCGCACCATTCGGGGCCAATTGGCCCGAATCCTCACTCTTTCACTGACTTTGGTGCTCGCGCTGCTGGGTATCACCATCGCCCGCGAGATCGATGCCTTCCGGCAGAGTGGCGACACCGTGCGAGCGGCATCGCTCACGCTGGCGGTGCAGGATGTGCTGCACGAAGCGCAACGCGAACGCGGGCTGAGCAACGGCCTGCTCGGCGGCGACACCAGACTGCGGCAACCCGTCGCCGACCAGCGCGCCCGCACCGATGTGGCGTTGGGCCAGCTCGATGCCGCCCTGGCAGGCGATCCGCCGGGCGCGGCGCAGGTGCATTCGGCGGTCGCGCAGTTCGGTGCGCTTGCCGAGATCCGCACCCAGGTCGACACCAGGCGGACCACCCGGCAAGCCGCCTTCCAGTCCTATACCGATGGCATCGCCGCGCTGAATCGGCTTGCTCTCGGGCTCGATCAGGCCAGTGACCCGCAGGTCCGTCACGGCCTGCAAGCGCTGTACGCACTGGGCGACGCCAAGGAGCACACGGCCAAGGAGCGCGGGTTCCTCAACGGCGTCTTCGCCGCCGATGAATTCGGTGCGGGCGAATACGTGCAGTTCCTCGACATCCGCGCCGCCAAGGTCGCCGGTCTCGCCGCCTTCGCGCGCGATGCGACCGCGGCCCAGCAAGCCCTGCTCGATGCTGCGCTCCGCAGCGAAAACGCTGTCAGGGCAACAGAATCGGAGAACATCGCGATCGCGTCCAGTAAGGGTCCGCTGGTGCAATCGGTTGATCCGAGCACCTGGTGGTCGCAGATGACCGGCGTCATCGATGAGCAGCGCGCAGTGCAGCAGGCGGTCGGCGACGATGTCCGGCAGCGCGCGGCCGCACTGCGCAACGACGCCGCACTGACCCTCGGTGGATACCTGCTCGCCGCGCTGCTCGCCATCCTCGCCGAGGTCATGCTGGTGATCGCCAGCATCCGGGCCATCGTGCGGCCGCTCGGCGCGCTGGCGGCCGAGGCCGACGAGGTCGCCACCCGCCGGTTGCCCAATGTCATTGCGGCATGGCGAGTTTCCGGTGATACGCAGCCCGATCAGCCGCCGCCGGTGCGCACGCCGCGCGGCGCGAGCATCGAAATCGCCGCCGTGGCCGATGCGCTGGACCGGGTCCAGAGCACCGCCTTCGACCTTGCCTCCGAACAGGCGCTCGTGCGCCGCAACACCACCGAGTCGATGGCCAATCTGGCCCGCCGCAACCAGAATCTTGTGCGCCGTCAGCTGGGTTTGATCAGCGAGTTCGAAAGGGAGGAGCTCGATCCCAAGGCGCTGTCGAACCTGTTCGAGCTCGACCACCTCGCGACCCGCATGCGCCGCAACGCCGAAAGCCTGCTGGTGCTCGTCGGTGAGGCGAGCCCGCGGCGCTGGACCGAGCCGATCGCGCTCACCGACGTGATCCGGGCCGGACTGTCGGAGGTGGACGACTACCGCCGAGTGGTGTTGCGTCGGGTGGACGACATCGCCGTCACCGGCGCGGTGGTCAGCGAGCTCGCGCACATCCTCGCGGAGCTGATCGAGAACGGACTCGCCTTCTCCCCACCGGATCTCGAGGTGGAGATCTACGGGCGCAAGCTGCCCGCCGGGTATCTGCTCGCCGTGGTCGACCACGGCGTCGGCATGCCGGTGCAGCAGCTGGCCGAGGCCAACGCCCGACTGCGCGGCGAGCAGGACTTCATCGTCGCGCCGACGCGCTACCTCGGGCATTACGTGGTCGGCCGGTTGGCGCAGCGGCTCGGCGTCGATGTCGAACTGAATGTGTCACCGGTCAGCGGGATCGTCGCTCGGTTGCTGTTGCCGGTGAATATTCTTGCCGGAGAGAAGGATCGGCGTCCTGCGGCGCCCGGTGGACGGACGGTCGTCGGACCGGCCTCGGCGACGCCTGAGTCGATCGCCGCGGCGACAGGTCCGCAGGCGACCACCGCCGTGGCGATCGGTGCCGCATCGGAATCCGGGACAGTCGCGGCCGGTGCGGCCGGAAATGGTGTCGCCGTGTCCGCGATGACCGGGTCGATGCGAGGGTCGCCCGCTTCCGAAACAACCGGGGCGCATGCGAACGCGGCGAGTCGATCGAGATCCGCGCACTCCGCCACCGGGTCCGCGGTCACCGGCTCGGCGGGAACCCGTACTCCTGAAAAGACCGGACCCGCGCACGCTCGGGCGGGATCGGGATCGCCGACTCCCGCGCCCGCTCCGTTCACGCACTTCCTGTCCGCTCCCGGTAACTCCGCGGTCAACGGGGCGACGCGCGGTGCACCTGGTACCAACGGATCCGTGCGTCCCGAGGCCGGTGCGTCCACAGACCTACTGCATGCGTCGGAACAGTCGATGTGGCGTATCCCCGAGACAGGCGACACATCCGTGCAGACCGGCGAGGCGCCCGAGGAGACGGCGGTCGTGCAGCGCACTCGCAATGGACTTGTCAAGCGCAACAAGCGAACTCGAAGCGCCGACCCAGGAGGCAGCGCACCGCGCACTGCATCCGGGCCGCCGAGCGCACCGGCGGCGGAGCGTTCCCCCGGCGAGGTTCGCAGCATGCTGGCGTCGTTCCGGGCGGGCCATCAGCGTGGCGTTCCAGATTCCACGCGCCCCTACGTTGCCGGATCTCCCGAGACCGACACGCGCGCCACGGATCCGGCGCAGACCTCAGGTTCAGCCACGACCACCGCAGAGGAGATTCGGTGACCACCCATATACAGAGCGCCGACCCGCACACCTTCAACTGGATGCTGGCCAACTTCGTCCGTGACACCGACGGCGTCCGTGACACCGTCGCGGTGTCCTCGGACGGACTGCTCATCGCGATGTCCGACGGCTTGGACCGGACCGGCGCAGACCGGCTCGCCGCAATGGTGTCGGGCTTGTCCAGCCTGGCCAGGAGTGCTTCGCGCAGTTATTCGTTCGACGGTCTCGAGCTGATCATGATCGAGATGAAGCGCGGGTTCCTGCTGGTCTCGGCCCTCGGTGACGGCAGCTGCCTCGGCGTGATCGCCGATGGCGGTTGCGATATCGGCCTCGTCGGCTACGAGATGGCGGTGCTCGCCGAGCGTGCTGGTGCGCTGCTCGACCCGACCCTGATCTCGGAATTGCGAGAGACGTTGCGCAGATGAGAGATCCAGACCGGCCACGGTTGCCGGACCCGCGGATGATCCCGGTCAATCGGTTCGTCGGCTGGTTCGCACCTAACCAGCCACGGGACCGTCCCGACGACACGTTCGCCGAGGACCCGGCCGCCGACAGCGCCGACCGATTCGTCCGTCCCTTCGTCGTCACCGCGGGGCGCACCACTCCGCTGATGGATGGGCTGCGTATCGAAACGCTCGTGCAGGCTCCGCCCGCCGCCCTTTCGGCGCCGCTGCAATTCGAACAGCGCACCGTGGTGCGGCTGTGTCAGCGACCCCATTCCATCGCCGAGATCGGCACCGCGCTGCATGTGCCGGTCGGCGTCGCGAAAGTCATTGTCAGCGATCTCGCGGCCGGCGGCCATGTGTCGGTGCGCGACGCCCCAGAACTGTCCACCGCAGCCATCGAGAGGATCAGGGACCTTGTACGGGCACTCTGAAGTTCGGACACCAACCCCCGTCGAGCGGATGCCTTCGTCGGTGAAGATCGTGATCAGCGGCGGATTCGGTGTCGGCAAAACAACATTCATCGGCGCCATCTCCGAGATCGAGCCGCTGGTGACCGAGGCCGCGATGACCGAGGTCGCGGTCGGCGTCGACGATCCGGGCAGGCGCGCGGACAAAACGCAGACCACTGTCGCCCTCGACTTCGGTCGAATCACCCTGGACAGCTCGCTGATCCTCTACCTGTTCGGCACCCCGGGCCAGGACCGCTTCGTGTTCCTATGGGACGACCTGGTCGACGGCGCGCTCGGCGCGGTGATCGTGGTGGACACCGGCCGGGTCGAGGACTGCTATCCGGTGCTCGACTACTTCGAAGCACACAACACCCCGTTCGTCGTCGTGGTCAACCGCTTCGAGCAATGCGACCGGTTCGACCTCGACGAGGTCCGTGAAGCCCTTGACCTCGACGACTGGATCCCGGTGCTGGAATGCGACGCGCGGGAACGAGAATCGGTGAAGACGGTGCTTGTCGCGTTGCTGGAGCAGGTACTGCTGCACCGTTTGTCGGTGCCACAGGCCCGCGAGGTCGGGTAGCCGTTCGAGGACGTGGCAGAGCGCCCGACCGGCGTCGAGTTGTTCGCCGACGTCGGGATCGGGGCTGGGTGTCGAAGGCATCCTGCGGATACAGCGGCTTCGGGCCTCGCGCCTGTGGTGAGTCGTCGAGATCGCCGCGAACAGTTTTCTCAACTACGACGCGATCTTGCTCGACTGTGCGCTGATCGTCATCGGTGATGACGTCCTATCGGCCCGCGGTGTCAGCTACTGACCGCGCTGCATCCGAATGAACCTCGCGACCAGGCCTCGCTCGAGGTCTGGAGTTCACCGATTAGTTTTCCGCTGATGGTCCGTCATCAGTACTGTCCCCACGAGTTCGACAGAAGGTGAAACCAATGAGCAATGGCAAAGACCTCGCTCTGACCCACGTCGCGCTGCTGGTCGCGGACCAGGAGAAGGCGCTGGAGTTCTATCGGGATGTGATCGGCCTCGAGGTGCGCCAGGACATACCGTTCTTCGGCGTCCGCTGGCTGACCGTCGGCCCCGCGTCGCAGCCCGGCATCGAGTTCCTCCTCGAGGTCCCTGAGATGGTGCCGGACGAGGCGGCCAGCGAGGCGGCCCGCGCACGGCTGGCCAGCGGCGCGCAGGGCACGCTGATCTTCACCACGGACGCCGTCGACGACACTTTCGCCCGGCTGCGCGACGCGGGCGTCGAAGTCAGCCAGGAGCCGATCAGCCAGCCTTACGGCGTGCGAGACTGCGGTTTCCGCGACCCGTGGGGCAACCACCTCCGGTTCTCGCAGGTCCTGGGGTAGGCATTCCGGGTGGGACACAGAGCCGGTTCTTGCCGCTGCTGTACGTACTCGGCGGCATCAAGATCCGCAATATTCGACTCGTCAACGGCGTAGGCGACCATGACATCGACCGCAAAGTCGACGGCATCGGGCCCATGCAGCGCAAATCCGGCGTCGTCAAGAGGGTCTGAGCGCAGCGGTACACCGCTGCGCTCGAGGCCCATATCACCGCGAAGCCCTGATCTTGGCGCAGTAGTGTCGGGTACATGAGCGAACCGCGGATCGAGACGGATCAGGACGCGACCCGGCCGCTGCGGGACGACATCCGGTTTCTCGGTGGCGTCCTCGGCGACACCATCCGTGATCACGAGGGTCCGGAGGTGTTCGACCTCATCGAGCGGGTGCGCATCGAGGCATTCCGGGTGCGCCGCGAGGAGGTCGAACGCAGCGCCGTTGCGGAGATGCTCGACGGCGTCGACATCGCCGTCGCGCTTCCGCTGATCCGCGCGTTCACCTACTTCGTGCTGCTGGCCAATCTGGCCGAGGACATTCAGCGCGACCGCCGCCGCGCCGTACACGAGGCGGCAGGGGAGCCGCCGCAGGATTCATCGCTGGCCGCCACCTACCGCAAGCTCGACGCGGCTGCGCTCGACGGCGCGGAAGTCGCCGAACTGCTCGCCGATGCACTGGTGTCGCCGGTGATCACCGCGCATCCGACCGAAACCCGCCGTCGCACCGTATTCGACGTGCAGACCCGCATCACCGAGCTGATGCGGTTGCGTCAGCGCTACGCCGAGACCGAGCGCGAGCGCACCGACTTCGAGCTGGAGATCCGCCGCCAAGTGCTCACGCTGTGGCGGACCGCGCTGATCCGACTGCAGCGCCTGCGGATTCAGGACGAGATCGCAGTCGGGCTGCGCTACTACGAGATCACGCTGTTCGACGTCATCCCGGCGATCAACGCCGAGGTGCGGGCGGCGCTGCGGTCGCGCTGGCCGGGCGTCGAACTGTTGCCGCGGCCGATCCTGCGTCCCGGTTCGTGGATCGGTGGCGACCGCGACGGAAATCCCTATGTGACAGCGGAAGTGGTTGGCACTGCCGCACATCAGGCCTCGTCCGTCGCCTTCGGTCGATACCTGCGCGAACTGGTGGAACTGGAGAAGTCGCTGTCGCAGTCCGCGCGCCTGGTCCCGGTGACGCCGGAGGTGGCCGCGCTCGCCGCGACTGGCTATCCCGACCCGGCAACACATGCGGATGAGCCGTATCGCCGTGCTCTGCACAGGATTCGGTTGCGACTGGCGGCAACGGCCAGGCAAGCACTCGGAACTGTGCCCGGCGAATCGGGCGAAGGGCCGCGGACCCGCTCGACGCAGGACGCGGCCCAGTCGAGCGGGTCGCGGCCTGCCGCGGTGGCAGCAGCTGGGAGCGCAGCGGCGTCGAGCACGTCACCGGGCATGGTCAGTGGCGATGCGGCGGTTGTCGCGCAACCGTATCCGACACCGCAAGCGGTACTGGACGACTTGGACGCGATCGACGCTTCGATGCGCGCCAGCGGTGACGGCCTGCTGGCCGACGACCGGCTCGCGGCGTTGCGGCACGCGATCGAAACCTTCGGTTTCCATCTGCAGGGCCTGGACATGCGCCAGAACTCGGAGGTGCATGAGCAGGTCGTCGCGGAACTGCTGGCCTGGGCCGGTGTGCATCCCGACTATGCGAGCCTGTCCGAAGCCCAGCGGGTGGACCTGCTGGCCACCGAGCTGCGTACCCGCCGTCCGTTGCTCGGCCCGCATGCACGGTTGAGTGAGCTCGCGACCAAGGAGCTCGGCATCGTCCGTGCCGCACGGGAAGTCGTGCAGACCTTCGGCACGGAGGCGGTGCCGAACTACATCATCAGCATGTGCACCTCGGTCAGCGACATGCTGGAGGCAGCACTGTTGCTGAAGGAGGGCGGCCTGCTCGATCCAGGCGAGCCGGACGGCCCGCCGAGCTGCTCGGTGGGCATCGTGCCGCTGTTCGAAACCATCGAGGACCTGGGTGCGGGTGCTGCGACCCTCGCCGCCGCGTTGGACGTTCCGGTCTATCGAGAGCTGGTGTCCGCCAAGGGAATGCGGCAGGAGGTGATGCTCGGCTATTCCGACTCCAACAAGGACGGCGGGTATCTGGCCGCCAACTGGGCGCTCTACCGAGCGGAGCTCGACCTGGTCGAGGTGGCACGCAAGACCGGAATTCGCCTGCGGCTCTTCCACGGTCGCGGCGGCACCGTCGGCCGCGGCGGTGGCCGCAGCTACGACGCCATTCTGGCGCAGCCCGCGGGCGCTGTGCAGGGTTCGCTGCGGCTGACCGAGCAGGGCGAGGTCATCGCCGCCAAGTACGCGGAATCCGGTGCCGCACACCGCAACCTGGAATCGCTCATCGCGGGCACGCTGGAATCGACGCTGCTCGATGTCGAGGGCCTCGGTCCCGACGCCGAGCCTTCTTACGAACTGATGGACGATCTTGCCGCTCGCGCTCGCGCCGCGTACTCGCGCCTGGTGCATGAAACTCCGGGATTTGTCCAGTATTTCCGCCAGTCGACGCCGGTCGCCGAGGTCGGCGACCTGAACATCGGCAGCAGGCCCGCCTCGCGCAAACCGACCAACTCGGTCTACGACCTGCGCGCCATCCCCTGGGTGATGTCGTGGAGCCAAGCTCGGGTAATGCTGCCCGGCTGGTACGGCACCGGTTCCGCGTTGGAGGAGTGGATCGATGGCGACCCCGACCGCCTCGCCACCCTCGCCGACCTCTACCGCCGCTGGCCGTTCTTCCGCACCGTGCTGTCGAACCTGGCCCAGGTGCTGGCCAAGAGCGACCTCGACATCGCCGCCCGCTACGCCGAGCTGGTCGACGATATCGCCCTGCGCGAGCAGATCTTCGGCATGATCCGCGACGAGCACGCTCGCACCATCCGCATGCACGCCGCCATCACCGGAAACAACCAGCTACTCGCCGACAACCCGAGCCTGGCCGAGTCAATCCACAACCGCTTCCCTTACCTGGAACCGCTGAACCAGATGCAAGTAGAGCTACTGCGACGTCTACGCGCCGGCGACGACTCCGAACTCGTCAAGCGCGGCATCCTACTGACCATGAACGGCCTCGCCACAGCGCTACGCAACTCCGGCTAACCCCCGGCCCCCAACCACCCAACCCCCTCCCCGCGCCCGCGGATAGCCGGTCTTCCGGGGTGCGCGGTGTCGGGTTCTGTCGTGGGGGCTGGTTGCGGTGGCGTTGTAGGGATTTGCGAGATCGAACGAGACTGCTTGGCTCGACCTTCGAAACAGGTCCTCGGCGCGCCTATTCCGTGACGAAGGCGATGGCGTCGATCTCGACGAGCATCTCTTCGCGTGGCAGTCCCGTGAAGACGGTGGTCCGGCTCGGCAGCACGTCGCCGGTGGTGTTGGCGGTGACGAATTCGCCGTAGGCGTCGTTCATGGTGGCGAAGTCGTCGCGGGTGGTGAGGTAGACGCGCAGCATTACCACGTCGTCGAAGGTGGCGCCGCTGGCGTCGATGATCGCTTTGACGTTCTGCAGCGTCCGGATGGTTTGTGCCGCAACATCTCCGGGGAACAGGTACTCATTGGTCACCGGGTCCACCGGGCCCTGGCCGGAGACCTGGACGAAAGGTCCCTTGCGGACGCCCTGGGAGAAGGTGTGCGCGGGGGCGGGGGCGTCGGTGGTGCGGATGGCGATCTTCTCACTCATGGGTCAGCCTTTCGTCGCGGTGGACAGTCGGCTGGGCGTCCAGCCGAGTTCGGTGGAAATGGCATCGGCCGCCGCGCGCAGCCGTGGTAGTTCGGCCAGTACCTGATCGTGGTCGAGCAGCATGTCCGGTACGGACATCGACACCGCGGCTACCACCGCGCCGGTGCCGTTGCGCACCGGAACCCCGATGCAGTTGACGAAGCTCTCGTGCTCCTCGTGATCCTCCGCATAGCCCTGCGTGGCAACGAGTTCCAGCTCCGCAAGGTATCGCTCGGGAGTGCGTATGGTGCGTTCGGTGAACTCGGGGTAGTCGAGACGTTCCGCGACCGCTTGCCATTCCGCACGCGGCTGGCCGGCGACGAGCACCTTCCCGACGGCCGTGCAGTGCAGCGGGGCGGGCCGTCCGATCCGGGAGTACATGCGCACGCTCTGAATCGCATCGAACTTGTCGATGTATATGGCCTCGCCCGATTCGTAGGTGGCGAGGTGAATCGTCTGTCCGGTACCGGAATTGAGCGCACTCAGGTGTGGGCGCGCGATGGTGCGGACATCGCGCTGTTCGAGTGCCCGATTGGCCAACTCGAAAAGCCGCGAGCCCAACACGTACTGATGCTGGCTGTCGTGCGTGACGAAGCGCTGCGACTCCATGGTCTGTAGCAGCCGCAGCACCGTCGACTTGTGTACGCCGAGCTCGGTCGCCAGCTGATCCAGCGACCGCGAGTCCTCTCCGAGTGACATGAGAATGGTCAACGCGCGCAACAGACTCTGGCTCATGACTTTGCCTTACCGCTCATAACGCCACATTCTCCGGTCACGACCGCCTCGGCGTAATGCACTCGGGCCCAGGCGGACTCGTCGAGCACCGCGAGCGACTCCAGTACCTCGGGCGACGGCAGTTCCGCGACATCACCGGTCCCGGTCAGTGCCGCCGCCGCGCACAGATGCCCGAGCCGCAGCCGTTGCGCCAGCGTGCGCCCGTGTAGTAGCGCCGACAGATACCCGCCCGCGAACGCGTCGCCCGCTCCGATCCGCTCGGTGACATCGAGTTCGAGCGCGGGCACCTCCACCCGGTCGCTGCCGGAGAACCCGGTCACCGAGTGCTCGTTGTTCTTGACCACCAGATGTGCCGGTTCCGGGAACAGCGCGCGCAACCGGTCCGCGTCGTCGACACCGAACACCGCACCCGCCTCATCGGCGCCGAGGAAAACCACGTCACTGCCGCGGACATGCCGGGCGAGCACGTCCGCCGCCCGCTCGGGTCGACCGGCCCACAGTGCCGGTCGGAAGTTCAGATCGAAGCTGACGAGTCTGTCGCGTCGAGGCATCGAGATCAGCGCGTCGGTGAGTCCGGTGGCCGATTCCGACAGCGCGGTGGTGATCCCGGTGAAGTGCACGGCATCGCAGTGGTCGAGCAGGCCTGCCGCGGCAGTGACAGCGAGCTCGGCGGTGGACAGTGCGCTGGCCGCGGACCCGGTGCGGTAGTACAGCATTCGGCTGGCCCGCTCCGCCAGATCCGTCGCCCTGCCCGAGCCGCTACCGCGCTCCTTGACATAGACCGCGGTGGGGCGGGTCGGATCGGTCACGACCGCGGACACATCCACGCCGCGATCGGCGAGATGCTCCACCAGGTATCGGCCGAACCCGTCGTCGCCGACCCGGGAGATCCACGCGGCGTCGACACCGAGCTGGGCAAGCACGGTGGCCACATTCGACTCGGCGCCGCCTGCGGTGCGCTCGAAAATTTCCGAGTCCTCCAGCGGGCCGGGACGCGCCACCAGGACGGCAAGCCCTTCTCCGATGGTCACCGCCCGCGCGCGGGTCGATGTACGCCACCTCACACCGATCTCCTTCCTGCCCTTGCGACCAACGGCCATCCCGTGCAGAATAACCACACAAAACACGATATGCAACATGCGTTGCAAAATATGCAATGCACGGAATGTATGACTCGAGCACGGGAAGGGACGCCGTGGCGATCGACGAGAAAGCCGTTGCCGCACTGGAAGACCGGGTGCTCGGTCCGGAGCACAAGGGTCTGCCACCCGCGGCTTGGGGCCGCACGGTCCGGGAATTCCTGGGCTCGGCGCCCTATCTCGACGAGTTCGAGACACCGGTGCTGACGGTGGATCGGGCGGCTGTTGCCGCCAATATCGCGGTGATGGCCGACTGGGCCCGGGCCGCGGGCGTGCGCCTGGCTCCGCACGGGAAAACCACCATGGCGCCGCAACTGTGGGCGCAGCAACTGGCCGCGGGCAGTTGGGGCATCACCTTGGCCACCGTGTGGCAGGTCCAGCTCGCGCGTTCCTTCGGTGTCGGTCGCATCGTGCTCGCCAACGCTCTCGTCGACCCGGTCGGGTTGCATTGGGTCGCCGCGGAATCGGCGCAGGACCCATCCTTCGAGTTTGTCTGCTGGGCCGACAGCGTCGAGACGGTCGCGCTGATGGACCAGCACCTCCGAGCGGCGCCGGGAAATGCCCGTATCCGGGTGATCGCCGAACTCGGCGGCCCGCACGGCCGTACCGGTGCGCGCACCGTGGCGGCCGCGCACGCCATCGCCGCGGCGGTGGACCGTTCCGAGCGGCTGACGCTGGCAGGCGTCGGCGGCTATGAGGGCGCCCTCGCTCATGACCGCACTCCGGACGCCGTGGCCGCCGTCCGCCACTATCTCGACGAACTCGCCCGGCTACACCGCGAACTCGCCGCCGCAGGGCGCTACCGCGACGGCGCGATCATTACCGCGGGCGGTAGCGCCTACCAGGACCTGGTTGTCGAGTGTCTGGCCGGACTCGCCGACGAGCAAGGCACACAGGGCATTCCGACCACGGTGGTGCTGCGTTCCGGGGCGTACATCATCCATGACGACGGCTTCTACGCGGGCGTCTCGCCGCTGGCCGCACCGCGCAGCGAGCGCCCGCTGCGCTCGGCGATGCACGGCTGGGCGCGGACCGTGTCGCGACCGGAGCCGGAGCTCGCGCTACTGGACGCGGGGAAGCGTGATCTTCCCTTCGATGAGGGGCTTCCGGTTCCGCAACATATTGCGGGACCGGAGGACTCACTCAATCCGGCCGCGACAGTGTCGGCGCTCAACGACCAGCACACCTTCCTCCGGCTGCCGGGCAGCACGGCCGAGGAGGTGCCGGTCGGCAGCGTGGTGCGCCTCGGCCTGTCGCATCCATGCACCGCCTTCGACAAATGGCGGCTCATCCCGGTGATCGACGACGCGGACGCCGAACGTCCGCGCGTCGTCGACCTCCTGCACACGTTCTTCTGACGCCCATGACCGACTTACTGTTTCGCGATATCGACATCGTCGACGGTACCGGCGCACCCCGCTTCCGCGGTGACGTGCTCATCGATCGCGGCCGGATCGCCAAGATCGCCGAGCCGCGCACGCTGACCGCTGCGGCAAGGACCATCGATGCCGCGCCGGGATCGATACTGGCCCCCGGCTTCATCGACATGCACGCTCACTCCGACCTGCACTTGCTCACCGAGCCAGGTCATTTTCCGAAGATCAGTCAGGGCATCACCACCGAGGTCCTCGGACAGGACGGACTGTCCTACGCTCCGATCGACGACGCCACCCTGTCGGTGTTGCGGCGCCAGATCGCCGGGTGGAATGGCAATCCCACGAATCTGGACTTCTCCTGGCGCACTGTCGCCGAGTACCTGGACCGCCTCGACCGGGGCATCACACCCAATGCCGCCTATCTGGTGCCGCAGGGCACGCTGCGGCTGCTCGTCGTCGGCAGCGAAAAGCGCCCGGCGACTGTGAATGAAATACGCCGGATGCGGGAGTTGCTCGCCCAGGGTCTGCGCGAGGGTGCGGTCGGTATGTCGAGTGGGCTCACCTACACGCCGGGGATGTATGCCGACACCGGCGAACTCGCCGCGCTGTGCGAGGTCGTCGCGGACTTCGGCGGATTCTATGCCCCGCACACCCGCTCCTACGGCGCGGGCGCGCTCGAGGCGTATGCCGAAATGATCGAGCTGGCGCGCAGCACCGGCTGCGCACTCCATCTCACGCACGCCACCATGAACTTCGGCGTCAATCGTGGTCGCGCGCCGGAGTTCCTGGCGCTGGTCGATGCCGCTCGCACCGAGGGGTGCGACATCACGCTGGACACCTACCCGTATCTACCCGGTGCGACAACGCTTTCCGCGCTGCTGCCGAGCTGGGCGATGTCGGGAGGCCCGGACGCGGCACTGGCCAGGATCGACGACCCCACGATGCGTGCGCGAATCACCCTCGACGTCAACGTGAACGGCTCCGACGGCTGCCACGGCGTCACCGTCGAATGGGAGACCATTCAGATCAGCGGTGTCGCCAACGCGGAACTGGACCGGTATGTCGGCAAGACCATCGATCAGATCGCCGACGAGGCCGGCGTCGAGCCGGTAACGGTGTTCTTCGACCTGCTGCGCCGCGACCTGCTGGCCACCACGATCTTGCAGCACGTCGGCCACGAGGAGAACGTGCGCGCCATCATGGTGCACCCCGGCCACATGGGCGGCAGCGACGCATTACTGGTCGGCGACCGGCCGCACCCGAGGGCGTGGGGCACCTTCCCCCGCTACCTCGGCCACTACGTTCGCGATCTCGGAGTCCTCGAGCTGGAGGACTGCGTGCATCACCTCACCGGCAGGCCCGCCGACCGGCTCCGGCTCAGCGACCGTGGGCTCGTCTTCACCGGGTACGCCGCGGATCTCGTGCTGTTCGATCCGGCGGCCATCACCGACACCGCGACCTTCGACAACCCGAAACAGCAGGCGCGCGGCATCCAGCATGTGCTGGTCAACGGTGAGTTCGCCATCGAAAACGGTGCGCCGACAGGCATACTCGCCGGCCGCGCGCTGCGCATGGATTCCTCGAGGAAGGAGACATATTGACCGCCGACGCTCTCGAGGTCATCCGCACCGACCGGGTGCTCAGCGTGGTTCGCGCGCCGCAGATCCCGGACCCGGCGGCGCTGGCGGATGCCTTGGCGCGGTCCGGAATTCGCGCGCTCGAACTCACCTTCACCACGCCGGGTGTGCTCGGCTACCTGCGTGCGGCCGCCGCGGCCGCGGCCGCCGTGCTCGGCGTCGGTACCGTGCTGACCGCCGATCAGGCCAAGGCAGCGATCGACAACGGCGCGCGGTTCCTGGTCACCCCCGGGCTGCGCCGGGAGGTCGCCGCCGTCGCTACCCAGCACGACATCCCGGTGGTGATGGGCGCTTTCACGCCGAGCGAGGTGCTCACCGCGCTCGACCTCGGCGCCGCCGCGGTCAAAATCTTCCCCGCACGAGCACTGGGCCCCGGCTACCTGAAAGACCTGCGCGGACCCTTCCCCGATGCCGCGCTCATTCCCTCGGGCGGGGTCAACGCGGGCAATGCCGCCGAATTCCTCGCCAACGGGGCCGTGGCCGTCACCGCGGGCACCGATGTCGTTTCTCCCTCCGACGTCGCCGCGGGCCGATGGTCCGACATTGCCGCGCGCGCGGCGTCATTCGTTCGATCCATGAATTGAGAGGTACCCCATGGGCGCCACCGTCGATTGGCTGCGCACCACCACCCCCGGGCTGTTGGTGCTCTGCGGTCTCGCAATCGCCGTACTGCTGCTTGCCATCATCAAAGTCAAGCTGGAACCGTTCATCGCGCTGCTGCTCACCGGGCTCGGGCTGGCGCTGGCCGCTGGATTGCCGGTGTCGAAGATTGTCGGCACCGCGATCAAGCCGGGAGATTCACTGCTGGAGACCGGCTTCGGCGGCATCCTCGGGCACATCGCGGTCATCATCGGCCTCGGCACGGTGCTCGGTGCGATTCTCGAACGTTCTGGTGGCGCGGATGTGTTGACCGGCAAGCTGCTCGGTGTATTCGGTGAGAAGGGCGCTCCGGTGGCGATGGGCCTGCTCGGGCTCATCTTCGGCATCCCGGTCTTCTTCGACATCGGCATCTTCGTGCTGGCGCCGCTGGTCTACGTGGCCGCCAAGCGCGGTGGACGGTCGCTGGTGCTGTACGCGATGCCGATGCTCGCGGGTCTGTCGATGACGCATGCCTTCCTGCCGCCGCACCCCGGCCCGGTCGCGCTCGGCGGCTTGCTCGGCGTCAGCCTCGGCTGGCTGATTCTGATGGGATTCGTCTGCGGTATACCGGGATTCATCGCTGCGGGCATTGTGTGGGGCACCTACATCGGCAAGCGTGTGCAGGTGGAGGTCCCGGAGGAGTTCCTCGTCCGTCCGGAAGCCGCGGCCCCGGCACCGGTCGCCGGTGACGGCCCCGGCACCGCAACGAATCCGGGCTCGACCGCAACGAAGACCGTGACCAGCGCGCCTCCCGTCGCTGTCATCGGCGGCATCATCGCCATCCCGCTGCTGCTGATCCTCGGCGCCACCTTCGGCACCCAGTGGCTGGACAAGCAGTCGCAACTGCTACAGGTGCTGACCTTCCTCGGCACGCCGGCCGTTGCGCTGCTCATCGCGGTGCTCGTCGCCTTCTACGTGCTCGGCGTGCGCCGCGGTTCCAGCGTGCAGGAGCTCAGCACCCTCACAGCGGAATCGCTGAAGCCCGTCGGCATGCTGCTGCTGGTCGTCGGCGCGGGTGCGTTCTTCGGAAAGGTCATCTCCGCCACCGGAATCGGCACCGCTCTCGCCGACACCATGTCGGCCGCGGGCCTGCCGGTGATCGTGCTCGCCTACATCATCAGCTGTGGCCTGCGCATCGCCCAGGGTTCGGCCACCGTCGCCATTGTGACCACCGGCGGCATCGTGGCACCGCTGGTCGCGGGCAACGGCTACTCGCAGCTGTCCATCGCGCTGATCGCCATGGCCATCGCGGCGGGCTCGATCATCCTCAGCCATGTCAACGACGGCGGTTTCTGGATTATCGCCAAGTACTTCAACCTGACGGTGAAGCAGACGCTGCAGACCTGGACCGTACTCGAAACGGTGCTGTCGGTGGTGAGTTTCGCGGTGGCCGCGATACTCTTCGCGATCGTCAGCTGAGCTGCGCGCGAACCATCGTTTTCAGCCCGGTGCGTGGGTCGAACCCCGGCATCCTGCTGAGCCTCTGGGGCCGTGGCTTTCGAGCCGCGGCCCTAGCGAGTTTCCGGGGCAGGATCGGGCTGGGAGAAATCCCGCAGGGCCAGGTCGCAGCGGATGGCTTGGGCGCGCAGGGCGGTGGCGAGTTCCTGCGGGCCGCTGAGCAAGGTGAAGTCGATGTCGGTCGAGGTGATCATCCAGACGAGTGCCTCGGGAGTATCGGCGCCGACGTGCAGGTGGCAGCTGTGCTCGTCGACGGCCTCGACGACGCCCATGCCGGGCCACACGATGCCGGACGCTTCCGCCGCGGACTTGTGTAGCAGTACGGTCGCCTGAAATGGCCAGCTCCGTGTCGAGAGCTGGAGTGAAAGATATGCCGCGACATCGCCTTCCGGGATTTCGCGCGGGGTGAACCGCGGCCCGGTCGGCGTCCGTGGAGTGATGCGGTCGGCGCGAAAGCTGCGCCAGTCGGCCCGGTCGACATCCCAGGCGACGAGATACCAGCGCCTGCTGAAGTGCACAAGGCCGTGCGGTTCAACCGAGCGCACGCTGGTCGACCCGCTGTGCGCGCGGTAGTCGAAGCGCAGCCGCTCCCGGCGCTGGCATGCCTCGGCGATGGCCATCAGCGTGTCCGGCTCGACCGCCGCGCCCGGCACCCCGACCCGGACGGTGGCGCCGCGCAGTGTGCGGACCCGGTGGCGCAGCCGCGGCGGCAGCACTTGCTCCAGCTTGGTGAGCGCGCGCAACGAGGACTCCTCGATGCCCGCGACGGTGCCGTCGGAGGCGCTGCGCAGGCCGACCGCTACGGCGACGGCCTCCTCGTCGTCGAGCAGCAGCGGCGGCAGCGCGGCGCCCGCGCCGAGTCGATAGCCCGCCGTCCCCCGGGTGGCGTGCACCGGATATCCGAGCTCGCGCAGGCGCTCCACGTCGCGGCGGACGGTCCGGGTGGTGACGTCCAGGCGTTCGGCGAGATCGGCGCCGGTCCAATCCCGATGGGTCTGCAGCAGCGCGAGCAGTCTGAGCAACCGCGCCGAGGTTTCCAACATGTCTTCGAGAATGCCACACGCTTAGGAACGAACCTGTCCTAATCGGGACATAGTGTTGCCGTTATGAGCACCGAACAGGACATTCGCCCCTTCCGCATCGAGATCCCGCAGGAGCAGATCGACGACTTGAACGCCCGGCTGGCGAACATCTTGTGGCCCGACGAATTGCCCGGCGTCGGTTGGGATTACGGCATGCCAGTCTCCTACCTTAAGCAGCTCGCCGACTACTGGCGTACCGGCTACGACTGGCGGGCCCAGGAGGCGCGACTGAACGAGATCCCGCAGTTCATCACCGAAATCGACGGGCAGACAGTGCATTTCCTGCATGTGCGTTCGCCGGAACCGGATGCGCTGCCGCTGGTGCTCAGTCACGGCTGGCCTGCCTCGTTCGTCGAGTTCCTGGAGGTGATCGGCCCGTTGACCGATCCACGCGCGCACGGCGGCGATCCCGCCGACGCCTTCCATGTGGTGGTCCCGTCGCTGCCCGGCTTCGCCTTCTCCGGCCCGACCGAGAAGGTGGGGGACGGGTCGACCGAGCGGTATGCCCAGGTCGTCGCCGAACTCATGGCTCGGCTCGGCTATGACCGCTATGGCGCGCAGGGCGGCGATGCCGGGTACTTCGTGTCCACGGAACTGGGCCGCATCGCGACCGAGCACCTCGTCGGTATCCATGTGAACGGGCCGATCACGATCCCGTCCTTCGGCGGCGACGAGCAGTCGTGGGACAGCGAAGACTCCGGGGGTGCGGGCGAACAGCCCTGGGGCGGTTCGGAATCCGAGTACAGCGCCGAGGACCAGGCGCGGCTGGAGGCGATGACCGGGCCGGACAGCTACACCCGCTACGGGTATGCCATGGTGCAATCGGGCCGTCCGCAGACCCTGGCCATCGGCATGCACGACTCCCCGGCCGGTCTCCTGTCCTGGATCGTCGACATGTTCCAGCGCTGGACGAACCCGGCCAAGGAACTGCCGGAGGACGCGGTGAACCTCGATTCGGTGCTCACCAATGTCAGCATCTACTGGTTCACCAAGACCTTCGCGTCCTCGATCCGGCTCTATCGAGAGTCGAACTCCTGGGGTGTGGACCTGAAGAACTCCGGAGTGCCGACGGGCGCGGCGATCTTCCCCGGCGACAATTCCATCCGGAAACTCGCCGAGCAGGCCCACAACATCGTGCGCTGGACGGAATACGACCGCGGTGGTCACTTCGCGGCGATGGAGGCGCCCGATCTGCTGACCACCGACGTCCGCGAGTTCTTCCGCCCGCTGCGGTGAATCGCCGATAGCGGACGCGCGTCGTTCTGCCGCGTTAGATCCGGTGATCGGTCGGCCGCGCATAGCGGTCGGCCATCGCCGCGGCGGTCGCCGCGAGCTGGGCGCGCAACTCTGGTGGATCCAAGATCTCCGCGTACTCGCCGAGCGGCAGGATGCCGTGTGCGAGAACCGGATAGGACTCCGCGCCGATGGTCAGCTCTACCCAGCCCTGCGCGTCCGGTGGTGTCGCCGAGGCCAATGCCTCGGCCACGGCGGCCGGTTCGAAGCCGAGCCGCAGCAAGCGCAGCTGCGCCTCGGCGATCCGGCAGCGGGCCCGCACCCGCAGCATCGAACGGGCGAAATCGTCTGCCGCTTCGGACCAGTGCGCGGCGAGGTCGAAATCATCAGGTCTGTCGAATGTTTCGCCGGTGGGCTCGGCGGAGACAATACGGCCGACGCGATAGGAGCGGACCGCCGGACCGTCACGCCCGACCAGATACCAGGTGCCCGCTTTCAATACCAGGCCGAGCGGATCGAGCCGCCGTTCCACCACCTTGTCCTTGCGCCCATATCGCACCGCCAGCCTGCGGTCGTGCCAGAGTGCGTCGGCCACCGCCGCGAGGGTGGGTGTCTCGTCGGGGCGATGGAACCAGCCGGGCGCGTCGATGTGCACCCGCTCGGCGATTCGTGTTGCCCGGCCGCGCAATTCGGGGGGCAGTGCGGCAAGCACCTTGAGCTGCGCGGTCGCGAGCACGGTGCCGAGCCCCAGATCGGCTGCGGCGGCGGGTGATCCGGCGAGCAGTACGGCGTCGGCCTCCTCGCTGGTGAGCCCGGTCAACCGGGTCCGGTATCCGTCGACGAGTTGTACGCCGCCCGCACGGCCCGGTTCGGTGTACAGCGGAACACCGGCCGCCGACAGCGCCTCGATATCGCGATAGACCGTCCGCACCGACACCTCCAGCGCGCCCGCCAGCTCCGGTGCCGTCGACCGGCCACGCGTCTGCAGCAGCAACAGCAGCTGGACCAATCGGCTCGCCCTCATGAATCCGAGATTAGTCGGAAAACCTGACAGAAGGTGTCAGGGTTGGCTCGTACAGTCGTTGTCATGACCACATGGAGCCAGTTCACCGAAGAAGCGCCCCAGATCGCCGCCGTGTTCACCCGACGCCACAAAGCCACCGGCAATCTCTGCATGCTCGGTACGCTGCGGTCCGACGGTTTCCCGAGGATCAGCCCTGTCGAGCCGATCGTCTTCGAGGACATGCTGGTGATCGTGGGCATGCCCAACACGGCGAAGTTCAAGGACCTGGAGCGCGACCCGCGCTTCTGTCTGCACACCGCCACCGTCGACACCCAGGTCAGTGACGGCGACGCCAAACTTTTCGGCACCGTTATCGATCTCCCTGACAAGGAGGTCCATGCTCGTTTTGCCCAAAAGCTGTTCGACGATAGCGGTTTCGACCTCCGTGGTCAGGAATTCGACCACTTCTTCGTCGCGGATCTGACCAGCGCCTCGACCGTCGCTGTCGTCGACGACCACTTGGATATCACTATCTGGAAGCCGGGCCAGGGGGAACAGGTGGTGCGCAAGCACTGAATTGCGTGCACCGGCGGCGTTCATCGGCCGACTTGTCCTCCGGTGGCGGTCGATACGACGCCGACCGCGGCAGAAGATCAGTCGTCGGGCCCGAGGTAGGTGATCACCTCGGCCGTGACCAGCAGTGGGTCGATGCCAATGGCACGGAAAGCACGGTCTACCAGGTCGCGGTCGGTGGCGAGGATGCCGAGCAGCAAGTGGGCTGGTCCGATACTGGGGCTTTCGTACTCGTCGGCTTCGATCGCGGCGCGCCGCAGCGCCGTGATGGCCGCCGGTGAGTAGGGGAGGGGTGGCGCAGCACGGCGACCAGCAGGTGCTCGGCACCGATGTAGTCGTGGCCGAGCTGCCGTGACTCTTCGTGTGCGAGGACAACAACGCGCCGAGCCTCAACGGAGAACTTGTCGAAAACGGCCACCTCCCTCCCGGCCTGTCTTCGATTGTCCCCGTCGGGGCTGCGACGTCCTGGGGTTCCACGGGTTGCCCCGAACTCCCTGTCTCACAGAATCTCTGCGCTCACGCCTGATCTGTTGCCGCGAGCGTCTCGCGTCGGGACCGGAGAAAGGTTTGCTCAGCGAGGTTTTCGGTGCGATCGATGGCCTGGTCGTAAGCGGATGCCGCCTCGGTGTCCCGGCCGAGACGACGGAGTAGATCGGCTCGAATGGCATGGAAAAGGTGATGATTCGCGAGGTCGATGTTGTCGAGCAGGGTGAGTGCGGCTTGCGGTCCGTCGACCTCGGCTACCGCGACCGCGCGATTGAGCAGCACCACGGGGTTCGGTGCTATCGCGGCCAGCTGGTTGTAGAGGTGCAGGATCTGGTGCCAGTCGGTCGCGGTCGCGTCCGAGGCGTCCGTGTGGACCGCATTGATCGCCGCCTGGATTTGGTACGGGCCGGGTTGGTTGCGGCGCAGGCACTCTCGCACGATGATGTGGCCCTCGGCGATGAGGGTGCGGTCCCAGCGGGTGCGGTCCTGCTCCGGCAACGGGACCAGCGCGCCGTCGGGGTTGGTTCGTGCGGCGCGCCGCGATTCGGTGAGCAGCATCAGCGCCAGCAGTCCGTGGGCTTCCGGTTCATCGGGCATGAGTTCGGTGATGAGGCGTCCCAGCCGAATTGCCTCGCCGCACAGGTCTTCTCGGACCAGTCGCGAGCCCGAGCTGGCCGTGTGCCCCTCGGTGAAGATCAGGTAGACGACGGCGAGTACCGCGCGGAGGCGATCGGGCAGGTCGGTGTCGCCGGGGACGCGGTAGGGGATGCGGGCGTCGCGAATCTTGCCTTTGGCACGGACGAGTCGCTGCGCCATGGTCGATTCGGAAGTAAGGAAGGCACGGGCGATTTCGGCGGTGGTCAGGCCGCCGAGCAGTCGGAGGGTAAGAGCCACTCGAGCATTCAGCGCGAGAGCTGGGTGGCAGCAGGTGAAGATCAGGCGGAGCCGGTCGTCGTGGACCGCACCGCTGTCGACCTGTTCGTCCTCGGCGTGGAGCAATGCGGCCTCGGCGTGTCTGTCAGCGCGTGATGATTCGCGGCGCAGTCGATCGATCGCCCGGTTGCGTGCGGTGGTGATGATCCATCCTGGCGGGCTGGGTGGCAGTCCATCGGATGGCCACCGCTGCACAGCGGCGGTAAAGGCGTCCTGCACCGCGTCTTCGGCGACGCCGATGTCGCCGAAGACGCGGATCAGGCTGGCGACCGCGCGACCGTAGTGCTCGGTGAACACGTCTTCGATCACCGCCGGGGTCACCCCGGGGTAGTCAGCCATCCTCTAGCGGCCTGATCTCGATCGGCAGGCCGAGCACGGTGGCGACCTTGCTGCCCCATTTCAGCGCCTCGTCGAGATCGGCGGCCCGAATGATGCTGAATCCGGCAAGGTATTCCTTGCTTTCGACATACGGACCATCGGTGATGAGGACGTCGTCGCCGTTGGCGCGCAGTACGGTGGCGGTGCTCGGCGCGTTCAGGCCCGCGGCGAACACCCATGCGCCCGCCGCGCGCATCTCGTCGTTCACCGCCTGCAGGTCGCGCATGATCTCGTCCAGATTGTCCGGCGGCACACCACCTTCGGACTGGTAGATGCTGAGTAGGTACTGCTTCATCTCGACGCTCCTCTCACGCGCGCTGATAGGTAGCGATCACGACGCCGGTGGTGGTCGGTACGCACTCGGTGAGCCGAAGCTCACCGAGGTCGACGCCGTCGAACAACCGCCGTCCGTTGCCCACCAGGATCGGATGGATCATCAACAGATACTCGTCGACGAGACCCTGCCGCATCAGCGATTGCAGCAGGTTGCCGCTGCCGAGCACGACCAGATCGCGGTCGGGCTGCGCCCGCTGGAGCTCGACCACCGTGCGGACGGCGTCGCCGGGCAGCAGCGTCGAGTTCTGCCAGGGCAGTGGCTCGGTCAGCGTCCGGGACGCGACGAACTTCTCGGTCTTGTCCAGCACCTCGGCGACCGGATTGCCGGTCTGATGGGGCCAGAAGCCGTAGAAGTCCTCATACGTCCGCCGCCCGAACAGCAGGGCGCCTCGATGCGCCGCCATATGCTCGCCCATCACTCTGGCCTGCACGGGGTCGTTGTATCGGTACGCCCAGCCGCCGTGCCGGAAACCGTCCCTGGTGTCCTCGTCGGTCCGCCCCGGCGCTTGCATGACACCGTCCAGGGTGAGGTTCTCGACCGCGATGATCCTGCTCATGTCCGCTCCTCCGTAGGTGCCGACACGGTGCCGGCCTCACCTGCTACACGAACGGGACCTCGGCGGATCGACATCCACGCGGAAATATTCCTCCGGCGAGTTCACCAGCCAGCCGCGGTGATGGCCTGAACCTCGCCGTAGGTCGGAACCTCGATGGTGAACGGGCCGTCGTCGCGCACAGCGCGGGCAGCGTCGACGATTGCCGCGAGTGCCGTGCGGTACAGCAATGAGCCGGTACTGATCCGGCGGACGCCCAACTCGGCCAGGGTCGCGATCGAGGGGCCTTGCGCGGCATACAGGATATTGACGGGCAGCGCGGTCGCGGCGACCAACCCGGTGATCTCGACCGGGTCGGTCATGCCCGGCACGAAGATGCCGTCGGCGCCCGCGTTCGTGTACTGCTCGACCCGTGCCAGCGTCGAATCCCGCTGCAGCTTCAGCCAATACGTGTCGACGCGAGCGTTGACGAACAGCTCGGGTGTGCGGGCCTTGATCGCGGCGATCAGCTCGGCCTGGTGGCCGGGTTCGGCGAGTGCGCTTTCCGGCCGGCCGTCTTCGAGATTCACGCCGGCGATCCCCAATTCCGCCAACTGGGCGACATAGTCGGCCACCGCGCCGGGGTCCTCGCTGAAGCCGCCTTCGATGTCGACGGTCACCGGCACCGAGAGGCGCGCGAGTCGTGTTGCCACCGCGAGCGTTTCGTCGCGGGTGACACCGGTTCCGTCGGGCAGTCCCGCCGCGACGGCGACCCCTAGGCTGGTGGTGCCGATCGCCGGAAACCCTTCGGCCGCCAGCGCTGCCCCGGAACCGAAGTCCCAGGCGTTCGGCAGGACCAACGGTTCGTCGCGGTGGTGCAGTTCGTGGAAGGTCTTCGTCTTGTTCATCAGGATTGGGCGGCTCCCGTTCATCCCTCGACCGTATCCCGCTGATGTTTCGGTGGCCGCCGAAACAACAGCGCACCATCATGGAGTGGTGCACACCCGAGGAGCCGAACTCGCCGGACTGGCCGTACTGCTGGCCGACCGCACTCGCGCCGACATGTGCCTGGCCTTGATCGACGGCCGCGCCTGGACCGCGGGCGAATTGGCGCGCCATGCGGGCGTCGCGCCGTCCACAGCCACCGAGCACCTGAACCGACTACTCGACGGTGGCCTGCTCATCGAACGCCGCCAAGGCAGGCACCGCTACGTGCAACTGGCAAACCACCAGGTGGCGGAGCTTTTGGAGGCCATGGTCACCCATCTCGACCCGCCACGCACCGAATCGACCGGCCTGCGCTCGGCCACCGTCGCGGTCGCTCTTGCCCGCGGCCGCACCTGCTACGACCATCTCGCGGGGCGTTTGGGCGTGGCGATCACCGACGCCATGACCGCCCGCGGCCTCCTCGACAGCGAGGGCGGTTTCGCCCTGACGCCAGCGGGTCTGACCTGGCTGACCGGTCCGATGGGAATCGACCGAGCTGCATTGCGTGCCACCCGTCGCCCCGTCGCCCGCCCCTGCCTCGACTGGACCGAACGCCGCACCCACCTCGGTGGCGCCGCCGGAGCGCAACTCTGTCGCCGGCTGCAGGACCTCGACTGGATCCACCGAATCGGCAACGGCCGCGCCATCCGCCTCACGCCGAAGGGCGAATCCGGTCTCGCCGACATGCTCGGACTCGACCCTGTGCCGTTGCGGTAGACCCGATCGCTCGACGTGCTCGATCTCGGCTCTGCGTCTTTGCGGGAACCGGCCGCGTCGAGCTGTCCGTTTGCGCTGGGTCGATGCGGTGATGCTGCTGGGGATGGGTGCTCGCCCGTGGCTTGCCGGTCTGGGTGAGTGAGCGCTGCCCCGCACGGCGCGAACCTGCCGTCGCCGCGTGAGCGCGCACAGCTCGCGCTGTATACGACGACAGGTTTTGCCGATCATCGTCGCGGTTACTCAGGTCGCGACGGGGCTGGCCTGATGGCGCAGGATATGGCTTCCACGCTGGTGGCTGCGGCGCGACGACGGTGCTGTTGTTCCCGTTCCGCGCGCGATTGATCGGCGGCAAGCCACCCCGTTCATGAATGGGCTTGCATAATCGTGCATAATAATCACATGGTTGATTCAGCGGACGGACCCGTGTTGCGGGTCGCGGTGGCCGGTGCGAGCGGGTACGCGGGCGGTGAGGTGCTGCGTCTATTGCTGGGGCATCCGGCATACCGCGACGGGCGCCTGGTCATCGGAGCGCTGACCGCGGGGTCGAATGCGGGCAGCACGCTGGCGGAGCACCAGCCGCATCTGCTGCCGTTGGCCGATCGGGTGCTCGCACCCACCTCCGCCGACGAGCTGGCCGGGCATGACGTGGTGTTCCTCGGGCTGCCGCACGGGCAATCCGCCGCCATCGCGCAGGCGCTGCCGGAGTCGACGGTGATCATCGACTGCGGCGCGGACTTCCGGCTGACCGATGCGGATGCGTGGGAGAAGTACTACGGCAGTGCCCATGCGGGCAGCTGGCCCTATGGTCTGCCGGAACTGCCCGGCGGCCGGGAGAAGCTACGCGGCGCGAGCCGGATTGCCGTCCCTGGGTGTTATCCGACGGTGGCGAGCCTGGCTCTTGCCCCGGCGATCGCGGCGGGCATCGTCGAGCCGACGGTGCATGTGGTTGCGGTGAGCGGCACGTCGGGTGCGGGCCGCAAGCCCGACGTCGGCCTGCTCGGCTCCGAGGTGATGGGTTCGGTACGCGCCTATGGCATCGCGGGCGCGCATCGGCATACCCCCGAGATTTCGCAGAACCTGAAGGCGGCGGGCGGAACCGACGTCACCGTCTCGTTCACGCCGGTATTGGCGCCGATGCCGCGCGGCATCCTCGCCACCTGCACCGCGCCGACCCGGGTCGACGCCGCACAGGCTCGCGCGGTCTACGAAAAGGCTTATGCCGACGAACCGTTCGTGCACCTGCTGCCGGAAGGCAAACTGCCGCAGACGGGTTCGGTGCTCGGCTCCAATGCGGTCACTCTGCAGGTCGCGGTGGATGCCGACGCGGGTCTGCTGGTGGTGATCGGCGCGATCGACAACTTGACCAAGGGCACCGCGGGCGCCGCGGTGCAATCCATGAATCTGGCCGTCGGATTCGACGAGACCGCAGGACTTTCCACCGTAGGAGTGGCACCGTGACGACAACCGCATCTACCGAGAGCTCGGGCGGCAAGCTGGTCCGGACCCAGGGAGTCACCGCACCGCTCGGCTTCCGTGCCGCTGGCATTGCCGCGGGCATCAAGGCCAGCGGGAAACCCGACCTGGCCCTGGTGTTCAACGAGGGGCCGGAGTACGCGGCCACGGGCGTTTTCACCCGCAACCAGGTCAAGGCCGCGCCGGTGCTGTGGTCGCAGCAGGTGCTCAGCTCCGGTCGGCTGCGCGCGGTCATCCTCAACTCCGGCGGCGCCAACGCCTGCACCGGACCCGGCGGGTTCCAGGACACCCACCAGACGGCCGAGGAATTGGCCAAGGCGCTGAGCAATTGGGGCACCGAGACCGGCGCGGGCGAAATCGCCGTCTGCTCCACCGGTTTGATCGGCGACCGGTTGCCCATGGACAAGGTGATCCCCGCGGTCACCGAGATCGTGCACGAGATGGGCGGTGGCCTGTCGGGTGGTCTCGACGCGGCGTACGCGATCATGACCACCGACACCGTGCCCAAGGAAGCGGCCTTCCACCACCGGGACAAGTGGAACGTCGGCGGCATGGCCAAGGGCGCGGGCATGCTCGCGCCGTCGCTGGCGACCATGCTGGTTGTGCTCACCACTGATGCCGCGGTGACCGCCGAACAACTGGATCGGGCGCTGCGCAACGCGACTCGGCTCACCTTCGACCGGCTCGATGTCGACGGCTCCTGCTCCACCAACGACACTGTGCTGCTGCTTGCCAACGGCGCCAGCGCGGTCTCGCCGTCCCAGCAGGATCTCGACGCCGCGGTGCTCGCGGTCTGCGACGATCTGGCCGCGCAGTTGATGGCCGACGCCGAAGGCGTCACGAAGCGGGTGCGGGTCATCGTTTCCGGTGCGGTCAGCGAGGACGAGGCGCTGATCGCCGCGCGCGCCGTCGCCCGTGACAGTCTGGTCAAGACGGCGCTGTTCGGTTCGGACCCGAACTGGGGCCGGGTGCTCGCCGCCGTCGGCATCGCGCCGATCACCCTCGACCCGAACCGGATCTCGGTGTCGTTCAACGGAAATCCGGTGTGCGTCGACGGTGTCGGAGCGCCGGGCGCACGCGAGGTCGACCTGTCCGGGATGGACATCGACGTGCTCATCGAGCTGAATGTCGGTGACGGTACGGCGATGATCCGTACCACCGACCTCTCGCACGGATATGTCGAAGAGAATTCGGCGTACAGCTCATGAGCGAGCAAGTGCTCCACGACCTTTCGGCACTGGACAAGGCGCACATACTGGCCGAGGCGCTGCCGTGGCTGCAGAAGTTCCGCGACAAGATCGTGGTCGTCAAATACGGCGGCAACGCGATGGTCGACGCGGAGCTCAAGCGGGCCTTCGCGGCCGATATGGCGTTCCTGCGGACCGTCGGCGTGCACCCGGTGGTGGTGCACGGTGGCGGACCTCAGATCAGTGCGATGCTGGAAAAGCTTGGCCTGCAGGGTGAATTCCGCGGCGGTTTCCGGGTCACCACACCCGAGGTGATGGACGTGGTGCGGATGGTGCTGTTCGGTCAGGTCGGGCGGGAACTGGTCGGGCTGATCAACGCGCACGGACCGTACGCGGTCGGCATCTCCGGTGAGGACGCGCGACTGTTCACCGCGACCCGGCGCACCGTCGACGTCGACGGCGCACCGACCGACATCGGTCTGGTCGGCGACGTCACCGAGGTGAACCCGGCGGCGGTGCTGGACCTCATCGACGCCGGACGCATCCCGGTGGTCTCGACCATCGCCCCCGATGTCGACGGCGTGGTGCACAACATCAACGCGGACACCGCGGCCGCCGCGCTCGCCGAGGGCATCGGCGCCGAGAAACTGGTGGTGCTGACCGACGTCGAGGGCCTGTACACCAATTGGCCGGACCGCTCGTCGCTCACCTCGCGCATCGACGCCGACGAGCTGGCTGAGTTGCTCCCGAGTCTCGATACGGGCATGGTGCCCAAGATGGAAGCCTGCCTGCGCGCCGTGCTGGGTGGAGTGCCGACCGCGCACGTCATCGACGGTCGCGTCCCGCACTCGGTCCTGCTGGAGCTGTTCACCGGAGAAGGAATCGGAACGATGGTGACGCCCGTGCTGTCCACAACGGACGGTGCCGGTGCGCTGAACGGAACGAAATCATGAACGAAGTAGCGAACGAAGTTACCAACACCTCCGCGCTGCAGCAGCGGTGGTCCGCCGCGATGATGAAGAACTACGGGACGCCGAAGATCGCGTTGACGCGCGGGGCGGGCGCGGTGGTCTACGACGCGGACGGCAAGCGCTACGTCGACTTCCTCGGCGGCATCGCGGTCAACAGCCTCGGGCACGCCCACCCGGCGATTCTGGAGGCGGTCACCCAGCAACTCGGCACGCTCGGGCACACGTCGAACATCTACGCGAACGAACCGGTGATCGAGCTGGCCGAACGGCTGCTCGCGCATTTCGGTGACGGCGAATTCGGTGACGGGCACGGCCGCGCGTTCTTCTGCAACTCCGGTACCGAAGCCAACGAAGCCGCGTTCAAAATGGCGCGGCTGACCGGCCGGCGCAAGATCATCGCGTGCGAGGAGGCGTTCCACGGCCGGACCATGGGCGCGCTCGCGCTCACCGGCCAGCCGTCGAAGCGGGAGCCGTTCGAGCCGATGCCGCCCGGTGTCGTGCACGTGCCCTACGGTGACGCCGCTGCCTTGGAAGCCGTGGTCGACGAGGACACCGCCGCGGTCTTCCTCGAACCGATCATGGGGGAGAGCGGCGTGGTGGTGCCGCCCATCGACTACCTGGTGAAGGCTCGCGAGATCACCGCGCGGCACGGTGCGCTGCTGGTCCTCGACGAGGTGCAGACCGGCATCGGTCGTTGCGGAAAGTTCTACGCGCATCAGGCTTACGGCATCGTGCCGGATGTGATCACCCTGGCCAAGGGCCTCGGCGGCGGGCTGCCGATCGGCGCGGTGCTTGCCACCGGGCCTGCCGCCGATCTGCTGACTCCTGGACTGCACGGCACCACGTTCGGCGGTAACGCGGTCTGCGCGGCAGCCGCCCTCGCCGTACTGCGCACCATCGACGAGCTGGACCTGCTCTCGCATGTCGAGTCGGTCGGCAAGCGGCTCAGCGACGGCATCGAACTGCTCGAGCATCCGCTGATCGACCAGGTGCGTGGTGCGGGTCTGCTGCTCGGCATCGTGCTCACCGAGGACGTCTCCGCCGAGGTCGAGGCAAGGGCGCGGGAGGCGGGCTATCTGCTGAACGCGCCGAAGCCCAACGTCATTCGGCTCGCGCCGCCGCTGGTGCTCACCGAAACCCAGTCCGACAACTTCGTCGCCGACCTGCCGGACATTCTGGACGGCGCGACCGAAGATGCGAAGGGAGCCAAATGAGCAACGCATCGCGAAGCGATTCGATGAGGGGTGGTGGTCGGGCGACGGGTGGGCGCCTGCGCCACTTCCTGCGCGACGATGATGTGACCCCGGTCGAACAGGCCGAAATCCTCGCGCTGGCAGCAGAATTGAAGAAGGCGCCGTTTTCGCGCCGGCCGCTGGCTGGCCCGCGCGGCGTCGGGGTGATCTTCGAGAAGAACTCCACCCGCACCCGGTTCTCCTTCGAGATGGGCATCGCCCAGCTCGGCGGGCATGCGGTCGTTGTCGACGGCCGCGACACCCAGCTCGGCCGCGAGGAGACCCTCGGCGACACCGGCACGGTGCTGTCGCGTTATGTCGATGCGATCGTCTGGCGTACCTTCGAGCAGGTTCGCCTGGACGAAATGGCCACCACCGCAACGGTTCCGGTGGTGAACGCGCTGTCCAACGAGTTCCACCCGTGCCAGGTGCTCGCCGACCTGCAGACGCTTACCGAGCGCAAGGGCAACCTGGTCGGCCGCAACCTGACCTACTTCGGCGACGGCGCGAACAATATGTCGCACTCGCTGCTGCTCGGTGGCGTGACGGCCGGGTTGAACGTCACCATTGCCGCGCCGGAGGGTTTCGAGCCGCTGCCGTGGATCCTGGAGGCCGCGCGCAAACGCGCCGCCGAGACCGGCGCCACCATCACGCTCACCGGTGACCCGGTCGCCGCCGCCGAGGGCGCCGACGCGCTGGTGACCGACACGTGGACGTCGATGGGTCAGGAGAACGACGGCCTCGATCGCGTCGGCCCGTTCCGGCCGTTCCAGCTGAACGAGGAACTGCTCGCGCACGCCGAGTCCGATGCCGTCGTGCTGCACTGCCTGCCCGCGCATCGTGGCGAGGAGATCACCGACGGGGTGCTCGACGGTCCGCACAGCGTCGTCTGGGACGAGGCGGAGAACCGGCTGCACGCACAGAAGGCACTGCTGGTGTGGCTGCTGGCCAAACGCAACGACGGTGCGGCGTGAGCGAGAGAACCATGTCAGAGTGTGCGTCGCGCACGAGGGAGCCGAGCGTCAGCGGGGAGCGGTCGTGAGCGAGCGCGGCGAACGAACCAGGGGCGAGGTGGCGCGATGAGCGTTACTCGCCCGGAACCCGGCAGACCCGGGCCCGCGATCGCGCGCACCCGTGCCGGACGCCAGTCCCGCATCATCGAACTGCTGCTCGCGCACGCGGTCCGCAGCCAGACCGAACTCGCCGCGCTGCTGTCCGCCGAAGGGATCGAGACCACCCAGGCCACCCTGTCGCGTGATCTCGACGAACTAGGCGCCGTGAAACTGCGGGCCGCCGACGGTGGTGCGGGCGTCTACGTGGTCCCCGAGGACGGCAGCCCGGTGCGCGGCGTCACCGGCGGCACCGACCGCCTCTCGAAACTCCTCGGCGACCTGCTCGTCTCCACCGACGCCAGCGGCAATATCGCCGTCCTGCGCACCCCACCCGGCGCCGCCCACTACCTGGCCAGTGCCCTCGACCGCGCCGCCCTGCCCTACATAGTCGGCACCATCGCAGGCGACGACACCATCGCCGTCATAGCCCGCGAGCCCCTCACCGGCGCCGAACTGGCCGCCAAAATCGAGGAACTCGCCTGACCCGCTCGATTCACGAGTGGCACGTGGTTGCGGGGACACGCCGCGAACGCCGCCCTGCTGTGCCACTCACGTGTGTATCCAGGGCCGATCGCTCTCGAGAGCCATGTCCGCCGCTTCCCATACGGTGTGATCCGCGCTCTGCGGTATGGACGTGATATCTGGCAGGCTCGACGCGTCGCGCATGGTGCGCGCAACGCGTGATACCTCATTTCCTCCGGGGCGAGTCCGACCCGACCCCGGTTGTGAATGGGCTTGCATAGTCGTGCATAATCATTTGTAGAACGGTGCAGGCCGCCTGGACGTAGACCCGGGCCCCGACTGCGCGCCTGCCGAACGGGCACAAGACCACAGACAAGCACGAAATCCGAGGAGCACATAGACATGTCCGAGCGCGTCGTACTCGCCTACTCCGGTGGGCTGGACACCTCCGTCGCGATCAGCTGGATCGCCAAGGAGACCGGTGCCGAGGTGGTGGCCGTCGCCATCGACCTGGGCCAGGGCGGCGAGGACATGAACGTGGTGCGCCAGCGAGCACTGGACTGCGGCGCCGTCGAGGCGATCGTGGTCGATGCGCGCGACGAGTTCGCCAACGACTACTGCCTGCCGACCATCCAGGCCAACGCGCTCTACATGAGCCGCTACCCGCTGGTGTCGGCGATCAGCCGCCCGCTCATCGTCAAGCACCTCGTCGAGGCCGCCAAGTTCCACGGTGCGAGCACCGTCGCACACGGCTGCACCGGCAAGGGCAACGACCAGGTCCGCTTCGAGGTCGGCATCGGCGCGCTCGCGCCCGACCTGAACGTGATCGCCCCGGTCCGCGACTACGCCTGGACCAGGGAGAAGGCCATCGCCTTCGCCGAGGAGAACTCGCTGCCGATCAACGTCACCAAGAAGTCGCCGTTCTCCATCGACCAGAACGTGTTCGGTCGCGCGGTGGAAACCGGCTTCCTGGAAGACCTCTGGAACGCGCCGACCAAGGACGTCTACGACTACACCGCCGACCCGACGGTCAACTTCGAGGCGCCGGACGAGCTCATCGTCACCTTCGACAAGGGTGTCCCGGTCGCCATCGACGGCCGTCAGGTCACCGTGCTCGAGGCCATCGTCGAGCTCAACCTCCGCGCCGGACGGCAGGGTGTCGGCCGCCTGGACATGGTCGAGGACCGGCTCGTCGGCATCAAGAGCCGCGAGATCTACGAGGCGCCCGGCGCCATCGCGCTGATCACCGCGCACCAGGAGCTCGAGGCTGTCACCGTCGAGCGTGAGCTCGGCCGCTACAAGCGGCAGGTCGAGCAGCGCTGGAGCGAGCTGGTCTACGACGGCCTGTGGTTCTCCCCGCTCAAGCGCGCCCTCGACGCCTTCGTCGCCGAGACCCAGGAGCACGTCTCCGGCGACATCCGCATGGTGCTGCACGGCGGCTCCGTCGTGGTCAACGGGCGGCGTTCCGAGCAGTCGCTCTATGACTTCAACCTGGCCACCTACGACGAGGGCGACACCTTCGACCAGTCGCTGGCCAAGGGCTTCGTGCAGATCCACGGCCTGTCCTCGAAGGTCGCGGCCCGCCGCGATCTGAACCAGAAGTAGGCGGCTGCCTCGCCTGCGCTCGGCCCGGCGCACAGCGGCTGCCTCGCCTGCGCTCGGCCCGGCGCACAGCGGTCGCGTCGCCTTCGCTCGGCCCGGCGCGGGCTGACGACGGCCTAGGTTCGGCTGCGCCTATTAGTCTCGAACGGGTCGGTGCGCACGCGCCGACCCGAAGGGCGCGCGTGGTGCGAACCGACGACATCCGATCTCGAGGAGAAAGCACACGATGACGCAGAGCGGCAGCACCAACGAAGGGGCGCTCTGGGGCGGACGTTTCGCGTCCGGACCGGCCGCGGCGATGGCCGCGCTCAGCAAGTCGACGCATTTCGACTGGGTGCTCGCCCCCTACGACATTCGTGCGTCGAAGGCGCACGCGCGGGTGCTGCACAAGGCCGGGCTGCTGTCGGAATCCGACCTCGCGGCCATGCTCGAAGGTCTGGATCGTCTCGCGACCGACGTGGATTCGGGCGCCTACCTCCCGGCGGAGTCCGACGAGGACGTGCACGGTGCGTTGGAGCGCGGACTGATCGAGCGGGTCGGCACCGAGCTCGGTGGCAGGCTGCGCGCGGGGCGTTCGCGCAACGACCAGGTGGCCACCCTCTTCCGGATGTGGTTGCGTGACGCGGTCCGCCGGGTGGCGGCCGGTCTGCTCGAGGTGGTCGACGCGCTGGTCGCCCAGGCGGCCGCGCACCCCGACGCGGTGATGCCGGGCAAGACGCATCTGCAGGCCGCGCAGCCGGTGCTGCTCGCGCATCATTTGCTCGCACACGCGCATCCGCTGCTGCGCGATATCGACCGGCTGCGTGACTTCGACAAGCGGGCGGCGGTGTCGCCCTACGGTTCCGGCGCGCTGGCAGGTTCCTCGCTGGGGTTGGACCCGGAGGCGATCGCCGCCGAATTGGATTTCGACGCGTCCGCGGCCAATTCGATCGACGCCACCTCGTCCCGCGATTTCGCCGCCGAGGCGGCGTTCGTGCTCGCCATGATCGGGGTCGACCTCAGCAGGACGGCCGAAGAGGTCATCATCTGGAGCACACCGGAATTCGGCTACATCACCCTCGCCGACGCCTGGTCCACCGGTTCGTCGATCATGCCGCAGAAGAAGAACCCGGACGTCTCCGAACTCACCCGCGGCAAGGCCGGTCGCCTCATCGGCAACCTCACGGGCCTGCTCGCCACACTCAAGGCGCAACCGCTGGCCTACAACCGAGACTTGCAGGAGGACAAGGAGCCCCTGTTCGACTCGGTCGCCCAGCTGGAACTGCTGCTCCCCGCGATCGCCGGTCTGGTCTCGACACTGACCTTCCACACCGAGCGAATGGCCGAACTCGCCCCCGCCGGTTTCACCCTCGCCACCGACATCGCCGAATGGCTTGTCCGCCAGGGTGTCCCGTTCCGCGTCGCGCACGAGGCGGCTGGCGGCTGTGTGCGTGCCGCCGAGGCCCGTGGCGTCGGGCTGGACGAGCTGACCGACGCGGAGTTCGCCGCCGTCGACCCGGCATTGACGCCTCAGGTACGGGACGTGCTGACGGTGCAGGGTTCGATCGCCTCCCGCAACGCCCGCGGTGGCACAGCGGGTGTCCAGGTCGCGAAACAACTCGACGAGATCCGGCGCACGGTAGGGGATTTGCGCGGCTGGTTGGCGTGACTATCGCTGAGGTCGGTTAGGCGGCCGTCCGGCCGCGGCCCGGTAACCGCTGCGGCCTGGCGACCGCGATGGGCCGGTCGTCGCTGCGACACGGTCACGATCATCGTCTCGCCGGGTCGTCTCCGCGTATCACGGCACGGCTAGCCGTCGTCGCGGCCCGCGTTACGCTGCGCCGGTGACTCTGCTGCTGCTCGCGCTGGCCATCGCGTCCGAGGTGACCGCGACCGTTTCGCTGAAGCTCTCCGACGGATTCAGCAAACTCATCCCTTCGATCGTGGTCGTGATCGGCTACGGCGCCGCGTTCTACTTTCTGTCACAGGCGCTGACACGGGGTATGGCGATCGGAGTCGCCTATGGGATCTGGTCGGCCGTCGGTGTTGCCGCGATCGCGATCATCGGTGTGCTGTTCTTGGATGAGCGGTTGACCCTGGTGCAGATCGGGGGCATCGGCCTGGTCATTCTCGGCGTGCTCGCGCTCGAACTCGGCGGCGCACACTGATTCGGGGATCCGCCCGGATTCACTGCGAACCATCGCGGGCCGACCGGAATCGGCTTGCTCGTGACCTACGAGGGTTGCTGAGGGCGCGTGGCGTTGCGCCCTCTGCATTTTGCCGAATACGTCCCGAGCGGCGCGGAGCCGAACGTAACATCGGGCAATGGACTGGACGTTTGCTCAGCTGAGTCCACCCGGATGTACCCCATGACCTCGGATGATGAGGGCGAGGTCATGGGGAAGCCGGGCGATGCCGCCGTGGTGTTGGAGGCTGCGGGGCTGGCCAAGCACTACGGCAGCGTGGAGGCGTTGCGGGGTGCCAACTTTCAGGCCAAAGCCGGTGAGGTCGTCGCCCTGATCGGTGACAATGGCGCGGGCAAATCGACTCTGGTGAAATGTCTTTCGGGAGCCGAGCAACCGGACGACGGCACCATCCTGCTCGACGGCAAGCCGGTGGTGCTGAATACGCCGACCGCCGCGCGAAAACTCGGTGTGGAAACCGTGTATCAGGACCTGGCGGTAGCCCCCGACCTGGATCCGGCCGCGAACCTGTTCCTCGGCAGGGAACTGCTCCGGCGCGGGCTTGCGGGCAAGCTCGGCATGCTGGACAAGTCGGCCATGAGAAGCCAAGCGGTCGAACACTTTGGGCGACTCGGCGTCACGCTGCAGCGCGCCGACGTGCCGATCGGCTCGCTATCGGGCGGGCAGCGGCAGAGTGTGGCCGTGGCCAGGGCGGTGATGTGGGCGAGCAAGGTGGTGTTCATGGACGAGCCGACCGCCGCGCTGGGCGTTGTCCAGCGCGAGCGCGTGCTCGACGTCATCCGCCGGGTGCGCGACCAGGGCATCGCGGTCGTGTTGATCAGCCACAACATGCCCGAGGTGCTGGCGGTCGCCGATCGTATCGAAGTGCTGCGGCTCGGCAAGCGGGTGGCTCGTTTCGCCGCCGCCGATGTCACATTGGAGCAGCTTGTCGGCGCTATGACAGGTGCGCTGTCGCACGAGGAGGCAGCGTGAGACAGCGCCGAGTGCTCGGAAGCCGGGACGCGCATGAGTAATGACGCAGCCGTCATCGTCGACGGCAACGGCGGTGCCGAGCTGCCCGGACCTACTGTGCTGCAACGACTGCTCGGCGCGAGCACACTGTGGATCGGCGTCGTACTCGTCGGACTGTGCGTGGTGTTCAGCGTGCTTCGTCCCGATGCGTTTCCCACCCGATTCACCCTGCAGACCCTGCTGATCGAAACCTCGGTGCTGCTGGTGCTTTCGGTCGGGATGACCTTCGTGATCATCACCTCCGGCATCGACCTCTCCGTCGGCATGGTGCTGATCTTCGCCGGGGTGCTCGGCGCGAAAACGATGGAATGGCTGAGCCCCGACGAGAACGCTACCTCGGCGGGTTGGGGAATCATCGGACTCGGATTCCTGATTTCCGTCGCAGGCGGCGGAATCTGGGGACTGCTCAACGGACTTCTGGTCGCCAAGGCCAAGATTCCGCCGCTGATCGTCACGCTGGGGTCGTTCGGCGCCGCCCTCGGTGCGGCGCAATTGATCACCGGCGGCGTCGACACCAGGACGGTGCCCGACAAGCTGCGCAACTCATTGGGATTCGGCACCTCGTTCGGTGGTGTCCCGAATCTGGTGCTGGTCGCGACGGTGGTCACCGTGCTGGCGGCCTGGGTGCTGCATACCACCAGGTTCGGGCGCTACACGTTCGCGATCGGCTCCAACGAGGAGGCCGCGCGCCGCTCGGGTATCGCGGTCACCCGCCATCTCGTGCTGGTCTACCTGATGACCGGATTGCTCGCGGGGCTGGCGGGATTCATGAACCTCGCCTACTTCGGCACCACCACGATCGGCGGCCACGGCACCGACAATCTGGATGCCATCGCCGGTGTGGTCATCGGCGGGACAAGCCTTTTCGGCGGTGTCGGCACGATCGTCGGCACGGTGATCGGCGTGTTCATTCCCTCCGTGCTGCGCAAGGGTTTCGTCATCGCGGGGGTGCCGGTGTTCTGGCAGCCCATCGCGGTGAGCGCGGTTCTCGTCGGGGCGGTGTGGTTCGACCAACTCCGCCGCAGGGCGCGGGACCGATAGAGGTAAGCAGTAATAACACTGCGCGACAAGAAAAGGCGGAGGTAGCCGGATGAGGGTGGCGAGGCGGACCGCGGTGATGATCGGCGCGATGGCGGCGGTCGGCGCGATGGTGGTGTCGTGTAGTGGCGAGGTCGGAAATACGGGTGGGACGGACGCCAAGAAGCTGGTGCTCATCCCCGGCGTCGCCGATGAACCCTTCTATATCTCCATGCAGTGCGGTGCACAAGAGGAAGCGAACAAGCTCGGCTACAAGCTGGATACCCAGGCGCCGACCAAGTTCGACGCCGGATCGCAGACGCCGGTGCTGACCGGCGTGGTGGCCAATAGGCCCGGCGGCATCCTGATCGCGCCGACGCACGCGACGGCCATGGCCAATCCGCTCGAGCAGGCCAAGGACGCCGGCATCAAGATCGTCGAAGTGGACACCGCGCTGGACGACACCTCCGTTGCGCTGTCGTCGATTTCGTCCGACAACACGAAGGGTGGCGAACTCGCGGCCGCCACCTTGGCGAAGCTGGTCGGTGAGAAGGGGCCGGTGCTGGTGATCAACACCAAGGCGGGTACCTCTACCACGGACGCACGCGCCAAGGGCTTCGAGGCGGCGCTGAAGAACTACCCGGGCATGACCTCACTCGGCGTGCAGTACAACAACAATGAGGCCGCCCAAGCCGCCTCGATCGTCACTGCCACGCTCGCGGCCCACCCTGACCTTGCCGGCGTGTTCGCGACGAACCTGAGCTCGGCCGAAGGTGCGGCAACCGGTCTGCGCAATGCGAACAAGCTCGGCCAGGTCAAACTGGTCGGCTTCGACGCAAGCCCCAAACAGGTCGAAGACCTGAAGGCGGGCACTGTGCAGGCGCTGATCGCTCAGGATCCGGCCGGCATCGGCGCCAAGGGCGTCGACCAGGTCGTCGCGGCGCTGGAGGGTAAGCCGGTCACCAGGAACATCCAGACCGACATGGTCGCGATCACCCAGGCGGATATGGACGCCAGCGCGAAGTACTTCTACAAGAGGAAGTGCTGAGCGGCTGTCGCACCGGCGTGCCGACCGTGCCGGCGGTCGGCAAGCGTCCCTCAATCCTCTACGCGGACAACATATCCGGACTCGGTCAGCGCATCGAGCACGTCATTGCGGTGGTTCGGTCCACGAGTCTCGAGCGTCAGCGATACCTCGACCTCGTTCAGGGCCAGCCAGGTGCCGGTGCGCGAGTGTGCCACGTCGACCACGCTCGCCCCCGTCTTCCCGACCACCCCGAGCAGGCTGCTCAGTCCGCCGGGGCGATCCACGATCGTCACGCGCACCGCGAGGTAGCGACCCGCGGCGCTCAGGCCGTGGCCGATCAGTCGGGTCAAGAGCAGTGGGTCGATATTGCCGCCGGACAGTATCGCGCAGACCGGTCCGCGCAGTCCGAGTTCCTCTGGCGGGTAACTCATCAACGCGGCGACCGCCGCGGCGCCGGCCGGCTCGACGATCAGCTTCGCTCGTTCCAGACACAGCAGCAGCGCCCTCGACAGCGCATCCTCATCGACGGTCAGCACGGTCGTCACATGTTCGGCGACGTGCGCGAACGGCACCGCACCCGGCAGCCCGACCGCGATGCCGTCGGCCATCGTCGACATCCGTGCGGCCCGGACCGGCTTGCCCGCCGCCAGCGAATCCGGCCAGGCGGCCGCCTCGGCGGCCTGCACGCCGATCACCCGCACCTGCGGGGCGAGATGGTGCAGCGCGACCGCGACACCGGCCAGCAGCCCGCCACCGCCGGTGGGCACGAGCACTGTCCCGACATCGGGTAACTGATCCAGGATCTCCAGCCCTACCGTTGCCTGCCCGGCGACGATGTCGGGGTGGTCGAACGGATGGATCAACGTCGCCCCGGTGCGGTCCGCGAAGTCGAGTGCCGCGTCGAGCGCGTCATCGACGGTTTCGCCCACCTGCTGAACCCGCGCCCCATATGCCTTGGTGGCCGCCAGTTTCGGCAGCGACGCGCCTACCGGCATGAACACCGTCGACTCGATGCCGAGCGACGTCGCCGCCCAGGCCACCCCTTGGGCGTGATTGCCCGCGCTCGCCGCGACAACACCATTGGCCCGATCGCCCGCGGGCAGATTCGCGATCCTGTTGTAGGCGCCCCGCGGCTTGAACGACCCCGTCCGCTGCAAGTTCTCGCACTTGAGCCACACCTCGGTCTCGGACCGCTCCGACAACATCCGCGACGCCACCACCGGCGTCCGCCGAATCACCGGCGCGAGTAGCGCCGCAGCCGCCTCGATCCGATCCAGCCCAAGCAACTCCATGCCGCCATGCTGCCAGGTCACACCCGAGCCGGCAGCAACTTGCCACAGCTGTGTGCCACGGTCTTGTTGAATTACGCAGCCTTGGCCAGGTTGTGGGCGATCGCGCCGAGGCGGGCGAGGCGGGCGTCGCCGAGTGGAGTGAGTTTGCCGCCGAGGCGGTTGGTGACAAAGCCGAGGGACATGCCCGTGGCGGGGTCGGCGAAGGCGCCGGAGCCGCCGAGGCCGAAATGGCCGAAGGCGGAGACGGGTTCGGCTTTGGAGGGTTTCATCGGGACGCCGTGGTAGCCGAGGGCCCAGGGAATGCGGAAGGCGAGGACGTAGTCGGGGGTGAAGACTTGCCGTCGGGTGATCAGCTCGATGGTTTCGGGTTGCAGCAGCTGGAAGCCGTCGAGGCGCCCCGCGTTGGCGAGGGCGCCGTACATGCGGGCGAGCGATCGTGCGGAAAAGACGCCGTTGATGCCGGGCATGACCGAATCGTGCAGGCGCGGATCGGACACCAGGTCGGCGAAACCCTGCGGCGTGGTGTCGGCGGCCGCGGCGAACCTGGTCTTCGACATCAGCCGTGCGCCACGGTCCCACTGGAGGCCTGCGACGGTGAGCCGGGGGAAATTGGTGGCGATACGGTCGCGCTCGGAGTCGGGTACCCGGAACCAAAGATCCTCGGCCGCGAGCGGTTCGGCGATTTCGGTGCGCAGCGCGTCGGTGAAGTTCGAGCCGCTGATTCTGCGCACCAGCTCGGCGACCAAGTGGCCGAAGGTGATTCCGTGATAGCCGCTGGTCACGAGGTGCCGTGGGTCGGGGGTCGCGGCAGCCAACGCCGCGGTCACCGCCGCGTCGTCGAGGAATCGGTCCACCGGACCGGGGAGCAGTCCGCGCAGCCGGTGCAGCCCGGCCCGATGAGTCAGCAACTCGCGCACCGTAATGAGTTCCTTTCCCGCGGCGGCGAATTCGGGCCAATAGGTGGCGACGGTCGCGTCATAGTCGAGCAGACCGCGCTCGGCCAGCCGGTGCAACAGGGTGGTGGCGACAGCCTTGCCGGTGGAGTAGGCCATGGCCACGGTGTTGTGCGCCCACGGCACCTCCGGGTGCGCGAAGCCGGCCCAGACATCGACTACCGGCTCGCCGTGCAGGTAGACCACGAGGGCGCCGCCACCGTCGGACGGCCGCCGGAACAGCCGGTCGAATTCGGCCACCAGACTCACGAAGCGCCGATCGACGGTTTGCGTTGTCGGGAGAGTGGTCATCGAGGGATCCTTGTCGTTCCGGGGATCCATACAGCGTATGACAGTCCGAATTCCACCCCGAACGGCCGGAACTGTCTGAGAGTGCATTTTCCTGACCGTCACATCAGGGACCGAAAACGCAACACGGCTCGCCTACGGTGGTCGACATGCCTCCACGGAGACGTTCGGCGCTGCTCGCGAGGTTGGTTGTCGACGAACCGGGCAGGCCACAGATCATTCTCGGCGAACTGCGCCGGGTAATCCTCGACGGTGCCGTGCCACCGTGCACGGTGATCCCGCTGCGGGAGGTGGCCGAACTATTCGGGGTCAGCCACATTCCGGTGCGCGAGGCACTCAAGACGCTGCTGGGGGAGGGCCTTGTCACCCACCAGCCGCACGGCGGATACACCGTGGCCCAGCTCACCGCGAACGAGCTGCGAGAAATGTATATCGTGCGCGAAACTTTGGAGACGGCATCGCTCGCGGCGGCCGCCATGAACGCCTCCGACGCCGATCGCGCCGACCTGATGCAAGTGAATGCCCTTCTGGAGCAAGCGATCCGGGACGACGACCCGGTCGCCTATCATCGGCAGTCCCGGCTGTTCCATGTCGCGCTGACCCGGCCCTCGCGCATGTTCCGTCTGTTGCACATGCTCGAGTCGGCGTGGAATGTCACCGAACCGGTGCAGTCGATGGTGCACATCGGCCGCGCCGACCGGGTGCGCCTGCACACCGACCACGCGTTGATGATGGACGCCTTCCTCGCCCGTGACGTCGATCGTCTGCTGCTCATCGCCGAACGGCACCACCGCAGGTTGGAGACGGTTATCGCGACCCTGCCGACCGATACCGGGCTGCTGGCGCCGGAAGATATATCTGCCGCGCAATAGCCGGGCAATAACTGTGCAATAGGCGGGCAACGCATGGTTTCTACCGTCGTTCGGGATCACAGTTTCACCCTCGGACGGGAAACACCATGACCGAAATGCTCACCACCGCGGTGTCCGCGCCATCGGCACCGGCCGCACCTGCCTATCACCCGCGACTGACCAACGAAGACCTGGCGCCGCTGCGCAAGCAGAGCTGGGGTTCTTACAACATCTTCGCGTTCTGGATGTCGGACGTGCACAGCGTCGGCGGCTATGTCACCGCTGGCAGCTTGTTTGCGCTCGGTCTGGCCAGCTGGCAGGTGCTCGCGGCGCTGCTGATCGGCATCACGATCGTCTACTTCTTCTGCAACCTGGTGGCCAAGCCGAGTCAGGTGACGGGCGTGCCCTATCCGGTCATGTGCCGCAGCGCGTTCGGGGTGCTCGGCGCGAATATCCCCGCCATCATCCGCGGCCTGATCGCGGTGGCCTGGTACGGCATCCAGACCTTCCTCGCGTCCGCGGCGCTGGATGTGGTTCTGGTGAAGCTGTTTCCGGGGCTCGCGCCCTACGCGGTCGTCGGCGACTACGGCTTCCTCGGGCTTTCGCTGCTCGGCTGGGGCAGCTACCTGTTGTTGTGGGTGGTGCAGGCGTGCGTGTTCTGGCGCGGCATGGAGTCCATTCGTAAGTTCATCGACTTCTGCGGTCCCGCTGTCTATGTCGTGATGTTCCTGCTCTGCGGCTACCTCATTGCCGAGGCAGGCTGGAGTGCGATCGACTTGAAGTTGGGCGAGGTGAAGTACACCGGCTGGGCATCAATGCCGGTAATGCTCGGCGCCATCGCGCTGGTGGTGTCGTACTTCTCCGGTCCGATGCTCAACTTCGGTGACTTCTCCCGTTACGGAAAGTCTTTCGCCGCCGTGCGGCGCGGCAACCTGCTCGGCCTTCCGGTCAATTTCCTGCTGTTCTCGCTGCTGGTCGTCGTCACCGCGTCGTTGACGGTCCCGGTCTACGGCGAACTGATCACCGATCCGGTTGCGACCGTTGCTCGTATCGACAGCACCTTCGCGATCGTGCTCGGCGCGTTGACCTTCACCATCGCCACCATCGGCATCAATATCGTCGCCAACTTCATCTCCCCGGCCTTCGACTTCTCCCACGTCAGCCCGCAGAAGATCAGCTGGCGCGCGGGCGGCATGATCGCCGCGGTCGGCTCGATCCTGATCACGCCGTGGAACCTCTACAACAACCCGGAGGTCATCCACTACACCCTGGAGGTGCTCGGCGCCTTCATCGGCCCGCTGTTCGGTGTGCTCATCGCCGACTACTACCTGGTGCGCAAACAGCGGGTGATTGTCGATGATTTGTTCACCATGTCGCAGACCGGAAGCTACTGGTACAGCAAGGGTTACAACCTGGCCGCAATCATCGCGACGGCCGTCGGCGCCGTCATCGCGGTGGTCCCGGTGCTGGCCAAGGATGTCACGGGCATGTACACCGCAGCGCAGTACAGCTGGTTCATCGGCTGCGGCGTCGGCTTCGCGGTCTACCACCTGCTGGCTACCCGAACCAGACTGGCAGTGCAGGGAGTTCCTGCCTGATGCGCATCCGGGTCGTCAACCCGAACACCACGCAGGCGATGACCGAGGCGATCGAGCAGTGCGCCAAGGCCGTCGCAGGCCCCGGCACACTGCTCGACGCGGTGACCTCCGAGACGGGGCCCGCCTCGATCGAGAGCCACTACGACGAAGCCCTCAGCGTCCCAGGCCTGCTCGCCGCTATCCAGCGTGGCGAGCAGGAGGGCGTGGACGGCTACGTGATCGCGTGCTTCGGCGACCCCGGACTCGACGCCGCGCGGGAACTGGCCAGTGGTCCGGTGATCGGTATCGCGGAGGCGGCGATGCAGACGGCCAGCCATCTCGGCCGCGGTTTCAGTGTGGTCACCACGTTGAGCCGAACCGTCGGTCGCGCCGCGGATCTCGCGGAACGTTATGGCATGCAACGCTTCTGCCGCGGCATCCATGCCTGCGAGATCCCGGTACTCGCCTTGGATGCAGATCCGGACGCGCGCAAGATCGTCACCGAGGCATGCCGGGCGGCCGTCGAAAACGATGGTTCCGAGGCGATCGTGCTCGGCTGCGCGGGCATGGCCGACCTGTGCGACCACATTCGCGACGAGATCGGGGTTCCGGTGATCGACGGTGTTGCCGCCGCGACCCTGACTGTGCAGTCGCTGCTCACCCTCGGTGTGCGGAAGTCGGGGAGGGGAGAGTTCGCCGCGCCACCGGCCAAGCCCTACGCCGGGCTGCTTCGCTCGTTCGGGACGTGATCAGGCCGCGACAGCGGACGTCAGTGCCCGCAACGCGGCGTCGGGGTCGTCGACATCGACGACGACCCGGGTGAAGTCGGCCCCTGCCAGCTCGATCCGGATCGCTTTGCCGTCGAACCTCGTATCCCAGAATTCCTTCCGACGCCTGCCGCGATAGGTGCCTGCCGCGATCACCCCGGGAAAGAACGTTCCCGGTGCGCGCACCCACGGCGGACGCAGGTCGACCTCGGCAGTGGTGACCGCGGTGATGTCGGACAGATCGAAGGTCAGCTGCTCGCGCAGTGCCAGCAGCCGGTGCCCACCGAGAACGTGGACCGTCACCGTCGTATCCGTGACTTCGACTTCGACCATCGCGCACCTCACTAATTGCCAAGAGCTCGTACTCAGGCAAGCATCCGAGGCGCCCCTGGCCATAGGCTGTGCCGATCCTGTGAGTTCTCGAAGGTTTTGTGCAGTGTGACAAGCATCGCGCTGGAGTACGCATGTACCTACCTCGATATGCGCATCTATGTATGTGGCCGGGCGACGGTCCGAGGCAGCCGGGCCCGAATCACCGCCGGCCACGGGATGATGACGCCGGAGATGGTGGGCGGCCGCCTCGGACCCGGTGTGCGCACCGGTATCGGACGGAACAGCGGGATTACTTTCCGGTGCGGCGGTGTGCCTGCTCGGCGATATCGAGCACACCGGCCAGCCACGGGGTGTAGCTGTCCGGTTCGTCGGCCAGCGCGTCACGCAGCGCGTCCGGCTGGATCCACGCGTAGTCGGCGACCTCGGCGGGATCGGGGCGCGGCGCGCCCGTGTCGAAGAGGCCGATGAGCACGTGGTCCCATTCGTGTTCGACGCGGCCGGTGGCCGGATCGGCGGCCTGGTACCGGAAGGTGCCGACCTCGGTGAGGGCGGTGGTCAGCCCCAGTTCCTCGGCGAGACGCACCGCGGCTGCGGCGGCCACCGGCTCGCCCGGCGCGGGGTGTCCGCAACAGGTGTTGGCCCACAGCATTGGAAACCGGGTCTTCACCGCGGCACGCTGCTGCAACAGCACCCGGCCCGCCTCGTCGAACAGCAGCACCGAGAACGCACGGTGCAGCAGGCCGGGCGCCCGATGGGCCTGCGCGACGGGGCACGCGCCGACCGCGCGGCCTGCCTCGTCGACGAGTTCGACGGGTAGGGCCTCGCGGTCGGTCAACGGCTGATCGAGCGTCTCGGTCACCCGCCCACCTTATCGGCGGCGATCAGGAGGTACTGGAAGCTGCCCTCCTTGTAGGCGGTGAGGAACGGCTTCTCCACTCCGGTTGCCAGCTCGGACTTGGTGCGCAGCTCCCAGTAGGGGATGGTCGCCGCGGTCAGATCGACCACATCGATCGGCACCAGGTTGTTCTCGGCCATGGCACGGAAGTACTCGCTGCGTGGATGGATCATGCACCCGTAGTGGGCGTCGATCCAGCTGACCGACGACGAGCGCCCGCCGGTGACATCGTTGGAGCAGCCGGTGATGCAGACGTAGCGTCCGCCCGGCTCGAGCAGCCGCGAGAACTCACTGAACAGCTCGAAAAGGTCTACGTACATGGTGGTCTCGTTGGTCCACATCCCGCGCATCCCACCGGGCTCGAAGCCGGTGTCGAGCATATTGCGAAAGTGGAAGCGCACCTTGTCCGCGACGCCGCGATGCGCGGCCTGGTCGTTGGCGAAGCCGACCTGGTATTCGGAGATGGTGACGCCGTCGACCTGGCAACCGAACCGCTGATTGGCCATGAAGCTGGTGCCGCCGCGCCCTGATCCACCGTCCATCAGCCGATCGCCCGGCCGGACGTCGCCGAGATGGTCGAGCAGGAAATCGGCCTGCGCGGTCTCTAGGCGGTGCAGTTCCTTGACGATCCGCTCTTCGCGGGTGTCCTCCGGTCCCGTCAGCACGGAGAGATCGGGGTCGCCGATGCCGTAGTGATGGTGGAAGAGTCCGTCTACCTCGCCGAGTTTGGTATTGACCCGGTCGTCGTTGGGATTGTTGTTCCAGTACTCGGCAACAGACTTCTGATAGTGGGTACGGAGCACGGCGTCGGTGGCCGGGTTGAGCATGGTCATCTCGGATCATCCTCTCGCTGCGGTACTGCTTCAGGTTTGTCGCGTTACTGCTGGGGTGCGTCGTTGTAGCGTTTGCTGTCGGCATGCCAGGCGCGGTTTCCGCCCATCCATGCCCACAGCCCGCCGAGGAAGCGGCGGAGTTCGGCCGAACCGGCGGTAGCCAGTGCGGCCGCCTCCTGCTCGAACCGGTGCACCAGCTCGTCGTGGACGGCGGCCGTGCGCAGCACCGCCTCCCGTCGCGAGCATTTCTCTTCCGCCGCGAGCACCGTCGGGAGGTTGAATTCCCTGCCCTCCGAACGATCCTCGCGTGCCATCGAGTACAGGTCGTTCACCATCTGACTGGCGAGGGCGGCCGTGGTGACCACCCGGCGCACCCGTGGATCGGTGTATTCGGCGGCCTGCAGTTCGTAGCCGCCGACCGCATCGATCGGTGCCATACACGGCAGGAAGCTGTGCGGCTGGCGGTTGGTGAGGTACTCCCATACCGGTGGGATCCGGTGTGATGCCCGCCAGCCCGCTTCCGCGGCGAGCGCGATGAACCAGCCCGCGATCTCCGTGCGCAAGCGGGCCAGCTGCGCCGGGGTCGCGTAGCGGGACAGATGCTCGAAGGACGTGCGGAACGCGCGCAGGATCGGATCGGCCTGTAGCGCTTTCTCCAACTCGGGTGCATAGCGAGCCGGTAGATGAACGGGGTCCATTGCGGCGGCGGCGAGTTCGAGCCGCGGGCCCAGTTCGGTCGCGGCGTCCGACGGGGTGCCGTCCGGCGCGGTGTCGTCCGCTCCTTCCTCGCAGTAGTAGTCGTCGACGGACCATTCGGAGACTGCGCATTTGGCCGCGGCGAGCAGCCGATCGGGATCGTCGCTGTCGGGATGGGCGAGCATGATCAGGCGGCCGAAGTCGGCGTCCCGCAGCTCGTCCAGCCGTCCGGCGTAGAGACCGATGTCCTTCGCCCACGCGACGAGTCCGTCGTTGACCACTGCGGCCAAGGCGGGATCGTCGCGGACCGGTGGTGGACAGTACAGCGGCGGTATCGCTGGCCCGGTGTCGCGCAGATGTACGGATGACGTTCCTAATCCACTGGGTCCCAGTGGTATTCGTGACGCGCCCGAGCCCGTCGGCGCGACCCCCTGCGCCACGCCGACGGGCATCGAGGCGGCACTGGGCGGCGCGAGGAGCAGCGCCGCCGCGCCGAGGCCGCTGGGGCCGAGTAGCCGGATCGGGCCCGCACGTTCTGCAGGTTGCGTTACCTCGCGCGAATCCTGCTCCGGTGCAGTGGTTTCCGGCGATACCTCGGCAGTGTCCAAGGATAGGGTCGGCGGAACGGTGTCATCGAGATTCGACAGCAGCGCGGCGACGGCGGCGGCCACATCGTGGGTGGCAGCAGGCGCCGATGCGCGGGAGAGCACCGACATCGCTCATCACCCCGATCAGTCGGCCTGCCGGGCGACCAGGACGTTGTCGAGCACGCCAAGTGCGTCCGGCACCAGCACGGCCGCCGAGTAGTAGCAGCTGACCAGGTAGGAGATGATCGACTGGTCGTCGATGCCCTTGAATCGGACATTGAGGCTCGGCTCGTACTCATCGGGGATGTTGGTCTGGTGCAGCCCGATGACGCCTTGGTCTTTTTCCCCGGTGCGCATGGCGAGAATCGACGTGGTCTGAGTGCCACTGACCGGGATCTTGCCGCACGGGAAGATCGGCACACCGCGCCAGGCCGGGACGCGGTGGCCGTCTACCTCGACCGGATCGGGATACAGTCCGCGCTTGCTGCATTCGCGGCCGAAGGCGGCGATCGCTTTCGGGTGTGCCAGAAAGAGTTTCGTGCTGCGCCGCATGCTGAGCAGCTCGTCCATATCGTCCGGGGTCGGCGGGCCCGCTTCGGTGTAGATGCGCTGCTTCAGGTCGCAGTTGTGCAGCAGACCGAAGTCCGGGTTGTTGACGAGGTCGTCCTCCCGGCGTTCGTACAGTGCCTCGATGGTCAGCCGCAGCTGCTGTTCGACCTGGTTCATCGGATCGTTGAACAGGTCGGCGACGCGGGTGTGCACCCGCAGCACGCTCTGGGCCAGGCTCAGCTCGTATTCGCGTGGCGACGCGTCGTAGTCGACGAAGGTGCCGTCCAGCAAAGGTTCTCCGGAATGGCCGGAGGAGATCAGAATGCTGGCCTCGCCCTTGGCGTTCTGTGGTTTGGCCGGTGTTGCCGCGACGCGTGACAATTGCTCGCGGAGTGCCGGTGTGTATTCCATTATTTCGTCCAGCGTCTGCCGCGGCAGGACCAACATTGTTGTCCTTGTCACGGTTTTGACGGTGACCGGCCAAATGGCGGAAGGATTTGTCAGTGTCTCGTCGCCGTAGAAGTCGCCGCCGGCCAGCATTCCGAGCATTGTCGGCTCACCGTATTCTCCGGAACCGATCTTGGCGAGTTTTCCGTGCACGATCAGCATGACCTGATTCATCGGATTGCCGAATTCCGCTACGACGGTGCCGGGTTCGAGATCACGCTGTTCGAATCGCTGCGCGAGCGCGCGCAGTACTTCCTCGTCGTCGAAGTCCCGCAATTGCGGAAGTTCCTGCAGTTCCAGTGGAATCACCCTGGCCTGCGAACCGTCGACGACGTATTCGACCTCGCCGTTGCCCACGGTGTGGGTGAGTCGCCGATTGACGCGGTAGGTACCACTGTTGACCTGCGTCCACGGCAGCATGCGGGTGAGCCAGCGTGAGCTGATGCCCTGCATTTGCGGCTCGGATTTGGTGGTGGTCGCGAGCGGTCGCGCCGCGGCGGTGCTGAGACTCTTGCGTACGTGGTTATCCGTTTGGACTGGCATTTCGATGGTCATGCTTTGTCCTCACCTCGAGATGGTCACCATGACGGTCGACGGTGGTGGTGGCGCTTCGATTGCACAGCAGAAACTAGTCACTCGAGTGAATTGATTTACGCGACAGTGCGTTCCAGACGGCATCGATACTAGGACGGGCAGGACGGCATGCGCAGAGGAATGTCGAAGATCGCGGAGTCGATGATGGCACAACGGGTTTCGGATGGTCACGACATGCCCTCGATCGCGATAACGACACGTAACGTCCTGGGATGAATAGCGGATTCGCGGACGGATGGCTGTGACATAGCTATCTTCAGATGTCATGTTCACCTGGATCTACGCGCTGCCCATCTGGCTGGACTTCCTGATCATCACTGGAACCTGCGTCGCGCTGACAACCGGAGCGATCCTGTTGACTCGCCCGTATGTGTTGAAGACGCTCGGCCCCGAGCCTGGCAAGAACGACTCGGTCACCATGGTCCTGACGGTCGGCGGTGTGTTCTACGGCCTACTGCTCGGCCTGATCGCGGCCGCGACCTATCAGTCCTATGACGCGGCACAGGGGGTCGTCGCCGACGAGGCCGCCGCCCTCGGCACGCTCTACCGCGAGGCGGGTGCCTATCCGGAGCCGCAGCGGACCCAGTTGCGCCGGGATCTGGTGGACTACACCGACAACGTGCTGACCGTGGCCTGGCCCGCGCTGCGTGCGGGCGAGGAACCGATGGGCGGCACCGCCCTGGTGACCAGGTTTCAGGAACACCTGCTGGCCTTCCAGCCGCAGACCAAGGCCGAGGAGATCGTGCACGCGGCGACGATCGACCAGTTCGCCCGGTTCGATCAGGATCGACGGCATCGGATCAACGCCACCTCCGGCGGTGTGCCCGGTGTGCTGTGGTGGACAATTCTGGTGGGAGCCACCGTGAATCTGGTGTTGCTGTGCCTGTTCAGCCTGCATCGCGGCGCGCATTTGCTACTCGGTGGCCTGTTCGCCTTCTTTCTCGGCGCGATGATCTTTCTGATCGCCGCCCTGGATCTGCCGTTTCGTGGCGACCTGAGTGTGAGCCCGGCGCCATTCGAGAGTATGTATGTGAACGTCATGCAGCGCTGACCTCGCCAGGTCGACGAAACAGGCCCGTTCGGCCATATATCTCCGCTGATCCGCGCGGCCTGTCATGGATCGGGTCACAGCCGACACATAATGGACACACGATGTGGGAAGCTCGTCTGAACATGTCGGGGTGTGTGATGCGTGTCACGTTTCTTGGTAGGGCTGGGAGCGATCGTGAAATTCAGTGCGAAGGATATGGTCGGGTCGGTACAGCGGTTGATGGCGACCGCCCAGAACGGCCTGGAAGTCATCCGCTTCGGTGGGCTGACCAACGACGTCGAATCGTCCCCGTTCGAGGTGGTCGAGCGCAGGCGGATGTATCGGTTGCGCCATTACTTCCCCGACGATGCGACGCCGGGCAGGCCGGTGGCCGTGCTGGTGCCGCCGCTGATGGTGAACGCCGACATCTGGGACGTCAACGCCGAGGACGGCGCGGTCGGAATTCTGCATCGCGGCGGAATCGATTGCTGGGTGGTCGATTTCGGGTCGCCCGCGAGCGAAGAGGGCGGTTGGGAGCGGGATCTGGCCGATCACGTCCTCGCGGTCAGCAGTGCGATCGACACGGTCTGTGAGGCGACCGGCAGCAGCGTGCACCTGATGGGGTACTCGCAGGGCGGCATGTTCGCCTATCAGACCTCCGCATACCGGTACGGCAAGAACGTGGCGAGCATCGTCACCTTCGGCAGCCCGGTCGACGTGGTTGCGGGTATGCCGTTCGGGCTTCCGTACGGCATGGTGTCGGATGTCGCGGAGTTCCTGGCAGACCATGTCGTCACCCGACTGCCGATCACCGATTCCATGGTGCGGATCGGCTTCCAAATGTTGGACCCGGTGAAGACCGCGAAGTCCAGGATCGATTTCCTGCGCCAGCTGCATGACCGCGAGGCGCTACTGCCCAAGGAACGTCAGCGTCGGTTCCTCAACAACGACGGTTGGGTCGGCTACGCGGGCCCCGCGGCCGCCGATCTACTCAAGCAGTTCGTCGCGCACAACCGGCTGATGCTCGGCGGCTTTGTGATTCGGGATCAGCCGATTTCGCTTGCCGAACTGAAGTGCCCGATTCTGGCGTTCGTCGGCGAGGTCGACGATATCGGCCAGCCCGCCGCGGTGCGCGGCATCGTGCGAGCCGCACCCAACGCCGAGGTGTACGAAGCCAGTTTGGTGGCAGGACATTTCGGCCTCGTCGCCGGCAGCATGGCCACCAATCACACCTGGCCGCTGGTGCGGCAGTGGATCGATTGGATGGACCGCGACCAGCCGCTGCCTCCCGAGATCGCCCCGATGGCCGAACACGTCGCAAGCAACCGGCCGCGCTCCGCGGCCACCAGGGTGGTGCACACCGTCGGCACGCTGGCCGAGGCCGGAGCGGGCATGGGTAAGGCGTTGGAAGGGATCGCGAACAACACCGTGCGCGGCTCGGTCGAACTGGTCGGCGAGGCGGCGCGGGCACTGCCACGACTGACCCGGCTCGGGATGATCCAGCCGCACACCCGAATTTCCTTGGGTCGATTGCTTGCCGAACAGGCGCAGCGGGCGCCGTTGCGCGACCTGTTCCTGTTCGACGATCGCGTGCACACCAACGCGTCGGTCAATGTCCGCATCGATAACGTGGTTCGCGGCCTCATCTCGGTCGGCGTCCGGCCCGCGATGCGGGTCGGCGTGCTGATGGAGACCCGGCCGAGTGCGCTGGCGACCGTCGCGGCGCTCTCGCGGCTCGGCGCCGTCGCGGTGCTGCTCGCCCCCGGCAGCGAGCTGGCACACGCGATCGAACTCACCGGCATCAAGACGGTGGTCGCGGACCCGGAGAACCTGCGGACCGCGGCGGCCACCGGCACTCGGGTGCTGGTGCTCGGCGGCGGCGGCGCCCGCGGACTCGATATTTCCCAGGGTGAGAACGTGATCGACCTCGAACAGATCGATCCCACCCAGGTGCGGCTGCCCGCCTGGTACCGGCCGGATCCCGGACTGGCCCGCGAACTCGCCTTCGTCCTCGTCACCGGCACCGGCGATCGGCTGGAGACGAAGTACATCACCAACCATCGCTGGGCGCTTTCGGCGTTCGGCACCGCGACCTCGGCCGATCTGGATCGCAAGGACACGGTGTACTGCCTTGCCCCGCTGCATCATTCGTCCGGCCTGCTGGTGAGCCTCGGCGGCGCGATCGCGGGTGGCAGCCGGATCGCGCTGGCCAGATCGCTCGACCCGGCCCGCTTCGCCGAGGAGGTGCACCGCTACGGCGTCACCGTGGTGACCTACACCTGGACCATGCTGCGCGACATCCTCGACGCCGGGGTGTTCCCCACCGGACACCGGCACCCGATCCGTCTGTTCATCGGCTCCGGCATGCCCGCGGGCCTATGGCGGCGCACCACCGACCAATTCGACCCCGCTCGAGTGCTGGAGTTCTACGCCTCCATCGAGGGCGATGTGGTGCTGGCGAACGTGACCGGCGTCAAAGCGGGCTGCAAAGGCAGGCCGGTGCCGGGCACCGCCAAGGTGGAGCTCGTCGCCTACGACCCGATCACCGAGCAGGTGCTGGTGAACGAATCCGGTTTCGCCCGCCGCTGCGCGGACAACGAAGTGGGCCTACTGATCGGCAAGGCCTCCGATGGCGTAGATCTCTCCGAGGGTGGCCTGCGCGGCGTGTTCACCGCGGGCGACGCGTGGATGCCGACCGAGAATCTGTTCCGCCGCGACAGCGACGGTGACTACTGGCTGGTCGACCGCACGGACACGGTGATCCGCACCCCGCGCGGGCCGGTGTACACCCAGCCGATCGTCGACACGCTCAACGACATCACCGCGGTCGACATGGAGGTCGCCTACGGGCTACCGGTCGGCGACCACAACCTGGCGGTCGCGGCCGTCAGCGTCCGCAAGGGTTTCCGGCTGGAGCCGGCGGACGTGACCGAGGCGTTGCAGGTGCTCGATCACCACCAGCGGCCCGATCTGGTGTATGTGGTGGCGGAGATCCCGCGCAGCTCGTCGTACCGCCCGTCCACCCGCGCCGTGCAAGTGGCCGGGCGGCCCGAGCTCGGACCCGGCACTTGGTGGTACAACCGGGCTGCGGAGTCTTACGAGGTGCTCTCCGAGGCGGACGCGCGCATATTGCTCGGCGACTGATCAGCGAGTTCGGCCCCTGCTCGGAGAAGCCGGGCGGGGCCGAATCGCATTGTCGTGCGGCCGGATTCACTACGTAGTCATCGGGGGTACAGGGGCCGGTCGGGTGCTCTGCCGGTATTCGCCGTACTATCCGTGGTTGCGGCCGAAGCAAACCGGAACTGCTCGAGGAAACTGGTGGGTACGAGCCTTATCTATCGCAACCGAATCGTCTACGAGCTGGCAATGCGTGGGCTGTACGGCCGCCACTACGGCGCTCGGTACCGCGCCATCGCCGCAATCGTGCCCGACGGAGCCAGCGTGGTCGAGCTGTGCTGCGGTCCTGCCACGTTGTATTCCCGCTATCTGCGCGGCAAATCTATCGACTACATGGGTCTCGATCTCAACGAGGGTTTCATCGCCCGAGTGGCCAAGGCGGGTGGCCGCGGTGCGGTTCGGGATCTGCACTCCGATTCCCCGCTGCCGGAAGCCGACTATCTCGTCATGCAGGCGAGCCTGTACCACTTCCTGCCCGAGCCGGGGCCGCTGATCGACCGGATGCTGGCCGCGGCGGGCAAGCAGGTGATCATCGCGGAACCGATCCGCAATCTGGCGTCCAGCGATAACCGGGTACTCGCCGCACTCGGCCAGCGCTTCACCGACGCGGGCGACGGCGCACAGGCGCATCGGTTCACCGAAGCGACCCTGGACGAATTCTTCCGCGACTACGAATCGCGGGTGGTGGAGCGGTCGCTGATCGCGGGCGGCCGGGAGAAGCTGTTCGTCCTCTCGGTGTGAGACGAGTCGACGGCGGGCCTGGCGCTCCCGCCGAACTCGACTCGGATCAGACCGTGAACGCCGTGATGGCGTCGACGACGCGGGTCACCTGCTCGTCGGTCAGATCGGGCCACAGCGGCAGGCGCACGATAGTTCCGGAGAACTCGGCGCTGCGCACACACGGCTGCGGGGTGCGGCCCAGTTTGAGGCCTGCCGGGCTGGAATCCAGCGGTACGTAGTGGAACGGTGCCGAGATGCCGTGCGCACGCAGGTGCGCGATCAGGTCGTCGCGGCGCTCCTCGGTGGGTGTGCGCAGGTAGTACAGGTGCGCGGTGTGTGCGCGGTCTTCGGGCACTGTCATCAGGCGAACGTCGTTGCGGCGCGCCCATTCCGGCAGCCCGGCGGCGTAGGCGTCCCATACTCGGTGCCGTCCGGCCTGGATGGTGTCGAATTCGTCCAGCTGCGCGTCCAGCACCGCGGCGTTCAGCTCGCTGGGTAGATAGCTCGAGCCGATGTCCTGCCAGGAGTATTTGTCCACCGCGCCGCGCAGGAAGCGGGCGCGGTCGGTGCCTTTCTCACGGATGATTTCGGCACGTGCCATCAGGATCTCGTCGGTGAGCAGCAGTGCGCCGCCCTCGCCGCAGTGCACGTTCTTGGTGTCGTGGAAGCTGAGGGTGCCCAGGCTGCCGATGGTGCCGAGCGGGCGACCGCGCCAGCTACCGCCGAGGCCGTGCGCGTTGTCCTCCACGATGGCAAAACCGTGGGCGTTGGCCAGGGCAAGCAGCCGATCCATCTCGGCAGCGACGCCGCCGTAGTGGATGACGACAACGGCTTTGGTCCGGTCGGTGACCGCCGCCGCGACGGATTCCGGGTCCAGATTGCCGGTCTCCGGGTCGATATCGGCGAAGACGCAGGTGGCCCCGCGCAGTGCCATGGCGGTCGCGGTGGAGGTGAACGCGAAGCTCGGCACGATCACTTCGTCGTCCGGGCCGAGCTCGAGCAGCAGCCCCGCCATCTCCAGCGCGGAGGTGCACGAGGTGGTCAGCAGCGCGTGCGGCGCGGCGGTGATGGTCTTGAGCTTCGCGGTGGCGGCGGCGGTGAACTGCCCGTCGCCGTGGCTGTGGTCGGAGGCGAGCACGGCCTCCAGGTTGGCCAATTCGCGGCGCGCTCGGAACGGGCGGCTGAAGATGACGCGATCAGTGCTCAAGCCGGTCGGTCCCCCTGCTGGCGGCGGTCGTGGACAGTTCCCGGATATCCGCCGGGCGCGGCGTCGGTGTATCGACGGTCAGGTAGAGCGGTTTGCCGACGAGGATATGCAGAGCCACCCCGAGGTATTCGGCGATGAGGCCGAGTGAGAACAGCGTCGCGCCCGACACCAGCAGCAGCACCACGATGATCGAAGCCCAGCCCTCGGGCGCCCAGTTTTCGGCGGTGAGTGCCTCATAGACGACGAACGCGGCCATCACGCCACCGGCAAGCGCCAGCGTGACGCCGAGCAGGCTGACCAGACGCAGGCCGCGAGTTCCGCTGCACAGCACCATCTTCCAGAACAGCGAGAACAAGCGCCGGTAGTTGTAGCCGGACTCCTCGCGGCCCTCGGCGCGTAGTTCGACCGGCACCTGGGCGACGGTGCCGACCACCCAGGTCAGCGCGACATCGAGATAGACACCGTTGGAGGCGACCTCGGCGAGTTGGCGGCCGATGGCGCCGCGGATCAGCCGGTAGCTCTCGAACCGGGTGGAATCCGGGAACGCGAACACCGTCGCCAACACGATCTTCGCGCCACGCGAGGTGAGGTTGCGCAGGAAACCGTGCGGGCGGGTGTTGGTCGGCCTCGAATAGACCAGGTCGGCGCGCTCGGCAAGGGCCGCGTCCAGGAAAGTACCGATGAAACGGGGATCGTGCTGGCCGTCCTCGTCCATGGTGACGATCCAGCCGCCGTGTGCGGCCGACATGCCCGCGATTGTCGCGGCGTCCTGGCCGAAGTTGCGGCTCAGCCAGACGGTGCGCACTTCGGGGTAGGTCTGCTCCAACTCCTGCAGCACCACATCGGATCGATCGGGTCCGTGATCGTGCACCAGGATGATCTCGTCGATCGCGAAGGTGGCGCCGCCGAGCGTGTCGGTGGGAACGGTCAGCTTGTGCAGTTCGGCGACCAGCCCGCCGATGGTGTCCTCGCCCCGGTAGATCGGCACGACGACAGACACTGTGTGCACGCCGGGGCGGGCCGCGTGCCCGTTCGATGCCACGGCATCGGAGCGGGGCGTGGAAGTAGTGGGAATCGGCATCAGCTGGATCGACTTTCGCTAACGGTGCGTGCCGGTACTCCCCGCTGGACAGCAGAGCCCGAGCCGCCCAGAACTCTAGCACGGTGGGGCTTTCGGCTTCCCGGGCTGCGCATCACACCATCATCATCACCTCGGCGACCGATGCCAAGCGCGACACCGCACGGTAGGGTCTGGAACTCGTGACGGAAAGTGCGGTACTCGATTCGCGGCGAGACGTGTACCGATGGGGAGCCATCACCGCGATCGGAGCGGTCGCGGGGTATCTCGCGGTCCTGCTGGCCAACGCCCGCCACTTCTACACCGACGACACCGAATCGCAGTACACCGGACTGTGGATCGGCCTCGGGCGGTCGCTGCGCGACGGCACTTTCCCGGTGCTGGTGCCCGAGCGGTGGATGTCGGGCAACAACACGATGGATGATGCGGGGCTGTTCAATCCGCCGCAGCTGCTGATCGACCTGATCGCGCCGTCGGTCGACAACATGGCGTTGTACGCGACGGTCGTCAAACTGATCTTCGCCGTCATCGCCGCGCTCGGGGTGTACCGGATCTGCCTGGCCTACGGCGGTCGGCCCGCGTGGTCGGCGGTGGCGGGCGTCGCGTTCCCGCTGTCGGGTTTCTTCCTCTTCTTCGACGAAGCCAGCTGGATGACCGCGCTCACCGGCACCGCGTGGCTGGTGCATGCCTGGGCGGCGTCGGTGCGCTACACACGGGGCACGGGTGGGCCGATCCCGGTCTTCGTCTTCCTGTACCTGACCATCTCCACGCAGTACATCTTTCCCGCGGTGGAGGCGGCGATCATGCTGTTCGCCGTGGCGGTGGGTGAGCTTGTCCACCAACGCAAATGGCAGCCGGTGGCGCGGCTGACCGTCGCCGGAGCCTGTGCCGGACTCGCGGGCTTGCTGACCTTCCTGCCGAGCATGCTGTCGGCGAAGGTGACCTGGCGTGGCACCTCGCAGATCATCAACGACCAATTCCTGACAGTGCCGTGGTCGGAATCGCTGAACGCCAGCCTGCCGAGTTCGATGCCCGCCTTCACCTCCTGGTGGGGGTATGTGCAGCCGATGCCGGTCACCTATATCGCCTGGTTCCTGATTCCGGCGCTGGCGTTCATCGACTGGCAGCGGGCCAAGGAAAGCTGGCGGGAGCTCAGCGCGGTGGCGGTGTTCTCGGTGCTGATGCTGATGTGGGCCGCCGGACCGGGTTCGATCGGTCCGCTGCGCTGGCCGGTGCGGGTACTGCCGATGCTCGCCATCGGACTGCTGGTGCTGGCGTGTGTACTGCTCGGGCGCTACGGCACGGTCCGTGACCTGAAGAATCGCGGGATCGCCGCGGGAGTGCTGATCGGGCTGCTGTGGGTGCGGTCCTTCTCCGCCGATCCGCACGCCGTGATCTGGCATGTGGTTGCGGCCGTCGCGATCGTCGCGCTCGGCGCCGGGGTGGTGTGGCTGGATCGCACCAAGGGGGTGGCCGCGGCGTGCGCGCTGACCATTGCCGCGATGTTCCCGATCGCCTACTTTCAGGTCAGAGCTGCCCAGCCGACCCCGATGACGTGGAATCTGCCGACCAACCGTTCCGAGGCCGAGGCCGCGTTCCCTGATTTCCCCGGCAACACCATCCAGCTCGCCGAGCGCGGGTTGCTGCAGCCGCAGGACAAGAGTCTCGAAGGCGCCTACGGCTCCCTGGTATTCGGTAACTACGCCAAGTCGCTCGACCTGTCCTACGTCAACGGCTATACGCCGACGGGCCACTTCTACTTCGGCGAGCTGCTGTGCATGCGCTGGGACAGCAGCGTCTGTCCGGATGCCTACCGCCGGATGTTCGCCCCGGAAGCGAGCACCGGGCGACCGCTTGTCGATCTGATGAAGCTGGACCGCGTCGTCTTGCAGCGCGCTCTGTTCCCTGATGCCCGCAACCAGCCCGCGCCGCAGGGCTGGCAGTGGGTGGAGTACCCCCGCCACGAGCGCTACATTTCGGTGCTGGAGCGGGTGGACGGCCCGATCTCGACGGTGAACGGTCGGGTCGCGGACGCGAAGAACGCGACAGCGACCTCGATCTCCGAGACCGGCACCACCAGCCGGGTGCACGTGTCCTCGTCCGACGGCGGCCGCGTGGTGTTCGCGCGGCTGGGCTGGCCGGGTTACCGAGCCACCCTGAACGGCGAGCAGATCCCGATCGAGGTGGTCGCCAAAAGCTTCGTCGCTGTGGATATTCCGGCGGGCACCCGATCTGCCGAACTGGTGCTGACCTGGCGTCCGCCGGGTTGGAAGATCGGCATCGCGACCATGGCGGCCGGGGTGCTCGGCATCGGCGTGCTGCAGTGGCTGTATGTGCGGTCGCGGCGCCGGGACGCCGCGGCGTCGACCGAAGACCGGGCCGCGGGCGAGCCCGAACGCGAACTGGCGGATGTTGTTTCGTGAACGCTGACCCGTATCCGGTGGCCGGGCCGAGGGGCAGGCCGGCATCGGTGCGGGACGGGGCCGTCTTGCGGTGGGCGTGCCGATACTCGTCGCTGCGGGCTGTAGGGTCTGGAACTCGTGGTGGAAAGTAGCGCCCCCGCCCGGCGGGACGTGTACAAGTGGGGTCTCGTTACCGCACTCGGTGTTATCGCGGGATACGTTGCGGTCCTTTTGGCCAACGTCCGGCACTTCTATACTGACGACAGCGAGTCGCAGTACGCCCCGCTGTGGGTGATGCTCGGCCGCCAGCTGCGTGACGGCCGGTTCCCCGCGATGGTCCCCGAGCACTGGATGGCGGGCAACTACACCATCGAAGAGGCGGGTCTGCTGAACCCGCCGCAGCTGCTCATCGATCTGATCGCGCCCTCGGTGGACAACGTCGCGCTCTACACCACGGTGATCAAACTGATCTTCGCGATCGTTCTCGGGCTCGGCGTGTACCGGATCTGCGTGGAGTACGGCGCCGAGCTGCCGTGGGCCGCGGTCGCGGGCATCTCGATTCCCTTCACCGGGTGGCTGCTGTTCTTCGACGAGGCCAGCTGGTACACCGCGTTCACCGGTACCGCGTGGCTGGTGCATGCCTGGGCGTCCGGTGTGCGCTACGCGCGCGGAGGCAGCGGGCCGATCCCGACTTTCGTTTTCCTGTACCTGGCGATCTCGGTGCAGTACATCTTCCCGGCCGTCGAGGCCGGTCTGATGATCGGCGCGGTGGCCGTCGGCGAGGTTGTCTATCAACGCAAGTGGCTGCCGTCGCTGCGGCTGCTCGCGGTGGCGGGCGGTGCGGCGCTGGCCGGGATGGCGACCTACCTGCCGAGCATGCTCTCGGCGAAGGCGACCTGGCGCGGCACCGCACAGATCAACAACGACCAGTTCCTGACCGTGCCGTGGTCGGAGTCGCTCAACGCCAGCCTGCCGAGCACGCTGCCCGCGTACAGCTCCTGGTGGGGTTATGTGCAGCCGATGCCGGTGGTCTACATCGCCTGGTTCCTGATTCCGGCACTGGCCTTCATCGACTGGCGCAAGGCGCGTGAGAACTGGCGCGAGTTCACCGCCATCGCGCTCGTCGCGATCATGGCGCTGATGTGGACCGCAGGCCCTGGCACCATCGGCCCGCTGCGCTGGCCCGCCCGGGTGCTGCCGATGCTTGCCCTCGGTCTGCTGGTGCTGGTGTGCGTGCTGCTCGGGCGCTACGCCACCTTCGCCGACTGGCGCAGGCGCGGGACCGCGGCGGCGGTCTTGATCGGGCTGCTGTGGTTGCGGTCGTACTCGGCGGCGCCGTCCGAAATGGTGTGGCATGTGGTCGCGGCGCTGGGCATCGCGGCGCTGGGGGCTGCGGTGGTGTGGCTCGGCCTACACCGCGGCACGGCCGCGGCCTGTGCGCTGATCATCGTCTCGGTGTTCCCGATCGCATTCCTGCAGGTGCACGCGGCACAGCCGACGCCGATGAGTTGGAACCTGCCGGAAAAACGCTCCGACATGAAGGCCGCCTTCCCGGATTTCGCGGGCACCACACTGCAACTCGCGGACCGCGGACTGATCCAGCCGGGCGAGCGGACTCTGCGCGGCGCCTACGGGTCGCTGGTTTTCGGCAACTACGCCAAGGACCTGGAGCTGACCTATGTCAGCGGCTACACGCCCAACGGCCACTTCTGGTTCGGCGAAATGCTCTGCATGCGTTGGGATACCAGCGTCTGCCCCGACGCCTACCGCCGGGCCTTCGCCACGGAGCCGTCCACCGGCAAGACCATCACGGACCTGATGAAGGTCGACCGGGTAGTACTGCAGAAGGCGCTGTACCCGGACGCGCGCAACCAGCCCGCACCACCCGGCTGGAAGTGGGTCGACTACCCCGGCCACGAGAAGTACATCGCGGTGCTCGAACGTGAGGGCGGGCTGGCCTCCACCCTGAACGGGCGCATCGCCGCCGTCTCGGGCGGCACCGCGACCTCGGTCTCGGAGTCGGATGTGACCAGCCGGGTGCGGGTGAGTTCGGAGCGGGGCGGGCAGGTCGTCTTCGCGCGGCTGAGCTGGCCCGGGTACCACGCGACGCTGAACGGTCGCGAGATCCCGGTCACGGTAGTCGCGAAAACCTTCGTCGCCGTTGATATTCCGGCGGGCACCAAGAACGCCGATCTCGAGCTGACCTGGCGTCCGCCGGGTTGGAAACTCGGCGCCGCTGCGGTGCTGTTCGGGTTGCTCGGTGCGGGCGCGTTGCAGTGGGTGTACCTGCGCGGCCGACGTCGTGACGACGAACCCGGCGGCGGCACGCCGACCGCGGACAGCCCGGCACCGGAACCCGACCTGGCAGGCGCGATCCGGTGAGTGCGGGAGAGATCGGGGCCCACGCGGGGGCGACGGGAATCGAGGATCCCGGACCACTGCTGCGCCTGGTGCGCAGGCAGGAGCTCGCCTTCGCCGTGGTCGGCGGCTTCAACACCGCATTGGGTATGGCACTGACGGTGGCCTGGCTTACGGTGCTCGGTCCGAATGTGCCGCCGTCGGTCGCGGTGGTGGCCGCCTACGGCATCAGCATTGTGATCGCGTTCGTCCTGCATCGCACGCTGGTGTTCCGGGTTCGCGGCCACGTGCTGCGCGATTTCCTGCGCTTTGTCGCGGTGAATTCCGGTGGGCTGCTGCTGAATATCGTGCTGCTGGAGTTGGCCGTCTCGGTGCTGGGTTTTCCGGACAAGCCCTCGGCGGTCGTCGTGATGGGGCTCGTCGCCATTGCCAGCTTCTTCGGCCACCGCTATATATCGTTCCGGCGGGAACCGGTGGCGCCGTCGTCCACCGGTTCGGGTGCGGAGCGGTTTTAGGAGCCGGGTAAGTTATCGACCATGCCGGAGGAAACCGCCTTGGACGCCACGCTGTTGAGCCTGCTCGCCTGCCCGCAGGACAAGGGTCCGCTGCTGTTGGTCCGCGATGACAAGGGCGCCACCGCGCTTTACAACCCGCGCCTGCGCCGCGCCTACCCGATCGAGAACGGCATTCCGGTGCTGCTCATCGACGAGGCCCGCGATGTCGGCGACGCCGAGCACGCCGCGTTCGCCAGCCAGCACGCCGACGCCTGAGGATGCGCTGATCCAGTGGCACGCCGTGCCAGGGTGCCACTGAATTGCTGATCACAGAATCATGGTGTGGCGAGGTCGATTTCGCCGGTCAGGTAGCGCTGGAGGGTGGGGCCGACGGCCGCGAGCAGGTCGGGGAGTGGCATGGACGCCAGCGGCTCCACCTCGATGATCTTTCGCGCGACCAGGACCCCGATCATCTGGGTGGCGACCAACGAGACGCGGGCCCGCCCGTCGTCGTCGGGCGTCGCGATGCGCAACCGTACCCGTTCGAGCACGACATCCAGCACAAACGTTCTGGCCAGGGCCATATCGCCGCCCGCAAGAATGCTGCGCACCGCCGCGACCACGCCGGGACCCGCGGGGGAGTCCCAGATGGCGACCACCGAGCCGAGGATGGTTTCGCCGAGCCGATCCAGCGGTGCCGCGTCGATCTTCCGCAGCGTGGCCTCCGGATCGATCGGCAGATCGACCACCGCCGCGAACAGCTGCTGTTTGGTCCCGAAGTAGTGATGAACCAGCGCCGGATCGACACCGGCGTCGGCGGCGACGGCGCGGATCGAGGTCTTGTCGAAACCGGCCTCGGCAAAACGGGTTCGGGCGGCGGCCAGAATCGTCTCCCGGGCGCCGGACTGTCCGGGTCTGCGTCCGGTACGGGTGGCGCGATCGCCATTGCTATCGCGTGGCATCACGGGGTACGCCGCCGGAGGGTGGCCGCGCCGAGGCACAGGGCCACGACGGCGAACCCGGCGACCACCGCCAGGTCGCGCCACATCGCACCGGTCGCCTCGGGGTGGGTCGAAACCTGTTGCAGCGCATCGACCGCATAGCTCAGCGGCATCACATTGCTGATCGCCTCCAGCCAGCCGGGCAGTTCCGCACGCGGAACGAGCAAGCCGCACAGGAAGATCTGCGGCGCGACCACCACCGGCATGAACTGCACCGCCTGGAATTCGGTGCGCGCGAAGGCGCTTGCCAAGAGGCCGAGCGCGACCCCGCACACCGCGCCGACCATCGCGATCAGCACTACCCAGCCGGGGTTGCCCGCCGAGTCGAGGCCGAGGAGGCCGAAGGAAACCAGGCAGGCCACCGCCGCCTGCCCGGCCGCGGCCAGCGAGAACGCCGACCCGTATCCGGCCAGCAGATCGATCTTCGATAGCGGAGTGGTGAGCAGCCGCTCCAATGTGCCGGAAGTGCGCTCGCGCTGCATGGCGATGGCGGTGATCAGGAACATCACGATGAACGGCAGGATGCCGAGCATGCTGATGCCGACACGGTCGAACAGCGGTACGGGGTTGAGCGGATTCTTCGGGGTGTCCTTGTAGATGAAGTACAGCAATGTCATCAGCAGGGCGGGTACTACGAGAATCATGGCGACGGTGCGGTGGTCGTTGCGCAGTTGGCGCAGGATGCGGGAGGTCGTCGCGAGATACGGACGCAGGGTGGGCGTTCGGCGCGATGCGGTGCCCGGATCGATGGCGATATTCATGCTGTCTGTCCCATCGTGATCAAGGAGAGGAAGGCTTGTTCGAGGTTCTGTTCGCCGGTCTGGGCGCGCAGTTCGTCCGGGCTGAGTTGCGCGAGCAGTTTGCCTTCGCGCATGAGCAACAGCTGGTCGCAGTGTTCGGCTTCGTCCATTACATGACTGGAAACGAGCAGGGTCGTTCCCGAGGCGGCCAGTTCGTGGAACTGCTTCCAAAGATCCACGCGTAGTACCGGATCCAGGCCGACGGTCGGTTCGTCCAGGACCAGCATGTCCGGCTGCGCGACCAGCGCGCAGGCCAGTGAGGCGCGTGTTTGCTGACCGCCGGAGAGCTCGTCGCCGCGCTGATGCGCGTGTTCGAGCAGCCCGACCGAGGTGATGGCCGTATCGGTGGCGTCGCGGTCGCGGCCGTAGAGCGCGGCGTAGTACGCGACGTTATCGCGGACGCTGATGTCCGAGTAGATGCTCGGTGCCTGGGTGACGTAGCCGATGCGGTGGCGCAGTTCTTTGACGCCCGCGGGCAGCCCGAGCGCGGAGATTTCTCCCGATTCCACGATCTGGGTGCCCACGATGCTGCGCATCAGTGTGGTTTTGCCGCAGCCGGACGGTCCGAGCAGCCCGGTGATCGAACCGCGCGGAATTGTCAGCGACACATCGTGGAGAACTTCGCGTCCACCGCGCCGCACCGTCAGGTTCCGGACATCGATGGCGGGGGATGAGTGCAGGTCCGTCATGAGACGCCTCAATTCATCGGGTGTTGAATTCACTGTGTGATGAATTTAGCGCGCCGGGGACGTCTGAGCAAGGGTCAGCGGCCAGTCGATCGCAGAGCCCCGCATGTCGCCATGTTTCTGCCGCGTGTCGAGCGTGTGCCCTGGTCAGTGCCCGTGATGTGACGGCGGCTTTCCCGCGGATTGTCCCGGCTCGACCACGACAAACTGGCCCATCATGCCCTGGTCCTCGTGCCACAGCAGATGGCAGTGATACATGTACGGCGAGTTCGGATCGGCGGGTCCGTCGAACCGCATGGCGAGCTTCGCGGTGGCGTCTGGCGCCAGGAAGATGGTGTCCTTCGGCCCGGTCGACGTATCGGGCGGCGGCGCGCCGTTGATCTCCAGCACCCGGAATTGCACGTCGTGCACGTGGAAGTTGTGCGGCATCCCGTCGTTGTTGTGCACGACCCAGGTCTCGGCGGTGCCCTTGGTCACCGTCAGATCGATGCGATCCATCGCCATCGGCTGTCCGTTGATCCCACTCAGATTCAGCTCGAAGCGGCGCTCCAGGACCGAATCGGAACCGTCGGGCGTCGATGGATGTGCCAGTGCCGCAGGTAGTTCGGGAGATGGCCGCAGCGTCGAAGCGGCGCGCAACTCGAGGATGTCGAAGGCGTCGTCGCCGCCCGCGAAGCGCTGCGTCCAGAAGCCGAGTCCCGCATCGAGCTTGTTGCTGCGCAGCACCGTGCGCTCGCCCGGCCGCACCCGGACCACGATCTCGGCGCGTTCACCCGGCGACAATCGCAGACTGTCCAGTGCGACCGGGTGTTCCATCAGGCCGCCGTCGGTGGCGACGAGGGAAAACCGGCGGTTGTCGGCGAAGCCGAAGGTGTACACCCGCGCGGTCGAGGCGTTGAGCAGTCGCAACCGCACCAACTCGTCGCCGACGGTGCGGTACGGCGTCATGGTGCCGTTCACCATCGTCTGATCACCGAGGAAGCCGACGTCACGGAAGATGCGGTGCGACGAATCGAACTCGGCCCCACGGAATTTCACGTCCTGGACGATCACGGGAAGGTCGTCGACGCCGTAGTTCTTCGGCAGCGGCAGTGCTTCGGACACGTCATCATCGAGCAGGAACATGCCTGCGAGCCCGCGGCGCACATGTTCTTCGGTCGCGCCGTGTGGGTGAGGGTGATACCAGAGCGTTGCGGCGGGCTGGTCCACGGTCCACCGCGGTGTCCAGGTCGCGCCTGCCGCCACCATCTGATGCGGACCGCCGTCCATTGCCGCTGGCAGATGCATACCGTGCCAGTGCACCGTCGACGGCTCCGAAAGTGTGTTTCGGACTTCGACTGCCACCTGCTCGCCGCGCCGGGCCCGCAGTGTCGGCCCGAGGTAGTCGCCATTGAATCCCCATGTCTCGGTGGTCTGTCCCGGTCGGAATTCCTTTCGCCCCGGACGCATAGCGAGCTGGAAGACTCGCGTGCCGTCCGGTCGGACGACTGACTCGGCCAGCGGCGGAATGGCGAGCTCATTGCGGAATTCCGTACTGCCGACGGTGGATACGGTCGCGCCGACATACACCCGGCTGACGCAGCCGCCGATCGAAAGCAGTAATACCGTCACGAGGGCCGCGAGGCCGAGGAGCAACCGCCGCAACCAGTGCGGCCGGGAAACCGAAGACATGCACTGACGGTAGGAATCGACACCCCGCGGACGCATCAGGGAGCGTCCCCATTTCGCCCCTGGTCCGCCCCTGATTTCGGATCGGCGCTGTCACCGGGTGTCCACTCGAATCGCCGCCGCGATCTACCGCCCGACCCACCTGAGTTCTTGCTACGGAAACCGGTGAGCAGCAACCGGATTCGGTGTCGGCGTCAGTCGTCGGCGAGTTCGGCGGTAGCGGCGCGCCCGGCCTCGGCGGTGCGGCGCAGGAAGTCCGCGATCACGTCGAGCTGGGCGTCGGTGTACTGCTCGCAGAGGTCGTCCATGCGGGTGTTCATACCGGAGAGCACCCGGTAGATCTCCGGGTTGCGGTCGCGGGTCGCGCGCACGGTGACGGCGCGGCGATCGGTCGCATCGGAGTCGCGTTCGCGGGTGATCCAGCCGCCGCGCTGCAATCGATCGAGCACTCCGGTCATGGTTGCCGGGTGCAGGCCTGCCAGTTTGGCCAGGGCGCCCGGGCTCAGGGGGCCGTGACGGTTGATGAGGTCGAGGCAGTTCCAGTCGGCGTCCTTGAGCTCGACCTTGGCTCCGAACTGCCGATTCAGTAGCGACAGTTGGGTGTTCAGGTCGCGCAACGACTCTTTGACCACGTTCGCCGACTGTCGGTGCCGCCGCGCATCCGCCTTTGTTACGTCTGTCATATTGTATGACTTTCAAAATAGTTGATATGGTTGTCATATTATATGGCATTCGGATGAAAGAAGGAACTCGCTATGCGCATCATCGTTTTCGGAGCCAACGGTCCCACCGGCCGCCTACTGACCGGTCAGGCTCTTGTCGCGGGCCATGACGTCGTCGCCGTCACGCGGCGGCCCGGGGAATTCCCGATCGAACACGACCGGCTCACCGTCTTCGGTGGCGACGTCCACCAACCGGATTCGGTCGATACGGCTGTCTCCGGAGCCGACGCCGTGCTGTCCACCCTCGGCGTGCCTTACGGCAAGGAGTCGATAACCACCTACTCCGACGGGGTCGGCAACATCGTCGCCGCCATGCATCGCCACGGCGTACGTCGCATCGGAGTCGTCTCGTCCAGCGCGGTCGATCCCAAGCCTTATTCGGATGCCGGTTTCGTCTTCAATCGGGTGCTACAGCCCTACATCGTGCGCGTCATGGGCAAGACGCTGTACGACGACATGCGGCGAATGGAAACACTGCTGCGGGCAAGCGATCTCGACTGGACGATCGTGCGGCCCGGCGGGCTGTACGAACTGCCTGCCGTCACGGACTACACGATGGTGGAGGGGCATGCCGACCGCCGCTACACCGCTCGGGTCGACTTGGCGGCGAGCCTACTCCGGCTGGTCGACGACGACCGGTTCGTGCGCAAGACCGTCGGGGTCGTCACGACGGTCGACAACCCGAGCCTGTTGCAGTTGATCCGGCACGAGGCGCTCGGCAAGAGTTGACGTGGGCGTGCGAATCGGCCGCCCGCGGTGCGATCCGCCGCATTCTGGCTGGTAGCGGCAGTTTTCCGAACCGCAACTCGAAGTGTGGCGTGGATCACACTAGTCGGGTGTCACGTTCTGCGGCCGTTGTTTGTCCCATGGTCGTCACCAACCAACGAACCCTGCACCGGTGACCAGACCATTGGAGCAATGCCATGCACACACAGCGGCGGATCGTCATCCTCGGAGCCGGTTACACCGGCATGCTGGCCGCGGTGCGGCTGGCCCGGCGGACTCGCAAACTCGACGTCAGGATCACCCTGGTCAACCCGTCCGCCCGGTTCACCGAGCGGCTGCGCATGCACCAGATCGCGGCAGGCCAGGAACTGGCCGACCATCGGATCCCGGAACTGCTGGCAGGCACTGGCGTTGAATTCATCCAGGGCTCGGCCACTTCCATCGACACGGCGGCGCAGCGGGTCTACGTCGACGGCACCGTGACGCTGCACTACGACGAACTGATCTACGCCCTCGGCAGCAGCACCGACACCAGCATCGTGCCCGGCGCCGCCGATCACGCGTGGACCCTGAACGCACCGCGCACCGCGCACCGTTTTTCGGAGCATCTCGCGGTGGTCGACGCCGATGGCGGCAATGTCGCGGTCTGCGGCGGCGGCCTGACCGGCATCGAGGCCGCGGCCGAAATCGCCGAGAGCTACCCGGGCTTGCAGGTCACTCTGATCAGCAGCACCGAGCCGGGCGCGATGATGGGAGACAAGGCCCGGCTCTACCTGAACAAGGCGCTGGACCGGCTCGGCGTCGTCCGCGAGATCGGACAGGCCGTCACCAAGGTGCTGCCGGACGCCGTCGAACTCGCCGATGGCGAACTGGTTGCGGCCGATATGACCCTGTGGACCACCGGAGTCCGCGTCTCCCCGTTGGCCGCGCAGGCCGGCATCGAGACCGACGCTCGCGGGCTGATCGTGGTCGACCCGACCCTGCGGTCGGTCTCGCACCCCAACATCCACGCCATCGGTGACGCCGCCGCGGTGCGCCAGGCCTGGGGGCAGATCCACGGCACCTGCCAGTCCGGCATGCCGACGGCCGCCTACACCGCCGACACCATCGCAAGGCAACTGCGCGGCAAGACGGTGAAGCCGTTCCGGTTCGGCTACTTCCACCAGCCGGTCAGCCTGGGTCGCAACGACGCGGTCATCCAGTTCACCAAGGCCGACGACACCCCTGGCCGGTACTACCTGAGCGGCCGTGCCGCGGTGCGGTACAAGGAGACCGTCAGCAGCAGCCCGGTGCCGAGCTTCAAGCTCAGCAAGAAGGTGACGATGTCGGTCCAACTGTCCAAGGGTGGCAAGGCCACCCGGGCGACCGCATGAAACGACGAATCGGCCGCCCGCCGCGCAACCGTCGGCGGCGGTAGGTTCGATCCGACAACGTGACACCTGACCAGCACGGCCTGAATATGCGGAGAGGCGGAAGAGCAGATGGTTGACGCTTTGCCCGCACAGGACCCCTTCATCGAACATCGGCGGCTGCTGTTCTCCACCGCCTATCGGATGCTTGGCACCGTCACCGATGCTGAGGACGTCCTTCAGGACACCTGGTTGAAATGGAATGAAACCGATCAGTCGACGGTCCAGCATCCCAAGTCCTATCTGGTCCGCACGGTCACCAACCTGTCGTTGAACCGGCTCACCTCTGCCAAGGCCACCCGCGAAAACTACGTCGGCCCTTGGCTGCCCGAGCCCCTGCTGACCTCGCCGAATATCGCGGAGGAGACCGAATTGGCCGACACCGTCTCCACCGCGATGCTGGTGGTGCTGGAAACACTGAGCCCGGTCGAACGAGCGGTCTTCCTACTGCGCGAGGTCTTCGGCTACTCGCATGCCGAAATCGCCGACACCCTCGACAAGCCCGAGACCACCGTCCGGCAGATTGCGCACCGGGCCCGCGCCCACGTGCAGTCCCGCCGCCCGCGCTTCGACACCGATAAGGCCGAGCGGGCGCACATCACCGAGCAATTCATGGCCGCCTGCTCGGGCGGGGATCTCAACGCGCTGATGGATCTGCTGGCCCCGGACGTGACGTCCTGGTCGGATGGCGGCGGTGTCGTCACCGCGGCCCGGCGTCCGCTCTATGGCCCCGACCATGTGGCCCGCTGGGTCCTGGGCGTACTTGCCAAGCCGATCGTCGCGGGTTTCCGGCTCGAACCCGCATACATCAACGGCGAATTGGGTGCGCTGGCGATTCTCGGCGGCGTCCCGATCGCCGCCTTCACCTACGACCTGATCGATGGCCGTATCCAGAACCTGCGCTTCCAGGTCAACCCGGAGAAGATGCACGCGCTCCAAGCGGGCGACAAGCTCCTCGGCTGAGGGGATCGCTTGAGCCGGTGCCACGCCGTCGGACAGGTCCGGCCTGCAGCGCGGAAATCTGCCAGCCGTTCTACGCTCTTGCCGTGACCAGCGAGATCGACACCGCGAATGCGGAAGGAGGACAGGTCAGGGCATCCACGCTAGAGCTCTTCTTCGACCTCGTCTTCGTCTTCACCATGACCCAGTTGACCCACGTCTTCACCCACCATCCGGGCTGGGAGGCGCTGGGGCAGGTGGCATTGCTGTTCGGTGTGATCTGGTGGATGTACAGCGGATACGTTTGGCTGACCAATGAAGTCGCGCCGAACAGTTCCACTCGGCGGACCTTCCTACTGCTCGGGATGTTCGGATTCTTCGTGCTGGCGCTGGCCATTCCGGATGCCTTCCACGGCACCGGAATCGCGTTCGGGATCGGGTACATCCTGGTCAACACGGTGCACACGGCGATGTTCTACGCCAATGGCGGCGCGTCGGCGACAGTGGCGATCAAGCGGATCGCACCGCTGAACGCGCTGGCCGCCGGATTGGTGCTGGCCGGTGGCTTCGCCCACGGCTGGCCTCAATACCTCTGCTGGGCAATCGCTTTCGCGGTCCAGGTACTCAGTCCCTATCTGGTCGACACCGGCGACTTCGTTGTCAGGGCCAGCCACTTCTGCGAACGGCACGGCCTGGTCATCATTGTCGCGATCGGTGAGTCCGTGGTCTCCATCGGCGCCGGGCTGGCGGGGGAGAAGCTCACGGTGCCGTTGGTCGCCAACGTCGCGCTGGGATTGGCGCTGGCATACGTGTTGTGGTGGGCCTACTTCGGGATGGACGACGAGCGCGGTGAACACGCGCTGGCGTCGGTGCCGGATCGGGCACGTTCGCGACCTGGCGTTCTCGCTTATGGCTACGCGCTGTACCCGCTGCTGGTCGGCATCATCGTGGCCGCGGCGGGCATCAAGATGAGCATCGCGCACGGCAACGAGGCTGCGTCCGTTGCCACCGCCGCGGCGCTGTCCGGCGGTGTCGCGCTGTACTTCCTCGGCCAGTTCTTCTTCAGGCTCGCTTTGCGCCTGCCGCGCCCGTGGTCCCGATTCATCGCGGCGGTCGCTGTCGCGGCAACCATTCCGATCGGCGTGGTGTGGGTGGCGTGGGCGCAGCTGGCAGCGCTCGTCGCGGTGGCTTATCTCGCGGTGATCGTCGACGATCTGGTGACGTTGCGCACCGGGCAACATAGCGCGTACCTCTGAATACGAACGCATTGCCGCCCGGCCGCGGTAGGCCGATCGGCAGTGTCGGATGTCGAGGAGAATAGCGCTGTGTATGCCGATGAACTCGCGATCGAACCGCCCGCCGCCGCCCGCCGACTGCTGGGTGCGACGCTTTGGTCAGGGCCGGTGGGCGTGCGGATCGTAGAGGTGGAGGCCTATGGCGGCGATCCAGCGGGACCGTGGCCGGATCCGGCGTCGCATTCCGGGCGCGGCCGGACCAAGCGCAATGCGGTGATGTTCGGGCCGGCCGGAGTGCTGTACGTATACCTCAGCTACGGCATGCACATGTGCGTGAACGTGACCAGCGGGCCGGACGGAACGGCGAGCGCGGTCCTCATCCGGTCGGGTGAGGTCGTCGCCGGGTTGGAGACGGCACGTGCGCGCCGCCCGGCGGCTCGTACCGACGCCGATTTGGCAAAGGGGCCAGGGAATCTCGGCAGCACGCTGGGGATCGCTCTGAGCGACTACGGAACTCGTCTATTCGATCCGTCCGCGCCGATCCGTCTGGAACTCAACGGTTCGGCCGGCCCCGACGAAGTCGTCAGCGGGCCCCGTGTCGGGGTCAGTACCGCGGCCGACGTGCCGTGGCGGTTCTGGCTCGCCTCGCCCGCGGTATCGGTCTACCGGCGCAGCCCGCGGGCACCGCAATCGGCGGTTCGGACCGAATAGTGCCAGGTAGTAGTGCCGATTATCGGCGAGATGCGATGAGTTTCCGCGCTACCCGAGTTCGTCGGCCAGGAAGACGTCGTGCGGATCTTCCATGAGATCGGCGCCGGCGACTGGTTGCGCTACATCGTCGGTCTGGTCGAGGTCTCGGGCGGCGCAGGGCTGCTGGTGCCGCACCTGAGCGGCGCCGGGGTTGTCGATCACCATGGTGCCCTGCATCCAGGCTTTCCTGCAGGGCGCACCGGGCCTGGCGATCTTCTCGCTGGTGTTGGCCGGCATCTTCGTCTGGATCGCCTGGGAGCCACGAGACAGCATCGTCGCGCTGTTGGCATTGGTGTCGCGCTGAACAATTCGACAAGCAACCGATGATCGGCGAAAAACCCCTCGATCGCGGGCGCGCTCGTCGACGACAATCGGCCGCGACACCTGCGCATCAGCGCAGGAAATCGGTGCGGAAAGATGGGACAGCGTGAGCGGCGACATCATCGACGAACTGACCTGGCGCGGACTGATCGCGCAGTCCACCGACCTGGATGCCCTGCGTTCGGCGCTGGCCGCCGATCGCCTGACCCTCTATGCCGGCTTCGATCCCACCGGCCCCAGCCTGCACGCCGGACACCTGGTGCCGCTGCTCGCGCTGCGCCGTTTCCAGCGGGCGGGCCACCGGCCCATCGTGTTGGCGGGCGGCGCCACCGGCCTCATCGGCGATCCTCGGGATGTCGGCGAACGCACCATGAACTCGTCCGACACCGTCGCGGACTGGGCCGAGCGGATCCGCTCGCAGCTGGAGCGTTTCGTCGACCTGAACGACGCACCGACCGGCGCGGTCATTGCGAACAACATGGATTGGACCGGCAACCTGTCGACCGTCGACTTCCTGCGCGACATCGGCAAGCACTTCTCGGTGAACGTCATGCTGGCCCGCGACACCATCAAGCGGCGCCTCGACGGCGAAGGTATCTCCTACACCGAGTTCAGCTACATGCTGTTGCAGGCCAACGACTACTTACAGCTGCGCCGCACCTACGGCTGCACGCTGCAGGTGGGCGGCTCGGACCAGTGGGGCAACATCATCGCGGGCGTGGAGTTGAACCGCAGGGTCGACGGCGAATCGGTGCACGCGCTGACCGTGCCGCTGGTGACCTCGGCCGACGGCAAGAAGTTCGGTAAGTCGACCGGCGGCGGCAGCCTGTGGCTCGACCCGGAGATGACCAGCCCCTACGCCTGGTACCAGTACTTCGTGAATACGGCCGACGCCGATGTCGTCCGCTACCTGCGCTGGTTCACCTTCCTGTCCAAGGAGGAGCTTGCCGAACTGGAGACGGCGACGACGGAGCGCCCGCATGCCAGGGAGGCGCAGCGCAAGCTCGCCGAGGAGATGACGACCCTGGTGCACGGGGAAGCGAACACCCGCGCGGTGCAGCTGGCGAGCCAGGCTCTGTTCGGTCGAGCGGACCTGCGTGAGCTGGACGAGCCGACGCTGGCCTCCGCTCTGCGGGAAGCCGCCGTCGATGGCACGGTTGCCGAGGTTGTGGCGGGGGAGCCGAGCACGATTGTCGATCTCCTTGTGGCTTCCGGACTGAGTGATAGCCGTGGCGCGGCCCGCCGCGCGGTGAACGAAGGCGGTGCTTCGGTGAACAACGAGCGCGTTTCGGATCTGGACTGGACCCCCTCCGACAGCGATTACCTGCACGGACGGTGGTTGGTGCTGCGCAGGGGTAAGCGCAACTTCGCCGGTGTCCTGCGGGCCGGCGCTTAAAGATCTTGGTGGCTTGAGTCACATCCGTGTAATTCAAGCGGGTTTCCCGGGTCGGTGCAGTGGCTCTGACCTGGGAAAACCCCTCCGTGTCTTGGCGATTTGACGTAGCGTTTCCCGCCGCGTAACTTTGTCCAAGTCAGAGCGACACGGACACCGACCCGGAGCCGAGAAGCCCAGCGGAAACGCTGAGCGGAGAGCCTGGGAAACGAGGTCGTACGAGGAGCGCCTGGCCACCAGTACCACCGATCGAACGAGCGGACTTGACTCTGACCGGATGATTGGCTAGGCTGGAAAAGTTGCCTCAGAGAAGCCCCCGAGAGAATCTGGGGATCAACTGTGTGCGTGTGTTCTTTGAGAACTCAATAGTGTGTCGATGAATGTCAGTGCCAATTATTT